>CAVXJY010000115.1:0-24265 GCA_963761855.1 Bryobacterales bacterium | reverse complement strand
GGCCTACAACAAGGGTCGGCCCCGATTCTGATCCGCATCGAAACGCGCGCCGGCCACGGTGCCGGCACACCGACGTCGAAAACCATCGACGAATTTGCCGACCGTTGGGCTTTTCTGGTGAAGGTCCTGGACTTGAAGCCAAAGCTGTAACTGGCGCCTGGCTATTTGATGGCCCATGTGCTCGGATGAGCATCGGCCAGCTTCGCTTTGCCTTCTTCCTCGGTCATCAGCTCGAGCTTATTGCGGGCTTTCATCGCTCCCAGGTGAATGTGCTGTTGCAGATAGTAAGTCTTTCCTGCTTCCACCTTCAGGGTCAGAAGGCTGCGGTTCTCGGATTGCGAGCAGAAGTAATGTTCGCCTGGATCGAGCGTGAAGAAGAAGTAATTGTCACCTCGGTTGACGCCTTTCCACTGCCCGTCAACTGCCAGCTTGGTTTGGATCTTATTCCCCATGAGCGTAGGCCGGAGCACGTAAATAATTGCTTGATTGGGAGCCGGCGCCGCGGTCGGGTGCTTCGTCTTGTCTGTGCCAGCGGAGAAACGCGCTTCCTTGTTACTGGGCCCGCAGGCCTTCAACTCGATCTCTTTATTAGTGGATTCCGCCGGTTCTTGCTTGTCTTGATCTTTGGCCTTGTCGGCCGCCGGCGCAGCCGTCCCGAGTACGGATCCGAGCACGGCCACCGCCAGCAAAGGGCCTACGAACAACTTCATGACATTACCTCCTTTTCCGTATTGAACCAAAATTTCCAACCGCTTCCGTAAGACTCGACTTCTTCGCCGCCTGAGTGCGGACAGCTCAGTAAATATAAGGAATGAGCCGCGCCGTCTGCCGCCGGTAGATGGTGAACTGTTGACCGAATTCCCCCTGGAGCAGCCGCTCTTCCCACCGGATCCGCAAAGCGATGAACAGTCCCGTCAGAATCAGCGCAGGAAACACCACGCGGCTGCGAAAGACGAGTATGAGGCCTGGGAAGCCAATCAGCAGTCCGAGATAGATGGGGTGCCGCACGAAACGGTAAGCACCGCTTTGCACCAGTTGATGGTTCTTTTGAATCGTCACGAAAGGGCTGTATTGGCGGTCGAGCGTGTGAATCGCCCACAACTGAACGGCTCCGCCGGCGACAAACAGAAACGCCCCCGCAGCGCGGATGTTCGGATCCGTAAAGGTCCAGAGAGAGTGGCGGTCGGCGTGTGGAAGGAACCATTGGAGGAACAGAATCGCCGCCTGGCTGGAGAGAATCAACCAGCACTGGCTCGCATTCGGGCGCGTACCTGCGGCCAGCGGCGTTGGCTTCTGCAGCAGCGGCGTCAGCACCACGAATGCCACCAAAAGGAAGCAGGCTGCGCACCGCGCCGGGTCCCGGAAAAAACCCCCAACATCGTCGAGCCCCCAGCCGTCGAGCAGCAACAGCCCGATGACCGCGGCGCGCAGAAATGGTTTCAGAGGCCTCTTCATACAGCCGCCACCGACTCCGCAATTGGAAGCGCGCCTTTCATTTGTTGACCGACTCCCATGCCGCCGGGATGGAAAAATCCGCTTGCGGCAGTGGGCTCGTCGAGATGCGAGTCACCATGTTACTCCGGCTGCCCGCGCTTCTGTTGAGCAACCCGGCCAGCAAGCCGCCTTGAAATTTGATGTCCCGGTCGATTCGCAATGGAATCCCGCCGACCCCGGACAGCAGCTCGTACAGCGTGGTCTCCGCCCGCGCCAGTGAAACCAGAACGATGTTGTTACTGGTATAGTTCATCACGAATCCAGTCCGACTCACGGCAGCCACAAAGTTGCGGTACTCCTCGGCGCCGCCTGTATCTTTGGCGATGCAGGCTTTGCCCGTCATCAGCAGTGTGGGCTTGCCGTCTTTGATCACCGGAACGCGTATCGTAAACGTGTATTCCCCGCAGGCTGCGCCAGCTATGGTTTCGTGTTCCCCGGTGGGCTGAATCGAGGACTTCACCCATTCTGCCGGGACCGCTTTCTCGGCAGCCTTGCGAATGTCGGCAAACTTCTTGATGCGGGCCTCTCGCTTTTTGGAGTCGAGATCGATTTCCTCTCCCGCCGCGGCATCGTAAAGCGCGACCACAGCTTCACCCGAGCCGCGCGTTTCCACGCGCATTTTCAGGTCTTTGATCATGGTGAGGCGAGTAGCCCGCACGTCTCGTCCGGCGGCAGCGCCGCTTGTCGCCTCCGAAATCAGCACGTCGGCGCGCAGATGGCTCGTCAGCGCCAGCGCGCCGGCTAGCGCGAAGACCCGACTTGTATGCGCGGTTGGAAGCACGTCAGTTGGAAACCATGTTGTCCAGATCTTTCCATCTCAGCCACTGCGCCGGCGCGTTGTTGACCACCTTCTCGAGAACGCTGTAGACGCGCCTCGTGATCGCGTCCTGCGAGCCTTCCGGCTGCGCCGATATTCCTTCACCGACGACGAGGCGGTAGCCGCCATCCGGCGCGATCTGCAAATAGACCGGGAAGACCTCGACTTCGCGCGACCGGCAAAGCCATTCCAGCCCCGTGCTGGGCCGCAGGTTCACACCCAGGAAATCGACAGGAACGCCGTGCCCCGCATCGGCGACGAACGCGTCCGGCAAGATGAGTACCGGCCGCCCCCGGTCGAGAGCGCGGGACAGGGCGCGGATGCCGAGACTGCCGTAAGCCAGGTCGAGATCGTGGCCCTGGCCAGCCTTTGCCAGCCGCATCACCGTCTGTTCCGCGGTCTGCTGTTCCGCCTTTCCGGCATGGATCAACGCCGTGACCGGGTAGCCTTTGGCTGCCAGCAGGTAAGGAAGCAGGCTATACGATCCCGTGTGAAACCCGCAGAGGACTACGCGCTTTCCCGACCTGATCGCCTCCTCCAGGCGTGCGCCGCCCTCGACTGTCATGTATTCGTCGAACCACTGGCGCAACCGCCGCGGGGACAGAGTTGAAACCAACAGGCGGTCTATATGAGTGCGCAGGAGCAAATCGCAATTGAGCTGCGCAACTCTGCGGCGCTCCCCGGCCGGCAATTGGAGGCCGGCGGCCCGCCCGAGATTGGCTTCAACGCGGGCCAGCATCTGTGGGCTTCGCTCCTGCCGCTGCTCGTACAAAAGTGGGAGGAGAGAGGAGAGCGGGACGTACCGGATCGCGAACGCGATCAGCCTGGCCGCCAGGCTCCTGGAAGCCGACCTCCACTTTCTCGTCCACACGGGGTCGAGTTTCGACAGCAGAGGCTCTTCGCCGATCCTGACGATCAAATCCTTGACGGCCAGCGAGTGTAGCAGCGGCGTGAGGTCGACATTCTCGGCCCGAAAGCCATACTTCTCGCCGAGCACGGCCTTTACCCTTCCAATCGAGTTTCCTTTGCGCAACAGCCTCACTGCTTCGGCGCCCAGCGGGGAGGTTCGAACCATTGCACCCGTGTCCATGCGCAGCAGCAGGCACTGGCCGCCCACAGAACGAATCGTCAGCGGCAACAAGGCTACCCGGTCGTCGTCCTTCGCCGAGCGGCAGAGCATCTCAAGATTTGCGGTGCCGGTCTCAGCCATCAAATCGCTCCCGAGGCGCGAATTTGATAAATAACTTTCGCTGCCCCCATCTCCCGGCGCTTCGCCCATCCCACGATCAGGAAACCGAACAAAAGGGTGCCGGCCATAGCCGCCTTGTCACTGTTGTCAAAATGAACAAGCAGGCCGGGCGCCACAATGGAACTGGAGCGAAGAAGCGTGCGCACAAGTTCGATTACACCAGCCAGCACGGCCAGAGCCGATAAGACGTAGCCGGCAGCAATGGCGCCTCCGTACAGCTTGATCTTCAGTGCCACGCGCGGCTCAATCCTCGGCGACAGCGGGCGCCGAAAGCGACGCAGCCACGCTTTCGCGTCCGCGTGCAAATTCCGGCAGTTCAGCAGGGATGCAAGCACATAGTAGAGGTCCGTTCGCACAAAACAATTGAACTGCCACGCGACCTGGGAGAGTATGACGAAGAAAGAGAGCGTTAAGATGGCCAGCAGCCCGGAGGCCGTTGTGGGTGTGGCGTAAGCGTGAACAACCACGGCCACAATCGCGAGTGCCGCAAGGGTCAGCAAATCGCTCGCCATTCCCGCCAGGTATACGACAAAACGCCTATTACGCGGCACGCCCCAAAGGCCGGTGAACTCCGTCTGCAGCACAGGGAACAGAAACCGGTAGCCAAAAGCCAGCCGCGAGTCAACACCCAGGTACGCGGCTGCCAACGCATGGGCCAGTTCGTGCTTGACGGCGTTGAGAGTTCCGATCAGAACACCAAGAATTGCCAGCTCGGAGTATTTAGTGTGTGCGAACAACTCAGATAGGCCTAAAAACGGCCAAACGGACAGCGCCAGGGCGCCAGCAACGGCGAGCAGCAAATAGGCAGCCAACGCAAGCGGAGAGAACAGCCAGGCAACCCGGCCCAACGCGGCCTTGAAAGGCACTCCCTGTCGCGCTGAACTCGGCGCCGGCAACGTTCGCGAGCCGATGGCTTGCACCGCGCCCGCTGCGAGCAAAGACTCCAGCAGCGGCAGGATCGTGAAATCCGCCGTCCCAAGCTCCTGCTCGAGGCGTTTGCGCACACTACCCACCGAGTGGCCTTCCCGGAGCAATTGAATAACCAGGGCGCCCGTGGGCGACACCGAAAGAAACTGGCCCTCGCGGACTCCCACGAGCACGTCGCCGGCCTCTTCATGAAATAACAGCGGCTGGAATACGACTGTATCTGTCAACGCCACCTGCAATTCCACCGATGTCGGTTTCATTACGATTCACTTACCCAAAAGATAACCCTGTTTGCCCCAAGGCCGCCGTAGAAAAGTTCTATTCCTTACACCTCTAACGACTCGCTAAGAATGGTCCGGGACAAACGAAGCTACTGCTTCTGTTCCCCGAGGTCACGAAATCAGGGATCGCTTGATCGTGGCCGCGGGGAGCCCGGCGAGAGCCTTCAGCTTACGGACGCACGCCGGACCGTACCGCCGTCAGCGGCTCAACCCATTAGATAGCTTGCCTTGTCTCGAACGTGGGGCCTGTAGCACAGGCCCCACCGTTGGATTCCTACCCTAGGAGGCGACAGCGGCGATGGCGGCACCGAGAGCGGCTGCGGTGGCGATAATTGTGAATACCTGTGCCACCGTAGGAGCTTCGAGAGTTTCCACTGGTTCAGCGGAAATGACTAACGTTTCATCCTTCTTCATCTTCGTCTCCAGTCTATGTAATTAACTAACCAGAGCTGCTCTGGCGTGTCTTTCTATATATACCGGCTGACAAACTTTGTCAATGCCTTTGACTATTTTGGCTAAGAAGGCGAAGAAAATCAATTAGTTTGGAAAATGAGCAAAATCATTTTCAAAGTCAGACGTTTGTAGAGCGAGTAAGCTGCTTGGAAACGGCCTGCCCAAATCCGTCTTCGGCAGGCTCCGCGAATCGCCTCTGTCCAGACGAACGGAACGCTTCACACCGGGCGTTATTTACCATTAACGAGACCACGGGCCTCCAAGCACTACCCGCCAGGTGGTGCTAAGGTCGCCCTGGCGGTGCCAATCTCCTGGCCCGTGCGCGTCCTTCGGCCCGGCACGGCTCCAGGCTCAGTGCATGGCGGCACGCGAAGCGCTACCTGATCACCTGAAGGCGCTATTGGTGGTGGGATACAAGGGCGGAAACCATGCAGGCGGGCGCCGCAAACTGCGATGGGGCGAAACGGCTGCCATGCAGATCATCGAAACGGCTCAGTTTCCTTTGCGAACCGCCGAACGCTGAACGATATGGGAAGCCCGTCTCGCTGAGCGTTAGCCCCGAAGCTTCCGAGGCACAGGTCCCCAGGTTTCTCTTGCAGCCGATTGTGGAGAATGCGATCCGGCATGGAATCGCACGTTGCCCGAATGGGGGCGAGGTATCGATCACAGCTTGTATCATCGAAGGTCAACTTCGAATCGATATAGAAAATGACCGTATGGAGGGCCTGCTGCAGTCCGGTGATGAAGGAAATGGACTTGGCCTGGCGAACACCAAGACGCGACTGGAAAAGCTCTATGGAGAACAAGGCCGAGTTACGGTCGCCACTGCGAAGAACAACCGGTTCTTAGTCTCGATGTAATTCCCTCTGGCCACCGCGTCTTCTATAGTTTCTCAAGAGGCTGGACAATGAACATTCGGGTTCTGGTTGTCGATGATGAGCCCCTAGCCAGAGTTGGTATCACTACACGCTTAAGCGCCTATTCCGACATGGACGTAGTTGGGGAGTGCAGTACCGGCGAGGAGGCGCGCGCGAAGATTCCGCAGGTATCGCCCGATCTGATTTTTGTCGACGTTGAAATGCCCGGTATTTCCGGATTGGATCTTCTTAGAGAGTTGCCTCGAGAACAAGCCCGGTGCATAGTGTTCCTTACTGCGCATGAAGAGTACGCCTTGGATGCGTTTAATGTCGAAGCGCTCGACTATCTCCTCAAGCCAATTGACGACGCACGATTCGGGGCTTGTATCGAACGTGCACGGCGCATGTTGTCTCTTCATCGCCAGGAGGCCATCTTCGAGCGGCTTTATGGACTTCTGGCGACCACAGATAAAGAGGCAAATGGCGGTTTGATCAAGCGATTTCCTGTGCGCCGGGGTAATGAGTTTACCTTCGTGCAAGTCGGGGACGTGGATTGGATCGAGGGGTTGGGAGACTACGCTGGATTGCACGTAGGCGGCAAAACCCACTTGATCCGCGAGCCTCTTACCCTGTTGGAAGCTCGTCTCGACCGGAAGCAGTTCGTCCGGGTTCACCGCTCGACGATCGTGCAGGTGGAACGCATTGTTCGCGTGGAACCTTCAGCGAATCGAGATGCAGTTCTAACGCTGCGAGACGGCAAGACGCTGCGCGTGAGTCGAACTTATCGTTCACGTTTAGAAGAACTCCTGCATTAGTCCCGGCAAAGATTCAGCACGAGTTCGGCGTTGGGTGGCAGCGGCCTCGAGCTGCGCCACGCCGCGAAAAACGCGACAGTTTCCGCCCAGTGTCCGTTGGACGGAAACAGGTTTGATGTGTATGGGGTGGGTGGAGGGATTCGAACCCTCGGCCACTGGAACCACAATCCAGCGCTCTACCAGCTGAGCTACACCCACCGTGAAAGGGACATCCTCATCGTATCAAGGTGGTGCAGGGCCTGCAAATCCATCATGCGCTGCGCATGTATCTCCAATAGATTCTCATGATGTCGCGGAAAGCCACAAAAAAGTCGCTGGGCTTGACTTTGGAACCGCCGACGTCGCGCCAGACCATCAGCGGGAATTCGTAGATTCGTTCCGCCGCGGCGCTGGCAGAGCCGGCCTTGCGGATATAGCGGGCGAACACCTCCACGTCGAACACCCAACGGCTGCAGAAGGGTTGGTGGAAGAGACCGCTGGTGGCCGGTACGGCGCGAAATATCTTGGCGCCACACTGCGTGTCGTAGACCGCCATCCCCAAAACCACCGAGGCCGCGGTCGCAAAAACTCTTCCCAGATAATGACGAACCGCATAGCGTTCCACCTTGCGGCCCAGGAGCTTCACGCGGGAGCCGAACACCATATCGATCTCCGGCCGCGCTTCGAGGACGTGCAAAAACGCGGCAATGTCGTCGAGAGGAGTCGCCAGGTCCGCATCCCAGAAACCGGCGTACGCGGCGCCTCCCTCGAGCGCGGCGAGCATGCCGCGACGCACGGCCTCCGCCTTTCCGCCGTTCCTGGCGCATTCGAGCACGCTGGCGCGGCCTTCATGGCCGGCGCAAATGCCGCGCAGCACTTCGACCGTATTGTCGGTGCTGCCGTCATCGACAAACAGCAACTCGGCGCCCGGCCGGTCGAGAAACTTCCGAAAATCGGAAACCGGCAGACGGCGGCTTTCGTTGTAGCACGGGACGACGATCACGGCCCGGCGCGGTTCCGCTGAAGAATGATCCTGAGTCACGGGTTTTGAAGTGTGCCCTGACGCGTGGTCCTGCAATCGCGACTCCAGCCGCGTTCCATTGACTGCGCCATGGCCACTCACATCTTCGCATAGACTCACACCACCTGGGCGCCCAAGGGCCGGTCAGAATTGTCCAATGCAAGATGAGCATGAAAGGGGCAAAGAGGCTGGGGCGGTTTCCAATGCAAGGTGAGCATGAAACAGAGGAGGATGGGGTAGGCGTGGCGCGGCCGGGTGCAAGTGCGCATGGGGAATGCCGAGAGCCTCAGCCGGGAGCAGATCCGCGAATTCCTGACCTCGAGCGAAGCGATCGAGTTTGCGGGGTGCGGACGGGCGGAAAAATACGCCTGGGTGGAGCGCGTGTTGGCGGCGCAGCGGTATGGCGCGCTGAGCAAGCGGGAGCGCGGCGTTGTCCGCGCGTACATGGAAAAGGTGACGGGGATGAGCGCGTCGCAGATGACGCGACTGATCCGGGCGTTTCTGGATCACGGCGCGGTGAAGGCGGCGCCCTACCGGAGGCATCGTTTCAACGCGCGGTACACCGCCGAAGACGTCGCGCTGCTGGCGGAAGTGGACCGGGCGCACGAGCGATTGAGCGGGCCGGCCACGCGGCGGATTCTCGAACGCGAGTACGAGCAGTTCGGCGACCTGCGGTACCGGCGGCTGGCGAAGATCAGCGTGTCGCATCTGTACAACCTGCGAGCCAGCGCGCGCTACCGCAATCAGGCCGCGGTGTTCGAGGCGACGCGGCCCACGGCGATCTCGATCGGCCAGCGGCGCCGGCCCGAGCCGCAGGGCCGAGCCGGATTTCTGCGGGTGGACACAGTCCATCAGGGCGACTGGGACGGCAACAAAGGCGTGTATCACATCAACGCAGTGGACGCGGTGACGCAATGGCAGGTGGTGGGCTGCGCGAGCAAGATCAGCGAAGCCTATCTGCTGCCCGTGCTGGAGGCCGTGCTGCGGCAGTTTCCGTTCGTGGTGCTGGGGTTTCACGCCGACAACGGATCGGAGTACATCAACCATCGGGTGGCGGAACTGTTGGAGAAACTGCGCGCGGAGTTCACCAAAAGCCGCGCCTGCCGCAGTCAGGACAATGCTCTGGTGGAGGGCAAGAATGGGGCGGTGATCCGCAAGCTGATGGGCTACGGCTACATCGCTGGCGAGCACGCTGGAGCCATCGGGGAGTTCTATGCGCACTACCTGAACCCGTATCTGAACTACCATCGGCCATGCGGCTTCGCGACGGTGAGCGTGGACGAGCGGGGCAAGCGGAAGCGGAAGTACAAGAGCGAAGACTACCGGACACCGTTCGAGAAACTGACATCGCTGCCGAAGGTGGAGAAATGCCTGAGGCCGGGTCTCAGCCTGGCCGCCATGGAGCGGGGAGCCTCGGCGATGAGCGACACCGAGTGTGCGCGCCGGATGAGCGCCGCCAAGGCCAAACTCCTGCGGCAGTGCAAGGCGCAGCCGCCGGTTCCACCGCGGTTCCGGTAACGAGGCCGGAAGCCGGTGGAAATGCCGGGGCGGTGGAAAGCATGGAAAACCAAAACCAGGTTTTCCACCCTTCCCACCGCCCCTTGCAAATCCCGCAACCCCGGCGGGATTCGCACATTCCCACCGTCTCGACGACGGCTTCTCATCGAAATCCAAAACCAAAGAAAGGAACTCGGCCGCTGCGCGGCCTCGTCCTTCTCCTACCGCTTCGACTCCGGCCGCACAGAGCCCATTTCATGCTCATCTTTCGATTGGAAAATGCTGGTCCGCCATACCTTCTTTCGTCTTATCCGTCTCGCTGCGCCGATTGGACGCTAAAATACAGGTACACTGAAACGAATTCCGGATGGTAATGCCCGAATACCACTTCATGGCCGCCGACGTGAGGGGAAGCCTGCTGGCGATTCTGATTTTCCCATTGTTTGTGTGGGTGCCTGGCTATCTACTCGGGTTTGCGTTCAACCTGTTTGAATTCCGAACCCGCAGCGCCGCGTTTCGCGCCGTAATCAGCCTTCCGCTCGCCATCGCCCTTTGCCCGATTCTGACCTATTTCGCGGGCCGATACGGCTCCATGAACGTGGTACAGGACGTGTACCTGGCGGCGGACCTGGCGCTGCTGGTGCTCCTGGCATTTCACGCCAGGACGGGTTGGGTGCGCCGTCCTCGGCTGCCCAGGCAATGGGTGTTTTTTGCCGCCGTGATCGGCGTGTGGCTGCTGGTGACACTGTTTTATCTGGTGGATGTGCAGGCCGGCAGCCGGCTTTATTATCCGACCAACTCGCTCGATTATTCGCTGCGCGCATCGCTGGTTCATTCCATCGCCACTACCGGTGTTCCGCCGCAGAATCCGCTCTTCCTGCCCAGGCCGCCGGCGGCGCTCCGCTATCACTATTTCTGGCTGATGATATGCGCCCTGGTAAATCGCCTGGGTTCCCCTTGGGTGAGTGCGCGGCATGCGGAGATCGGAGGTGCGTTCTGGTGCGGCATCGGGCTAATGGCGCTACTGGCGGCCTGCCTGCGCCTGTTCGCCGGTAACCCGGAAAACGCCCTGGCGCGGCGCTTGCGGATCGGCGTGCTGCTGATGGGAATCACCGGTCTCGATATCCTGCCGGGCATGTTCCTGCTGTCCCTGTACGCCCGAGGGCAGATGAATTTCGTTCTCCCCAGCCTGGAATGCTGGAACGAATACGTCGACTGGTTTCTACACAGCGCCATCTGGGCGCCGCACGCGGTTGCCGCCTTGATTGCGGCCTTCACCGGCTTTCTGCTGCTGTGGCACGGGGCCTCCAAGACCGGCTGGACCGGGTGGGCGCGCTACGGCGCGGCTGCCGGTGCTGCATTCGCCTCGGCGGCTGGCACCTGTATTTGGGTGGCATTCACCTTCGTTGTCTTCCTGTGCGTCTGGACGGCGATCTGTGTTGCCAGGCGCTGGCGGCGCGACGCGACGGTCCTGGCGATTGCGGGCATCGTCAGTTGCGTTCTCGTTTACCCGTATCTGCACGACCTGGCGCAAACTCCCGCGGTACTCTCGGCCGGGTCTCCGATTCACTTCACCGTGCGGGCCTTCTCGATGACCGCCCTGGTCCCTGTGTGGCCGGGCATGCCAAACTGGCTGCGTCTGATTCTGGTGAACGGGCCTTTACTGCCACTGAATTACGCGCTGGAGTTCGGGTTCTTTTTCGTTGTGGCGGGAATCAAATGGCGCCAATTGCGTGCCAGCGGTGAGCCGCTCTCCCGGCGAGATGTTGCCTGTCTGACCATGCTGGCGACCAGCACTCTCATCTGCACCTTCCTCAGCTCTAACGTGAACGGCAACAACGACCTGGGTTGGCGCGGGTTCTTGCCCGCACAGTTCGTGCTGCTTCTTTGGGCGGTGGATGTCTGGCGTGACCGGCCGAACTTTCTTTCCATGCGCCGCAGACGATTGCTGACGGTTTTGATCGCGCTGGGCGCCGCCGGCACAGCGTATGAGATCGCCATCGTTCGTTTCTACCCGATTCTGGCTGACCGGGGAGTGCTCCCGCCACTCGAGTGGATGGCTCCCGACCGCCACTTCGGCCAACGCAACTATGCCGCGCGCACCGCCTATGAATGGGTGCGGGCCACCACGCCAGAGACTGCCGCGCTGCAGTACAACCCCGGTGTCGACCAGCAGGAAACCGACGCCATGCTATACGCGGATCGACGCATCGTAGCCGCAGGCCGGCGATGCGATACACCATATGGTGGCGATCCCAAGCTCTGCGGCCCGATGGTGGCCCGCCTGGAGCAACTCTATCCCGCCGCCGGTCAGCCGGCCGGAGCCAGCCTCGAGGAAGTCTGCCGCAACCTGCCCATCGACGTAATTGTCGCCAGGGATACCGATCCCGTTTGGCACGATCCACATAGCTGGGTGTGGACCGGAAAGCCTGTGTTTTCCAACGCATATATCCGCCTGTTCGGTTGCCACGGGAGCGCTGGTGCCCAGTCGGCCCGGCGGTGAGGCTATCGGCAACCGAAAGTCCGTACTGTTCATAATTCCTGCACTTCCTGCTGATTATCACGGATGAGGGCGCATTTTGCCCCACTCATTGCGCAATGTAGCCCAATCGCACTTGCGATTCCGGCAGTCTATTTGTCGAAATCCTCAACAAATTCAATTCCATTGCCAGTTTTTCGATCAAAAGGCCTGTTGGTGCTTATATTGCCTGATAGCTACCGGATCGTTCCTGCGCAGTCAGGCGGTTAGCGCGGAAAGAGGGAGCATTGCGGCGTTTGGTGCGGGATGCAGGTCACTTGATTCGCCCGGCCCTGATTTTACTGGCCGGTCTGGCCGCCTTCTTGGTGGTGCGCAGCGCTATTGTCCCCAAGGCCTTTGGACAATACGGCCACTATCGCCCGGGTGCGCTTGCTCTGGTCCGGCAGCATCGCATCGCATATGCCGGGCAGGACACTTGCGTTGTCTGCCACGATGACGAAGCCAAAGCGCGCGCCGCCGGCAAACACGCTCACGTAGCCTGCGAAGCCTGTCATGGGCCCCTGGCGCAACACGCCGACGATCCGGCGGCTCACGTTCCCCAACTGCCCGACGTTGCCAACCTCTGCCGGCTCTGCCACGAAAAAGACGCGGCCAAGCCGCGAAGCTTCCCCCAGGTGGTTACCGCCGAACATTCCGGCGGCGTGGCCTGCAATCAGTGCCATCAACCACACAACCCGCACCTCTGAGGCAAGGAGACGAGCATGGATATCAGCCGGCGTAATTTGTTCAAAGTGGGCGGCAAGCTGCTGGTGCTGGCGTCGGTGGGTGCGACGCTGGAACAGATCACCGGCGCCGAGCCGGCCAGCGATGCCTACAAGATGGCCGACCATTGGTGGGGCATGGTCATCGACATCGACCTGTGCATCGGCTGCGGTAACTGCGTGCGCGCCTGTTCCAAGGAAAACAACGTGCCGCATGGCTATTTCCGCACCTGGGTGGAGCGCTACCAGATAGCGGACGAAGACCAGCCCCGGGTGGATTCGCCCGATGGCGCGATGGAGGGATTTCCGCCTTCCACGCGCGAGGACCTCAAGAGCTTCTTCGTCCCCAAGCTGTGCAACCACTGCGCCAATTCGCCGTGCGTGCAGGTGTGCCCGGTGGGTGCCACCTTCGTCAGTCCGGACGGTGTGGTGTTGGTGGACGAAACCTATTGCCTGGGCTGCCGCTATTGCGTGCAAGCCTGCCCGTACGGGTGCCGGTACCTGCATCCGCAGAAGCAGACCGTGGACAAATGCACGCTCTGCTACCACCGCATCACCAAGGGTCTCACCACGGCGTGCTGTGAAAACTGTCCCACTGGCGCCCGTCTGCTGGTGGATTTCAAGAACCCCAAGGACCCGGTGCACGAGATACTGCGCAACAACAAGGTCGAGGTGCTGAAGCCGTACATGGCCACCCGGGCCAAGGTCTACTACAAGAACCTGGACGGCGCGGTGCGTTAGAGGAGCGACGCAATGATAGCTGGCGTAGACGGTTTCATGTATCCGAACGAGGTGGAACTGCAATGGAGCGTTCTCATTGTGCTCTACCCCTACATCACCGGTTTGGTGGCTGGAGCCTTCATTCTGGCCTCGCTCGAACGGGTTTTCAAAGTGGACGCGGTGCGGCCTACCTACCGGCTGGCTCTGCTGACGGCGCTGGCCTTCCTGCTGGTCGCACCGCTGCCCCTGCAGCTTCACTTGGGACACCCGGAGCGGTCGCTTGAAATGTACCTGACGCCGCACACTTCCTCCGCCATGGCCATGTTCGGCTTCGTCTACTTGTGGTACCTCACGGTAGTGCTGCTGGTCGAAATCTGGCTCGAATACCGAGCCGAAATCGTGCGGTTGGCGCAAACCACCACTGGCATCCGCCGCCTCATTTACAGGGCGCTGACGCTAGGTTCGTACAACGTCAGCCCGGAGGCGCGCCGCATCGACGACAAGATCGGCTACGCGGTCACCGTCGTCGGCATCCCCTCGGCGTTTTTGCTCCACGGCTATGTGGGCTTCATCTTCGGCTCGGTGAAAGCCAATCCATGGTGGTCCTCGCCACTGATGCCCATCGTGTTTCTATTCTCGGCGATGGTCTCCGGCATCGCCGCGGTCATGGTGCTCTATGTGATTTGTTCGAAACTGCGTAAGGTCGCCATCGATATGCGATGCCTGGACACCATTGCGCGCTATCTCTTCTACACCTTCGTCATCGACTTCACATTGGAAATGCTGGACCTGGTGCACCGCACCTATGAATCGGACGAAAGCTTCCGCAGCCTGGATTTCATGGTGCACACGCGGCTGTGGTTCTCGCAGGTGATTCTGCAAATCATTCTGTGCACCCTGGTACCGCTGGCGATTCTCGCCGCCAACCAGTTGTGGAGATTCGCCGAAGGGGCTCGCAAGGCGATGTACATGGCCGCCGGCAGCCTGACCCTGGTCGGCATTTTCGCCATGCGCTGGAATGTAGTGATCGGCGGGCAACTCTTCTCCAAGAGTTTTCTCGGCTATACCTCTTACAAAATGGAGATGGTGACGAGAGAAGGTTTGCTGCCGGCAATCGCCCTGATGATTCTGCCGTTGGTGATTTTCCTGGTGCTGATCAAACTGCTGCCGCCCTGGCAGGAGGAAAAGGCTCGCCAAGCCTGAGGAGGTTGCCGTGCCGCAACCCGAGTGGGAGTCGCTCGCGCGCGAAGTCCGGGACCTCACCGAGCGCGTGACCTCGATTGAGCGGAGCCTGCGCCTTGCGGAGGCGCACATCGCGCCGCCGGAAGCGTCTTCGGAAACCGGGCACACTCTAGCGGCGGAGTCGGGCATCCTTTCCTCTTCGCATCCGCTGGAACAAGCCGCAGGGCTGCTTCCCCTCATTGGCCGCGCTTTGTTAGGCATAGCCGGCGCCTACCTGTTGCGCGCTCTCACCGAAGCCGGCGCACTGCCCGACCGGGTGGGAATCGCCGCGGGGATCGTTTACGCCGGCAGTTGGCTGATGTGGGCGGCGCGAGTTCCCGCCAAAGAAACGCTGGCGGCCGCCGTTTACAGCTTGACCGCCGCGACGGTGCTGGTGCCGCTTCTTTGGGAAGCAACCGTCAGTTTACACGCCATTTCGGCGGGCACGGCGGGAGCCACTCTTTTTCTCTTCGCGGTTTTCGGCATGACGGTTTCCTGGCGCAAGAACCTGGGGGTAGTTTCCACCATTGCCACGCTGGCTGCCCTGGGAGCGGGCGCCGCTCTGCTGTTGGGAACTCACGACGTGCTGCCCCTGACCTTCCTGTTTCTGGCCATCGCCGCCGCCGTGGAGGCATCGGCTTGCCTGGACCATTGGCTCAACGAGCGGTGGTTGACCGCCGTCATGGCCGATCTTTCCGTGCTGCTCGCCACCTGGCTGGTGACCAATGACCGGGGCCTGCCGGAAACCTATGCCGCCATCCCTCACCTCTGGCTCTTCGGCGCGCAGGTCGCCTTGCTGGCCATTTACCTGGCCAGCACCATCGTCCGTACGCTGCTGCGAGGGTTCAGCTTCACCGTATTCGAAACGGCGCAAGTCGGTTTCGCTTTCCTGATCAGCGTGAGCGGAGGCTTGAGCCTTTCGCGGGCCGATGCCCGGCTGGCTCCCTTCATGGCGACGCTGGCGCTGACGTGCGCCGCCGCATGCTACCTCGTCTCGTTTGCGCGGCTCGATCGGCAAGCAGGCCCAGGCCGAAACTTTTACACCTATTCCACGTTCGGCATTCTGCTGGCGCTGGCCGGCAGCCGCATCCTGCTTTCCGGCGCCGCGGCAGCGGGTGTGTGGTCGGCGCTGGCGGTGGTGGGCATTTGGGCGGGCGGCCGCTTCGGACGGCTGACACTCCAGGTTCATGGAGGCATTTACCTGCTGCTGGCATTGGCGGCTTCCGGCGCGCCCCAACAGGCCGCGGCGTTTCTGCTAGGCTCCGCCGAGTGGCCGGGCAACAGGTTGGAGGCGCTGCTGTTCGGGGCCCTGACCGCAGCGCTGGCCTACGCACTGGCGATTCGTTATCGACTGCGGGGCGGCTCCCCAAGTTCGGAAACTCTTCGCCTGGCGCTGGCCGCTGTGTTTCTGGGCCTGACCGCAGGCGCTTTCGCCGGCGGGCTGACCGGACTACACCACGCCATCTCCGGCGCCGGCGCCAGCCACGCCTATTGCGCCACGCTGCGCACCAGCGTGATCGTGATCGCCGCCGTGCTGCTCGCCTGGCTGGGGCCGCGATTCGAACGCCTGGAACTCACCCGCCTGGTTTATCCCGCTATGGCGCTCGGAGGCTACCGCCTGCTCACGCAGGACCTGCACCAGGACCGCAAAGTGGCCCTCTTCCTATCTCTGCTGATTTACGGCGCCACGCTGACTGCGCTTCCGCGGCTTCGGCGAACCGCCGGCCAGTGAGGTTTCGCCAGTGTCTGGCCCTTACCGCACCACCACTTTATCTACCGCCTGATTGGCGCAATCGTCTTCCACGCGGATGGCGATGGTGTGCTCGCCGGGGGCGGCATCGAGTGTTAAGGCGTAGTCGAGCTCCAGGGAATCGGAGAGTTTGGTCACGGGAGCGGCCACAGTCCAATCGCCGCCATCGAGCGAGTATTCGGCCTTGGCAACATTGCTGAGCGCGTCGGCGGCATGCCAGCGCACCTCGAGTTTGCCGCCGTTGCGGGTCGCGGTCAACCCGCTGATGCGCGGCGGCGTGTTGTCGATGGTGAACGGGTCGCTAACCAGTTGACCGGTGAGCGCGTCGGCGGGCGGATTCGAAGGCGCGTCGGAAGCGACCACCCGGATGCGGTACTCGCCATCCGGGAAGGCGGTCGAATCCCACGAACAGTACTTCTCGGCAACCTTCTCCTTGAGGGGCTTCCACTCGGTCTCGGCTTTGCCGCGGATCTCGATGGTGTAGATCATGGAATCCCCATTAGGATCGGACGCCAGCCAGCGCGCACCGATCCATCCCTTGGCCCACTGCAAGGCGGGCGTGCTGGTAGGCGGCGGCTCCAGGCTGGGGGCGGGCGCCGGGGGCCGGCGTACTCCCAGCGGCGGCAGCGTCACCGATTGCGGCTGAGAACCGGCTGCAGGCGCCACGATCGGGGAAGGGAATTTATAGTTGGCGGGCGTAATTTCGATCTGCTCCACACGCGGCGCCAGATTCTTGGGCAGGTAGGCCACGTCAACCGATTCCAGTTCCGGCGAACGGCCTTCCGCGTTCGCAGTGAAGGTGGCTCTCCATTGCAGGAAACGCGCCGCCGGGGAAACGACGGTTGCGCCCTTGGGATCGTCGATGCCGGCCGACCACGCGCTCCAGTTTTGCTGCGGCTGATCGAGGTTGCCGCTGCGGGTGGCCAGCGCCGCCCTGCCGCCGTCCAGGCGGGCCTCGAAGGTGAGCCGTCCCCATTGCGAAAACAAGCCGGCGTCGAACACGTCGCTTTCGAGCGTGCCCTCGCGTTCCAGCCCCGGCCCGATTTCGTACAACTTGCCCACGTTGCCGGTGACGGCATAGAGACGGCCCCCGGGGCCGCTGGCGAACGCCGTCACCTGGGTGGACGCGGTCGTCAGCAGAGCCGTGTAAAGAAACGGCGTTTCGACGCGATACACGCCGCCGTGGTTGCCGGTGCCTAAAATGGCGCGGCCTTCGGCGTCGAAGCCGATGGCATAAACGACATCGTGCGAGTCCGTCCAGATGCGTTCCGGGTCGCCGTCGGGTTGGATACGATATACATCGCTGCCGCCGGTCACTCCCGTGGATGGTGCGAGCGTTGGGGGCAGAACCGGCAGGCGCGGCGCAGGCTGTGGCGCTCCCGGTGCCAGTACTGAAACCGTGGCTGCGACGGCCCGCGTCAATTGCGGCGGCGGGGCCGGCGTTGGCGCGGAGGGCGCCGATTTTCCACCCACTGCGGCGGCGTATATCGAGCCATCGGCGGCAACGGCCACTGCCGTCACTTCCGTTTTCGGCATCTGGTAGAGGACGAAGCCCTCACCGGTGGGCGCAACGCGCAACACCAGGCCGCGGGGTTCGGTGCCCACAATCAGGTTGCCTTTGGCGTCCAGTGTCATCGAGCGCACGTGAGTCTCGTCGGCGTGGAAGAAGAGAGCGCCTTTACCGTTGGGCGCGACGCGGTAGATTTCGCCCGGATCGCCGGTGGCCACGTATAGATTGCCCGCCGCGTCAAAATCGAGAGCCCATATGTACTTGGTCTTCGGGTCGAAGAAGACTTCTGGCTTAGCGCTGCCTGCAATGCGATATACCTTGCCGTCGGGCGAGGTGGCGGCGTATACGCGATCCTTGGCGTCGATGGCGATGGCCTGGACCGCGAGGCCTTCCAGTTCCGCCGCCAACTCGCCTTTGCCACCGGGCGGAATGCGGTAGAGCTTAGCGTTGGGGCCGCCGCCGACGTAGAGCACGCCCTTGGAATCGCGCGCCATCGCCCACAGGTAAACGAGCGACGTGTCGAATAGTTCGCGCGACTGCGGAGCCAGCGTGACCAGACCGTCGCTGCGCAGCGACAACTTCTTGACCTCGCCCTTTTCGAAATCGGCGTATTCGCCCTGCGACCAGAAGCGGGTATCGCCCGCATGGAGCGCGGCGCAGGCAGCAAATACGGCCGCGGCTCGAAGGAAGAAAATCGATAGTCGGTTCATGAGGAAATTCGTGATGTGGACAGACAATCGCTCCATGGATGAGACCGGCGCACAGTACGATCGATGGCCTGGGAAGGATAAATCCCCAAAACGATTTTGCGCCGCAGACAAACACCGATCAACGCAGATAGACCAATCACCTTCGATCCGCGTTTATTTACGATCGTCTGCTGCGAGTCGCTTTTTGTTCTTTGTCCGCAGCTACCCGCCAGTACGATTCCGCTTTCGAGGTTGCCTTCCCAGCCAAGCTGCGCCGTCTTCATTTGACGTGGATCTGTAGCGTGAAGCTGCCGGTAACCACGTAATCGAACGGCAGCGCCATCTGCTCGACAGCGGTTTCAGGCGTGGTGATCAGGGAACGGCCCGGCGAGCGCCCGGCCTGCATGACGTTGAGCACCGAGCCCGGCAAGCTGGGCATGGTTTTGTCGTCGTAGTATGCGGTGGGGCTCGCTTCCATCAGCGAAATATACAGCCGGTTGTTGGACCGTTCCTGGTTCAGCAGCGAGACGGTTTCGGGGATGTCCAGAAAATGGCTCATCATACCCGCCATATTCTGCAAGCGGTCGGCCGTTTCAGCGTCGCTGAGCAAAATACGATGCTCGCCCTTGGCGAAGCTTTCGGGAATGCGGATGGTGAAATCGCGTTCAATGGGGTCGCCGCGGTAGGGCCGCAGAAAAACTTTGACCGGGACTTGTTGGCCGGCTTCCACATCGGCGTTGGCCACCCACGCATTTTCGATGGCGGCGATCCGCCGCTCCGGCAGCAGATCCACCGTTACGTTTACCCGCTTCACTTCGGGCGTCTTCACATTGTTCAGATACAGCCGGTTGAACTTGTCACCGAACCAGCCGGCCAGTATCATGGACGCCGGCATGGGCATTTCGCCGGTGGTCTGCATGGTGGAAAGCGCGATGTTCCGGTTGCCGTTCATCTCCACCTGACCGCTCAGCCGGTAAGTGGCTTCCTCGGCGAACTCATTGAGCTCGGAAACCGAGTTATACAGCGTCAGCATCATCAAGTAAGGCGTCCACTTCTGCTGCACGAAGATGTGGAAGTGGAACTCCTTCTCGCGCGACACTCTGCTCTTATCGTCGAAAGCGCGAACTCGCACGTCGACGGGAATCATGCGGCTGACGCCGCCAAGCACGCCCTCGATGCCGCTGTGCCGGTCCTGATGGAGCGCGCCGACGATCTCGGTGGCGTTAGCCATCTTGCTCGGCTGGTAGGAAGAGGCGAGCGTCATCAGCACTTCGCCCTTGCTCATCGGCATGTCCACCGGCCCCAGATCGAAGAAGGGATGCCCGAAGGCGAGCACCCGTTTGCCGTCGTTGTAAGTCACCGTACCGAGACCGGTGACGGTCAGGTCGCCGTCCACCAGCACGCCGGCCACCGCGTCGCCCGGATTGAGAGCGTGTTCCCAGCCTGGCGCCGGCTGGCTGCCGCGAAGATCGCCTCCTGCACCTCCCTGCACCACCTGGACTCCCATTTGGCGAAACAAAGGGCTGAATTCGCGCAGGGTGTCGTCGGTGAAGCCGGACAATGCGAGCGGCGCCTCAATCGGTTCCATGGTGGGCATGTCGGGCGGTAGACCCGCACCCACCGCGCCCGCGGCCACCATTTGTCCCAGCAACTCGCCCGGCACCGCAGCCTGGCTGTTGCGCGGCGCGGGCCTGGCCGGCAGACGCGAGTCGTCCGGCCGCGACTGGTCAAAATCCTGGATTTCCAGCATCGACTGAATCGGCGTGATGCCGCAAATCGCGTCCGGGGAAAACACGCTCAGACGCAGCGCGACCGCGCCCACCAGCTTGCCATCGATGTAGACCGGGCTGCCGCTCATGCCCGCGGCGACGTTGGTACGCACCGCCTTGCCGCCCATCTTGGCAATGATGACATCCTGCTTTGGCCCCCACATGTCTTTCCAGCGGCCGATGATCTCTATGGGGACGGGCTCAGGCTCGGTGCCCTGGAACACGGTCCAGGCTACACCCTTCATGCCCGGCTTCACCTGGTCGAGCGGCAGGATATCCACCTTGCCGGCCTTAGGGCGGGCCAGGGGCACGTCTTTAGCGAGCAGTGGGAGCGCAGCAACCGCGAGCCCCATCACAATCGCGGCGGTGTGCAATTTCATTAAGGTCGAGGACTCCAGTTGCTTCAATTGTACTATGACGGACCGGCCCGCACCGGCGGAGGGCGGCAACAGTGGGGCAGGGGCCTTCGCCCGTCAACCGATGGTTTTCACATCCCGGCAGCCCTTGCGGCTTACCCCCCGTCACCCGCTAGGGGGCGGAACAATGTTACAAGATAAGATAGAGCAAGTTCTTCTCTGAATGTCCACATCTTTGAACCCGGCCCGGGATATCGAAATGACTACGCTAGCTAACGGCTTGCGCGTCATCAGCGAACGTATGCTGCACGTCCGCTCGGTCTCGGTAGGCATCTGGGTGTGCACGGGATCTCGCCGCGAGATTGCGGAGCGCAACGGAATCTCGCACTTCATCGAACACATGCTGTTCAAGGGCACCACCAGCCGCTCGGCGGAGGATATCGCGCGCTCGGTGGATTCGATCGGCGGCAACCTGGACGCGTTCACCGCCAAAGAAATGGTGTGCTTCAACACTAAGGTCCTCGACGAGCACTTATCGCGCGCCTTCGACGTGCTCGCCGACCTGGTGCTCCATCCACTGTTTCGTGGCGAAGACATCGAAAAGGAAAAAGGCGTCATTCTGGAAGAGCTCAAGATGGAGGCCGACAGCCCCGACTACCTGGTGCAGGAGATCTTCTCTTCCAACTTCTGGAAGGACCATCCGCTGGGCAAACCGATCCTGGGCACGCGCGAGACCGTCGGCAGTTTCGATCAAGCCGCCCTGCGCGACTATTACGCCGCCGTCTATACGCCTTCCAATCTGATCGTGACGGCAGCCGGCAATCTGACGCACAAGATGCTGGTGGACCTGGCCCGCCAGTACTTTGAAACGCTGCCGGCAAGCTCGCCGGCGCCACCGGATCAAGCTCCGCACACACACGCGCGCATCGCCCTGCGCAATAAGCGGGCGTTGGAGCAGGTCCATCTCTGCCTGGGAGTTCCCTCTCACCCGCTCCCGCACCGCGACCGCTTCACCTGTTACATACTCAACACCCTGCTAGGCGGCGGCATGAGTTCCCGCTTGTTTCAAAACATTCGCGAACGCCAGGGGCTGGCGTATGCAGTTTTCTCCGAGCTCAACCCCTATCGCGATACCGGCTGCCTCTCGGTCTACGCCGGCACGTCGCGCGAATCCGCACGCCGCGTAGTCGAATCGATTCTCAAGGAATTCCGCGAGCTCAAGGAGCAGCCGGTAGGCGAAGAAGAGTTGCGCCGCGCCAAGGATTACCTGAAGGGTTCGCTGGTGCTGGGCCTGGAATCGACCTCGTCTCGCATGTCCGGCCTGGCGCGCAACGAGATTTACTTCGGCCGCTTTTTTTCGGTGGACGAATTGCTGGAAAGCATCGAAGCGGTGGCCGCGGACGGCTTGCAGGAGCTGGCGCGGACCTTTTTCGATTCCCGCCACATTGCGCTCACTGTCTTGGGTAATCTGGAAGACTTGCACGTTGCGCGCGAAGACCTGGTCTGCTGAAGCCTCCGCAAGCCGTCCTAAGTCCCGCCGCGACGTTCTGCACTTGCCCCGCGTTCGTCTTCACCCCACACCCACCCGGTGCATCTTCATCAGGTTCGTGGTGCCGGGCCGGCCCACCGGTTGACCGGCAAGAAAAACCACCAGTTGCCCCGCCGCGAGATGGCCGCCTTCAGTCAACACCCGGTCCATCTGCTCCAGCATCTCATCGGTGCTGGAAACTTGCGGCGCCAGCACCGGAACTACGCCGAAATTGACCGAGAGCTGCCGCGCCGTGCTTTCGTGCGGCGTGATGCCAAAGATGCGCACGGGCGGGCGGTAGCGGGAAACCAGCCGCGCACTGGAGCCGGTGGTGGTGAAGACCACGATGGCTTCCGCACCGGAATCCCGCGCCGCGCGATAGGCCGCGTCCGCCAGCACTTCAACATTGGTCGCGCCCGCTCCGTGGACTGGCTCCTGGTAGCCGCGGCTCCGCACCGAAGCTTCCGATTCGAGCGCAATCCGCGCCATCATCTTCACCGCCTCCACCGGGTACTTGCCCACCGCGGTCTCGGCGGAAAGCATCACCGCGTCCGTGCCGTCGTAGATGGCGTTGGCCACGTCGCTCACCTCGGCCCGCGTGGGCGACGGGTGCTCCACCATCGACTCCAGCATCTGCGTGGCCGTAATCACGAAGCGGCCCTTGCGGCGCGCGCGCCGGATGATCGACTTTTGAATGCGCGGCACGCGCTCCAGCGCCGTCTCCACGCCCAGGTCGCCGCGCGCCACCATTACGCCGTCGGTGACGTCCAAAATCGTCTCGATGTTGTCCCAGGCCTCCGGCTTCTCGATTTTCGCCACCAACGAAACCGGCTGCCCGCACAGCCGCTCCCGCAGTTGAAAAACGTCGCCGGCATTGCGCACGAATGAGAGCGCCACAATATCCACGCCCACGTCCAGGCCGAATTGCAGGTCCGCCAGGTCCTTCTGCGTGAGTGAAGGAATGCTCACCCGCACTCCAGGCAGGTTGATGCCTTTGTGGTCGCCGACGGGGCCGCCGCTCACCACCTCGGTGCGCACTCTCACGTTATCGCTCTCGATCGCCCGTAACTCCACCGCCCCATCGGCCAGCAGAATGCGGTCTCCCGGTTTTACATCGTGCGCGAAATTCGCGTAACTGGTGGATGCGCGCTCGGCGCAGCCAATCGCCGGCTCGGTCGTGATCTCGAAAGCGCAACCGTCCCGCAGTGTGCAGCCTCCGCTTTCAAAAAGGCCGAGACGAATCTTGGGCCCCTGCAAGTCCAGCAAAATGCCGGCGTGCACCTTGCTCTCTTCGGCCGCGGCGCGCACCGCGGCCACGCGCGCCATATTGCGCTCCCTGTCGCCGTGCGAAGCGTTCAATCGAAATACGGTAACGCGCGCCGCCAGCAACTGGCGCAACACGCCCGGCGCATCCGTAGCCGGCCCCAGCGTGGCGACGATCTTAGTATGCGGCATCCGTTCTCAACATTGTGGCAGACCCGAACACCGCCCCGCCAGTAAACCGAATGCCCGCCAGTAAACCGAGGGCGAATGCACATTGACGGGTGCACATTGAGGCCGGCGGCATGCCGCTTCCGGTTCGCCGCGCCGATGGCGTAACCTGTAAGACATGGTGCGTCCTGAAAGACGCGTTCTTCTAGCAAGTGAAAGTCTTGTCCGGGTAAGCGCCGGAGCGCCCGGTAGCAGGCCCCAGCCGAAGGCAGAGATGTCGCCGGCCACAGCGGGGCGTCAAAAGTCCATTTTGTGGAGAGCAAGGAAGCGGGCCGCAACATCAAGTGAACGCTGCAGCCACGTCATAGTATCAGCCGAAAGGTGTTTGAAAGGGCCGAGCCAGTCATGTCATGGCGAAGGCAACAGACAGCAGTCTGGACCGGAAGGACTGCTGGACCTTTCCGGGGTAAGGGGCGGTGGCACGTTTCCAAAGAAGAGCGTGGAACAGGAGAGACCCTACCTGGCAGCCCAGTCAGGCAAAGACCGAGCGTATAAAGCCGGACGGCTGAAATCGCGAGGAGCCAGGAGGGAGTCCGAGGGGTCCACAGTACCGGTGAAGGCGCGCAAGATAACGCGCTGGAGGGAAGGGGCCCTGCTTTGT
>CAVXJY010000114.1:0-18005 GCA_963761855.1 Bryobacterales bacterium | reverse complement strand
AAGGGATTGTTGGTGAAGAACAGCACGAAGCACCCGAATAGGGCCAGGGCCCCGCTGGCCAGCGCCAACTTGCGATGGCGCATGCGGGGCAAAACCGGCACCGCAAGCAACCGGCCGGCCATCAGGAAAAGCCAATACAGCGCCAACAACAAGAGCGCGCCGGGAGGACTGACGCCAAGCCGCCGAATGAGGAACAGCGGCAGCCAGCCGGCGATGGAATATTCGTTGCCGAATTGAAAAAACAGCAGCAGGGCGAACAGCACCGCACCGGGGCTGCGGAAGTCGCTCATCGCCTGGCGCAGGGTGGGATGCACGCCCGCCTCCGCGGCGGGAAGTGCGGCCTTGGCGTAAAGAACCACAAACACCGCCGGCACTGCCGCCATGATTAGCAGGATGGTGGGAACCGAATATGCATAGAAGGCGCCGAAGACCAGCAGGGTCGCCGCCAGGCAGCCGAGGCCATACCAGATGCCGCCGCGGATTACGGTGGACGCGGCATCCCGGCGGTAGCTCGCCGATATCGCCTGAAACAGCGCGCGGTTCAAGGCGCCGGCGCACGCGCCCAACAACAGCAGGCCGCCAAGACGCCACCAGTTTGAGAACGGCGGAGACACCGCAGCCAGATAAACCAGCGTCACGCAAGACGCCGCGCAGGTGCCAACCATCACCTGGCGCAACCCGCGCCGCTCGATCAACCGGCGGCCCAGCCAGGTGGCGATCACCACGCCAATCGCCACACTCAGAAAACAGTTGCCTACCGCGATGAAGTCCGCCGGGTCCCGGTGATATCCCCATGCCGGCAGAATGGCACCTAACAAAGCCAGCAGGAAACCAGTGAGGAAGAAGCCCGCCACAGCGGGGCCGCAATTTGTCTGGGACGGCGCTATTTCCTCCCTCATTTTCACTGGGTTAGCGCTCACGCGTTTGATTGTACCGCGCGTCCGCCGCAGCTTGGGAAACTGCGGCCGTTGTGGGAATCCATAGTCGGCCGCTCCCGATTCCCGTAGGAGCGCGCCTCGCGACTCCGTGGGATCAACAGGTTACGCGTGGCAGCCTGGTTGCATGATCACTGCCAGTGGTCAGCGGTTTTTTGCTTTGGTGCGTTGCCTCCTAAGGGGAGGTTCTCAGGCCCCGCGCCGGTCCCATCAACCGGTCGGGGCTTTTTTTTGCCCTACAGCCCCGCCCGCTTCCATAACTCGTCTACTTTTTTCTTCACGTCGGCGGACATTTCGATCAGGCCGGGCCAGGGACGGGCGAAGCCCTCGGTGGGCCACTTGCGGGTGGCGTCGATTCCCATCTTCGAACCGTAATCGGGCAAGCGGCTCGAATGATCGAGCGAATCCACCGGCCCCTTGACGAATTCGATATCGCGCTCGGGATCGATGTTGTTGAGCGCCTTCCAGGCGACCTCGCTGGAATTTTGCACGTCGACGTCCTCATCCACCACCACGATGACCTTCGAAAACATGGCTTGACCGGTGCCCCAGATGGAGTGCATCACTTTGCGTGCGTGGCCGGGATACGACTTGCGCATCGACACCAGGATCAGGTTGTGGAAGATGCCTTCGGGCGGCATCGCGATATCGCGCACTTCCGGCAGTTGCAGGCGCATCAGCGGCAGAAAAATGCGTTCGATGGCCTTGCCCATGTAGTAGTCCTCCATGGGCGGCGGTCCGACGATGGTGGTCGCGTAAATCGGCTTTTCGCGGTGCGTGATGGCAGTCAGGTGAAAGACCGGGTACTGGTCTTCCAGCGAATAGAAACCCGTGTGATCGCCGAACGGCCCTTCGGTGCGCAGTTCGCCCAACTCGACATATCCTTCGAGCACGATTTCGGCCTGCGCCGGCACTTCCAGGTCGGAGGTCTGGCACTTCACCATCTCGACGGGGCTCTGGCGCAGGAAGCCGGCGATCATCATTTCGTCCATGTCCGGCGGCAGCGGCAGGATGGAGGAGTACATGCTGACCGGGTCGGCGCCAATGGCTACGGCAACGTCCATGCGCGTCTGCCCGTGATGGCGCATGCGGCGGTAGTGCTCGGCGCCCTGCTTGTGGGTCTGCCAGTGCATGCCGGCGGTTACGTCGTCGTAGACTTGCATGCGATACATGCCGCAGTTGCGCTTGCCGGTATCGGGGTTGCGCGAAAACACCATCGGCAGGGTGATGAAGCGTCCGCCATCTTCGGGCCAGCACTTGAGAATGGGGAACTGGGCCAGCGACATGCCCGAGGTGCGCACCACTTCCTGGCACGGGCCTTTGGACACGGTTTTGGGAAAAAACGCGCCCATCTCAGCCAGCTTGGGTAGCATTTTGAGCTTGCCGATCAGCCCTTCCGGCATGCGCATCTCGAGAAACTCGACGATGCGCGCCGCGATCTCTTCCACCGAGTCCACTTCCAGCGCGATTTGCATTTTGCGCAGCGAAGCGTAGGCGTTGATAAGCACCGGCATGTCCGAGCCTCTGGGCTTCTCAAACAGCAGCGCCGGTCCGCCGCTTTTCACCGCGCGGTCGGCGAACTCGGTGATCTCGAGCACCGGGTCCACTTCGAAGGGAATGCGCTTCAGCTCGCCATTGCGTTCGAGCGCCGCAATGAACTCGCGCAGATCTTTGTAAGCCATAGTTTAAGTTTGAGTGTAGCGTGTGAGGCAGGTCCCCGACCTGCCAACCCGGGCGCCAGCCCGGCCGTTGCCGCTCGTGCCGTCTCTGGCATCATGTCTCTTGCTCCTCCTATGACTATGCTATACTCACTCTATGAGTAAGCGGCTTCAGGTCCTGCTTCCCGAACAAGAGATGGCCGACTTACAGCGTTTGGCCAAGCGTGAACGTCTGACACTGGGTGAATGGGTTCGGCGCACGCTTCGCGAGGCTCGCGCCGGACGCCCGGCAACCGAACCCGAAGCGAAATTGAAATCGTTGCGGCGTGCCGTCAAATACTCGTTCCCTACCGCCGACGTGGAGCAGATGCTGAGTGAGACCGAACGAGGATACCAGGATTGATCTTTGTCGACTCGAATATTCCGATGTACCTGATCGGAGCCGCACATCCGCACAAGACAGAGGCACAAGTTATTCTGGAACGCCTGATTGCAGCGGGCGAGCGTCTCGTTACTGACGCCGAGGTGCTGCAAGAGATCCTCCACCGGTACACCGCCATCGAGAAACGGCAGGCGATCGGACCTGCGTTCCAGGTGACCTTAGCCATAGTCGACGAAGTGATCCCCATTGAGAAAGCAGAAGTCTTGCGTGCGGGGGAGATTGTGCGGAACCGTGCACGAATGTCTGCCCGCGACGCGGTCCACATTGCTGTGATGGAACGTCACGGCATTCGGTCGATTTTGACCTTTGATGCCGACTTCGACCGCTGGCCCGGCCTGCAGCGGGTTCATCGTATTTGACCGAAGCCGGTTGACCAGTCACCAGCCGAGTATAATTGGCCCAAGAGGACCGTTTTATGCGCAAATGGCTGCTGATTGCCGGCCTGGCCGTCGCCGCTTCCATTTCGTGCGCAGCGGATCGCGCCACGCTCCGTGTGCTCTTTAGTTCGCCCGTCAACTCCGCATGCAGGCGCCATCAGCAAAACTCCACCTTCGCCCATGGTTTATGATTGAGGCTGAACGCCCAAACAAACCCCGAGGAGAATGCATGTTGAACCGAGTAGCCTTCGTCACCGGCGCCAGCCGCGGCATCGGCCGCGCCATCGCTCTGCGACTCTGCCGCGCCGGCTTCGATATCGTGGTGGCTTCGCCCGAGCTCGAAAACAACGAAGCGGTGGCCAGCGAAATCCGCGCCTGCAGCGCCGAAGCGGTGACGCTGGATCTGGACGTGACGTCGCCGGAATCGGTGAAGGAGGGTTTCGCGCGAATCCTCAAAGATAAGACCCGCATCGATGTGCTGGTGAACAACGCCGGCATTGCGCGCGACGGCCTGGCAGTGCGCATGAAGCCGTCGGACTGGCAACTGGTGTTGAAGGTGAATCTGGAAGGCGCGTTTCTGTGCAGCCAGCAGGCGCTGCCCGGCATGATGCGCAACCGCTGGGGGCGCATCGTCAACATATCTTCCGTGGTGGGCCAGGCAGGAAGCGTGGGACAGGCCAACTACGCGGCTTCCAAGGCCGGCTTGATCGGGCTTACCAAAGCGCTGGCGCAGGAAATGGGCAGCCGCGGGATCACGGTGAACGCCATCGCTCCCGGCTACATCGATACCGACATGACCAAGAGCCTGCCGGAGGAGCTGAAGCAAAAAATGCTAGCCACGGTTCCGCTGGGCCGCATGGGCACGCCGGAAGACATTGCCGGCGCGGTGAAATTCCTGGTGAGCGATGAGGCGTCGTATATCACCGGGCACGTGCTGGCTGTCAACGGCGGCATGTACATGTAAGCTGGAAGTAGGGGCCGGACGTTGCGAGAGAATCGATTGGCAGGCGGAAGTGCCTGTTCGGCGCGGATGCAAATACTTCGGCGGCAAAGTTGGACGCTTTCGCCTGTCAACCTGGTAACCTCGGCGAGTTTCTCGCAGCTTTGAGTTGCCGCTGTCAGTGTTCGTGACGGTTGTTTAAGCCCGACGCCGGCGCCTGAGGGAGCTGCCCAATGCTGCTCGAAATCGCCAATTTGCCAACGGCCGAAAACTCGGCGATTCAGCTTCATCCGGCAGATAACATCGCGGTGGCTCGAGTGCCGCTGGCCGCGGGAACCGGGCTCCGCGTGGGTGGAGAAACGCTGGTGGTTCGCGACGCCATCCCGGCCGGCCACAAAGTGGCGTTGCGGGCGATTGCCGCCGGAGCAACCGTATTTCGCTATGGCCAGCCCATCGGCCTGGCGAAGGAAGCGATCGAGCCCGGCAGCCATGTGCACACTCACAACCTGGCCTTCGACGAACGCCGCGCCGCGTACCAGTTCCCTGCCGGCTCACACGCGGTGCCGGCACGCCGCGAAGACGGTCCCAGCTTCCTCGGGTACCTGCGCGCGGCCGGCCGTGCCGGCACGCGAAATTACATCGCGGTGGTGGCGGCCTCGAATTGCGCCGCCCACACCGCGGAGCTGATTGCCGGCAGCTACGCTGGCGAAACACTGCCGCCGAACGTGGATGGGGTGGTGGCGTTTCCCCACGGCGAAGGCTGCGCTCATTCGGGCGACGCCGATATCGATCAGCTCCGGCGCACCCTCGGCGGCGTGCTCAACCATCCCAACGTTTCCGCCGCCGTGATTCTGGGCCTCGGCTGCGAGGGCAACCAGATCGATCATTACCTGGGCGCCGCGGCGCCGCGTGGCGGGCACCTGGTGGGCCTGACCGTACAGGCGAGCGGCGGCACGCGTTCGACCGTAGAGGCCGCACGTCGCGAAATCGCGCACCTGATCGAAGGCGCCGCCGCTGAATCGCGCCGCCCGATTCCGGCTTCCCGCATCGTGCTAGGCCTGAACTGCGGCGGCTCGGATTCCTTCTCCGGCATTACGGCGAACCCGGCGCTGGGCCGCTGCTCGGATTGGCTCGCCGAGTTGGGCGGCACGCCGGTGCTCGCCGAAACTCCGGAGATCTTCGGTGCCGAGCATCTGCTTGTCCAGCGCGCGCGCAACGCCCAAGTGGCTGAAAAGCTGCTCGCCAAGATCGATCAATACAAGCAATACCTGGCGCGTTTTGGCGGAAGCTTCGACGATAACCCCAGCCCAGGAAATAAGGCCGGCGGCCTCAGCAACATCCTCGAAAAATCGCTCGGCGCGGCGGCCAAGAGCGGCTCGTCTCCGCTGATCGAGGTCTATGACTACGCTGAACGTATCGACAATCCCGGCTTCGCCTTCATGAACACTCCCGGCTATGATCCGGTTTCGCTGACCGGCCTGGCCGCGGGCGGCGCGAACCTGATCGCGTTCACCACCGGCCGCGGCAGCGCCATCGGCTTCCCCATCGTCCCGGTGATCAAGATCGCGAGCAACAGCCAGACCTTTCGCGCCATGCGCGACAACATGGATGTGAACGCGGGCAGCATCGCCGATGGCGAGCGATCCATCGACGAGGTGGGCCGCGAAGTCTTCGAGCTGATGATCGCTGTAGCTTCCGGCCAGCGGACCTGCGCCGAGCGGCTGGGCCACCGGGAATTCGTCCCCTGGCGAATCGGCCCGGTGATGTAGCGGCTGCGACAGCGGGTGTGCGACATAGAAATGGGATCGGCGCGAGCGAATCCCCGCGTACACCTACGTTCGGATTCATGCGAATTCGTTAGGAATGGAGAGTACCGCCATCGGCGTGTCGGACAAGCAGCGATAGCCACCAGAAGCCGCGGCGCCGCGTCCGCCCCTATAATGAAAAAAGGATGCTCCGAAAGCTTTCGTTCTCCCTTGCCGCCGTGTGCCTGGCCGCATACGGCCAGACGCAAACGGCCCCGAAGTCGGCGCTCGACAAGGCCACCTTAGAGGCCTATGTGCGGCATATGTATGTCATGGACTCGCGGATCGGGGTGCAGATCTCGGACCCCAAGCCCGACGAATTGCCCGGCTTCAAGCAAGTGACGGTGCACGCCACCATGGGCAATCAAAGCCAGGACATTGTCTTTCACATCTCTCAGGACGGCAAGAAAATCGTCCAGGGCGCTGTCTTCGACATCAGCCACAACCCTTTTCAGGCGGATCTCGACAAGCTCAAGACGGTAGGCGCGCCGGGCGAGGGCACCTCGGGAGCGCCGGTGGCCATCGTCGAGTTCAGCGACTTCGAATGCCCGTACTGCAGGGAAGAAGCCAAGCTGCTGCACGACAACCTGCTGAAGACTTACCCCACGCAGGTGAAACTCTACTTCAAGGAGTTTCCGCTCGAGGGCCTACACCCCTGGGCCAAACGCGCGGCCATGGCATCTCGCTGTGTGCAGCGGCAAAACCAGGATGCGTTCTGGGCCTACCACGACTGGATTTTTGAGCACCAGGACCAGATTACGCCGGACAACCTTCGCGATCAGGTAATGGACTGGGCCAAGGGACAAAGCCAGATCGACGCCGTTAAGCTGGGGCAGTGCATGGATGACAAGCTGACCGAGGCCGACGTGGACAATACGTTGGCGCAGGGACGCGAACTGGGCATCAATTCCACGCCGACGCTGTTTGTAAACGGCCGGCGCATCGAAAAGGCGATCGACTGGCCGACGATGAAGAGCATCATCGATTTCGAAATCGAATACCAGAAAACCGCGCACGATGCCGGCGACGATTGCGGCTGCCAGCTCAAGCTGAACCTGCCCGGCCAGGCGGCGTCCAAATCCACGCCAGGCTTTCCGGCCCAGAAATAACGCGCCGTGGCCTCAGGCCTCGGGCAGCAGTTCATGTAAACATTCGATCAGTTGTGCCGGAAAAAACGGCTTCCGCAGAAAACGGACCCGGCGCGACTTCGACAAGAGCGGCGCTTCTTTGGCCGCGCCCGAGATCAGCAGAACCTGAGCGTTGGGATGCAACTTCAGAACACGCTCTGCGAGCTTAACCCCGTCCATCTCCGGCATCGCAATATCGGAGATGAGCAAATCGATCGTCTGCCGCTGGCAGATTTCGAGTGCGGCCGAAGGCCGCGGCGCCACCAGAACGCTCACCTTGCGGGCGCCGAGCATCCTTTCGACCAGCCGCAGAATCTGCGGATCGTCGTCCACGATTAACACGATTTGCGGCTGGATCATACGGATCTATCGATTCTACGAGTGCCCCGCACCGGGCGCAAGCCGCGAATTGATTTATCCCCTGACGCTTCTTCTTTGCAACCAGTGTGGCAGGCGCGACAGGCCACGGGCGCCGTGGACCCGCGCACTTTCCGCGACCTGGCGCAGGCCCCCTTGACAGCCGCCGCGGTTAGTGCTATTTTTCTAGCATTATGCTAGAAAACCAGCAGGAGAGGCGGGCGTGAGCGTGCTGGCGCAGCTCAGCCGCCGCGAGCGGCAGATCATGGATATTCTCTACGAACGCGGCAAGGCGTCGGCGGCCGAAGTCCGGCAAGCCATGCCGGAGGCTCCCGGCTATTCGGCGGTGCGCGCCATGCTGCGCGTACTCGAAGAGAAGGGGCACGTGCGGCATGAGGAGCAAGGGCTGAAATATGTCTACTCACCGGTAGTGGCGCGGAACAAGGCCAAACGGTCGGCGGTGAAGCACGTGATGGACACGTTTTTCTCGGGCTCGCCGGAGCAGATTGTGGCGGCGCTGTTGGATGTATCTGCCGCGCGGCTCACCCGGGAGGAACTCGACCGCATGGCGGCAATGATCGAACAGGCAAAGAGGGAGGGCAAGTAAATGGTGGCGTTTTCGTTCCTGGTTGGCGTAGCAGTGAAGAGCTCCGCGGTACTCGCGGTGGCTTGGCTGGCGGCTTGGTTTCTGCGGAAACGCCCGGCGGCGCTGCGGCACATGGTGTGGACTGGGGCAGCGGCTTCGGTGCTGGCTTTGCCGTTGCTTTCGCTTGTTTTGCCGCCGGTGCCTGTGCCCGCCGGCGGTACCCTGCGAGCGTTGGTGCCCAGTATCACGTTCCAGGCGAACGCTACCGCGGGCGGGGCGACGGCTTCGCGATTCGCATCGGCCGTTCCGCAATCGCGACAAACGCCAGTGCATTCGCCGGTGAATTGGCGTTTCTTTCTGTTGCTGATATGGGCGGCAGGCACCGCCGTGGGCGTGGCGCAGATGGCGGTGGCCGGCGGGATGATCGCCGGCGCGCGGCGCCGTGCGCGCCCTCATCCGGCCCAGGCGGATAGCGTGGCATTGGCCGGGTTAATTGGCGTCGACCATGCGGTGGATGTTCTGGAAGCGCCGGCTGGTTCGATGCCGATGACCTGCGGGCTGTTCCGGCCGGCCATTTTTCTTCCCTCCGATGCCTGTGGCTGGGATGCCGAACGCCGCCGCATGGTGCTGCTGCACGAGCTGGCGCACGTGCGCCGCGGCGATACGTGCGCACATATTCTGGCGCGTCTGGCGCTGACGCTGAACTGGTGGAACCCGCTCGCCTGGCGCGCCTGGAGCGAGTCTCTGAAAGAACGCGAGCGCGCTGCCGACGACCTGGTGCTGCTGGCGGGGGAACGCGCCTCGGCATATGCCAGCCACCTGCTGGAAGTGGCGCGCGGCTTGCAATCGAAACCGCCGCTGGCCTGGGCGGCTTTGGCTATGGCGCGGCGCTCGCAGCTCGAAGGGCGCCTGCTGGCGATCCTCGACCCGCGCGTCCCGCGCCATTCCGCGGTGCGCGTTTCCGCGTTCGCCGCAGCCTTGCTCTCGATCGTGACGGTGGCGCCCTTCGCCGCCATGCGGGCGCAGGATCAACCCGCGCCGCAACTGGCTTCGCCGCAAGACGTAGAGTCCGCCATTCGAGCCGCCACGAACTACGCGACACTCGACCAGTTGGCCAAGGAATTCGCCAGGCTCAAGCAGTACGACAGTGCGCAGAAACTGCTTGAGGCGGCTCTGCAATTTCGCGAGAAGCTCGCTGGCGCACAGGGCGCTGCATATAGCGAAGGGCTCGTGAAACTGGGCGACCTGGCGCAAGTGCGGAAACAGGAGGCCGAAGCCGCCGCATTCTATCAACAGGCCGTTGCAGCAGTCGATGGCAAGCCGGAAGCCGCTCGACCGCTGACCTCGCTGGGAGTGATGCTGCTGGACAAGAAGGACTACTCACAGGCAAGGGACTATTTCCAGAGAGCGCAGGGGGTTGACCCCGCGCACACAGGCATGCCCGTGACGTGGATAGCCCTGACCTATGAGCAGGAAGGCAACGCCGCGGCACAGGCTGAGTCAGCTTTCCAGCAGGCGATGGCGGCAGAGGATCCGGTATCGGAAGATGCCGCCACCACGCTGGAGCTGTATGCGATGTTCCCCAGAGCGCAAGGCCACGCTGGGGAAAGCGACACGCTGCGGGAGAAGGCGGCCAAGATCCGCGGGGAGTTGATCGCGCGAATTGTGGATGGATCCAAAGCGGCCGCTCCCAACTCGGGCCTGTACAAGCCTGGAAATGGCGTCAGCGCTCCTGTGCTGTTGTCCAAGAAGGAACCGGCATACACCGAAGTCGCGCGGGTCGCCAAGTACCAAGGCACCGCCGTGCTGTATGTCGAGGTAGGCGCCGATGGCGTGCCGCACAATCTTCGTGTCGTCCGCAGCCTGGGGCTCGGGTTGGATGAAGAAGCCATCGACGCCGTCAGCCAGTGGAAGTTCAAGCCCGCGATGAAAGACGGCGTCCCCGTCACCGTGGCTGCGCAGATAGAAGTGAATTTCCGGCTGCTGTAAGCGCTCGACGTCCTGAAGCGGCACACACGAGCGCTGTACCAGGCGCGCGCCGCCTAATCTGCTTCACCAGGACGCTAAGGATGCAGCGTCACGCTACGCCGGCACAGCCAAGGCCCGGGCCGTGAACTCGCGAACGCGCGTCAGCAGGTGTTCGGTGCTTCCCTCCGCAAACTCAACCACCGTCACGCGAACCTGCAGATCGGGGCGGACGACCTTTCCGTCCAACAAACAGGAGTACATGCCGGAGAGTTGTTCGCCGATGGCCTTGGCAACCTTGATGGCATCCGCCGGCGACGCGTTCAGGATGGCCACGAACTCCTCGGTGCTCCACCGTCCGATCACCGTTTTCGGGGGAAGGCCGTTGCGGAGCCGCTTGCTAAACGCGCCTCCCAACTCTGCGGCAACCTCATTGTTGTAACGCATCTCGCATAGCCGGAGACCGGACGCGGTGATCAGCAGCAGGCTAACGTTGCCCTGCTCCAGGGACCGGATATGCTTCTCGATCTCCGCACGGGTCAGCAGTTGGGTGATGCTGTCGACAGAGGCGGCCGATTCCAACTGGCCGATGCGGTTATGCAGCATTCGAATTTCCGTCATGAATTGCGCCACGTGGGCCTGGTGCTGTTTCCGCATCTCCTGCACGCTGTTACCGACCGAATTCGTCGCCGCCAGCAGCAGCTCGCGAATGGGAGCAGCCGCCGGCTGCTCGGCGACTTCCCGTAAGCTGCCGAGCGCATTACGCATTCGTGTGTCGTAGTCACCGTCGGTCTGCGCCAGCGATTCCATTACCTCCTCGAGGGCGCGGGCGGTGGACGCCATCTGCTCGCGAATATTGTTCAGATACCCAGCCGCCCTAACCCGGTAGTCCCGCAACAGCGCCCGCAACGTGGCGCTGGCTTCACGCAGGGAATCGGAGGAGGAAGACAGGCCTTCGGCGACGGCCTCTACATAACGGCGATGCTGAGACGTAAGCTCACTATCCAGCTCCACAGCGTAGTCGGCTACGTTGTGCAGGGAACTGCGATAGCAATCGACGGCAGTGTCGCGCTCCGCGGCGAGCCGATCCAATTCAGTGATGTTGTTGTGGATGGAGAGCATAGATCGAACTCACTTACCCTATCGGCGTTTCCGGCGGAAACCTTACCTAAGAGTTCGCGGCTTTACCTGCGGCTAACGGAATGCCCTGGATGGCCTTCGTTTTCTTGCAATTGGAGCATCTGTCTAAGAGTTGCGCGGCGGCGCGGGAGTCACACGACCAGCAGGCGGTGGTCGGCGCAATCGAGCTGGATCGACTCGTAGAGCCGATCGATCAATTCGAAACCGTGCTTGGCGACGAATGGCAGGATGGAGTACAGGCGTTCCTGCAGGTGCCGTTCGGGATAGATCAGACCATACAGTGAAGCGGCGTCGCGGCTGGCACGCTCATCGCGGCGCATCGCCTCGCGCGCGGTCTTGGCCTGGATTTTGGCGGCCTGGTGGCGGATCTTGCGGGCGCTGGTGGCCAGCGCTTTCTCCAGCGTGGGATCGAAAGCCAGCAGCCGGGCGCGCAGCCGTTCCACGGCGGCATCCACATCCACTACGGTTTCGTGCAGGCGCATCGTCAAATCAGGTGGGATCAGCGCGGCTGCCATGCGCTCGCGCACGGCCTCTTTGCCGTGGAAGAAATCCCCCAGCGAGACGCCATAGCGTCCCATGCGTTTCTGGCTGAGGCTATCGAGGATGGTGAAGCCGGCGCGTGGCACTTCCACGGGCATGCGCCCCAGGATGCGGCTGTACAAAACCTCCGACTGTGCGATGTACGCGCACTCGGCTGGACCCAGAATGCTGGCCACGGTGGGAAGGATCGAATCCTGCACTACCGGCCGCAGCAGGGCATTCGGCGAAAGCTCGGCGGCGCGGTCGGCAAGTTCCGCGGAGGTGAAACGGCGGCCGTTGAGCTGGTACTCGCCATTGTGGCGGCGCAGCCCCAGGCGCTTGCCATTCTCCAGAAGGAAGAAGAACGCGGTCTGCGGCTCGACGTGGACCTGCGCGTGGTAGCCGGCTTCGCCCAATTCGCGGTTACGCTCCAGCACGGCGGCGGTCAACTCCGGAGCCCGCTCTACGGCGCTGCGCAGCACGGGCGCCGCAAGCTCGCGGAAAGCGGGCAGCATCGGATCGACGTGCGGGATGTCGAAGCGCGCCAGCAGGCGCCGCAGCAGATCGCCAAAGGCCTGGCCCATGGTGCGGCCCGTTACATAAGTTTCGGCAACCAGGGCTACGGTTTCGTCGGCAAAGGGCAGGCCCGCCAGCGCTGCGCGCAGCTCGTCGATGGGAGGTTCCGCCAGTTCCACTCCACCCACCGGCTGGGCGCCGCTCTGGCGGTGCATTTGCAGCTTCACCGGCTGGTGTTGGGCATCGAAAATCCAAGCGTGATTGACCTCAGCGAAGTCGTGGTCCTCGGTGGCCAGCCAGAATATGGGCACGGCAGGCAAGCCTTGTCCGGTGAGCCATTCCGCCAGGCGGGCGGCGTGCAGCGCTTTGTAAATCGTGTAAGCGGGGCCGGAAAACAGCCCGACCTGCTGGCCCGCCGCCACCGCCAGCGTCCCGGGCTGCGCCAGGCGTTCCAGGGCGGAACTCGGCGGATTCTGCACCTGCAAGGCTTTGACCAGCGCGGCGCGGCGCTCCGGTGCCAGATCCGCCGCGCGAGCCGCCGCCTGGAACGCCGGCCAGTCGCGCAGCGGGTGACGATAGAAACGCGCCGTGCGGTCCGGATGGTATGAAATGTCCGCAAACAAACGCGTGACACCGGGCAGTTCGGTCTGGCGGACGCAGGTACAGTGCATGGCGGGAGCCATTTACCTGATGATGCCGTGAGGCTTCCGGATGCAAGCCATTCGATCAGCCACGAGCGTACCGGGAAATATCGTTGAAGATGGCGAATGCCAGCAACATCATAATGAAGACGAAACCGACCTTAAACACGGCTTCCTTCACGTTCAGGCTCAGGTCACGCTGCATCACCATTTCGATCAGCAGCAAGAGGATGGCGCCGCCGTCCATGATCGGTATGGGCAGCAGGTTGAAGATGGCCAGTTGCAGACTGATCATGGCCATAAAGCCCAGAAACTCCGAAGCGCCTTCGCGAGCCGCCGCGCCTGACATTTGGGCGATGCCGATGGGGCTCGAGAGGTTCTTTGGCGACATCCGCCGTTCGATCATCCCCTGGATCACCTGGACCAGCAGAAAAGCGCCCTTGGCATTCTCGTCGATCGATGCACGCAATGCCGCGGGGAAACTCAGGCGGATGGTGGTGAAATGAAGCTTCTGCTGCGGGGCCACACCGATCATCCAGTGTTTCGGGCCGTCCAGATCGGACTCCACGGGCTGCACGGAGACGCTGTATGTCCTGCCGCCCCGCTGGTACTCGATCTCGATGGGCTTGCCGCCGCTGTTTCGTGTCGCATCCTGAAACCGGGTCGGCGAGTGAATCGGCTGGCCGTTGAGAGAGAGGATGATGTCGCCTTTTTTGAGGCCGGCCTTTTCCGCCGGATAACCGGGCTCCAGGTAGCTGAGCTGGATCTCGCCGCGCTCGTCCCAGCCGGCGTAGCCCACGCCAAGCCGCTCGCTGAGCGTCGGTGTCACGATGCAATCGAAGTCCTTGCCGTTGCGATCGATGGTGAGGTACAGAGGCCGATACGCACCGGTGACCTCTTTCTCGCCGATGTCCTCCCAGGTTGGGTTGCGCTTGCCGTCGAGCTTGACGATGCGGTCGCCGGCCCGAATCCCAGCCTGCGCGGCGGGTGAACCGGCGGCCACGTGGTCAATCACCGCGTGCAGGTCGGCATCGGAGAGCTTTTCGTACTTGAACATGTAAAGGCCGGTGAGGATGCCGACGGCCAGAACCACGTTCATGAACGGCCCGGCAGCGGCGATGATAACGCGCTGCCAGCGTGGTTTCGAAAGCAGGCTGCGCGCATCGTCGTGGCTGCCTTCCGGCAGCGCGAGCGCGCCCGGGCCGTCGGGGGTCGTCGATTCCAGCGAGGACGCATCGCCCGCCATCTTGACGTAACCACCCACCAGAATGGCGGAGACCCGGTAGTCGGTTTCGCCGCGCCGGAAACCGAACAAGCGTGGACCGAAGCCCAGGCTGAAGGCCTCCACTTTGACATCGAAGTAGCGCGCTGCCCAAAAATGGCCCAACTCGTGGATCATGATCATGACCCCGATCAGCACCAGCAGCCAAAGAATGTTTTCGCCGATTGCAACCATGGTGTTCCTAAGCCGGCACTGCGCGGCGGCTGGTCAGCTCGCGCGCCACCCGCCGCGACTCCGCGTCAATCTCCAGCACTTCCTCCACCGACCGCGGCCAACGGACGGGCATTTTCGCCAGGCACTCGCTGACCACCTCGTGAATCCCGAGGAAGCCGATTTTCTCCTGCAAGAATGCTTCCACGGCAATTTCGTCCGCTGCGTTCAACGTGCAGGCGGCCGAACCCCCTGTCTGCTGGCACTCATACGCCAACCGCAACAGGGGAAATTTTTTAAGATCGGGTGGAAAAAACTCCCAGCGGCGCGCCTGGTTCCAATCGATTTTCGGCACCGGCGCCTCGGCCCGCGCCGGATAAGTGAGCGCGTACTGGATGGGCATGCGCATGTCGGTAGCGGCAATCTGAGCCAATACGCTGCCGTCCGTGTATTCGATCATGGCGTGCACGGTAGACTGCGGATGGATCGCTACGGCTACCTGGGCGGGTGTGAAATCGAACAGCCAGCACGCTTCGATCACCTCGAGACCTTTGTTCATCATGGTGGCGCAATCGATGGTGATGCGGTTGCCCATGCGCCACGTGGGATGGTTGAGGGCCTGTTGCGGGGTGACGGAGGCGAGGGCATCGGCAGGTGTTTCACGGAACGGTCCGCCGGAAGCGGTCAGGATCAGCCGCGCCACCTGTTCCCGGTTGCCGGCGCGCAGGCACTGGTGGGCGCCGTTGTGCTCGCTATCCACTGGAATCAGTTCGGTCCCGGACTCCCGCACCGCTTCCATCACCAGCTTACCCGAGCACACCAGGACTTCCTTACTTGCCAGGCCGACGCGCTTCCCGCCGCGGATGGCTGCGTAGGTGGCCTGGAGCCCGGCAACTCCGACGATGGCGGAAATCACCGTGTCTACCGCTCCGGCAACCGAAACCTGGCTGCGCGCCGCCTCGCCTGCCAGCAGTTCCGGCCAATCGGCGGGCCGCAACTCGGAGGCCGTCAGCATCTCAGTCAGCCCGGCCAGTGCTTCTGGAGTAGCCACCACTGCGACCTGGGGACGAAACTCGACGATCTGCGCGGCAAGTTTCTCCACATTGCGCCCGGCCACCAGCGCGTACACTTGATACAGTTCGCGGTTTCGCCGAACTACGTCAAGCGTATTGGTGCCGATGGACCCGGTTGAGCCCAGTACGGTTAACGTTCTCATCTGACCGCCTGCGGGGACGTAATTGCCATCATATCATGAGGCATTCCGGAGGCCTGAGATTTGCGCGATGGGCGCTAAGAACGAGGTAGACAAACGCCATGTAAAAGTTCGAAGACCAAACATTATGGCGCAGCCTTGATTACCGCCTCCACTGCCAATCGAATCAGTTTCGACGGGGGGAACCATGGAGTTCCAGGCTGGCTGCGTGCTCCACCGCGGGCCGACGCCATACTCTCTTAACTTCTGTGATTTGTGGAAGACCTCTTGACCCTTTCGGGCGCCGGGGAGGTTGCTTCAGGGGTCTATATTAGAGGTTAGTCTCGCTTTGGTGGGAGTTGCCTCCCCGGCTTACTTCCAATAATAGTAGATTCTGATTTTGGAAGCAACAGAAATCTGTATTTTTTTATTTTTGGCGGCCAGCCTTGACTTCAACTCCGGCGATTTGCTCTAAAACCTTGATAGTAGAGCAGAAATCATCATCGGCCAAACCTGACGAAATGGCCATCTGGAAGATCTGATGTGTGAGAGCCGTTACGGGTAATGGAACTCCCAGTTCCTTTCCCGAATCCAGCATGAGGCCGATGTCCTTGTGCATCCATTTGGTCATGAAGTTGGCTTGGAAATCGCGGCGGAATACGAACGGGGTTTTGTAAGAGATCAAGCCGGATTTGGCGGCCGAAGCATCCAGCACCTCGAACATCAGTTGAGGATCAACCCCGCCCTTGGCGGCCAGCACCATGCCTTCGTTGAACGCCATCATCAAGTTGCAGAGAATCAGGTTTTGAGTCAGCTTGGCTTGTAGTCCCATGCCCGGGCCGCCGCAATAGAACACGCGCTTGCCCATCGGCTCGAAATAGGGTCTGACGCTCTCGAAGACGGCCGAGTCACCACCTACCATGAAGGTCAGGGATCCGCTCTCGGCGCCGGGCGTCGAACCAGTGCAGGGTGCGTCGAGCATTTCGACGCCTTTTCCCTTGAGGATCTGGCCGATCTTGCGGCTTTCGCTGGGGCTGATGGTGCTGGTGTCGGCTACAACCACGCCGGCCCGTGCGCCCGAGCCGACGCCGTCCGGACCGAGGATGACGGTGCGCGCCATTTGGGTGTCGCCCACGCAGAGGAAAACGCAGTCGGCATTTTCCGCCACTTCTTTCGGCGTAGCGCAAAAACGGCCCTTTTCAGCGTTTGCCAGCTTGCGCGCTTTTTCTCCCTGATTGGACCAGAGAGCAACCTCATGCCCGGCGCGAAGCAGGTTGCGCGCCATGGGGTAACCCATCATACCGAGTCCAAGGAATCCAAGTTTTGCCATAGAGAGGATTGTACCGCTTCAACTGCCTGCTTACGCGAAAAAGGCGCGCCAGGTTGTCACCACCAATGTGTGCGTCACCACGCTCGCCCGAATGCTGCCTGCCTGGTTGCGTGCGCGGCCGCACAGCCAGCCGAGCACGGTGACCACGGGCACCCAGCGCCAGTTGGGGAAACCGCGAAACCAAAGATGGGCGAGGCCAAAGACGATCGACGTGACCAGCAGCGCCACGCGCGCATTGCCGGTCCAATCTTCCATCCATTGCTGCAGCACGCCGCGGAACAGGAATTCTTCCGCCAATGAGCTCACCCAGAGAGATCCGAAGAAAGTTCCAATCACGATCCACCAAGTAGACGGGATGGCCGCCACGCGCACGGTTCTGAGCGCCAGCGCCAGTGGTCCGCCCACCAGCAGGAAGAAAAAATAATGCCGCACGCCGATGATCCATTCGCGCTGGTTCGGCCAAAAGCCGAAGCCGGTTTCCGCGATGGGGCGTTGCAGCATCAACGTCAGCGCCACCACGTGGAGCAGCCCGATCGCTCCCAGGATGTCCAGGTGCTGGCCGTAAAAGCGCGGGTAGATGGCGTCGAAATAGCGGCCGAGCGTGACCCAGCCGATCAGCGCCAAAAGGGCGGCATCCAGCAGCAGGGCAGCCGGCAGAATCACATACCACAAGCCGATCGCGAGGCCCAGCGCCACCAGCCGGACCAAGGCGAGCGAATCAAAACGGATCGCGCCCAAACAGCACAGCAGATAGGGAAGCAGCAGGGAGCCGGCGAGAACGGCGGGCAGCGCGCGCCCGGCCAGGTGTTGGCGCACAGCCGGGAAGCCGGCCACCAGATAGAATGGATATTCCGCCAGGAAAGCGGCGATGACCGGCAACGCCGCGGCGATTGGAATGCCCTTGGCCCTCGCGAATAACAACCCCGCCACGCCCAGCGCCATCCAGCCGGCCAGCAGAGCCGCCCGGAAGCCACCGAACGTTTTGGCCATCGGCCTCATTCTAGCATCGCTGCTCTTGCCCGCCGGCGCGCGCGCGCAGGAAG
>CAVXJY010000113.1:0-4484 GCA_963761855.1 Bryobacterales bacterium | reverse complement strand
CGGCGGGGTGGCGACGCGGCTGATCCTCAAAGAGAGCCCGCAAACCGCAGTGCTGATTCTCAGCATGCATGCGGAAGCATCTTACGTGCGCACGTGCCTGGAGGCCGGCGCGCGCGGCTACTTGCTCAAGAACGCGATGGATCTGGAACTGGTGCAGGCCGTCAAACAGGTGGCAGCCGGCGCGCGCGTGCTCGATCCGCGCTTGGGCTCCATGGCGGAAACCGCCGTCGCGGCTCCGGCCTTGAGCACGCGTGAGCTGGAGGTGCTGCAGCTCATCGTCAACGGCAAATCGAACAAGGATATTGCCACCGTGCTCGGGCTGAGCGCCAACACAGTGGCCGTGCACCGCGCCAATATCATGCAGACGCTAGGCATCCACAATACCGCGGAGCTGGTGGTCTACGCCATCCGCGAAGGGCTGGTGAGCATCGCGTGAACCGCCGGTCCTTTCTTGGCGGGCTGGCCGGGTTGGCGGCGCCGTTGTTTCCCGCGGCCGGCAATGGGCTGGGCTTCCGGTTGGTGGACGTGACGGCCGCGGCGGGCATCGACTTCCATCAAAACAGCGGCGCTTTCGGAGCCAAGTACCTGCCCGAAACCATGGGCTCCGGCTGCGCATTTTTCGATTACGACGGCGATGGCTGGCTCGACCTGCTGCTGGTGAACGGGATGGACTGGCCCGGCCACAAGCGCCGCCGCAGCACTCTCAAGCTCTATCGCAACAACCGCAACGGCACCTTCACCGACGTCACCGAGCGCGCCGGCCTGGCGGTGGAGATGTACGGCATGGGCGTGGCCGTGGCCGACTACAACAACGACGGCTTCCCCGACGTGCTGATCACCGCGGTCGGCCAGAACCGCCTGTTCCGCAATACGGGACGCGGCCATTTCGTCGACGTTACCGAGCATGCAGGCTTGGGCGGACGCTCGTCGTTCAGCACTTCGGCGGCGTGGTTCGATTTCGATCGCGATGGCCTCCTGGACCTGCTGGTTTGCAACTATGTCCAGTGGTCGCCGGAGCGCGACGTGTTCTGCAGCGTGGATGGCCACCGCAAATCCTATTGCACCCCGGAGGCCTATCACGGCGAGACCTGCTGGTTGTTTCGCAATCGCGGAAACGGCACCTTTGAAGACGTGACCGCCAAGAGCGGCATCTTCGACAGCACTTCCAAGTCGCTGGGCGTGGCGCTGGTGGATTACGACCACGACGGCTGGCTGGACGTGCTGGTGGCGAACGATACGCAGCCCAACAAGCTCTACCACAACTTGCGCAACGGCACGTTTGAAGACGTGGCGGTGCGCGCCGGGATCGCCTTTAGCGAGGATGGCAAGGCGCGCGCCGGGATGGGGATTGATGCCGCCGATTACGACAACTCCGGCACAGCCGGCATCGCTATCACCAACTTCGACAACGAAATGATGGCGCTCTACCGACCTTTGCGGACAGGCGGCTATGCGGACGCGGCCATCAGGGCCGGCGTGGGCCAGGCTTCGCGCGAGAGCCTGGGATTCGGCTGCGCTTTTCTCGATATCGACCTCGACGGCCGCCTTGACCTGGCCGCGGTGAACGGCCACATCGATGAGACCGTCCGCCACATTCGCAGGAATGTGGGCTACGCGCAGCCGCCGCACCTGTTTCACAATGACGGTCAGGGCCGCTTTCGGGATGTGGCTGCCGGCGCCGGCGCCGGCTTTGCTGCGCCCAAAGTGGCACGCGGTCTGGCATTCGGCGATTTCGACCGCGACGGCGACCTGGACCTGGTGGTCACCACTAACCAGGGGCCCGCGTATCTGTATCGCAACGATGTCACGAGTGGCTTCCACGCGCTGCGCATTCATCTGACCGGTCGAAAATCGAACCGGGATGCGATCGGCGCCGTGGTGCATGTGACTACACCGGAGGGAACGCAATCGCGCATGGTTAAGACCGGGTCCAGCTACCTGTCGCAGTCCGAGCTGACGCTCACCTTTGGGCTGGGACCGCGCGACGCCGCCACACGCCTGACCATCCAGTGGCCCAGCGGAGCGACGCAGGAATTCTCGGGCGTTCGCTTCGGCGGATACGATTGCGAGGAAGGCCAGCCGCTGAAGAAACTGGACGGATACTGAGCGCTGCCGGCGAGGCCGGAAGTGTAGCGACTCCTTCAGAGCGCGTCCGGATGGCAGCGAAGTCAGTCTGCGTTTGGAGACACTACAGGCTTGAGGCGAGGGTGAAAAGAGGCAGGAGTACGTTGCGGGTGGCCGGGCTTCGCGGACTTATCGCCGTGCGTTCAGCCACCCGATGATTTGAGTAGTAACTTCGTTGATGTGAGCCCGCTGGATGGCGGACAATATCAGGTCGATTCGTTCCTTACTCTCTGTTATCCGGCGGGCGGCGATCATAGCTATCCGTATTCCGCCGGCGGTTATAGATTCCGGAATCCAAAGTCTTCCGTCGAGAGTCCAGCCCGAAGGGGACCCCGCATGCCTTTAAGGGGCGCCGGAAGTTCAGTACCACTTGAGTGCAACGTTCCCTGGCCAGGGACAAGGACTAGCAGCGGAGCCTGGCGCCGCAGTCCCAACTTCAGTATGCAGGGCATGTCAAGGGATTGGGGGGCTAAGTGATTGAGTTAGTGGGGGAGATTGGTGGTGACTGGGGATGCTTACTTGTAGCGCCGGCGGTCTTTGCCGCCGGTGGCGGCGATCTTGCTTGGAAAGGGAAACGAAGAAAAAGAACCGGCGGCAAGACCGCCGGCGCTACCGAAAAACGCGCAGGATATCATCCTTACCCAGAACGCTAACTCTGCCGTGCGGTGTTGAGCGCCAGGCGCTGCTGTTTCAGCCAGCGCAGGCGGCCCTGCTGCTCCTGATAGAGCGTGCCAAACCCGACCCAGTAATAGCCGAAGACGAAGAGCAATAGAAAAGGAACCGCAAGGAGATTGTAAGTCTGGATGGCGAAGACCACCATGCCGAGGAAGTACGTGCCCACCAGGATCTCGGCGTAGGGCAGCCAGCCGCTACGCCGGCGGTACTTCTTGATTTCCAGTTTCACCGGGCGGTCGCCGATGGCGTATTTGGGTGTGCGGGCGAAGGCGGTCTCCACGCCGAAGAGCGCTTCCAGCACAGCGCGCGTGTTGATGATCGTGAGGCCCACTCCAACCGCCATGAGCATGGGCAGCATCAGGATGGAACGCTTCCAGGTCTTGGGGTGCAGCTCGCGCTGAGCGATTACGTAGAACGCGGAAATCGACCAGAACGAAGCCGCAATCAGAGGCAGGTCGATGAAGACCATCTGCCAAACGCCCATATAGAAGCGAACGATCATCACCGGCAGCATGAGCGCCGAAACCACGATCATCAGCGGGTAAGAGATGTTCGGAGTGAGATGGAGAAAAGCTTCGGCCTTGACGCGCTTGGGAATGTCGGCGCTGAGCAGGCGCGGCAGCAGTTTCTTGGCAACCTGCGTGAGGCCCTTGGCCCAGCGCGACTGCTGCACCTGGAACCCGTGTATATCGACCGGCAACTCGGACGGGCAATCGAGACCGGGCAGATATACAAACCGCCAGCCTTTGAGCTGCGCGCGGTAGCTCAGGTCGGAATCTTCCGTGAGCGTGTCGTGCTGCCAGCCGCCCGCATCGTCGATCATGGCGCGCCGCAGCATGCCGGCGGTGCCGTTGAAGTTGAAAAAGTAGCCGGCCCGGGAGCGCGCGCCGTGCTCCAGGATGAAATGCCCGTCGAGCAGCATGGCTTCCACTTCGGAGAGGAAGTTGTAATCGCGGTTGATGTAGCTCCAGCGGGTCTGCACCACGCCCACCTTGGGGTCGGCGAAATGATGGATGGTGCGCATCAGAAAGTCGGCCGGCGGACAAAAATCGGCGTCGAAGACGGCCACGAATTCGCCGGTGGCGGATTGTAAACCTTCCTGCAGCGCTCCCGCTTTGAACCCATGGCGGTTGGTGCGGTGATGATACTCGATCGGATAACCGAGGGCGCGGTAGCGGTCCACCAGAGCGCCGGCGAAGGACGCCGTGTCGTCGGTGGAATCGTCCAACACCTGAATCTGCAGCAGTTCCTTCGGGTAATCGATCTTGACGACTTCCTCCACCAGGCGCTCGACGACATAGCGCTCGTTGAAGAGCGGCAACTGGATGGTCACCGGCGGCAGCTTTTCAAAGTGGCGCGCGGAAGGCTCCGTTGTGGCGTTCTTGCGGTACTTGAAATAAGTGCGGATGATATCGTAGCGGTGAATCCCGTACACGGAGAGAATCACCAGCACGGTGAAGTAGGGGATGAGCATGGCCCAGTCGAACCACGCCAGTTGGTGGATGCCCGCGAACGGCGTTTTTGCGAACATCTGGCTCAACCGGCCGGATGCCGACGGAGTAATCAGCAGGGCCCAATAAAGACCGGACATAATGAGGACACGGATTCCGCCCCGGGGCTTGCCGAGCGGACCTTATCATCTTAACACTTAACAAATGCAGGGGAACCGCAGCGGGGTGCGCGAG
>CAVXJY010000112.1:0-3917 GCA_963761855.1 Bryobacterales bacterium | reverse complement strand
TTTTTCCTGGCTGGATTAGATTACGTATTGCTCTCCGCGGGAGTGGCGGCGTAAAACCCGTCGCGCAGGTAGTCGCGATCGGCGCGCGAGTTCTTCTGCAGTTGGCCGCGCGCCACGTGGTGGTTCGTCAGCAGCAGGCCGTGCGGGCTGATGAACGAGCCGGATCCGCCGTCATTCAGCCGCACGCAGGACAGGCGAATGTGGTCGAGCCATTGCTGCGTCGGCGTGAAATGGTACTTTCCCTGGAGTTGTTTGACCGGCGGATTATCGAAAGTCCACATGCCCTCCTCCGCCAGCAGCCAGGGAGCGAACAGCAGCGTCCCCGCTCCGGCAAGTCCGGCAAGGGAATGGGTCAATCTACGCAAGCGCATGGAGAAAACCTCCATAACAGGATATAACTGACAGCAGGCGCCCGCGCGCCGAACCGGAAAGATGCAGGCATGATCCATCTCTTGAGCCAGCTGCCCGCCGGCGCCCGCGTGCTGGACCTGGGGGCCGCGGCGGGCAGCTTCCCGAACCTCCGGGACGACGTGTGCGTGGTGCGCGTTGACCTCAAGTTCGATTCAGCCGGCGCTTCGGGTTGCCTGGTGCGGGCCGACGCCGCCCGCCTGCCTTTTGGCGACGGTGTTTTCGATCTTCTGGTGAGCAACCATAGCCTGGAGCATTTCGTCGAGCTCGAAACCGTAGTGAGGGAAATGGGCCGTGTCGCCAAGGCGGGCGCATGGCTGTACGTGGCAGTTCCCGACGCCGGCACGCTGACGGACCGCATTTACCGCTGGATGGCCCGCGGCGGCGGCCACGTCAACCCCTTTCGCGCCCCTGCCGAGGTCATCGGACTGATCGAGCGGCTGACCGGTCTCGCCCACCGTGCCACGCGCGATCTCTACGCGTCGCTCTCGTTTCTCAACGCCCACAACACGCGCGGTTGGCCGCGCAGGAAGTTAATGTTGTTCGCCAACGGCGATGAGCGCTTCCTGGCCGTTCTTCTCTGGTCGCTCCGGACCATGGACCGAGTCTTCGGCACCGGCTTGAGCCGCTATGGCTGGGAATTTCACTTCGGCGCCGCCGACCCGGGCGAGGCCCGCGGCGAACCCTGGATCAATGTGTGCGTCCGCTGCGGCGCCGGCCACCCCGAAGCGTATCTTCGGGAGCAAGCTTCCGGCTGGCGCAAATTCGGGCCGGTCGAGAGCTACCGCTGCCCGGGCTGCGGCGGCTTCAACCTGTTCAGCGCGGAGCCGCGTCCGGCAACTGCTACGCCCTCCGGCGCGCCCTCCAGGTTTCGATGAAAGTGGGCAGCAGCGAAATCAAAATGATGGCCAGGATCACTTTGTCGAAGTTGTGCTGCACCACCGGAACCTGGCCGAGCAGGTAGCCAAGCGAGGTCATCAGGAAGACCCAGCCGATGCCGCCGCACACGCTGAAGGGCAGGAATCGCAGATACGGCATCTGGCTGACGCCCGCCACGAATGCGGAAAAGGTGCGCACAATCGGCACGAAACGGGCCAGCACAATGGTTTTCCCGCCGTAACGTTCGTAAAAACGGTGGGTGCGCGTGACATACTCCTGCTTGAATAATCGCGAGTCGGGGCGGCTGAAGATTCTGGGGCCGGTTTTGCGCCCCAGCAAGTAGCCGGTGGAATCGCCCAGCATCGCGGCCAGCATCAACAGCAGATTTACCTGCCGGATGTCCAGGGCGCCGAAACCCGCCACCACGCCGATGGTGAACAGAAACGAATCGCCGGGCAAAAAGAAGCCGACCAGCAGGCCTGTTTCCGAATAGACAACCGCGAACAGCGCCGCATATCCGGCCCAGCCCGCCAGCAGGGTGTGCAGCATTTGGCTCAGCCGCACCGGGTCGGTGAGCGACCGGTAAAGGTCGAACAGCTCGCGCAGCATGCCCTTAGCTGCTGCGGTACTGCGCCACCAGGCGGTCGATGACGTCCTGGTGATACTTGAGCTTGCCTTCCCGGCGCAGGGCCTCACGTACGCCGTTTTCAAACAGCGTATTGCGGTCGCGCGCGCGCTGGCTCTTGATCTCGTCGCGGATGGTGGTCCGGGACTGGGCTAATTGCGACATATCGGCCGGCACATGCTCAATCACCTTGGCGACAACCGAACCGCCCTGCGATGTGCCCACGGGGCCGAAGACCGCGCCATCGGGCAGCGAGAATCCTTCATGAACATAACTCGCCGGGCCGATGCCTTCCACCGTGCCCGCACGGGTGAATTCTCCGGAGGTCTTGACATCGAGTCCCATGGATTTGGCCGCTGCCGCCAAGTCGCCGCCGTTGGCCTTGGCCTTGTCGGCGAGTTCCTTGGCATGAGCTTGCACGGCGGCCGCCAGCCGGCTCCGCACCATGGCATCGCGCACCTGGTTCTCGACTTCGGCTAATGTATCGGGCCGCGCCGGAATCACTCCCGTGACCACGGCCAGCGCCAGCTTGTTTCCCGGCAAAGCCACCGGTTGCGAAACTTGGCCCTGCTTCAACCCCATGATCGACTGGTCGAAATCGGCGTTGGTGCCAATTTCCGGCACCGGTTGGCCGGGGCGCACGGCGTTCGCACGCACCACCTGCATATGGAACCGGTCCGCGACCTCGTCGGGGTGAAGCGGATCCTTCTGCAGCGCCGGTTGCGCATTGTCGGAAATCTGCTGCACGATGTCGTTCACCCGGTCGTTCTTCCAGTTGGTGGCGATCTGCGCTTTGACCTCGTCGAACGATGGCAGGTGCGCGTCTTCATGCGCAATCACGCGGATGATGTGATAGCCTACTTCGGTTTTGACAATGCCGCTGGTTTCGCCCGGCTTCAGCGAAAACGCGACTCGTTCGAACTCCGGTAGCGTTTGCCCGCGCTCAATCCAGCCGAGGTCCCCGCCCTTATCCGCCGAGCCCGTATCCTCGGAATACTTCTTGGCCAGCTCCGCGAAGTTGGCGCCGCCGTTGATCTGCTTCAGCAGGCTCTCCGCTTGCGCCTTGATCTTGGCGTCTTCGGCCGGCGTCTTCCCGCCGGTCTTCAGCAGGATGTGCTCCGCGTGTACGCGCTCCTTCGTGCGAAAGCTTTCCTTATTCTGGTTGTACATGCGCAGCAGGTCCGTGTCGGACGGGACGAGAGAATCGGCGATCTTCGCCTGGTCGGCAATGAGAATTGCCAGGTTTTTCGATTCCGGTACCATGTAGAGCGCCTGGTTCACCTTAAAGTACGTCTCCACGTCCTTCTCGGTCGGATTCACCTCCGCGCGGTACTTATCGCCCGTTATCATTACGTACTGAATTTTGATTTTCTCGTTGCGCTCCCGGTAGGCGTGCTCAATTTCGAGCTCGGAGACAATTGTGCCTTCCACCGCCACTTCGCGCAGTTTGGTGATCAGGATCTGGCGGCGCAGGTTGCTCTCGAATTCGGGTATGGTCAACTGCTGCTCGTTCAGCACCGCGGCGTAGGCGTCCTTGCCGGCAAACTTGCCGTCGGGAAACAGGCTGGGAATCATCTCCTGGATCGCAGCGCGCAGGTCGCTATCGCTGACCTGGAAGCCCAACCGCGCGGCCTCATACGCCAGCGCGTGCTCGTTCACCATCGCTTCGACCATCTGCGGGATGTAGGTGGGAATCAGCTCGGGCGGGAGCTGCCGGCCGCGCATCGTGCTCTGGACCAGGCGCATGAGATCGCCCGTCGTAATATCGTCCTTGCCGACCGAAGCCACTACCGTGTCCGACGTCGGTGCGCCTGTGTTGTAGTTGGGCACCAGATACATCAGCATGGAAAGTGCCACCACCACCAGCAGCGCGCCCAACAGGATGCGCACCGATTTTTCTCGGCTGCGAAACAGATCAAACATGCGTGAAAGAACTCCTGATTATACGGGGAAAACACCAGTATAGCCGATCCCGGGCGGCCGCGGGCGAATAGCGCGACAGCAG
>CAVXJY010000111.1:0-23426 GCA_963761855.1 Bryobacterales bacterium | reverse complement strand
TCCAATCGAAAGATGGGCGTGAAATGGGCTCTGTGCGGCCGGAGTCGAAGCGGTAGGAGAAGGACGAGGCCGCGCAGCGGCCGAGTTCCTTTCTTTGGTTTTGGATTTCGATGAGAAGCCGTCGTCGAGACGGTGGGAATGTGCGAATCCCGCCGGGGTTGCGGGATTTGCAAGGGGCGGTGGGAAGGGTGGAAAACCTGGTTTTGGTTTTCCATGCTTTCCACCGCCCCGGCATTTCCACCGGCTTCCGGCCTCGTTACCGGAACCGCGGTGGAACCGGCGGCTGCGCCTTGCACTGCCGCAGGAGTTTGGCCTTGGCGGCGCTCATCCGGCGCGCACACTCGGTGTCGCTCATCGCCGAGGCTCCCCGCTCCATGGCGGCCAGGCTGAGACCCGGCCTCAGGCATTTCTCCACCTTCGGCAGCGATGTCAGTTTCTCGAACGGTGTCCGGTAGTCTTCGCTCTTGTACTTCCGCTTCCGCTTGCCCCGCTCGTCCACGCTCACCGTCGCGAAGCCGCATGGCCGATGGTAGTTCAGATACGGGTTCAGGTAGTGCGCATAGAACTCCCCGATGGCTCCAGCGTGCTCGCCAGCGATGTAGCCGTAGCCCATCAGCTTGCGGATCACCGCCCCATTCTTGCCCTCCACCAGAGCATTGTCCTGACTGCGGCAGGCGCGGCTTTTGGTGAACTCCGCGCGCAGTTTCTCCAACAGTTCCGCCACCCGATGGTTGATGTACTCCGATCCGTTGTCGGCGTGAAACCCCAGCACCACGAACGGAAACTGCCGCAGCACGGCCTCCAGCACGGGCAGCAGATAGGCTTCGCTGATCTTGCTCGCGCAGCCCACCACCTGCCATTGCGTCACCGCGTCCACTGCGTTGATGTGATACACGCCTTTGTTGCCGTCCCAGTCGCCCTGATGGACTGTGTCCACCCGCAGAAATCCGGCTCGGCCCTGCGGCTCGGGCCGGCGCCGCTGGCCGATCGAGATCGCCGTGGGCCGCGTCGCCTCGAACACCGCGGCCTGATTGCGGTAGCGCGCGCTGGCTCGCAGGTTGTACAGATGCGACACGCTGATCTTCGCCAGCCGCCGGTACCGCAGGTCGCCGAACTGCTCGTACTCGCGTTCGAGAATCCGCCGCGTGGCCGGCCCGCTCAATCGCTCGTGCGCCCGGTCCACTTCCGCCAGCAGCGCGACGTCTTCGGCGGTGTACCGCGCGTTGAAACGATGCCTCCGGTAGGGCGCCGCCTTCACCGCGCCGTGATCCAGAAACGCCCGGATCAGTCGCGTCATCTGCGACGCGCTCATCCCCGTCACCTTTTCCATGTACGCGCGGACAACGCCGCGCTCCCGCTTGCTCAGCGCGCCATACCGCTGCGCCGCCAACACGCGCTCCACCCAGGCGTATTTTTCCGCCCGTCCGCACCCCGCAAACTCGATCGCTTCGCTCGAGGTCAGGAATTCGCGGATCTGCTCCCGGCTGAGGCTCTCGGCATTCCCCATGCGCACTTGCACCCGGCCGCGCCACGCCTACCCCATCCTCCTCTGTTTCATGCTCACCTTGCATTGGAAACCGCCCCAGCCTCTTTGCCCCTTTCATGCTCATCTTGCATTGGACAATTCTAAGCTAAAGCATGCCCCACCGCGCTATAAAGGAAGTGGGACGTTTCAGCGGGAGACCGGAACGGGGGAGTGTGCATGAAGATCACGTACACGGGCAGGCAGGTGGAACTGGCGCCGGCTGAGTTGAAGAAGCTGGAGGCCCGGTTTGCCAAGGTCGGCAAACTGCTCGACGGGAAGCGCGAATGTGAGGCTCACGTCATTTTGTCGCTCGAACGGCATTTGCATGAAGCCGAAGCCACGGTGAATTATTACGGCCATCAACTGGCAGGCGCCGGCTCCAGTACGGATCTGTTTACGGCCATCCACTCGGCCGTGGAGAAGCTGGAGAAGCAGGCCGTCAAGGCGCGCACTAAATGGCGCGACAACAAACGCACGCCGCGCAAGAGCGCCTCGGAAGCCGAAACCGAAGCCACGGGACCGGAGGTGGAGATTGAATCTGAAGCTCCGTCCGAGCGGCGCGTCTATCACGTTGGCCACCACAGGAAGCGCAAGCCCATGACGCTGGAGGAAGCGCTGCTCGAAATGGACAATCGCGACTACGTGGTGTACCTCGACGCGGAAACCGATGGCGTAAACGTGCTGGTGCGGCGCCGTGACGGCCATTTCGACCTGATCGAGGCCTGATCGCTCCATGCCGCGCCATCGCGTCGCAGCCGCGCCCGAAGCCGGAAAGGGCGCCGCGCGCCGTTCCACACAAAACGCGGCAGCCGCCGCCGAACCCGAGTTGGTTATCATTACCGGCCTGAGCGGGTCGGGCAAAGGCTCCATGCTCAAGGCGTTTGAAGATCTTGGGTACTATTCGGTGGACAACCTGCCGGTGGAGTTGATCCCCAAGTTCGCGGAGCTCACCCGCGACAGTTCCAAGTTTCGATCCGCTGCGCTGGTGGTGGATATCCGCGAAGGCGGCGGCCTGGACCGCTTCCCCGCCGTATTCGCCCAGATCCGCGACACGGTGAAGGCCCGCCTGATTTTCGTGGAGGCGGAAGACTCGGCCATCCTGCGCCGCTTCAGCGAGACCCGCCGCCCGCATCCGCTGGGCACAAACCGCTCGATTCCGAGAAGCATTGAGCGCGAACGCGCGCAACTGAAAAAGATTCGAGCGATGGCCGACCTGATCGTCAACACATCGAAATTCACCGTGCACGAACTGCGCGAGTTCATCGGCGAACGGTTTCGCGGGCAGGGCGAAGAATCGAAGATCATGGTCTACGTCACCAGCTTCGGTTTTCGCAATGGCGTGCCGCCCGACAGCGACCTGGTCTTCGACGTGAGGTTCCTGCCGAATCCGAATTACATTCCGAAGTTCAAACACCTGAGCGGGAAGAATCCGGCGGTGGCGCAATACATCCGATCGTTTCCGCAGACGGCGGAATTCACCAGCCGCATTTCGGACCTGCTGGTTTACTTGCTGCCGCACTATATCTGCGAAGGCAAGAGTTACCTCACCATCGCCTTTGGCTGCACCGGCGGCCAGCACCGCTCGGTGATGATGGCGGACGAAATTGCCCGCAACCTGGCCAAGGCAGGCTACCACGCCAAGGTGACGCACCGGGACATCGGATAGCGGACGTGGCCCACACACTCGTGCGTGCCGCGTCGGCACTTATGCCGACGCCTGGCGCCTCTCCTGAGGAAGAGGTGTCGAGAAGGGTCTCGACACGGCACGCACTCGTGCGCCACGTCGGTCGTAATATCGCCATTAGCATAATTTATAGCATCACCTACTTGCATTTAGAAAACTTGCAGGGTAAACTCGTAATTTAGTTTCATGTCTCACGCTTCGACAGGCCGGTCCTCAGTCGCTTACCTTGCAAGGATTCCTGTTCGCATCGTCATTATTAGCCTGGTCATCGTAGCCGGCCCCGCTTGAAGGCCAGCCGGAAGCAGTAACCGAGGCCATCAGCGGGGTTCAAAACCGGCTGGTGGCCTTTTTTGTTATTTGGAAACTTGAATTAACAATGGTTGAGGGGAAGAGTATGGCGACGTTGATTTCTGGCGCACAGATGCTGGTGGAGTGCCTGGTGAAGGAAGGCGTGGATTGCATGTTCGGATATCCGGGCGGCGTGACGCTTCCGTTTTACGACGTGTTGTACGATCACCAGATCCGCCATGTGCTGGTGCGCCACGAGCAGAACGCGGCATTCGCGGCGGAAGGCTATGCGCGGTCGACCGGCAAGGTGGGCGTATGCTGCGCAACCTCCGGGCCGGGAGCGACCAACCTGGTCACCGGCCTGGTGAACGCCATGATGGACTCGATTCCGGTGGTGGCCATCACCGGCCAGGTGCACACCAAGTTGATTGGCAGCGACGCGTTTCAGGAAGCCGACACATTCGGCATCACGCGCTCCGCCACCAAGCACAACTACCTGGTGAAGCGCCTGGAAGACCTGGCGCAGACGGTGCACGAGGCGTTCTACGTAGCCTCCACCGGACGTCCCGGGCCGGTGCTGGTGGACGTACCCAAGGACGTATTTCAGGCGCAGGGGCACTATCAGCCGGTGGCCTCAATTCACCTGCCCGGTTACAAAGTGTTCACCGAAGGGCACACCGGGCAGATCCGGCGCGCGGCGCAGATGCTGGAGGAGGCGGAGCGGCCCCTGGTTTACGCGGGCGGCGGCATTATCGCGGCGGAGGCGAGCGGGCTGCTGCGCGAATTCGTCGAACTGACCGATACACCGGCGGTGATCACGCTGATGGGGCTCGGCGCGCTGCCATCTTCGCACCCCAACTTCATCAGCATGCCGGGGATGCACGGCAGCTACGCGGCCAACATGGCCTTTCAGAACTGCGACCTGATCGTAGCGCTGGGAGTGCGTTTCGACGACCGCGTGACCGGCCGGCTGGCGGCATTCGCGCCGCATGCCAAGGTGATCCACGTGGATATCGACCCGGCGGAGATCGGCAAGAACCGCGTGCCCGACGTGCCGATTGTGGGCGACGTAAACCGCGTGCTGACGCGCCTCGTCAAGATGCTGCACGAAACCCCGAGCCAGCCCGGAGAAAAAATTGCCGCGGCGCGGCGGGCGTGGTGGAAGCAGATCCGCGACTGGAAGGCTCAGCATCCGCTCGAGCCGGTCTTCTCCGACAGCGAGATCAAGCCGCAGCACCTGATGGCGGAGATCGACCGCATCTCCGGTGGCGAGGCCATTGTCGCGAGCGACGTGGGCCAGCACCAGATGTGGGCAGCCCAGTTGATCCGCTTCAATCGCCCGCGGCTGTGGCTGAATTCCGGCGGATTGGGATCGATGGGGTTCGGGCTTCCGGCGGCGATGGGCGCACAGTTCGCGAACCCGGACAAGCTGGTGTTCGCCATTGTGGGCGACGGCGGTTTCCAGATGTCGATTCCGGAGCTGGCCACGATTGCGAGTAATGGCCTGCCGGTCAAGATCGTGGTGATGAACAACGGCTACCTGGGGATGGTGCGGCAGTGGCAGACCATGTTCTACAACAACCGGCTGAGCGGAGTGGAACTGGACTGTTTCCCGGACGTGGAGAAACTGGCCGGCGCTTACGGATTTAAGGGCAGGGTGGTGGAGCAGCCGTCGCAACTGGCGTCCGCGCTGGAAGCGGCGGTGCGCGAGCCGGGCCCCTACCTGCTGAACGTGAAAGTGTCGGCCACTGAATCGGTGTACCCGATGGTGGCGGCGGGGGCGGGTATCCACGAAATGGTGCTCGGCCCGCCGCAGCCGGTCCCGGTGCCGGCCAAATAGGAGATGCCATGCTGCAGGTGATCTCGCTGCTGCTCGAAAACAAGCCAGGTGCGCTGATGCGCGTGACCGGGCTGCTGACGCAGCGCGGGTACAACATTGAGAGTCTGACGGTGGCGCGAACGCTCGATCCGGAGCTTTCGCGCATGACCATCGTGGTGGATGTGGACGCGACGCTGCGCCAGCAGGTGATCAAGCAGATGAACCGGCTGCTGAACGTGCTGCAGGCCACCGACCTCACCGAGTCGCCGGCGGTGGTGCGGGAACTGGTCCTGGTGCGGGTGCGGACCGCGCAGGAGAGCCGCACCGCGGTGCTGAAGGAGGCCGAGATATTCGGCGGGCGGGTGGTGGATTCCTCCACCGAGGGATTCGCGATCGAGGTGACGGGCGACCCGGAGAAGCTGAACGAGTTTATCAGCGTGATGGGCAGCTACGGTGAGATTGACGTTACGCGCTCCGGCGCCCTGGCAATTGCGCTGGAGGCCAAGAAATTGCGGCTGCAGCCGCCGGTTCCCACCAAGGGCGGGAACAAAGTGGAAGAAAGAGTAGTTTAGGAGTTGGAGCAAAAATGCCAAAACGTTATTACGAAAAAGACGGAAATCTGGATTTCTTGAAGGGGCGCACGGTCGCCATTATCGGGTACGGAAGCCAGGGCCACGCGCACGCACTGAATCTGCGTGATTCCGGCGTGGACGTGGTGGTGAGCGATTCTCCCGGTTCGCCGAATTGGGCCAAGGCCGAAGCCGCCGGCTTGAAAGTCATGCGCACGTCGGAAGCCGCCAAGGCCGGCAACGTGGTCATGATCCTGGTGTCCGACCATATTCAGGCCGACGTGTACACCAAAGAGATTGCGCCCCACCTTACGGCCGGCAAGACGCTGATGTTCGCGCACGGTTTCAACATCCATTTCAAGCAGATCACGCCGCCGAAGGATATCGACGTTTCGATGATCGCGCCCAAAGCGCCGGGGCATCGCGTGCGCGAGTTGTTCACCGAGGGAGTGGGCGTGCCGGCGCTGGTGGCCGTTCATCAGAACGCCACGGGCCAGGCGCTCGAGCGGGCGCTGGCTTATGCGAAGGGGCTCGGTCATCTCAAGGCGGGCGTGATCGAAACCACCTTCAAAGAGGAGACCGAAAGCGACCTGTTCGGCGAGCAGGCCGTGCTGTGCGGCGGCGTCAGCGAATTGATCCGCGCCGGTTTCGAAACGCTGGTGGAAGCCGGCTATGCGCCCGAGATCGCCTATTTCGAATGTCTGCACGAGCTGAAACTGATTGTCGATCTGATCCAGGAAGGCGGCCTGGCGTACATGCGCTATTCGGTTTCCGATACCGCCGAGTATGGAGATTACACGCGCGGGCCGCGCATCGTTAATGCCCAGACGCGAGCGGAAATGAAGAAGATTCTGGGCGAGATTCAATCCGGCGCTTTCGCGAAGGCGTGGATCGAAGAGAATAAAACCGGCCGTAAGAATTTCCTGGCGATGCGGGAAGCCGCGCGCCATCAGCCGCTGGAAGTGGTGGGCCGCGAGCTGCGCGAGATGATGCCGTTCCTCAAGAAGAAGAAGGAAGCCGGCGTTCCGCAGGACGCGGAGACGGTGAAGACGTAGGTAACAACCGCTCGCTGACGGTCGCGGCTCCGAATGCTCTCTGGGCCGCGGCCATCAGGGAGCGGAAGGGCATGGTTGTTCCATAAACAGGCTCTGAGCGGGTGGCATATGAAGATCTTTACATTCGACACGACCCTGCGCGACGGGACGCAGGGCGAATCGGTCTCGTTTTCGGTGGACGACAAGCTAGTCGTCGCCCAGAAGCTGGATGAGCTGGGCATCGACTACATCGAAGGCGGCTGGCCGGGCTCGAACCCGAAGGACAAAGAGTTTTTCGAGCGCGCGCGCGAGCTGAAGCTGAAGCACGCCCGTCTGGCCGCGTTTGGCTCGACCCGGTTCGCCAAGAACAGCGTGGCGGAGGACCGCAATGTGCGGGCGTTGGTCGAGGCCGGCACTCCGGTGACGACGATTTTCGGCAAGACGTGGGACCTCCACGTGGAACGCGCACTGGGAATTTCGCTCGAGGAAAACCTCAAGCTGATTGCCGAGACGGTCGAGTACCTGCACCAGCACGGCAAGGAAGTGATTTACGATGCCGAGCACTTCTTCGATGGCTACCACGCCAATGCGGCTTACGCACTGCGTACGCTCGAAGCCGCGCAGAAGGCGGGCGCCGATGTCCTCTGCCTGTGCGACACCAACGGCGGCACTCTCACCGGGCGGCTGGTGGAGATTGTGGCGGACGTGCGCAAGCGCTTCGACGGCGTGATCGGCATCCACACTCACAACGACTCGGATTGCGCCGTGGCCAACAGCGTAGCGGCGGTGGAGGCCGGCGCGACGCATGTGCAGGGCTGTATGAACGGCTACGGCGAGCGCTGCGGCAATGCCAACCTGTCCTCCGTCATCGCCAACCTGGAGTTGAAGCTGGGACATAACACCATCGGGCCGGAACGGCTTGCCAACCTGGCGGCGACGTGCAAATTCATCGCCGAGCTGGCCAACCTGCAACTACCGGGCGACCGGCCGTTCGTGGGCAAGAGTGCATTTGCGCACAAGGGCGGCGTGCATGTCAGCGCGGTGCTGAAGGATGCGTCCACTTACGAACACGTCCCGCCGGCGTCGGTGGGCAACCGGCAGCGCGTGCTGGTGAGCGACCTGTCCGGCCGCGGCAACATCCTGTACAAGCTGAAGCAGCACGGACTGGCCGACCGCCTGAGCGAGGATGCCCGGCGCGAATTGCTGGAGCGCATCAAGCAGATGGAATACGAAGGCTATGAACTGGAGGCGGCGGAGGGCACCTTTGAACTGCTGGTGCGCGAGGCGCTCAATCCGGGCGTCCACTACTTCGATATCGACAGCTACGAAGTGGCGACGCGCGCCGGCGCGACCGGCGGATCGCACAGCACGGCATCGGTGTCGCTGCGCACCAAAGACGGCGCGCATTCCGCCACTGCCAGCGGGCACGGCCCGTTTCACGCGCTGCATTTGTGCCTGCGCAAGTGTCTGGGCAAGCTCTATCCTCAAATCACCGAAGTGCGGCTGACGGACTACAAGGTACGCGTGCTCGATTCCAATAAAGGCACGGCGGCCAACGTGCGTGTGCTGATCGAATGGTCGGATCATCGCCGGAGCTGGACCACGGTGGGAGTTTCAGACAACGTGATTGAGGCGAGCTGGAAGGCGCTGGTGGATGCGATCCGGCTGGAGCTGATGCGCCTGACCGAGCAGGACACCTCCATCGAACGGGCGGTGGAGGATTACTGCTGGGGAGTGTAGGGGTGGGCGGGCTTCAACTTGCTAACGCCCGCTGGCGGGCGCATTTCGGCGCCTGGCAGCAGCCGGCCGCCGCGCGGCTGCGGTGATAAGATCCTAGGGTGGCGGCAAGCCGCCTCAAGGAGAAACAGCCGATGAAGTTTTCCAGAGTGGCCCAACTGGCAGCGTGCGCGGCCGTAGCAATGCTAGTCTCACCGGGAGCGCGCGCCGGCGAGAAGACCCTGATGCACTGTTTTGCGTGGACGCCTGTCAAAGACGCCACGCCGGCCGATTGGCAGGCTTTCTTCCAGGCGAGCGACGCCCTGCCCGGCAAGATCAAGGGCATTACCAAAGTTTGGTACGGCAAGTTGCAGTCGCCCCTCACCCAGGTAGCGCTGGGTGAGGTTGACAGAGCCATGGTCCAGAAGTTTCGCGCGGGCGAAACGGTGACCGTCCCGGTGAAGCGCGTGGCCCGCGAGTACGGCATGTGCATGGAGATGGCCGGCCCCGAGGTGCTGAAGGCGTACGGCCAGGATCCGTACCACAAGGTTTGGGTGGAAGCATATTCCAAGGTCCGTGTGGAGGGCACCACCACGTATAACATCCTTGGCCAGTAGCCGGGCTCACTGGCGAGTGCAACAGGCTTGCGGCGGCAAGTTTTTATGCTTGGGGTGCTTCGGGCCCGCGCGGCGCAATGGCTGCCGCAGGATACGGCACGACTTCGCCGTTACAAGTTCGCTTGCCGCCCGTTCGACAGTTCGCTCGCCGATAGTTCGCTTTGACTTTTCGAACGCCGCCGGGTATACTACGGAATCCACAACGCTGCGCCTCCCCCTTGAGCATGTGCAACTTTTGGGATTGGATGTGCGTCTTATTGTGTATCCGGCCAACCGGGTGAGTGAAAGCGAAATGAATACCAACCACAAGAACGGGCCGAAATTGAAGCTTTCGACTTACCGCAAGCTACTGGAGCGGAAGGCCGAAGAGGTCCGCGGCAGCATGTCCGCGCAAAAGGCAGCCCAGGTGGTAGCGCGCCTGGATGTGCCGTCGGATGAAGGGGATTTGAGCCAGCAGCATCACGAAGAGTGGATCTTCCTCAACCGCAATACCATCGACATGAAGCTGTTGCGCGAGATTTCCGACGCGCTCCGCCGTATCGAAAGCGGCACTTACGGTGTCTGCCCGGAATGCGAAGAGCCGATTTCCACCAAGCGCCTGGAGGCGGTGCCTTGGGCGCGCTATTGCGTCACCTGCCAGGAGCGGATTTCCGACCGCGTGGCCCATGGCGAAGAGGTCGACGAATACCAGGAAGTTTGATGAAGCTGGCCGACCTGCGCAAGCTCTCCATCAAACAGAAGACCCGGATCCATTTTGCAATGGCTGGCGGTCTGGAGTGCGTGATTACGGAGCACGGCATCGCACAGGTGCCAGCCTTGCACGGGATTCCCGCATTCAATCTGGAGAGCGAGCTTGCCTCAGCCCGCGAGTTCCGTTTCGAGCCGGCTGATGAGCAGGACCACAAGCACCCGGCTCCAACGCGCTCGCTCACACGCGACGAAGTGGTCCGCATGCTGGGCCCCGCCTCGGCCACCGCAGCCGCAGACCACGAAGACGAGTAATCGACGCGCCCGGGCGGCCCGCTGCAACCATAGTCAATACTGAATTTGCGCCGCCATTGGGTGTACAATTACTACGCTGCGGTAACACTCTCACCCAATGCGGTCTTTTTTATGGGGGATACGATGGAAAAACCGGCGCAAAACATTCAAGACAGTTTTCTAAACAACGCGCGCAAGGACAAGATCGTCCTCACGATTTACCTGATGAGCGGCGTGAAGCTTTCGGGCCGGATCAAGAGTTTCGACAAGTACTCTTTGGTGCTGGAGACTAACAACCAGGAACAGTTGATTTTTAAGCACGCAGTTTCCACGGTGGTGGTGCAGAAGCCTTTTCACTCTTACAGCGGCACGCCAGCCGCCGTTTCGAGCGGGAACGCGAGCGGCCCGCCGAGTGTGCCGGTGCACACCGAATCGGAGGCATAACACACGCTGCAGACCAGACCCTCCCGCGAGCGCGCCATCCTGGTGGGGCTGGAGTGGAAATCGCGCGCCGCTTCCGCACGTTGGGGGCCGGCGGGCAGTGAAGAGTCGCTCGACGAACTGGCGGAGTTGGCCGCCAGCGCCGGCGCCGAGGTAGTGGAGCGCGTGCTGCAATCGCGGGACGCTCCTGAAGCGGCTACCCTCATCGGGCCGGGCAAAGCCGCCGAATTGGCCGCAGCCGTTGCAGCAGGGCCGGCTGACGTCGTCATTTTCGATCTGGAGCTGACGCCCACACAGCAGCGTAACCTCGAAAAATCGATCCGCACCAGGGTCATCGATCGCACTCAGTTGATCCTCGATATCTTTGCCGCGCGCGCCCGTACGCGCGAAGGGCGCCTTCAGGTGGAACTGGCGCAGCTCAATTACCTGCTGCCCCGCCTGGCCGGCCGGGGCGTCGAAATGTCGAGACTGGGCGGCGGCATAGGCACCCGCGGGCCGGGCGAGACGCAACTGGAAACGGACCGCCGCCGAATCGCAAAGCGGATACAGAAGATGGAACGCGAGCTGGAGGGCGTACGCACCGGCCGCGCACTCAACCGCCGCCGCCGCAGCTCGGTTCCACTGGCCACGCTGGCGCTGGCGGGTTATACCAACGCCGGAAAATCCACGCTCTTCAACCGGCTCACCCGGGCCGGAGTGGCCGCGGACTCCCGCCTGTTTGCCACCCTGGACCCCACCGTCCGCCCGCTGCTGCTTCCCTCGCATCGCCGCGTTTTGGTCAGCGACACGGTGGGTTTCATCCGCAACCTGCCCACCACCTTGGTGAAGGCCTTTCGCGCCACGCTCGAAGAGATTCAGGAGGCGGCGCTGGTCCTGCACGTGGTCGATATGGCTTCGCCTTCCGCCATGGAACAGGCCATGCACGTTGGCGAAGTGCTGGATGAGATTGGCGCCGCGCACGTCCCGCGCATCCTGGTGATGAACAAGATGGATCGTGCCGGGGCCGCAGCCGAGCCGTTCGCGCGCCGCCTCTCGGCCGCCGCCGCAGGTCAAACCGGCGGTGCGGTCGCCATCTCCGCGCTGACCGGAGAGGGGATCGGCCGCCTGTTGGACGCGATCGACTTGGCGCTCCCGGTGGACCCTACTCTGTCCGTAACCCTCCGCCTGCCTGCGGCCGACGGCGCCACGCTCGCCTTGCTCCACCAATTCGGACGGGTGTTCAAGACCCGTTACTCCGGTACCCACTGCGTGGTGGAGGCTGCCATCCCGGAATCACTCGAACGCCGCCTGCGGCGCGATGGCCAACTGTCCTGACAGTGCCGCTCGCGCAAGCCATGCCACAGGCTTTGGGGGGTACATCGCGGAATCCACAGGTGCTGTGGATAACTCTGTGGGAAAGCGGCCCGAGGCGAGCATTAAACTACCGTTAAAAAAGGCACTTACGACATTTTGACGCAAGGGGCAGCATATTTCGATAAACACTTTAGAATAAGCTGCTTGACACTAAGCCGCTGGAAATCGCGGAGCATTACGAAATAGTTACACGGGTGAGCGGTGCCGAGGCATGGGATTTCCACACGGCGGCTCAGGGGAATACCCTACTCGCCGAGCGCGTCGCAGAAAGCAAAGCGTCTGTTACACTGGACCTTGTTGGCGGTGTAGCTCAGCTGGCTAGAGCGACGGTCTCATAATCCGTAGGTCGGGCGTTCGAGTCGCCCCGCCGCCACCATTTTCCTGCAACAACTTGCGAACAATTGGCGGTGGGACCGCGCTGCCAGTCCAGTCCCGGAACGGATATAGCGGTCCTCTACTAAGATGTAAGGATGGATCCCGGCCTCCGCCGCGCATGGACTCAGATCGTCACGGGCGAAGATTACGACGAGCACATGGCCGGGATCGGTCAAGCTCAAGCCGGCGCCAACCTCACCTGCCAGATCATCCGTTCCGCTGCACCACCCGCAGGGAGCCGCGTGGTGATCGCTGGCGCCGGCACCGGGCAGGCGCTCGATTTCGTGGATCCTTCCCTGCTCCGGCCGTTCCGTCTGACCTTCACCGACCTCAACCCGGCATTCCTGACGCGGCTGGCGCGACGGCTGGCAAAGCACGGACTGGTTGCCGCCGTCCTTGAGGACGACATCGAGCAGTCGGCGCTCGAGCCCTCGCCGGAACTGCTTCTGGCCACGCTCCTGCTGGAACACATCGAGTGGCGCCGCGGCGTCGATGCCATCGCCAGGCTTCGCCCTGCCGCTTGTGGCATCGTCATCCAAGAGAACCCGGAGGGCATAAATTCGGCCATTACACCAGGCCGGCAAATTCCGGCATCCCTCGCCCGGGCGGTCGAGATCGCGCACGCCACTCTGGTGCCGCGCCAGGATCTGCTGATCGAGTTTGCGTCGCGTGGCTATGTGTGCAAAGACACCTGGGCCCGCGAGGTCGCGGACGGCAAGACGCTGGTGGCATTGCTGTTCGTGCAGCGGTAGCCTCTTACTGTGCGTCAGGGATGGGTGAATTCGTTGGCGTGGGGGATCAGCTCGAAATATGTATTGCCGGGAAGATTGGTTTGCCAATGACCGGTGAGACGAGCGTAGCCGCAGATACCGAGGAATAGCGTAGCGATTCCAGTAGCCACAACCCACGTGGGCACCCGTTTGGCGCGGGGTGCCGAGAAGCAAAGCGCATCGGCGGCGGGGCAAACGGCGACGCACTCCAGGCAACCAGTGCATTCGGCGGAACGGATCGCGATCAGGCGGTCCACCGGCAGGGCGGAGGGGCAGGCTTTAGCGCACTTCGCACAATCGATGCACAGACTCGGATCGCGCCGGATGCGTAGCGGGCTGGCCAGCGCGGCCATGCCCATCAGCGCGCCATACGGACACAGATAGCGGCACCAGAAGTTCTGGATCAAGACCGAAGCGACCACCAGCAGCGCCATCACGATGCCGCCGCTCCAACCAAGGAAGCGGAAAAAGTTGAGCATCTTCACGTCGTCGACCATCCCGTATGGGCCGCTGAGAAAATCCCGGATCGCCGCAACCGGCATCGAACCGACTGCGTAGAGAAACAGGCCCGACAGAAGGTATTTCAGACTGCGGAGCAAGATATCCGGCACGCGTGGCAAACGAAAATTGCGGCTGAAAATGCGGCGCCCCAGTCGCCACAAGTACTCGGAGATAGTTCCCACGGGGCACAGCCACCCGCAAAAGCTCTTGCGAAAAGCCCACGATGCGGCCAGGAATGCGATGAGCAGAAACATGCCGGCGGGATGGAGCGCGGGCACGGTGCCGGACATCAGCAGAACTTTGAGGTTCATCAGGGAGGCGATCGGCAGCCACCCCTCGACACCCGGCGGACGGCCGGCGTACACGGAACGGCCGCCGCTTTCGTAGTAGCGCACGAAGAGATAGAACTCGACCCCGATCCAGACATTGAGTGCCAAAAAGGCAAGCTGGAAGGCACGCCGCAGCGGCTGCGAGCGGTCTTTGGCGGCGCGCTTCACCAGCTTCTTGCGAATCTTAACGGGGGATGCTGCAATAGCGGCCATTGGCGTCTCTACCTGCGCGGTGCCTCGACTTCCCGCACTTCCCATCCACCTTCGGCAACATAGCCGCTCTCTTGATACGAGTGGCCCGTCACCAGCCCTAGCACAAACCAGCCCAACACCAGCGCACCAACGGCGAAGATGCTGTCGCCGATCATTCGCATCCAGCGCAGTTGGTTCAGGTGTCCGCTATGCAGGAACTCGGCCGAGCGCGCGTACCAGGTTCCATACTGTACCGATGCCCAGGTCTGCGCCAGGCCGATGGGCAACATGCTGATGAGCACCATCAAGGCGAGACCGATGTTAATCGCCCAAAACGCGAACGACAGCGGGCCGTTCTTCCACGCCCTGCCGGGACGAAGCGCGCGCAGGCAGAACAGCATCAGTCCCAGGCCGAGCATGCCGTATACGCCGAACAGCGCGGTATGCGCGTGCACCGGGGTGGTGCTGAGGCCTTGCATATAATAGAGCGCGATGGGCGGATTGATGAGGAAGCCGAAGAGCCCAGCGCCCACGAAATTCCAGAACGCCACAGCGACGAAGAAGTATATGGGCCACTTGTAGGCGGCCACCCAAATATGTTGCTGGCGGGAACGGGCCAGCCGGATGTTCTCCCACGCCTCGAAACCGATCAGCACCAGCGGAACTACTTCCATGGCGCTGAAGACGGCCCCCAATCCGAGCACGATATTGGGCGTGCCGGCGAAGTACAGATGATGGAAGGTGCCGATGATGCCGCCGGACAGAAAAACCACGGTGGAAAACAGGACGGCCCGCGTAGCCGTGACAATCGAGAGCAGCTTCAGCCGGGTCAGGAGGAATGCGATGACTACGGTAGCAAAGACCTCGAAGAAGCCCTCCACCCAAAGATGCACGACCCACCAGCGCCAGTACTCCGCCGTGACCAGATTGCTGCGCTCGCCGTACATCAGCCCGGCGGCGTAAAACAGGGGGATGGCGACGCTCGACAGCAAAAACATGAGCAGCAGCGAATGGTTTTGGTCGCGACGGGCAATCGCCGGTTTGAGCGCGCGCCACATCAGCCACAGCCAGAACGTCAGGCCGATGAAAAGCAGGATCTGCCAGAAGCGGCCCAGGTCCACATACTCGTAACCTTGGGTGCCGAACCAGAACCAGAGATGGCCGAGCTTGTGCTGGATGCTCATCCACTCGCCGGCCAGCGATCCCACCACTACCAGGATCAGCGCGCCGAACAGCAGATTGACACCCAGCCGCTGACCCTTCGGTTCCGAGCCGCTGACGGCCGGGGCCACGTAGAGGCCGGTGGCAAGCCAGGAGGTGGCAATCCAAAACAGGCCAAGCTGGAGGTGCCAGGTGCGCGCCACGCTATATGGCAGCACGCGATCGAGCGGAATTCCGTACAAACCCGATCCCTCGACACCGTAGTGCGCCACGATGGCGCCGAGCCCGACCTGCACCACCCACAGCGCCGCCACCACGAAAAAGTACTTCACGGTGGCTCGTTGAGAGGCGGTGGGCTTGAGGCCGAGCAGCGGATCGCTCTCCGGAAGAAGCTCTTCAGCCACCGTCCGCGGCTGCGAGGCGAAATACCAGACCATGCCGCCCACGCCGGCGAGCAACAGAACGAAACTGATTACGCTCCACATGATGGCACCGCTGGTCGGCTGGTTTCCGATCAACGGCTCGTGCGGCCAATTCTGTGTGTACGTGATGTCCGATCCGGGCCGGTTGGTCGACGCGGCCCACGCCGTCCACCAGAAGAACGTGCTCATGGCGCGCAGCTTGACGGGATCGCTCATCGCGCCGCGTGGGATGGCGTACTGGCTGCGGCCGTTCGAGAACACGTCGGCGTAGTAGCGTTCGAGATGCTCAAAGGCTGCGGCGCGAACCGGATCGAGCACGATGGTGCGGGTCGCCGGGTCATAGGTGTTGGTCCGCATCAATAATTGAAGCCGCGCATCCAGCGCCGCCCGCTGCTCCACGCCGAGGGCGGCGTAATCCGGCGCGCCCGCGGCCTGGGCCCAGCGGTCGAGGATGAACATGCATTCGCGATGCAGCCAGTCGGCCGACCAATCGGGCGCCACGTACGATCCGTGGCCCCAAATGGTGCCCACCTCCTGACCCCCGATCGATTGCCAGACACCCTGTCCGTCATGAATCGTGGCGCCATCGAACAGCACCCGCCCGTCCGCGGCCGTAACCTGCGACGGAATGGGCGGCGCGCTATTGAGAACTCTGATCCCCACTCCGCCCAACACGGCGAAAGAGACGACCAATACAATGCCCAGCGCAATCCACAGCTTCTTGTAACTCATGCTGGATCCCTTTCCTGGAAAACCGCGCCACTGCAAGTCGCGGGCAAGCGGCCCGTCTTCTTAATGTGCCTGTTCCATCTCGATCGCCCTCGGAAAGAGGACGTTGTTTTCCAGATGGATGTGCTGGTGCAAGTCGGCTTCAAAGGCCTCCAGCGCCTGGTAAAGCGTCTGGAAGCTGACGCAGGCGTCGGGCGGGGCGGCATAGCCGTTGCTTACTTGGCGCATGCTGCGCAGCGCGCTGCCGGCCCCGTCGTGTTCGTGCATCATCATCGCGACCGGGTTGCGCACACTGCCGAAGGGAGGCGGCAGCACGGGCTCTTTGGCGACCACTGCCTCTTCCAAGCGCAGGATGTATGGGAACAGAACCTTCTCCTCTTTCATCAGGTGGGTGGTCAATTCTTCGGCGAGGCCGCTGAAGAATTCGCGCAGGCGCAGCAGTTCGGGGTGATTCTTGCCGTGAACTGAGCACACCTTGTCGAACAGCGGGCCCAGACGGGCGATCTCCTCGCGCGTATAAACATGGTGCGTGCTTTGGATGTGCGCGAGCAACTCGGAAAGAGGCTCGCTTTGCCAGTTCCGGTCTGGCGCGGAAACGGACGCCGCCTGGCTCGCGGCCGCCAGGGAGTCCGCCACCTGGTTGATGGACATGTGGGCCGCCTGGCATGCCTGTTCCAGCGTCCGGCCGCCGCCGCAACAGTAGTCGATGCCCAGCTTCTCAAACACCCGGGTCGCGGCTGGGTTCTCCAGGGCCAGTTCCCCTACCGTCTTTTCCGTCGTAAGGCTCATCGTTTCTCTCCTCGATGTCCAAGCGTACTGCGAGCAGCCATGGCGCGCCTATGACTTTTGTCACGGGGGAGCCCGAGCGTGACGCGGGCATTCGTGCCATGCAAACCGGCCACTTGATCGTGTAGCGCCCGGCCCACAGAAATGCGCCAGTCGAACCGGGACGCTGCTGCGACCCCAGTTTTTGTTATTGTTGAAGGTGAACCTCGGAGCGAGTCGCATGGATTACCGCAAGATCATCACGATCGAACCCGACAAGATGGGCGGGAAGCCGTGTGTCCGCGGAATGCGGATCACGGTCTACGACGTACTGGATTACTTGGCTTCCGGGATGTCTGAAGACGAGATCTTGCACGATTTTCCGGACCTCACTCAGGAAGACATTCGGGCCTGCCTCGCCTTCGCTGCGGAGCGCGAACGGCGACTGGCGAGCATTCCGGCGTGAGACTGCTTTTCGATCAGAATCTTTCTCCCCTCTTGTGCAAGGATTTGGCAGATTGTTTCCCCAGCGCGATACATGTACGGCATGTCGGACTCCGCGAGGCAAAGGACACCACGATTTGGGCATACGCCGCCCAACACGTTTCGCGATTGTCACTAAAGACGCTGACTTCCGCCAGAGAAGTTTCCTTGAAGGGTATCCACCCAAGATTCTCTGTATCCGGCTCGGCAATTGCTCCACTAAGGCCATAGAAGCACTCGTCAGAAGCCGACTCACCGAGATCAATGAGTTTCTCGCCGATCCGCAGAAGTCGTTTTTGGCCCTATCCTGATTCTGTAGCTTGGATAGTGGCATGGTTGCGGAGATGTGCCGCGTGTCTCGCGGCGGCCTGAGGCGAGGACGCTGTGAATGTTCTGAGAGCCAGCCGGACGCAAAGCGCCCTGTCCGAGAAGCGCTCACCTGGTCTGCGCGGGATGAATCCCCAGAAACGCGCGTGCATCCGCGAATCACATTGACGTGTAAACGCCAAAGGAACCACCCACCGACACGTTCATCACGGGCGTTCCCGAATCCGCGCAGCCCTCGGTTAGCGCTTATGTGCTCACTCCGCCGGTTGCAGTTCCGCTTCGAGAGCCTTCAGGTCGTGGATAACGACGCGACGTCCTTCCAGTTTGAGCAAGCCTTCCGCCTGCAAGCGGGAGAGATTGCGGGAAACCAGCTCACGGACGGTTCCCAGCTGCGCGGCCAGTTCCTGGTTGCTGGCCGGCAGCAGGAATTCCACGCCCCCCGTTGACGTCGCTTCCTCCCGCTGAGCCAGCCGCCACAGAAAGGCCGCCAGCCGGTGGCGGACGGTGGTGAACGAAAGCTCTTCGATAATTCCCACCAGCCGCCGCAGGCGCGCTCCGACCACTCGGAGCACCTTGAGCGCGACTTCGGGGTGCGCCAGGCAAAGAGCCTGGAAATCCTGTTTGGCGACAAAGAGGAGCATGGCGTGATCCACGGCGGCTCCCGAAGCCGGGTAGTTGCCGCCGTCGAAAACCGGCACTTCGGCGACGGAACTGCCCGGACCATCAATGCTGAGCACCTGCTCGCGACCGGCGGACGAACTCTTGAAGATGCGGATGTTGCCGCTCGCAACGACGTACAATCCCGCGCACGGTTCGCCCTCGCCGAACACCATCTCTCCGGGAGCGAACTGGCGCGGCACGGCACGCTCGGCCAGGAATTGCAGTTCGGAATCCGTCAGGCCGGAGAAGATGGCGACCTTCGCCAAAGTTCGGCTATAGTCCGTGCGAGTTTCAGCCACGGAGCCTATTGTAGCCAACGCGATGTTCGGCCCGAATCCCCTTGCCGGTGGGTACCAGCCAAGCGCGCGGCTAGAACCCTTCCAGGTGGTCCATGTGCAGCTCGTGTGCCGCGCGGCGGAGTTGCCCCATCGCAGCGTCGATATGGCGGAAGGCGGCGTCACGCCAGCCGGCCGCACGCGGATTGTCTTCCTCTCGGCCGATATCGGCGCGGGCGCCCACCAACAGAGCCATGGCCCTGCGGAATCTGCCGCGACGGTCCAGGCCGCGATCAAACGGCGGATGGTCTTCGATATGCTTGCGGTCGATCACCGACGCACGGTCGATTTCGCCCACCGCCAAATCGATTTCCCGATCCACCTGGCGCACGTGCCGCATGACATTGGGCTCGTCCTGCACCCGCAGCAGAAGCTGCGCCGTGCGGAGATCGGTTCGCGCGCGCAAATAGTGCGGGTGGCGCCCCGGCGTGTCGGCGAAAGCCGCGGCGGAAACGGCAAGGGCAACCGCAGCGGCAAGAATGACGGGTAGTTTTGCGCTTTTCATTTATCCTCCTGTTGTCATCAACACGGCTGCAACGCTGGAGTTATTGCGGAGGCGGCCGTCTGAATCGATTTTAATGATACTTCTTTTCGCCGGCCTCAATCCGCACCGGCAGCCGATTCTCCGGCGGTGGCAGCGGGCAGGTGGCGTAAGGGGTGAAAGCGCAAGGCGGGTTGACGGCCTTGTTGAAATCCAGCACGACACGGCCTTCTTTGGGCAGGGCCGAGTAAAGGAAGCGGCCGGCGGCGTAGGTTTCCCGGCCACTCGTCTGGTCGCGAAAAATGTAAAAAAGCTCCTGCGCATCTGGCGCCTCAAGGATGGGGTAGAGGCGCAGGTCTTTCGTGCCAATGCGGAACGCAGCGTAGCCGGGACACCGGGAAGGCTCGGTTTGGCCAAGCACGTTGAGGATTGGAATCCGGCGTGGTTCGGCAACCCAGCGCGCGGTCACACGGTATGCTTCACTGACCGGGAAATAGTCCAGGCCGTGGAATTGCTTGCGCGCCGGATTCTCGGGGTCCTTGAGACGGATGCCGAGCCGGTCGCCGCGCTGGATCAGAAACAAGCTGAGGCGTCCGACCCTGACTGCGTCGGCGGAGTCCGGTTGCAATTCGCGGCGCGCGCTTTCGCCCGCCACGATCGCCGCTACCTTGCCGCCGCGCAGCTCGAGAAAACCGGCATGTGCCGGCCCATCGGGGAGCACAATGTCGCTGGCCGGATCTTTGCCGAAAGAGTTGGCGCCGTCGTGCAGCCAGAAAAGGCCGGCCACGGTGAGCCAGCCGCCCTCGGCCTGGAGCGCGGACGCGCGCGCGCGGCGCCACTGCGCGATATCATTTTCCAGCGCAGGCCCCGCCGCCACAGCCAGCGCGGCTAGCAGGCCCAGCAGCATGCGCGGCGTCACATGCCTTCTCCTGCCGTCGCAATCAACTCCTCGATCATGCCGCGGTATTTTTCGGACTTCTGGTCCACGCGCCGGCGGAGCGCCTCCATTTCCCGCTCGAGACCGGTCAACTTGTCGGCCAGGTGGAGGCAAGCCAGCACCGCGATGTGCGTGGAATCGGCATTCGGCGCTTTGGCGGCGAGGGCCAGCATCAGATCGTCCAACTGCGCCGCCACGCGTTCGATGTCTTTGGGATCGCCCGCAGCGCGCAGCGTGTACTGCCGGTTCAGAATAGTCACCCGCACCGTCTGTTTTTCGGGAGGAGCGCTTTCCATGCTTTACTCCGGCGGGCGGTATCCGCTATGCGTTGCTCAACTGATCGATCTGTTCGAGCAGCTTTTCAATGCGGGTCCGCACCTGTTTGCGTTCGGCCTGCAGCGCCGCGACTTCGTCGGTCAACCGCCCGGTCTCGGCGCGGGCCTCGGCGGCCTGGGCCAGCGCTGCGTCCTTTTCCTGGCGCAAGCGTCCCACCAGTTGAACCGCCTGCTGAATGCGGTCTTCCAGGCTGGCGAGCGGATCCGGCGGATGCGTAGCCGTCATTTCTTTTCCAAAGCCGCGCGGGCGGAATCCTTGACTTCGAGCGCGGACTTGGCCACCGAAACCAGTTGCTGGAAGGCTGCGTCGTCGTGGAGCGCCACCTCGGCCAGCACCTTGCGGTTCAGTTCCAGGCGGGCAGCCTTCAGCCCGTTCAAGAACCTGCTGTACGAAATACCGGCCTCGCGGCAGGCGGCATTGATGCGCACGATCCACAGCGCGCGGAAATCGCGTTTCTTGTTCTTGCGCCCGACGTATGCGAACTTCAGGCCGCGCTCAACCGCCTCTTGCGCGGCGCGATTCAGCTTGCTCTTAGTAAGGAAGTAGCCCGACGCCTGTTTGAGCGTCTTTTTCCGGACGTCCCGGCGGTGGGTACCACGTTTGACTCTGGGCACGTTTCAATCTCCTTTGAAATGGACTTGGCGGAACGGGCACGTGCCACGCGCACCGTCCGCGCAAACCGCTCACCCGTTTAATAGGGGAGCATGCGCTTCAGCGCCGGCTGGTTAGTCGGATCGGCCAGCACTCTCTGATGCAGCTTCTTCTTGCGCTTGTGCGGTTTTGAGGTCAGAATATGCCGGCCGAAAGCGTGACTGCGCATCACTTGCCCCGTGCCGGTCTTCTTGAACCGTTTGGCCGCACCTTTATGTGTCTTGAGCTTAGGCATAGAATTTCCGAGGGTCCTTGCGAACGGGAAACTCTTCGAGTATAGCATAGCTACCCGCCGGTCTATGCTTTTAGCGCAGTAACAGAATTGTCCAATGCAAGATGAGCATGAAAGGGGCAAAGAGGCTGGGGCGGTTTCCAATGCAAGGTGAGCATGAAACAGAGGAGGATGGGGTAGGCGTGGCGCGGCCGGGTGCAAGTGCGCATGGGGAATGCCGAGAGCCTCAGCCGGGAGCAGATCCGCGAATTCCTGACCTCGAGCGAAGCGATCGAGTTTGCGGGGTGCGGACGGGCGGAAAAATACGCCTGGGTGGAGCGCGTGTTGGCGGCGCAGCGGTATGGCGCGCTGAGCAAGCGGGAGCGCGGCGTTGTCCGCGCGTACATGGAAAAGGTGACGGGGATGAGCGCGTCGCAGATGACGCGACTGATCCGGGCGTTTCTGGATCACGGCGCGGTGAAGGCGGCGCCCTACCGGAGGCATCGTTTCAACGCGCGGTACACCGCCGAAGACGTCGCGCTGCTGGCGGAAGTGGACCGGGCGCACGAGCGATTGAGCGGGCCGGCCACGCGGCGGATTCTCGAACGCGAGTACGAGCAGTTCGGCGACCTGCGGTACCGGCGGCTGGCGAAGATCAGCGTGTCGCATCTGTACAACCTGCGAGCCAGCGCGCGCTACCGCAATCAGGCCGCGGTGTTCGAGGCGACGCGGCCCACGGCGATCTCGATCGGCCAGCGGCGCCGGCCCGAGCCGCAGGGCCGAGCCGGATTTCTGCGGGTGGACACAGTCCATCAGGGCGACTGGGACGGCAACAAAGGCGTGTATCACATCAACGCAGTGGACGCGGTGACGCAATGGCAGGTGGTGGGCTGCGCGAGCAAGATCAGCGAAGCCTATCTGCTGCCCGTGCTGGAGGCCGTGCTGCGGCAGTTTCCGTTCGTGGTGCTGGGGTTTCACGCCGACAACGGATCGGAGTACATCAACCATCGGGTGGCGGAACTGTTGGAGAAACTGCGCGCGGAGTTCACCAAAAGCCGCGCCTGCCGCAGTCAGGACAATGCTCTGGTGGAGGGCAAGAATGGGGCGGTGATCCGCAAGCTGATGGGCTACGGCTACATCGCTGGCGAGCACGCTGGAGCCATCGGGGAGTTCTATGCGCACTACCTGAACCCGTATCTGAACTACCATCGGCCATGCGGCTTTGCGACGGTGAGCGTGGACGGGCGGGGGAAGCGAAAGCGGAAGTACAAGCCGGTGGACTATGCTACGCCGTACGAGAAACTGAAATCACTGCCGAAGGCGGAGCAGTACTTGAAGCCGAACGTGGGCCGCACACTGGACAAGATGGCCCAGCGAATGAGCGACACCGCCTGGGCGAAACGGATGGGAGCGGCCAAGGCCAAGCTACTGCGAGCCTGCAAAATCGAATCACCATTTCCGCCACGGTTCCGATAGCAGGGGCAGCGAGAAAAGGCTGTGGAAATGCGGGGCGGTGAAGGCGTGGAAAGCCAAAGGCAGGCTTTCCCCCTTCCCCCAGTTCCTTGGAAATCTCGCAACCCCTCGGGATTCGCACATTCCCACCGTCTCGACGACGGCTTCTCATCGAAATCCAAAACCAAAGAAAGGAACTCGGCCGCTGCGCGGCCTCGTCCTTCTCCTACCGCTTCGACTCCGGCCGCACAGAGCCCATTTCATGCTCATCTTTCGATTGGA
>CAVXJY010000110.1:0-4667 GCA_963761855.1 Bryobacterales bacterium | reverse complement strand
ACAGATCTTGAGGGCCAGGTGCGGCCGGCCGGACCCGCCTCCATCACCCTGTTTGGCGCCGTCACACCGTTCGATGAATCGGCCTTCACCATCGATGGCCGCTTCCACTTCCATAAACTGCTGCCCGGCACTTACAACGTCGTCGTCTTTTCGCCCCAGCGCGGCGAAGCCCGCCGCACCCTGGAAGTGGGCCCGGGCACTGCCGACTCCAGGCGTCGCGTTTCCGCTGAGCTCAACTTTGCGCCCGGCGATTTCACGCTCGCCGGACCCCTGCGCCGCCAGGACACCGTTTCCGCCCGCGATCTCGCCATTCCGGAGCGCGCGCTGCGCGACTATGACGATGCGCACAAGGCCCTATCCAAGCGCGACGCCGCTGCCGCTGTCTCTCATCTCGAGCGGGCCGTTGAGGCCGCGCCTCAGTTTGCAGATGCCTGGAACGAATTGGGTACCATCGCTTATCAAATGCACAATTTCGCGCGCGCCGAAGAATGCTTCCTCCAGGCGCTCGACCAGGACCCGCGGGCTTATGAGCCGCTGGTCAACCTGGGCGGCGTGGAAGTCACCCTGCATAAGACCGAGCCCGCTCTCGACTACAATATCTTCGCCGTATTGACGCGGCCCAACGACCCCTTGGCCAACTCCCAGCTCGGCATGGCGTACTTCCAGGCCGGCAATAACGACCTGGCGCTGAAGTATCTGGAAATCGCGCGCCGCCTCGATCCGGCTCACTTCTCGCATCCACAACTGGTAATGGCGGAGATCCATTTACGCCGCAATCAGCGTGCCGCCGCGGCGGCCGACCTGGAAGACTTCCTCAAGTACCATCCCGACTGGCCGAAGGCCGCCGAAATGCGCCAGGCCATCGCCCAGTGGCGGCAATAGCGGTCCCGGACTTCGGCCCGCGCAGATTGCGCGAAAGTGCCCGTGAAACGGACGGTTCGCCGTGAGGCTGCGGCACGGCTGAAGACATGCCCTGATACACCGCTGATCATATCCCCACGCGCTCTGAAATGTAGAAGCTCCAGGCGTCGGCAAGAATGCCGGCCCGGCACACACGAATGCGTGCGCCACGGTTGCCTGGCGGATACGGTGAAGTTGCTCTTGTAATGGGCCTAACGGGTAACCGCGTAGACCAGATACCGGGCGTTGGCGAAGAGCGGAGGGGCGGGCAGGCGGTCTTGTGGCGCCAGCACGATGTAGTCGATGCCTGCCGCCCGGTACTTGGACACATCGGCGGGATGGAAGCCTGGGGCCATGGTTTCAGACCAACGGCGCCACCAGTCTTGGCCGAAGCTGCGCAGAAAGTTCACTTGCCCGCCGCCTTTCCAGTCCACATAAACGGCGCGCAGGGCTTCGGAACGGAAGACGCCGGGTTGAAGCGAGCGGCCGGCACCGGGAAAGAGAAAAACGGCGCTGCGGGCGGTCGAGTAAGCGGCCCAGCCGGAAAGCTGGCGCAACTCTACTGAGTCAAGTTGCGGGTAATTGACGACGCCGCCGGCGAGCGGAATGAGGAGGAGTACGGCTGCGGCCGCGAGCGGCGCGAGGCGGAAGCGCACGGCAGCCGCGGCTATGGCGGCCACCAGCAACAGCACCGCGACGCGGCGCCAGTGGTAGGGTTCAGTGACCACGGGCTGGAGCGGTAACCAGCACGCCACCGCAAACCACGCCACCGCTTCCGGCCATCGACGGCCGAGCGCCGCGAACGCCCCGGCCACCGCGGCAAGGAACTGCATCATCAACGCCACAAACAGGAGCAGGCGCATGGGCTGGATCTGCGGCATCAATACCCAGCGGGCGCGTTCCAGCAGCAGCCAGGAAAGTGGCATGCTGGCCAGGCCCAGCAGCGGCAGGCCCAATGCGAACGCACGTAATTCGGCGGGGACGCGGCGGCGAACGCGGAGCCAGGCGGCGGCCAGCGCGGCGGCCAGGAGCAGATGGTGGACGATGAAGCGGTGCGGCCACAGGGAGACCCAGACGTAGGCAGCACGCAACCGCTGCAGGCGTTCCTGCGGCGCGCCGATGCGTCCCCAGAACGGCTGGCGGGCAAAGCCGAGCTGGTGAAAGGCGGCGATGGCTAAAATCGCCGCTGCCAGCGCCAGCGGGATCCAGGCTCGCCATTGGCGCCGGCGCAGGGTCAGCACGGCGAAAATCGCCAGAAACCCGAACGTGGTAGGAGGATGATACAGAAACGCGCACGCCGCCGCGATGCCTGCCGCCAAATAACGGCGGTGGGCCGTGAGGCCGATGGCGCAGAGGATCAGCGGCAGCGCGAAGGCGCGCGGGGTGGGCTCGTATTCGACGATGAGCACGGCGGGGCCGGCGATGGCCGCGCCCAGCGAACAGAGCGCTGCCACCAGCACCGCCGGTGCCAGTTCCAGCCCGGCCGCCGTGGCCATGAGAATCAATCCCCAGATGCCCAAGGCACGGCAGGCGATCTGTTCCGCCTCGAGCACCTCGCGGAATCCCAGGCCGGTGAGGCTGCGCAGGGCGAGAGCGGTTTCATCGTAGAGCGTAAATCCGAGGTGGGGCTGCTGCACCAGAATGTCATCGCGCAGGACAGAGGGATCGCGCAAATGTTCCAGCATCGGGGTCCAGATCTGCGAGTCCTGCTGGAGCCAGGTATGGCCTGGGAACACGAAGAAGGTGGCGAGCGCTATTGCCAGCGCCGCGGCTGGCACGCGAAGCCGCGTCATTGGGCGGGAGTCTTTTGGAGTTGCTGGCGCACCCAGACGCGGTTCGGATCGAGCGCCAGCGATTTGCCGAACGCCCGCCGCGCTTCGGCATCCTTATTCTGCTTCCGCAGCGCGATGCCGAGCCAGAGCCAGGCTTCGGCGTTGCGCGAATCGAGATCGATAGCCTTGCGGAAATCGGCGACAGCCTCGGCGGCGCCGCCGCCAAGTTGGGCCGGAAGGTAGTAATTGCCCACCCCGCGCGCCACCCAGACGGCAGAGGATTTCGGCGCCAGCGAGACGGCCTTGTTGACGGCGTCCTTGGCGCGCGGGCCGTAATTCAAGCCGCTCAGCATATCGGTAATGGCCTGGCCGCAGAGGGTCGCCAGGACGCGGTAGTTTTCGGCGTCGTCCGGCTTCAGTGCGATGGCCTGCTCCGCTACCTGAATGCCGCGGACGGCGGCCTGTTGCGCGGCCTTCTTGTCGTGCAGTTCGATTTCCACCTCGGCGAGATAAGACGACGCCAGGGCCATGCGGTACTGCGCGGCGGCGTCCTTTGGCGCCTTGGCTGCGGCAGCGGCGGCAGCATTGACGAAGCGCTGCAAGGCGGGCCGGTCCTCGGTGTCGCGTGCCAACTCGATGGGCGAAAGATTGCCGGCGAAGAGGGCAGCCATCAGCAAGTGCGCAATCATGGGAACCTTGAAACCATCACAAAGCCGCCACGCGGCGGTGGATCAACAGAAAATACAAACCGAGCGACGTCAGCAGCAAGCCATTGACGGCCAGCACTGCCGGAGCCGTAAAGATTGGGACGAGCCAGCCAGCCACCAGGTTTCCCATCGGCATGCCGCCGCGAAATGCGAAATTGTACGCGCTCATCACACGGCCGCGCATTTCGTTGGTGGTGATCAACTGCACCAGCGAGTTGACCATGGCGAACACGCCGACCATGGATGCGCCGTTCAAGAACAGCAGGACGAAGGTGAGCGCCAGGGATTTGGAGAGGGCAAAGCCGGAAATGCCCACGCCCATCAGGATCAGCATGGAAAGCGCGATCCTTCCTTTGTGCCCGACATTGCCCAGCCCGGCGACAGCCAGTGCGCCGAGCACGGAGCCGACTCCGGCGATCGACAGAAACATCGTATAGGTTTCCGGCCCGCGATGAAACACCTGCTTGGCAAAGATGGGCAGGAAGGTGCGCGAAGGCACGCCCAGCGCGGTCATGGCGAAGGCCAGCACCATCAGCGCTTCCATGGCGCCGTGGCGGCGGATGAAGCGGAAGCCTTCCTTCATGCTGTCGAGGACGGTCTCTGAGGTCTTTTCGGGAATCATGCGAATATGCAGCAGGCTGAGCGAAATGATGGGCGCCAGAAAGGACACCCCGTTGAGCCCGAAGCACCAGGCATCGCCCAACTTCACCATGGCCACGCCGCCCAGCATGGGGCCGATAACGGTGGCCGTGTTGAACTGGATGGAATTGAGCGCGATGGCGTTGGGCATGTCTTCCGTTTTCACCAGGGTTGGAATCAGCGCCAGGTACGCCGGACCGCCGAACGCCTGCGCGAAGCCGGAGACAAAGGAAAGGCTCAGAATGTGCCAGACGTGCACCATGTGGAATGCGACCAGCGCGGTGAGCGTGAATGCCGAGGCCATCTGCAGCCACTGCGAGGCGAGCAACACGCGGCGGCGCTCGATGCGATCGGCGACGACGCCGCCGAAAAGAGAGAACAGGAAGATGGGGATGCCGCCCAGAAACATGTCGAGGCCCAGCAGGAAGCCGGATTTCGACAGCTCGTAGACCAGCCAGGCTTGCGCCACGATCTGCATCCAGGTCCCGATGCTGGAAGTGCAGGCGCCCACCCACATGAGGCGGAAATCGCGATATTGGAATGCCTTGAAAACCCGGCGCAGCACAGTGAAGAAGGACGGCGGGCGGACAGCCCTAATACGGGATTGTACCAGTTCACGCCTGCGCCACGCTGAGCGGTGCGAAGGGAG
>CAVXJY010000109.1:0-78750 GCA_963761855.1 Bryobacterales bacterium | reverse complement strand
ATTGCCGCCTGCAGGACCGGCTTGGTGGCGCTCATTGGATCACCTCCGTCGCCGCCCAGTTCGGCCGTAACCGTTCGTAGTCTTCCAGACTCGGCTGCGGCCGGTCATAACGGCTCAACACCCCGATATCTACCGCTTTGGCCGTTGGCTGCTGCTGCAGGTTGTGGACATTCAACAGATAGCGGATCGCCCCAACGTTCGAACATCCCAATTCCAATGCCTCCTCTACCGCTTGACGCATTGGCGCCGCGCCATACTCGCGGCCCAGCAGCAGAACGTCGATCATGGCTCGCGTTCCGGCCTGCTTGCCCTCCCGTTCTTTCAGCAGTCCCCAGAACTGATCGAAACTGGCGGGCCAGCGTCCTTGTGCGCGGCACTGCTCCAGCGCCGTCGAACCGGCCAGCGCCCCCGGCTTCTTCGTCAGCGCGTCCAGGTAATGCTCCAGTTCCAGCACCTTCTTATGCCGCTCGTAGCAGCGCTCGTGCCGGGCTACACACTTGGCCTGATGCCAGATCTCCACGTATGCCGAATAGACCTTCACCTGAACCGAAGTGCCCACCGGCAATGGCGCCGAATAGAAGTTCGTCAACGCCTTGGCGCACCCACTGGCATTGATCTCCGGAAAATGCAGCGAGGCCAGATCGAAGCCCTCTTCGGCCAGAGGCAGAAGATATTCCCGTTCGGCGATCATCCCCGCGCCGATCGATTGCGTGCGGCCCTGGATCACCCGCTTCTGCTCCTCGCGCGATCCCGCCGCCAGCAGCAGGTTCAACTCCTCCAGGTGCTGCACTCTCGGCACAGGCACCAGATAGTTCCGCCGGAACTGGCCCCCTTCGCCCTCCACACCTCCTTTTTCGTGTCCCTCGCCTGGCGTACAGAAGTCCGCTGCGAATCCCCAGTGCGAGCGAAAACCGATGAACCGCGCGGTCTCTTCTCGTTGATGGCCGCGCAGAATTTTCTTTACGGCGCTTTTCAGATTGTCGTAACGCAAAACACGAAACACACCGCCAAAATAGGCAAAAGCCAGCTCGTGCGCTTCCAGAAACGCTTGCTGATTGGCGTGCGGATACGCCCGGTGAAACGCGCCACCGCTGGCCATGCTGCGCAAGCAGAACACGTAGGTTTTGCGGGCCTCGCCGTCGAACTCGACCCAGCCTTCGTACCAATCCACCTGCGCCTCGCCACCGAACTGATAGGATTGCGGCACAAAGATTTCATGCCCCAGCAGGCCCATGGCAGCCTTCCTGGCGCGCACATACTGACGAACCGTCGACTCCGCTACCTCGGCTTCAGCTCTCTCGCGGCGCAGTCGCATCCATATCCGGTGCGCCGTGTGCCGCTGCTTTCTGGGCGCCTTGCGGTCGGCCTCCAGAATCGCGTCGATGAATGGGATCGCCGCTCCCAGTTTCGGCCGCTCGCGTTCCGGAACCTTACGTTCCGCCGGCATCGCGCTGGCCAGCGCCTTCCGCACCTCCCGCCGGTGCACCCCCAATTTCCGGGCTACCGCCCGGATCGTTCCAGTCCCATGTTCGTACTCCTGCCGGATCTGCTCGTATAGTTCCACTTTGGCTCTCCTGTTCTTCAAAACCGTCCTTCCTTCTGGGCCCGGAGGCCCAAAACAAGATACACGGTTTATGGTTTACAGGTGGGGCCAGATCAGAGCATCGAAAGGGGCCAATTCAGAGTAGCGAACTCAGTTGTCCGTCGAGCGAAGAGCAGATTCCCCAAGTTATTGGAAAGGCAGAGAAAGCACGAAACGGAATGGAGCTTTTGGAAGGGAATTTCACGCGCCCAAGGCAGGTGCGCTACCAGGCTGCGCTACGCCCCGACATGTGAAGCTCTTTTGATTCTAAAACACTTTTGAACTGAACATCCATTTCCAAACGTGCGCTCCGCGGCGGCTCGCACATCCTGGGGGCCGTGCATACGCAGAAGAGATTCCATGTCACGCGCTCGGCGGCGATCTGAACGGGTTCGCCCCGATCGCTCAAATTGAACCGGAATGAATTGTCTGGGGAGAAACTGTAAGCTGCCGATAAGGCGCGATGACGCTCTACGCCACTTACCAAACGGCTTCAACCAGCGATACGCTCTGCCGCGGGAGCGTGAAGCTCAGGCTCAACCTTCCATCTTGGGTCGACACCCACTCGGGTGAATCGAGCAGCTCCAACTGGCCGGCGGTTTCGAGACGCGCGTACTGCCCGGCGCCCGGTTGCCCGGGCGATCCCATGCGGAGCCAGGCGGTGTATGCGTTGCTGTGCTCCTGGTCGATGCGATAGTGCCGCACCAGCACGCGGCCCGTGGCGAGCGGAATGCCAGTGATGGTTAGGCTGACCGGCGCGGGCGGTGCGGATATATCGTCGTCGTGATAATTCCAAATCAGGGTTGCGATCTCATGCGCGGAGCGGACAGCTAAGGCGTCGATATGCGGTTGGCCGCGCACGCCGTTCGCCATCAGTTCATCCAAAGCCACGGCACCCGCCGATTCCACGCGGACGCGGTCGCCGCCCGGCATCATTCCCAGCATGCGGAACACATTCAGCACCGGCTTGTCGATGCCATTGGTGGCCAGCGTGCGAAGGCCGGCGAAGTAAGGCTGACGCTCGAACTCGAAGGCCCAGGTGAGCATGCCTTCGAGGTTGGCGTGGTGACGGTCGGCGAGCTGCAGCATGGCGCCCAGTGCGGCGGCCGTGTAAGCCGGGTAGAGCGTGCCGTTGCGGTAGGCATTGGCCGGATTCGAGCGCGCCGAACACGCCGCGCAGCCTTCCGGATCGGCCTCGCTCAGCACAATCGGCAGCTTGGCGAAGGCAGGAAATTCGGCGATCACGTCCATCCCCGCGTTTACGTCCTGGATTTCGCGGGCCAGACCCATGCGTATGTGGCCGTCCGCCATTTCCGCGTGGCCCTTGGCATGGTAGGTGATGAAATCGAGCGGCGTCCGCCTGGCGACACAATGCGCCAGGAACTGCCGCAGATAATCCGCCGCCCTCGGATTGTGCGGGCTGGTAGTGGCCGGGCCGCCGATGCGCGCCGTTGGCAAAGCGTTCTTCACCGCCGCGGCGGCATAGTCGTATAGCCGATCGTACTCTTCAGCCGTGCCTTTCCAATAGCCGATATCGGGTTCATTCCACACCTCCCAATACCAGGTCTCGACCTCGCGCCGGCCGTAGCGCTGGATTGAATGGAGGACCCACTGGCGCACCAGTTCTCCCCACCGGGCGTAGTCTTTGGGAGGGTAGGACCAGCCTTGGCCGTCATCCGGCTTAGGCCAGTTGCGGGCATACGGCTGCGGATGGATCGACAGCGCTTCCGGCATGAAGCCGATTTCCACGAACGGCTTGGCGCCGGCGCGCAGGTAGGTATCGAAGATCCGGTCGATGATGGTCCAATCGTAGACCGCGTGCCCGGCGGCATCTTCGGTGTAGGCGTTGGTCGAGCCCCATTTAAGGGCGGCGGTGCCGTCCCCGGTGCAGAGCAGGTGGTGAGCTCGGATGTAGACCGGCGAACGGCTCAGACGGGCCAGTTCACCCACCAGCTTGGGCCCATATTGCATGTAGGTGTAGTTCGGCTCGTCGTAACCGAAATAGGAAAAGACGGGGCGGAACGGACCCGGGCTAGCCCCGCCATCAACCCGAATGGCCGTTGGACCCTGGGCCGAAACCAGCGCCGGCATCACGGCCGCGAGGAAAACCGCCGCGCGTCTCATGGCAACATCAAGCGTACTAAAGAAACGGGCGGCCTGCGAACGCCGCCTCCCGAGAGCGCACAGCGGCGAATACCATCTGCGCGAATGAGCAGTAGCCGATATCCATACCGAGCTTGGAATCTCGCCTGTCGCCAACAACGGTTTGTTGTGTTTGGCTCGGCTTCGTTGTCCCCTCCAAACCACTGTTCCGGGAGAAAATGAACCATGCGGAAGTTCCTTCAATACATTACCAACAACGAAGCTAGATCGCGCCACGAAGAAATCTTCGACGAGATTTTTTGGATCGTAGAAACCCTCGCCCTGATTCTCGGAGTGTGGATACTCCTTGAAAAACACAGTTCAGAATGGATACCGTTCCTCGTCATCGAATACTGCTGGGCAATGGACAACTTGCGGCATAACCGCCCCTGATCGATCCAGCCTCGGGTCCGCGAACTCAGCGGTAACTCGTGCCGTTCTGTGAATCTTCAGTTACAGTGCCAAAATCTTAGGTTGTCTTAAGATTCGAATGTTGTAATCGCAGTTGAAACTATGAAATACAGGAGATCATGATGCGCCTCATCATTGCGCTGCTGCTTCTCTTCGTCTTACCGCTGGCAGCTCAAATGGATCGCTCCACGCCGCAGGCCCCGGACGCCCAAACTTCCGAAGGAACCGCCGGGCCGCTGAAGGCCCTCGAAACCATTCCCTTGCCCGCGGCAGTCAAGGGGCGATTCGACCACTTCGGCGTGGACGTCAAGCACAACCGGCTCTTCGCTACGCCCGAGGACTACCACGCCGTGTTGGTTCTCGCCTTGCCGGATGCCCGGCCGATAGCCGAAATACACGGCATCGCCAGACCGCACGCCATCCTTTATCGCGGGGACCTCGACCGCATCTATGTGACCGATGGTGTGGACGGCGCGCTCAAGATATTCGATGGCAAGACTTACCAGCCTGCCGGCAGCGTGGCCCTGGAAAAGGACGCGGACTCGATCGGCTACGAAGCGGCGCGAAAATATCTCTACATCGATAACGGGGGCAAAGACGCGGGGCAGACTTACTCGCTGCTCAGCGTGGTGGATACGACCGCCGGCAAAAAGGTTACCGACATCCGCATCGACGGCGACACCCTCGAAGCTATGGCGCTCGATGTCTTTCGCCCGCGGATGTATGTCAATAACCCAGCGCGCAATCAGGTGACGGTGGTGGATCGCTGGAAGAACGCCGCGATCGCGTCATGGCCGGTCACGATGGGCCAGCGCAATGTGGCGATGGGCCTCGACGAAGCGCACCAACGGCTGTTTGTGGGCTGCCGCAGCGGGCAAGTGGTGGTGTTCGACAGCAACACCGGCAAGGAGTTGCAAGCCCTGCCGATCGCGAAGGGTATAGACGATCTGCAATATGAGGCCGGCAGCAAGCGCCTTTACTCGATCGGGAGCGGAACCATCGACGTCTATCAGGAAGTTGACGCGGATCATTTTCGCTCGCTGGGCAGTGTGGCCACCGGGGCGCAGGCCAAGACCGCGCGGCTGGTACCGCAGATCAACCGCTACTTCGTGGCCGTACCGCAGTCGGGTGATGGCATTGCCGCGGTCCAGGTTCTCCAGCCGCTGAACGTCCCGCCCGCCAAGGCGGCGGCGAAGGAGGCAAAGCAGCCTGTGCACGCGCCGCACGCGCTCGAACTCGAATTGACGACGCTGTCAGCTCATCCCGATTTGCGAAAGATGGGGCTGCACGCCGTTCCGCCCGGAGGCCAGGACAGCGTGATCATCGCCAATGCCAACACCTCGCGCATCGGGGTGAAATCGTCCACCGGCGACTTAGACGCGGTGAAGCAAGGCAAGACTTATTGCGCGAAGAAAGATGACGGGGCGTTCTACAACATGAAGCTGCCGCTCCTCGATGCCGCCGGACGCAATATCGGAATCCTGGTGATGGAGATTCCGTACACGTCCGCCGCGGATGAAACGCAGGCCATCCACCAGGCGGAAGGAATCCGCCACGAACTGGCGCAACAAATCCCCGATTACCATGCGCTGTTTCAATAAGGAGGAAATCGACATCATGTCTAACTTCACCCGCCGGCAATTCGCGCAATTGGCGCCCGGCCCGTTTCTGCTTTCGCTTGCCGCTGGCGGCTCGGCCGCACCGTCCAAGCCGGCCGCTCCGGGAGCGGTCCCGTCGCGGATCGTTCTCACCTGGGCGGGCGATCCCGCCCGGACCCAGGCAGTGACCTGGCGAACGGAGATGGCGGCCGCGTCTCCGCAGGCGCAGGTCGTGAAATTCACGCCCAATCCCAAGTTCGAACCGTCGGCCAGCACGGTGCGCGCCACCTGCGAAAAAGACGATTTGGGAGACGGCCGCTCCGCCGCGCATTACGCCGCGAGGTTCGAAGGGCTGGAGCCGGACACGACGTACTGCTACCGGGTGGGCGATGGCCAGGTCTGGAGCGAATGGAACGTCTTTCGCACGGCTTCCACCAAGCCCGAGCCTTTCCGCTTCCTCTATGTGGGCGACGAACAGAACGCCATCAAATCGCTGTGGTCGCGATCCATCCGGCGCGCGTACGCCGCCGCTCCCGACGCGCGGTTCCTGGTGCATGCGGGCGACCTGGTCGCCGAGGGATACGACGACCGTCTGTGGGGCGAATGGAGCGACGCTCTGAGCTTTATCTCCGCCACCGTCCCCAGTATTCCGGTTCCGGGCAACCACGACCTGCATCGGCCCGCCGGCTCCCCGGATGCCAATACTACGCTGGCCGCCGCCGTGGCCGTGGCGCCGCCACTTCGCCCTGCCGTGCAAACGGGCCGGACCTGGACGACATGCCGGGCCAGTCGTATTACCTGGACTATCAGGGTGTCCGCTTCATCGCTCTGGATGTGAATGCGTTCGCCGAAGAGAGCTTCGAGGCCGCGGCGAGGAAACGCGTCACCGACAAGGAAGTGGAGTGGGTCACCAAGGTATCTGAGCGACAACCCCAATCGCTGGACGATCGTCGTGCAGCACCAGGCGATCTACGCCATCGCCCAGGACCGCGAGTATGCCGCGATGCGCGCCGCCCTCGCGCCGCTCTACGAAAAGTACCATGTGGACCTGGTCCTGCAAGGGCACGACCACGTCTATGCCCGCACCCACAAGATCGCCCGCGACCGGATCGTGGATCCCTTCGGCGCCCGGCGTCATTTACGCCATCTCGGTCAGCGGCCCGAAAATGTACAAGACCCAGAAGGTGAACAGCCAATACATGGCGAAGATGATCGAGGACGAACAGTTCTACCAGATCATCGATGTCTCGCCGGAGCGGCTGGCGTTTACGGCGTATTCGATTGACGGGGCTGTCGTCGATGGATTCGAGTTGCGCAAGAATGGCGCCTCCTCCACCTACGTCGACCATTCCCAGAGTAAGCCCTCAGCCTGACATGTGACGTCAGGCGAAGGCGCCACGGCCGCGGATTTTGGCTCTGGCGACGCACGGGCTCCGGCTGCCAGACCGGATGATACAGTGGACCCATGCGTGCCGTGATGGTTTGTTTTCTCTCGGTGATGATAGGTCTGGCTGCCGGCCAGACGCGTCCGCGCGCTCGCGATCTCGGCATCGTTGTGGGGACCCTTCCCACCGGGCCATGGAATGCGGTTACCGACGTGGCGGGCGTGCTCGTCGGCCACACGACTCTGATTCGCGGTGACAAGATCCGAACCGGTGTGACCGCGGTGCTGCCACACGCCGGAAACATGTTCCGCGAGAAAGTGCCGGGCGCGGTGTTTGTAGGCAACGGCTTCGGGAAGCTGGCCGGCTCGACGCAAGTCAATGAGTTGGGCGAGATCGAGACGCCGATTCTGCTGACATCGACGCTGGATGTTCCGCGCGCCGCCGACGCGCTGCTCGACTATATGCTGGCGCTGCCGGGCAACGAGGCCGTGCGGTCGATTAACCCGCTGGTCGCCGAGACGAATGACGGCTACCTGCTGAACGACATCCGCGGCCGCTACGTTGGGCACGACGAAGTGTTCGCGGCGATTGAGAGCGCGAATAGCGGACCCGTCGACGAAGGCGCGGTGGGCGCGGGGACGGGAACCGTTGCGTTCGGATGGAAGGGCGGGATCGGCACCTCCTCGCGCAAGGCCGGTGGTTACACCGTCGGCGTGCTGGTGCAAACGAACTTCGGCGGGGACCTGACGATCGCCGGCATTCCGGTGGGCCGCGAACTGCGAAAGAGGGCGAGCTCGAATTCAGGGAAAGGCAGCATCATCATCGTCGTGGCGACGGATGCGCCAGTGGATGCGCGCAATCTGCGGCGGATCGCGGCACGCACCATGTTCGGCCTGGCACGGACCGGCGCGGACGGCTCAAACGGCAGCGGCGATTATGCCATCGCCTTTTCCACCGTGCGCAACCCTGCGAAGCTGGTCTCCAACGATGCCATGTCGCCTCTTTTCGTCGCCACCATCGACGCTACCGAAGAGGCAATTTACAACTCGCTGCTGAAGGCCGTGACGATGACGGGAAACGGGCATACCGTGGAGGCGCTGCCGATCGAAGAGACCCGAGAAATCCTGAAAGCGCACGGAGTGCTGCAGTAACCTGATTGGTCAGAACGTCAACCGGATCTGCAATTCGAGACGCCGGTTGTTAGCCGTCTCAAAGAAGCCCTCTCCGTTCGGCGCACCCGCGATTTGGTTGGACCGGCCGAACAGCGGTGAGGTGATGTCGCCGACGATAGGTCCCGGGTTATTGTGGTTGAGTAAATTGCGGATCGACATGGAGACGCTCAGGTTGTAGCGTCGTGCGGTGCTCGGAGAACCAAGCAGACCGCGCAGCCCTTGTTTCGTCATCGGGCCCAGCGGGGCTGGACCGGGGCTGCCCTGGGCGGGCTTGGCCGCGCTCTCTTTAAGCGGTCCAAAACCAAAGGCCTTCCCAACGCGCAGGTTCACCGCGATCAGCGCCGGCCCGCGCCCATAGTTGCGTGGCACAAGCGTCTCGGCTGCGTCGGGATCTGGATCCAATAGGCCGTAACTGGTCGCGATGAGCCCGGGCTTCAGCGGGTTGTTCGCGAACCCAGGCCGGCTGTTGAACAGCGTGGTGCCATAGAGGTCGCTGCCGGTGGTGATATCGAACGGCGCCCCGGATTGCGCCACCAGGTATGGGCTCACCCGCACGCTCCAACGCAGGGCTATGGATCCGCCGGCGGTGATGTGGTGACGCACGTCGGTGGAAGCTGGCCCGTATTCGCCCGAAAAGTTGTAAGGGTTTGGGGGCGACGTGCCGATACCGTCGGTGTTGCTGAGCGCGCGGTTGAGCACATAGAAGCCGAACAAGGACACGGCAGGCTTCACCTTCGTGTTCACATTGACGATGAACTGGTTCTGGTTGTACAGGCCGGAGGATTCCATCGACAGCACCGGGCCCTTGCCGGGGATCGGGAAGACTCCGCTGTCCGGGAACCGCCAGGTTGTAAGTGCCTGGCAAAGGAGCGTTGATATCGTCCGAGCGGAACAAGTGCAGGCCGTGCGCGTTTGTGTAGGTGGCGGCGATGGTGGTATTCGCGGGCAACTGGCGCTCCACGGTGATGGCCGACTGCATCAGGTACGGCGCGCGCAGGGACGAACTGATCTCCTCGATAGACTGCGGGGCCGCCGCCACGCCGAGGGACACGGGCGACGGTGCGCTGGGGAAGAAATCGGGATTCGCAATCACGTACTGCTGCTGGTTTATGCCATTGAAGCGGGCCGCGGCAAGGGTGTTCGCCAACGCGAAACGGTCGTAGAACATGCCGAATCCGGCTCGCACCACGGTTTTGGGGCGCCCCCCGCTCTTCGCGCCTTTGGGCGCCCACGCCACGGCAAGACGCGGAGCCACATCGCGCCAGTCGTGCAGATTCGTCTGCGCCTCGTACCGGATCCCGTAGACTCACCGTCAGGTTCGGGCGGGCACGCCACTCGTCAGCCGCGAAGACGCCAACATCCACCTGGTGTAACGCCAGCTCCGGCGTGCCGGCGGCGATGCTGAACTGAGTGGGACCGCCGCCCAAGGCGCTGCCCAGGCCCAGCAGCGTGCGCCGGTAGCGCTCGATGGAGCTGATCGGCGCCAGGAGCGGCTGGCCTGACCCATCGAGCACCGGTTGGTTCGCCGCGTTCAGCACGGGCTCCAGGTCGCCGCCACCGAAGATAAATGTCCCCAGGAAATTCTGCGTGGACAAGTTGTCGTCCCCTTGCTCCCGCACGCGCACGCCGAACCGGAATGAGTGGGCGCCGCGCAGCATCGAAGTGTAGTTCTGAAACTCGAAGTTGTTCTGCGTATCGAAGGACTTGCTGGCTGACGCGCCGCCCCCATTGAAGGCGCCGAGCACCTGGATTTCCGGCCCCGCGGCTGTCCGCCGCTGTGTGGTAGGAATTCCGGTAATACTGAAAACGGATGTCGTTCACGGTCGTGCCGGCAACCGCGGTTTCGCCCACCTGAACGGTCTCGATGTCGTACCAGGAATGGTAGCCGCGCGACTGCAGGTCGAAGCCGCCGATGCCGGCATCGTGGATATCGGCGTGGGTGATTCCGTATCGCGCCGTCAAGGTATTATTGGGGCTCAAGCGCGTAATCTACGCGCGGGCTGACCTTGGTGAAGCGCTGGGGCGACGTGACTACGCTGTTGAACGGGGCTGCGGCCATGGTCTGCGGGATCGAGCGCCACGCCGTTCGAAATCGAACCGTTGTCCACCATGTTGTGCTGCGCATCCACCGTAAAGGACGCGCGTTTGCCGAGTGGTCCTCCGCCCCCGCCTTCGAATTCGTTCAACAGGAACGGAGCCTTTTCGGCGGCGTACGGATTGCGGGAATTCCAAACCTCGGTTCCGAGTTGTAGTTGATGGTGGCGTGGTACTTGGTCGCTGCCCGGCTTGGTGAAGATCTCGATCCGGCCATAGCCGAGCTTGTCGTACTCGGGCGAGAACGGATTCTGATTGATGCGGACTTCGCGAATGGCATTCTTGGCCGGCAGGTCCGCGCCGCTGAATCCATCCACATAAATCGAGCCGCCATTGGGACCGGCCGACGGCCCGGCCAAAGCCTGCAAGTCGGCCTGGAGGTCGTCAGGGTCGTCGGAAAGCGCATCGAGCTCGGCACCCTCAAGCACGACCGAATTGACGTTGGAAGCCTGGTCGGTGCCGAGGACCGGTCCTGTGTCTCCTTGGACTGTGATCCGCTGCGTCTTGACAGCCACATGAAGAACCAGGTCGAGCGCTTGATCGCCCGGCTTCAGAACGATCGCCGAGGGCTCTCTTTGCGAAAGGTCCGGCGCGGAGGCCTGGACTCGGTAACTTCCGGCAGGCAGGTCCGAAAACGAATAGGCGCCGAGTCCATCGGCGATGGCGATCTTCGCCGAGGTCTGCTGCGAATTGAGTGAAACGGTTGCGCGCGGCACCACGGCCCCGCTCTCGTCGGTCACACGGCCGTGAAGTGCGGCGGTTTGCGCATGCACCGCGCCAATCGCGTGCAGCGACAGGAAGAACAGAGGGAATTTCCAAAAGAGATTTCTCACAGCACCCGATTGTGTAAATGAGTAAGCGCCGGGTGAGCGGTTTTGCCCACCCGGCTCAAAGATATATCGGAGTTAGAGCGAGCCTTTGATCACCGCCGCCACATCTTCCATCTGGTCGGTCGAAATGAAGTCGGCATGCGCGCGAACAGCCGCCTGCCAGCGCGGCATTACTTTCTCTTTGCTTCCGAAGTTGTAGTCCTTGTCCCACCCCTGGTTCTCGGCTGCGGTGTACCCATCCAGGCAATAGAACGCGACAAAGTAGCCCAGACGATGGCCGTAGTTCACGAAGTCCTTCAGCCGCGCTTCCGCTTCTGGGTTCCAGTCGCCGGCGCCGGTCTCACCGCCCTTTTCCACGAAGGCCCAGTTGGTGCCGAACCAACGATGATAGTTGTCCGCCTTATTCGGAATCAGTTGCTCCGGGTTGAGCGTCGACAAAAACGCAATGGCTTCGGCTTTGCGGTCTCGCGGAAGCTTGTTGGGATTCTCGTCGAACTTGGGAATCGAACCGAAGACGCGAATCCTGCCGCCCACGGGAACGTCGTCGTAGAAGAACTTCTGTTTGATGTCGTTCTGTTTGTCTTCGACCAGCACCATCATGGGCTTCAAATCGAGCGGCGCTTGGCGGCTGATGTCGTTGCTTTTTACGGCCGTGGTGAGCCATGCATCGTATTTATCGAGCACCTTCGAAATGGCTTCGAGGTGCTCCGGCGGATCGTTCTTGATGTCGAGGTAGAGCGTGATGAGCGGCCAGTTCTTCCTGTTCCCATCCCGCAAGGCCTTTTCGACGAACGGCTTAACTTTGGGGAAGAAATAGGTTTCGAGCGTCGGATCGTCGGCCGTGACATTCTTGGCGCCATGAATCTCCAGCGACTGCCCGTTGACCCAAGCGAGGTCCTGCTCGATGACGACAGGCTGGCCGACGGCGAGCGCCCTGTCAAGCCGATCGGCATACTTGCCGTGGTCGGGATAGGCGTTATGCGCCAGAACCAGTGTGCGGGTTCCCGGGCCGCTGACGGCGGCGACCTTGGCCGCCATGGTGGCCGTTAGGATCAGGCCTACTGAGGCGCAGAGGGCGATAAGATGTGTTCTTTTCAAGCGTTTTCTCCTTTCGGACTGCGTACCTTCGGATTTAAGCATCTGAACCTAAAAAGAAGCTTAAAAAACCGCTGTGTCACGAGAAATTTATCGTTGATGGCTTAAAATCCCCGTATGCGGGTTTTGGTAGCGGAGGACAAGCCTCGCATGGCGCGTCTTCTGCAACGAGCTTTTCAAGGCGAGGGCTACGCCGTTTCGCTGGCGTTTGATGGAGACCAGGCGCTGGCGATGGGAATGGCGGGCGGCCTGGACGTCATGGTGCTCGATGTGATGCTGCCGCTCCGCGACGGCTTTAACGTGATCCAGAACCTGCGCGCGGCCAAACAGACCGTGCCCACCATTATGGTGACGGCGCGTGACGCCATGTCCGACGTCGTGCGCGGCCTCGATGCCGGCGCTGACGACTACCTCACCAAGCCTTTTGCGCTCGATGTGCTGCTGGCGCGCGTGCGCGCCCTCTCTCGCCGTGGACCGGCAACCTACCCAGCCGACCTTCGTTTCGAGGACCTGTCACTGGACCGGCGCAGCCACGAATTGCACCGCGGCGGCAGAGTGACGTCTCTTACGCGCATCGAGTACCTGCTTCTCGAATTGTTGATGCGGCGCGCCGGCTGCATCGTCCCCCGTGAGGCGCTGGTGGAAGCCGGCTGGGGTGGAGGCGCCGAAGTCGGCGATGGAACGCTGTACGTGTTCATCCGCTCGCTGCGCCTCAAGATTGCGCAGGCGGGCGAACTGCCCCTGCTGCACACTGCGCGCGGAATCGGGTACACCTTGCGGACCGAGGCCCCTTGAGGCGCAGGTTTTCGATTTCCTTTCAAATGACCGCGTGGTTCTCCGCGGTCTTCCTCGTGGGCTTCATCCTGTTCGGCGTGGTGATGTGGCTCGATTTGGCCTACTTCACGTCGAGCGGCCGCAGCCGGACGCTGGCGCGCCGTGCCTCGCGCTTGGTCGAGTTGCTGCGTTCCTCGGTCACCGCCTCCGACGGCCAGCGCGCCTACCGCTTTTCCGAATTCGCCGATGCAACGCCGGAGGGCAATCTGATTCTGCTCCTCGACGGGCGTGGCTCCCGTTTGCTTCCAATAGCACTTGTGCCCGCCGATTTTCCGTGGCCCGCGGCGGACGGTATCGCGGAGGACCGCTATGTCGAAGTGGTTTACGAAGACCGGCACTACCGCATTTTTGAGCATCCGGTTACTGTCGGCGGGCAACGCTATGTGATTTTGGTTGGCGGCGGCCTGGAAGACAACCGCCAATTGGTGGCCCGGTTCTCGACGGGCCTCGAAGCGGCCATTCCAGCGCTGCTGGCGATCTCGGCCCTCGCCGGATACTTGCTGAGCCGCCATGTGCTGCGTCCGATCGACCGGCTCACCAGCGCGGTGCGGTCGATCAGCATCGGCAACCTGGCGCGCCGTCTTCCCATGGATCAAACCGGCGACGAGATTGCGCGCCTGGCCGAAACCTGCAACGAGATGCTGGCGCGCCTGGAAACCGCCGTGGGACGAATCAACCGCTTCACTGCCGACGCATCGCACGAATTGCGCAGTCCTATTTCGTTTATCCGGGCAACGGCCGAGTTTGCCCTGAATGACCCTCACCTGGACGCAGATGCCGCCGAGGCTCTCCAGGAGATCCATGCAGAAGCTGCCGAGGCGTCGCGGCTTATCGAAGACATGTTGACCTTGGCGCGCGCCGATGCGGGACATCCGGACCTGGTTTTCGAGCCGGTGGATCTGGCGGAACTGGTGCGGGAGGCGTGCGAGAAGGTCCGGCCCCTTGCCGAAGTGAAGCGCCAGGAGTTCCTGGTCGCCATCGCCTGTGACGCCGGGGTTGAAGTCAGTGGCGATCGCTCGCGTTTGCGCCGGCTCATCTGGATTCTGCTGGACAACGCAGTCAAGTACACGCCGGAGCGGGGCAGGATCGAGACCATTCTGGAACGCGACGGGGAACATGCCCGCCTCAGTGCCAAGGACAGCGGCATAGGGATCGCGCCAGACCTGCTGCCGCGCGTTTTTGAGCGCTTCTTCCGTGTCGATCCCGCCCGCAGCCAGGTGGATGGAACTGGGCTCGGCTTGGCGATCGCCAAGTGGATCGCCGATGCACACCATGCGGTGCTTTCAGTCGTCAGCACCCAGGGGAAGGGATCCACCTTCAGCGTCGTGTTTCCACTCAGCCGCTAACCTATATTTCGTCTCTCATCGCTTTCGATAAGACTTTGGTGACTGAGGCCGTTTCTTTAGACTGCTTAAGACGGGGATGGTTCAATGCATGAGAACACATTGGACGGGCGGCCCGGTTGCCGCAAAAGCGGCGAGTTCGCTCGACTGGCGAAGGCCAGGCTCAGTAGAACCCAGGAGGACTGTACGCGTCGTCTCATTCTGCTGATCTTGCTATCGGTATCCGCATTCCCGGTGGTCGCTCTGACGGACCATCGAGATCATAGTTGTGAATCGTGCAGCTCAGGCGGAGCGCGGAAGTAGACCGGCGGAAGACGTCCTGGGGCGCATACACAACGTTCCAACGCAGCGCCCCCGGTGAACTGAAGGCAAGAAGCGCTATGGCTCGCCGGAAGGCGCACTCTAACGGGGCACAAAGGCTTAGGCTGCGGTCAGTCCCACACGGCGTGTTCCGAATTCGTGCCCGGGGATTTGCAGCGGGGTCGCTGTTCCGCTGGTTCGGACGACGACGCCCGCCATAATCAGTTGCAGTTTTGCGCCACCGCCGAGCAGGACTGGCCAGCCGATGAACCACGACGCTTTCAAGCCGTCCGCCCCTTGAACGGACTTGCCTCGTGTTAACGTGCAATCGTCTGCATCGGATTCCGAGTTTAGGAGGCATTTCGTGAGACGGAAGGCAGTATTGCTTGTGGGATTGGGACTCGCCTGCGGTTTCTTGGCGATGGCGCAGAAGCCGGCTGTGAAGACTCCCGGCCCGGCGGCGCCGGCGGCCAGCGAACTGGCGGACGAAATGGCGCAGCGGTTAAGCAAAGGACTCGGTGTCAAAACCGCAGTGGGTGAGGCTATCAAGGTGGGGTCGGTGACGTTGATCCCGATTCTTATGGTTGATGTGAACTTCGCTGGCGCGGGTGTGGCGGGGCCAATGCCGGGCGGGAAGGGAATCGATGGATTCTTGATGAGCGGTGAGGTCCGGCCGCTGGGCTTCGTAGTGGTCACGAAGACGAAGACGCGATTCATCAGCGCGGGGACCCCGCCTGCCAAGTGAGGACTACGATGACAACCATATGCAAATCTATTTCCGTGGCAGCATGTGTGGCGGGGTGGGCAGCTTCGGGACTCGCCCAACCGCTGGCGAAGCCGCTGGCCGATTTCGACAGAATGATTTCAGAACTGAAGGCAGGCAGCGTTGTTGGAGAACCGATTCGCGCCGGCGATACTGAGGTGATTCCGTTTGCTGCGGTTCAGTTCGGATTAGGCAGCGCGGGGGCGATGGCGGGTTTTGGTGGGGGGATGGGCGCGAAGACGGTTCCGCTGGGCGTCGTGATTGTAGAGGGCGACGATGTGCGCGTGGAGCTGCTGCCGCGACTGGAAGAGAAATCGTCCGCGTTGATGCAACAACTAATTCAAGGCATCATCGACCGGAAGGTTACGTTCATGACGAACGGAGTGAACTTGGGAAATGCACCGGGGACGGTCGCAGATCTCACGCCGATGATTACCGGAATGATGGGCCAAACCACCGTAATGGTGAATGGGCTTAACTTGGGTTACCTAAAGACTCCGGGCCCGGCCGCTGACATGAACAAGGCGATGGCGGATCTGGAGGCCGGGGTTCGGAAGAACCCGACGGCGGAGAATTACTTCAGTCTTGGCGAGGCTTGGCGGAAGATCGGCCGCAAAGACAAAGCTGCGGCAGCGTATCGGAAAGCGATTGAGTTACGGCCCGGATATGCGGAGGCGATAAGGGCGCTGGCGGGACTGAAGGAGTAGTCGATGCGCGGGTGAGTCGGACGCCGAGGCTGGACGTATCGATCCTGGTCGAAAAGCGCATCGGCGAGCGGATACCCGTTCCTCGTCATCGATTACGGCTGGGCAATGGAGAATCCGCGCCACAATTGTCCTTAGATGTGAGAACCGCGGCGAGACCGGAGGTGTCTGTATGCCCAACGTCCTCACCCTGGACGCCCGCCGCCGCATCTCCACACTCTTCCACACGCATCTACTGCCTTAATCCGCTTGGTTGTGCGCGGGCGCCTGCGACTCTGGCGGCCGGATAGGTCTTGACCCACAGTCTGAACTTGGTGCTAAAGCTTTCGGCCGATATGGCGCATTAACGACACTGATACGGTCAACGCAATCCGCCTCCCCGTGGGCCCTCTTCCGGGCCGGCGACTCACGCAAGGCGAGTGTCGTCCGCGGCCAAACAAACTCGTGTATTTCGTGCGGCTGCCTATAATTCCAGCCGCTCTTTTAGAGCACGCGCCCGATCTCGCGCCACGGGCAATTGGGTCCGCGCAGTATCCTTCAGGCACACTGCCATCTGCCCCCCGAAACGTGAATTGACCTGCTCGACCCAGTCCAGATTTAAGAGGATCGAGCGATGAATGCGCACGAAGCGCCTCGGGTCGAGTTTCCGTTCGAGTTCCGCAATGCTGTGATCGACCGAGTGATTGTGGCCATCCACCACCGCATAGGTGAGCTTTGCTTGGGCGACGAAATGCGTCACCGAAGCTAGCTCGACAACGTGGATTCGCTCGCCCACGCGCGACGCGATCCGCTCCGGGTAGCCGCTGGCCGGCGACCGCAGCGTAGCCGCCAAGCCCTCCAGAAACGTGCGCAGCTCAGGTTGCCGCATCCAATCGGGTTTGACCCCGCCGCGAAGCCGTTCGAGCTTGCCCAGGGCGCGCCGCAATTGCTCCGGGTCGATCGGCTTCAGCAGGTAGTCGATGGAATTCACTTCGAAGGCCTTCAAGGCATACTCGTCGTAGGCCGTCGTAAAGATCACCGCGGGCTGCTCCGGAAGCCGGGCCAGCAAATCGAAGCCTGTCATGCCGGGCATCTGAATGTCGAGGAAGAGAACGTCGACCGCTTCGCGGCTCAGGAACTCGATCGCCGCTGCCGGATCGGTAGTGCGGCCCGCGATAACCACGGACGGCTCTTCGCCGAGCATCCGTTCGAGGCGCTCCACCGCCAGCGGTTCGTCATCCACCAGGTAGGCGCGTAGCGGCATGGCGATCATTGTGGAAAGGACATCCGCGTAATAAAGAGCTTCCCATTGCGCGCGACTTCGAGCCGGGCATCGCCGCCGAACAACAACGCCAGCCGTGCGGCCAGATTAGCCAGCCCATGCCCGAGCGGAACCGAGTCCAGCGCGAAGCCGGGTCCATCGTCGCTCACTTCGAGGACGGCCCGCCCTTCCGAGGCGGCGGCGCGGACGCGGATTTCGCCGCCGGCGGGCCGCTGTGCGATCACATGCTTGATGCTGTTCTCTACCAGCGTCTCCAGCGAGAGCGGTGGAATGCGGATGTTCTCCATCTCCGCCGGAACATCGATTGAATAGCGAAGCCGGGCATCGAACCGGGTTTTTTCAATCTCCAGGTAATCGCGTACGATTTGCATCTCCTGTCCCAGCGGAGCCAGACCCATCTGACTCGCGTTGAGCGAAAAGCGCAGCAGCGCGGCGAACTTCCCCAGCACGTCTTCGGCTCGTTTGGGGTCCTTGGGAATCAAGGATGAGATGGAGTTGAGCGTGTTGAAGAGGAAGTGCGGATGAATGCGGGATTCGAGCGACGATAGCCGAGCCTCGGCGGCGAGCTTACGGACCCGCTCCTCTTCCAGCGTGGCCAGGTCCAGGCGGGTGCGTACGTGCTCGTAGAAATCCATGCCCAATCCAAAGGTGAGGGTGATCACCATGCCGAACATCAGTGCGAAACGTAAACGGGACCAATAGTGGCCCCAAGGGTCGAGTTGGAGGGCGGCCAGTATGACTCCGGTGAACAGGCAGCCGACCGTGTTGGTAGCAGCCAGAACGCCAATCGTTCTGAGCAAGCGGAGGCTCCGCCGGCGAACGAAGGCTCCGCGCCCTAAGAAATACAGCAGCACCGCCGAGGGAACGGCGATCGAGTACGAGTAAACCAGCGGGATCTCGAAATCCCGCAGTATCTCGGAGAAGCGCGAGGCGTGTTCGAAGCTGATGAGAATCAACCCGCTGGCGACGGTGGCCGCAGCCGCAACTAGGCAGACACGCGGGATAAATCCGCGCGGCAGCTTGAGCGGGCCGGCATCGCTGACAATGGGCATCGGTCGATCGCTCACACTTCTGGCCTCACATCTGAAATGTAACGCCGATCGACACCAGCGCGGAGTAGGGGATGGCGCCGAATTCCGACCGGCCCCGTTTTCCGCCGGGTGTTTGCGCGTGCAGATACGCGTAGAAGCGGTTGCTGCAACGCCGGCCAACATCGAATACACCAATGCGGCTGCCGTCGTCTAGATTGGAAACCAGGGACGCCGTGACGTCCCATTCCTTCCAGCCCGGCAACTCGCGCAGACGCGCTTTGCTGACGCGCAGGAAGCCGTAGTGCTGGCGGCCCACCGAGGCCGGCATCCCGATGGGCCGGTAGTAGGCCGTGTTCGGAGGCGTGTAGAATTCCGCGATGGCCGAGATGCCCGACCGCAACGTATATTTACCTCCCAGCAGAATGGCCGCCTCTTGCCGCCAGGCCAATTCGCCGTGCATCTCGACCGCATCGCCGAGCACGCCCGTGAAATTCGCCCCGGCCAAAGTAGTGCCGCCGCCGTCATGGGCGACGATCACTGAAGTATCGAACCCATCGACCATCACCCCATAGCGAAACGCGGACGTGTCGCGCTCCCCCGGCAGACGCTTGTCTACCAGTCCGGCGCTGGCCCACACGAAGGTCAATTCCTGTTTCCCGGCGATCCAGTCCGCCTCTCCCATCTCACGGCCTGCATTCAGGTTGAGCCGGTCTGTCGGGTCGGTCGCCACACGCGGCGGATCGAGTACGCCGGTAGCGGTGAACGCATACCCGGCGCCCCACCGCAGCAGACGCTTCCCGGCGGTCAGGTCCAGATCGCCGGCCGTAAAGCCCACGTACGTTTCCCGGACGCGCACCTGCTCGTGCGTTCCGCCCTGTGTTTCGGCCAACCCCGCCAGGCTGGTGGAGAATCGCCACCGGTCACCATATTTGTAAGCGAAGGAAGGTTCCAGCAGCGACAAGTTGCCCGCATCGGCGCCGGGCACGCGGAGGCCGGCGGCGAATGAGCCTTCGTCCGTCAGTGAAAGCGAATATCTGGTTTCACTGGCTGGCTTGTCGGGGGCGGAGTCCGGGTCGTCCGCGAAGGACGGTCCGTAGAGCAGCGGCACCAGAACCAGCAACCGAACGTTCATGCCACGCCTCCTAGAACCGGTCCAGCCTGCCCTGATGAAACAGTTTGTCGGGCAGTTCCCTCGGCTGGAAATCGGAATACTCGCAGCACGCTGTGCGATTGCTTGCGGATCTGGTCGTAGAGGGTCATCCGCACCAGGCGCGTGGTCCCGCCCACGGAGCGGTATTCGTCGAACGTCGCGGACTTGATGTGCTTGCCCGAAGTGAGATAAAACTCGGCCTTCAACGGCCGTGCGTCTGCTACCCGCAGCCAGTACTCGATCTTGTGATAGGTGGAAGCTTTCCGCTTGGCCGTCAGCTCCAGCACGTGACACTCGGTCTCGCCGCATTTTTCCCGGCGGAGATACAAGGCGTCATAGTCGTAGGCGTAATTGGTGCGCGCGACGTCGCCGTTCGATGTATCGCCCGTCAAGCGTTCGAGCGGCGTGATCCGCACCGGCCGGCTGGTGTCCGGCAAGTAGACCCACATGTCGTCGCCGAGCATCAGCAGGAAGGTGCCTTTCTCCCTGGGGCTGAGAAACTCGACATGCGTCTTATCCACCCCCTTCTGGGAGACTTGATAGAAGTGCTCCTCATCCGCTTTGCCGGATTCGTAGTTAGTGATCTTGACGCGGCCCACATAGCTGGACCATCCGTTGCGCATAGCGTCGGATTGCTTCAGCAGCGCCTGCGCATCGGTGTCCGACAGCGATGCCCCGGACAACGCCGCCGCACTCGAGACGCAGCCGGCAAACAACCAAACGAGCCTTTTAGACATGACTGAGGGCCTCCACAATTCGCAAACGAGACGCTCGGACGGCCGGCATCAGGGACGCCGCCGCCAGCGTGATCAGCACCAGCAGCGCCGCGCCGGCCATCAGTGCCGGCTCCTGTATGACCTTTAGCGGCATCCCCGCCGTGGTGCCCGGCGGCGGCGGCAGCACGACGCCGGAGCGATTCAGCAGCGCTCCCATGCCAATCCCAGCCGACACGCCGAGGGTCGCGGCCAGTATGGCCGTGAACACCGCTTCCGCCACGAAGAGCCCCATCATCCACGAGCGCGGTGTGCCCATCGCCAGCATGGTTCCAATCTCGCGAGTGCGTTCGAACATTGCCATCATCAGCGTGTTGGCGCTCGACATGACGACCATGAAGAAGACGATGACGCCGAGAAAGACAAAAATCCCGCTCATCATCAGGCGCACCTGTTTGTAATAGCCGGCCAGATCAATCCACTTCCTTACCGCAAACTGCTGGTGCAATCCTGCGAGCTGGGGAAGAAGCACTGCGTAGACGGCGTCGGTGTTTTCGGTATCGTCCAAACCGACCACCAGTTTCGTGACGCGTGGGCTCTGCAAAAGCCGCTGCGCCACCGCCAGCGGAATGGTAAGCAGCCGGTCGTCCATTTCCTTGAAACCGGTGGTCACGATCCCAGCCACATCGATATCGATCCCGTTGAGCGCGCCATCGGATGTGACCGAGAGCAGCGTCAGGCTGTCGCCGGGTTTCGCGCTCATGGAACGCGCCAGCCCCACGCCCAGCAGCGCCTGGTTGGATTCGGCCGCGTTTGTATCCAGGTTGTGGCCGGCGGTGATTCTTGGCTCGAAGCCCATGCTCTTTTCCTTGCCCGCATCCACGCCCGTGCCCATGAACACGGCCGATTTCATGCCGTTCGACACCATGCCGTAGAACTCGATGCGCGCCGTGACGCCTCGCACGTGCGGGTTCTGAGCCGCCAACCCGGCCACTCGCCGATAGTCGTCGAGGCCGTTGTCGAGCGCGTGCGCCTCATCGCGCCGGAAGTAATCGGCGCTATAGATCTGCAGGTGTCCGAGCCCGTTGCGGATCGTGCTCTCGCGCAGTCCCCAGAACATGAAGGAAAAGAATCCGCCCACCAGCAGCAGGCCGGCCACGCCGCCAGACACCACCAGCAGCGTCATCACCGTGCGGCGCCGGTTGCGGAACACGTTTCGAAATGCCAGCAACAGAAATTGGCGCATCGTTCAGCTCCTTGACCAAACTTGCAGGCCTGCCGGGCACCCGGCCCGCAAGACATTCTTAGGCGCCCGCAGCGGAAAGTTGCCCATCGCCCACCTCCTGCTCGCCCGTATCTTCGACTACTTTCCCGTCGCAGAGCCGGACCACGCGGTCCGACCGCTCCAGCAGCCGCTGGTCATGCGTGGAAAAGAGAAACGTCAGGCCGAGCTTCCGGTTCAAATCTCGCATCAGGTCGATTAGTTGCGTCGCGGTTTTCGAATCCAGGTTGGCCGTAGGCTCGTCTGCGAGGATCAGCGCCGGGCGATGCACGATCGCCCGCGCGACGGCCACGCGCTGCCGTTCGCCTCCCGACAAGAGATCCGGCCGATGCCGGGAGCGCTCCGTTAATCCGACGCTGGCAAGAGCCTCGGCCACCCGCCGCCGGCGCTCGCTCTCCGCCATCCGCCGCAGCAAAAGCGGGTAGGCGACGTTCTCCGCGGCGGTAAAGACCGGAATCAGGTTGAAGGTCTGGAATACGAAGCCGATCTTTTCTCTGCGCAGGGCAGCCGACGCAGCCGGCCGCAACGCGGTGGTCTCGGCGCCATCGATCAGAATCCGCCCGCTCGATGGGCTATCGATACAACCGATCAGGTTCAGCAGCGTCGATTTGCCGCTCCCGCTCGGTCCCGCGATGGCGAGGAATTCTCCCCGGTGTATCCGCGCCGACACGCCGTCGAGCGCCGTTACGGAACTGTGATCCAGAACGTAACGCTTGCTCACGCTCTCGATGCTTACCAATTGCCCCATCCATGTCTCCTCCCAGCAAGCAGAGTAAGACACGAAGCCCGAAACGGGCCCTGGTGATCTGGACGGAAGGCAGAGAAGGCGGACAAAAGGCAGAGCTGCGGCGACGAGCGGTGCGGCTGTGGCGCGATCCTTGCACTCGGTGTCCGGGCCGGCTTCCGGCATTAGTGATCGGCTGGCCGTTCGCAATAGCTCCTCGCGGCAATCCACTCTTCTTCAAATTGAGTCTCTACCGTAACGCCGCCGCAACATTCGTTCGCTAAACTGCAACAACGGTTAGGTATGCACAGAAACCTGAAGACGGTGTTTTCAGTCATCTTGTTTGCCATTTCGGTTGCCCCAGCGATCGGGCAGTCTCAGCAGAATAAATTGGTCGGCCGATGGCGTTCCAGCGAAGTTTCGCCCACCGGCGTAAGCGCCGTCTTCGAGTTTCACGCCGATAATGAACTGGATTCGTACTCGGCCGCAATTTCGGAAGGCAGATACCGGCTGGTTGGAACCGATACGATCCTGTTTCTATCCAAGAAGGGTGAGGAGAAGCAGGAAGTGGAGTGGGACAGCCAAGATCGGGCGCGAATCGAGGATGAAGCGGCGGGCAAGTCGATGGAATTGGCCCGGCTCGGCAAGATTCCCGATGGCAAGAATCCGCTGATCGGCGAATGGAGCACTACGCGCGAGTGGAATGGCAATAAGTATCCCGCGCGGGTCTCTTTTTTCCCCGATGGGAAGGTTGTCTGGATCACTACCCTGCGCGCCGAACGTGGGCGCTACTCAATCGAGGGCAACAACATCCGGCTGGAACTCCGCGGCCGCCCGGTGCTGGAGGGTAGTTATGCTGTGGCTGAAGATCGCTTGACGCTTCCTAGTCCCAGGGGTAGCGGATCATACAGCTTCGATCGTTTCTGAAACCTACTTATCATTCGAAGTGTCAATATTCCGACACATGAGCCTGATAGCCTTGTCTTTCCGTACCTTGTAAATCATTGCAGTTAACAGGAGCAGAAGATGGCACGTCAACGGCTTCAAGTGTTGCCAATTGAAATTTTCATGCTGCTGGTCCTGCAGCCATTTAGCGCGGGACTGGCCCAGGAGAAAGTCGCTGTTCCCGCGAAAGACGCCGCCCGGGCGCACTTTCTCGAAGCGCACGAGCAAGCGGCGATCGAGGCCCACGAGCGCCGCGAATCGCTCCGGCCCGAACCGGTGATCAGCAAAGAAGAGTTGGTGAGTCTGATTCAACGGAACATCAAATACGTGTTCGTGATCTATCAGGAAAACCGGTCGTTCGATTCCTATTTTGGCACCTTCCCCGGCGTCAACGGGCTGTACAGCCAGGCAGTGTCGGCGACTCCGGGCTTTGTGCAAACGATCGTGAATACGGACGGAACCACCAGTACGATTTCGCCGTTCCTGATCGGCCCGGCGCAGTACGCCGCCGACACGGATGACATGGATCACTCCCACCCCCTCACCATCGCAAAGATGGACGTCCAGAACGGCGTAGCCCAGATGGACAAGTTCGCGACCACCGAGGAGTTGAAATACAGCCCAACTGGCAACCCGTCGCTCGAGGCCAAGCAGATGGGCGAACTGTCGATGGCTCACGAGGATTGCGACACCATTCCCCTGCTGTGGGCGTATGCCGACCGGTTTGCTTTCTACGACAACATCTTCGAATCGATGACCGGACCGTCCACGCCGGGCAATCTCAGCATTATTGGAGCGCAAGCCGGCCAAACGCAGTGGGCGTTGCACCCCACGAACACAACAGCCACTGTGCCGCTGCTGGTCGATGACGATCCGTTCTGGGGATCGCCTTCGGACAAGTCGGCCAGCCCGCTCCCGGTGAACCCTACCGACTATCCCGGATACGTTACTGCGTCGAATCTGACGTACGCAACGCTTCCTCTTTCCATGCTGCTCAGCACCGCGAGCACTGTTACCGCGACCGATCCGAGCGCCTCCACGGACCTGGTGGACGTTCCCGATGACGTGGCATTCCTCAGCAAGCTGTCGCAACCGGCAGTCGCCTTCGCCTGGTACCAGGAGGGATTCGATAAGGAGTCCACCGACACTGCCGGGCCGGTGACCGCGAACGGATCGCACGCATCTTACATTACCCATCACAACGGTCCGCAGTACTTTGGGTATGTTGCGAACACTCCCGCGCTTCGCGCTCAACTGCATGGACTGGGCGATTTCTATGCGGCCCTTCAGAACACCAGCCTGCCGAAATCCGGCGGCGTCTTCTACGTGAAGGGCGGCTATACCAATACCATGAGCATTACCCCGGCCAATCCGGATCCGACGGTCCAGAAGAACTTCCTGGGCGACGATGACCATCCCGCCTATTCCGATGCGCAGATCAGCGAAGCCATGGTGGCCACCTCCGTTAACGCGATTGCCAACAGCCCTTATTGGGGACAGAGCGCAATCATTATTACCTGGGACGATTCCGAGGGCGATTATGACCACGTCCAGCCGCCGATCGTCAATGTTGGGCCCGACAAAACCGCGCTCAGTTTTGGACCACGCGTGCCACTGATTCTGATTTCTCCCTATGCCAAGCTCGGTTATATCTCTCACGATCAGGGAAGCCAGGCATCGGTGGTGAAATTTGTCGACACTGTGTTCGGTCTTCCGCCCCTGGCAACATTGCCCGACGAATTGCTGGGGCGCTATCTTGGCCTCGCCCTGCTCGGCCAGGAGGACCTGGGACCGCAGGACGCGATCACGCCTGGAATATCGGCCCTGACGGACGCATTCAGCGTTTCACGCTTGATGGGGCTGGCCGCTCCGTTGGGGCCAGACTACGCCGTCGTGGCCCCGAGCTACGTAACGAGGATCCCGCAAGTCACTGGCCTCGGTTGTTCGGACCTGGGTATCCTCACGACGGACCGCCAGTTGGGCATACCTAACAACATACCGGCCGATTTTAATCCGCGTCCCAAGACCAACCCGACACCGGTTACTCAGTAGGCTCACTTTCGACGGGCCTTATACCGTGCCACAGGGGAAGCTGTGGCACGGTTCTTTATTGGTGCGCCGCGCGCCCGCCGACTTGGGCCGCCTCGCGGAGCGAGCCCGAGTTTTTCGTGAACGGATGACGACCCGTAACCGATTATTCATCTTCGCTTCAATGAAAAGATGGGAAACTCGATGCAACCCATGAAACTCTCCCATCTCCTCACGCCAGTTCTTCTGCTAGTGTTTCTTCAGCCGCTATTCCCGATCGCCTTGCAAGCGCAAGTGGACCGTACGGCCATCACGGGTACCGTTACCGACCAGCAGGGCAACCGGGTCCCCCAATCTGTTGTGCGTGCCACCGAGAACACGACTGGCTTTCGGCGAGAAACGCTGACAACATCACAGGGCAGTTATGAGTTGCCCGGCCTTCCGCCTGGCGTCTACTCAGTCCGGTTTCTCAAGACCGGTTTCTCGGTCTTTACCGCGGAGGGCGTGGAGCAGTTGGTCGGACAGACCAGGACTCTGAACGTCCGGCTGGAACTGGCGCGCGAAAAGCAGCAGACAACCGTGACCGAGCCTCTGGTGGAACTCGACAAGGTGGACGCCACGATGGGCGCCGCCATCGAGCGCGAGCAGGTGAGCGACTTGCCGATCAACGGCAGGAACTGGGCGACGCTGACCGCGCTCGCGCCCGGCGCTATCGACAACGGCGCCGGCGATCAACGAACCATTCGTTTCGCGGGGCACGGATTGGATGACAACAATCTGACGCTAGACGGTGTCGACGCGACCGCTGTTTACAATCAGGAGCAGCGGGAGTACATGCGCCTGAACATTCCTCTCGATTCCATCGCCCAATTTCAGGTGCAGTCGCAGAATTTCGGCGCGGACACGCAGAGCGGCACAGCGGGCGGCCAGGTGTCCGTCGCCTCACCCTCCGGCACGAATACTTTTCACGGGCTGGTTTTCGATTATTTCCGGAATAATGCCCTCGACGCACGCTCGCCGTTTGACGCAGCTTCTCCTGACCCGTTTCTGCTGAATCAGTTTGGGGCGGCGTTTGGCGGGCCCATCGCGTACAACAAGACTTTCTTTTATGTCAACTATGAGGGCTTGCGGCAGAGACTGGATGGAACACAGATTGGGCTGGTGCCGAGCCCATCCTTTGCGGCGCAGGCGGCCCTTACCTCGCCGGTGTTGGCTTCCATCCTGGAGGCTTATCCCGCTGGTACGGCGGCGACCTCCAGTCCCAGCGTATGGCAGTACAAAGCATCGGGCAGACAAGTTGACAACGAAGATTCGGGAATGTTCCGGCTCGATCACTATTTTTCCGATCGCTCAACCGCATTTGTTCGCTTTAATGCGGATGAGGCAGTCGAGTCGATCCCGAGCGGCCAGCTTATGGTCAAAACGCTGTACGATACCAAATTCAACAACGGAGTCGTGGAACTGTCGCATGTGTTCACCCCGTCACTGATCAACGAGGTAAGGCTTGGGGTAAATCAAACGATCTACCACTCGGCGAGCATTTCGCCGGTTCCGTTCGGAATTGCCGTGTCCGGGCTCAGCTCACTAACTGGATCTTCGACTACCGACTATCCGTCGAAAACCTTCGACTTCATAGACGACCTTTCCTGGGCAAAGGGCAGACATATTATCAAGTTCGGGTTCGAAACACGGTGGATAATGCTCAACCAGGGTACCTCGCAAAGCGGAACCTTGACTTACACTTCGATTGCCAATTTTCAGGACAACGACATGGGCTCCGCTTCCTACACTGCGATCCTGCCTCTGGTACGGCAGCGGAAGACTCAGTACTGGGGATATGCGCAGGACGAATGGAAAGCGACTCCCAATCTGACGATCACAGCAGGAATCCGCTACAACTTCTTCAACGCCCTGCATGCCATCGGCGACGACGATCTCCCGTTCGATTTCGGCACTTGCGGCGGGTACTGCCCTCGAACCGATTCGTTCTTTCATCCCAGATACGACGATTTCGACCCGCGTCTAGGCATCGCGTGGTCGCACGGCGACACGGTGCTACGTGCGGGAGCCGGCATTTACCACACGGACGGTCAGGAAGATGACCAAAACCTTCCGATCTCGAATACCATCGACCGCTACTCCTTCAGCAACACCGCGTTTCCCACCCTTTCCTACCCGTTGATTCCGTTCCTTCAGTACGCGGAAGCTGGAGGGTTGGGCGTGGTCTCCCCACGCGATCTGGATCGCAACCGGAAGGACGACTACGTGGCGTCTTGGACCGCGTCGGTTCAGCGAAAACTGCCATTCAATATCTTGGGAACCGCCAGCTATCTTGGAAACAAAGGAACGGATGTTCTGACAACCACCTACACGAACCTGGTCAATCCTCAGACAGGCGTTGCACCGTACCCGGCATTCGGTCCGGTTTCGTGGCGCGGCGACGCTGGGAACAGCACCTTCCATGCGTTCCAATTAAACGCTCGCAGAGCCTTTCAGAACGGACTGCTCTTTTCGGCGAATTACATGTGGTCTCATTCGCTCAACGACGGGAGCATTGGCGGCGGGGAATCCGACACACCGCAGGATTCTTTCTGCAGGTCGTGCGATAAGGGAAGCAGCGACGATGATGTCCGCCAGTTATTCAATCTCTCCGCCGCCTACCAGTTGCCATTCGGAGCCGGCAGGCACTATCTGAGCACGCCTGGTGTCGTGCGGACGGTTTTAGGCGGTTGGACGCTGAGCGCAATCGGAACGTCGCAGACCGGGCTTCCTTTTAATATCACCATTGATCGTTCCAATTCGTCGGTTCCGGGAGACTACGCGATCAGCGGCCAAGAACGCCCGAATTATGCGTACGGCGTCCCGCTCACTCCGCCGGACGGGTCCACTCCGAAGGAATGGGTAAACCCGGCGGCATTTGCCACGCCCGCTGCTGGGACCTTCGGCAATCTGGGCCACAATGACTTTCGCGCCCCAGCCATTTCGGAGGTGGAGCTCGCATTAGCCAAGGATGTCTCGCTTGCCGAGCGCATGAAAGTGCGCTTTCGGGTCGATATGTTCAATGTCCTCAATCGCGCTCAGCATGGCGCCCCCAATGCGGACGTCTCGCAGACCAACTTTGGCACCATTACCACCACCATCAGCAACTATGCGACGGGACGAGGCACGCCGCGAGAGTTTCAGCTATCGGCCAAGTTATCGTTCTGAGTCAGGGGGTCAGTCGGCGCGGAAGGGTTAACCCCGAGAAGGTGTTCGAGGGAAATCAGCGCAGCAGATTCCCTGGAAGTCCGGCGCCGGCGCTTCCCTCAGCAAACCGAGCGCAGCCATCCCAATTAACAGCAGGTTCATCGGTTCCCAAGTTTACCGAAGCTGTGTTGCAATTCGTTGAAGCCTTCGAGTTCGACAGGTAAGTTGGCTTCGGAATTCATCACAAATTAGCACAGTTATGACAACATCCGGATTCGGGAGGATTTCCATGGTACGTCTGACCGTCTGTTGCATTTGGCTGGTCGCCGCGGCCTCCGCCAGCATCGTCTCTGCTCAGGACAGGCCGTCGCGCTTGCCGGCAGCCGGCAGTGTAGAAGCACAGGAACTGCCGAACTCAGGTCAGCAGATCACGCCCACTGCGCCCACCGGCGCGCGTTTTGAACCCCTCAATCCGGGGCTCGCGGATTTCCCGTCTTATGTCGCCGGACAGGCGGTCACCACGGTTACCAGTCCGGATCACAAAACCCTGCTCATTCTAACCTCGGGTTACAACTTGGTGAACGCCACCTCCGGTCCGAATCAGGGCGACCCGATCGCCGCCGATTCAACCGAATACGTCTTCATTTACAACATCGCGAGCGGTGAACCCGTCAAGACACAGGTGATTAAGGTCCCAAACACGTATCAGGGAATTGTCTTCGATCCTACTGGCAAGACATTCTATGTTTCTGGCGGCGTTGACGATAACGTTCATATCTACGATCTCGGGCTGGCGGGTTGGGCGGAACGTTCGACCAGTCCGATCGCGCTGGGCCACCAGCTTGCCGCGTGCGCGGCGCTGATTGGGTGCGGCAATGGCCTCGCGGTTTCCCCCGAGGCCGCGGGACTTGCGATCAGCCCGGACAGCTCTACGCTGGTGGTGGCGAACTACTATAACGACTCAATCTCGATCCTCAAGAACAGCTTGAATGGGTGGATGAAAAGCGGTGATTTGGATTTGCGTCCGGGAAAGATCAATCCTGCAAATTCGGGCGTCCCTGGAGGCGAGTATCCGCTGTGGGTTGTGATTCAGGGAAACTCGACTGCCTATATCTCCAGCATCCGCGATCGCGAAATCGACATTGTCGATCTGACTGGCACTCCGACGGTTTCGGCGCGCATCAAGGTTACTGGACAGCCCAACAAGATGGTATTGAACGGCGCACAGACGCTGCTGTTTGCGGCGGAAGACGAGTTCGACTCGGTGGCGGTCATCAACACGACAAACAACGAGCTGGTGACCGAGATTCCGGTCGGCCCTCCTGCGCATCTGCTGGGCGGAACGCCGAACCTCAATGGCAACAACACCAACAGTGTTGCCTTGTCACCCGACGAACAGACTCTCTATGTTACTAACGGCAACATGAATGACGTAGCCGTGGTCGATCTCAGCAATACTTTCGGGAACTCCACCGTGGTTGGCCTGATTCCGACGGGACGGTATCCGAACTCGGTTAGCCTGAGCGGCAATGGCGAGTACATGTACGTGGTGAACGGCAAATCGCCCACCGGCCCGAATACCGGGTACTGCCATGGCGGCGCGATTCCCGGCTTGACTACGGCCGTCTGCAATGCGTCTAACCAATATGATCTGCAGTTGATCAAAGCCGGATTTCAGAGTTTCCCCAAACCGACCACGAGCGAGTTGGCGTCCCTGACGGCGCAGGTCGCGCGGAATAACCATCTCGGCCGAACCGCGAGCTCGGCGGACGCTGTCACCATGGGAACGCTTCGCAGCAAGATTCAGCACGTGATCTACATCATCAAGGAGAATCGCACTTACGACCAGATTCTGGGCGATCTGCCAGTCGGTAATGGCGATCCGGATCTCACCGAATTCGGCCAGGCAACGACGCCTAACCTGCATAGTCTCGCGCAGACCTTCGTAACGTTGGATAACTTTTACGACCGCAGCGAAGTCAGCATGGATGGATGGCCCTGGTCGGTTTCGGCGCGCTCTCCCGACGTCGTTGAGAAACAGGTAACGGTCAATTACGCCGGCCGCGGCTTGTCAAACGATTCAGAGGGGACGAATCGTAACATCAATGTGTCGCTTTCGACGCTCGCGGCGCGGTTGCAGGCAGATCCCCTGAATCCGCAGGATCCAGATCTCCTGCCAGGGACGGCCGACACCTCGGCTCCCGACGGCCCTGGGGACCAGGAAAATACCGGCTATCTCTGGAATGCCGCGTTGAAGGCCGGACTCTCTATTCGTAACTACGGTTTCTTTATCGACCTCGCGCGTTATCAGACCCTGCCAGCGCCGTACGGGTCATTGCAGATTCCGCTTGTCGAAAATCCTTTCGCGAACGGCATGACGGTCGCGTATCCCACCAATGGCGCACTGGCGCCCTACACCGATCCTTACTTCCGTGGTTTCGACAATAGCTTCCCGGACTACGACCGCTTCATCGAGTGGCAGCGCGACTTCACCAAGAACTACGCCAACGGCGGACTACCGCAGTTGAGCTTTGTTCGCTTCATGCACGACCACACGGGCAACTTCTCTACGGCGATCGACGGCGTCAACACCCCGGAGTTAGACCAGGCCGACAACGACTACGCGGTTGGCCTGCTGGTGCAGCAGATCGCTAATAGCCAGTACAAAAACAACACGTTGATCTTCGTGATCGAAGACGATTCCCAGGACGGTGCTGACCATGTCGATTCTCACCGCAGCATCGCGTTCATTGTCGGTCCCTATGTGAAACAGGGCGCTGTGGTTTCAACCCAATACAATACCGTGGATTTTATACGCACGATGGAAGATGTGCTCGGCATCGGGCCGCTTAATCTCAATGACGCGGTGGCTGTCCCGATGGCGGATGTATTCGATCTGAATCAGACCACATGGAGTTTCACCGCGACTCCCTCGACACTGCTGGCCAACACTACGCTTCCCATCACTTTCCCCTCGTCGGTGAACCGCCTTCTGCGTCCCACTCACAATGCAGGATACTGGGCAAAAGCAACGGAGGGGATGGACTTCAGCGCGGAGGACCGCTTCAACTTCGCCCGGTATAACCGTATCCTCTGGAAGGGGTTGATGGGCGACAAGCCGTATCCGGCGGCACCATCCGGGTTGGATCTGCGGCAGAACCGCGCCGAACTTCTTGCACGTCACGAGAAGCCCCTGCAGCCCAACTATTGAGGTTCGCATAACATAGAGTCAATCCAGGGCACAACCCGGACGGTCCAACATGCTGGCGATCAAGCGTGGACGGCGGCGCATGCGATGCAACGCATATTTCGCGACGCCGTCTCGCCATCGCGGCGAAACCGCGATGGGGTAAGAAATCACCGCAAAAGGAGACGGACCAAGTGCCACGGTTTAAGATAGCCCACGTCCACCACGATGGTGTAGACCTCATCATCGTGCCCTTGGAGCCCTCTTTTGGATTTAAATCCCGGCAAGAACAAAGGGCGGCAATCGCAGAATTCCAGGCCCGCGCCAGCGCCGCTAATCTATGCGGCACGCTCGTACCAGTTTGGGGTTCAGTTGGGCATATGGCCTTCATCGCACCGAGCCCATGGCGACCTTTCTTCAAGAGCATCAACCTTCACTGGGTTGCAATGAATCTAAATCGGGATCTTTGCTGGTAAGCGCGGGCCAGCGAGTTATCCGATTGAGATATCGTTCGCCGGGTCGGCTGATGCTCTGGAAGCTAGACCTACGGGCGAAATCGAGGCCTCCCGCCTTCCCGATCTGGACATCGTCGTGGTTCATTGAGCCGGCGGCAGCGGCACCAGCTATGCATGGACCGATTACCTGTTCAAAACCAGCCCTGCGTGGGCGACTTAGTTGGCTGGCAAGCTGAGGCCTGGCATGCCCGAGTTCGCCAACGACTTCGAGCATGCCCGACTGTTTGCGAAACCGGCTGAGTTTGTTTATGCGTGATGCCTGACGTGATGCTTGGCCGCTTCGGCGGCGTGCTCGGCTGCGTGCAGTGCGGGGCCGTGGGCCAGGTAAGCGTGATGGGCGGCATTCTCGTGATCGCCAACTTCGTGGTGTCTGGTTCAGCGATCTATCCGCCCTACTGAGAGCGCCTTACCGCGGGGAGATCAGCCACCACCCGAGCACGAACAATTCCCCCACAGCGAACAGCGTCCCAAAGATCGTTTTGTTGCGTCGGGCCAACCAAAGCGGCAAATAGATGTCGAAGTTATCCGCGCGCTCCTCTGTGTAGCGGCTCGCCAGATCAGTCAACGGGCAACAGCCCCGGTTCAGCGCGAGAACTCCGCACTCGACCAGTACCAGCCCGGTGAGGACAGCCGCCCATCGAAAGTGACGCCAGGCACCAGCGAACGGAATCGCCACGATGCATCCGGCGAAGACAAGCCAAATCGCCGTGTGCAGAAGCTTTATGGCTATCAGGGCGGGGATACGTTCCGATTGAGATTCCACGAGAAGTCCCAGTTTAGACGATTGATGGATTTGCTGGGGATTGATGCGGCTTCGCGATCTCCGTGATGTTTCAGCAAAGAGAATAAGTACTGGATCAATTACCGGCCAGCGAGCAGCGTCTTGGTTGTGTCCATCGGCAGAGCAATGCCCTTTCGATCGGCTTCGCCTTCTGCGTGAGATTCGCAGTAGGCCGCAATGGGACCGCTTCCGTTGCGAAATAGGTAGGCGGCGGGCCGCTCGCAACCGCTCCTTTGACAAAAGATCGTCACACCCCGGAGAACCTTGACGCGCATTTCCACTCGGATGCCCCTCCCTCCTGACGCTCATTGTGGCACGGCCTCAAGCACACGGGCTGGCTGCCTAACCCTCGCCGCCCGGAAAGCCCTGCACGAGCCCGGCGCCAGCGGATAGGAGGCGCACGCGGATATCGCCAGCGTCAGTACGGTTAAAGAACATGGCGCGAGCTGTCTCCCACGGGTCCAAATCGCGGGACTGCGCTTCGCACCGTACAGCGATAAGCCCTTCGGCCGCCCACGCAACGAGCAACTCCCACACGCGCGCCTCCGGGACGCCGTATTGGTCGGCGATCTGCCCATGCTTGAAAAACCGCTCTTCGCTAACGCCCGGCTTTGCCAGATCAGCGAGGAAACTCTTTTTGAAGTTCTCCTGGGATTTCAAGATTCAGCCCTCCTTCTGGGGCTACAGTATACACCACCGGAATCACATTTCGATTTCAATATGGCGAGCGTTTACTCGGGCTACGGGCCGCCGCAACGATACGGTCCGAGCCTCTTGGTTCTCTGATGGCTGCGCGAAAGCTACGCGGCGCAAGGGGCCTGGACACTGTTTGCGGCCGCGGCGCGCCAGCGATGGTCCGCGCCCCGGAAGCCGATACCTCGGCTGCATCCGGCGATTGGCGAGATCCGCGGGTAGCGCTTTTCCCGTCAACTCGACCGCCCAACTTCCGGTTGGCGCGTGCCCCCCGCAGGAATCTTGCCGGCCGTCAAATTTCACGAGGCGATCCGCTCCGCGAGTAGAGGCAAGTGCGTCCGCGCCGGCCTGTTGAGTATTGCGACAAGTGCGCGCTCAGCTATCTGGCGGCGCTGCTGCGCCGTGGCTGAATCGAATAGTTGCGGGTAATCCTGCGTGCCGCCCCGCTCTCCAAGGGGCTGCGTCAACCAGTTTCTAGGGCTCCCTTATGGCGCCGACCACCGCAATCGCTACGCCTGTTACCAGGAAGACAATCCCCAACACCATGTAACGGCTGCGATATGCGATCTGCCTTTTCAGCACCAAGTCGGCAGGATGCAGCGGATCAAAGTATACGGCCACGCGAGCGTGCAGCGGATAACGCACCAGGTGCCGCTGTGCCTTCTTCTTGGTCAAAAAGTGACGGTCGCCAAACTCGACCCGTTTGCCGGTGTAACGGCAGCCGTCCACCACGTACTCGTACACCACGTGGCACCAGTGGGCGGACGGACCTTCGCTGAACCCGGTCTCAACTTTGACCGCGGACTCGATGATCGTACCCGTAACCTCCCGCCAATCTTCGCTTCGCCGCAGTCTGCCACGCAGGTACAGCGTGTATGTTACGGCGGCGACGCCAGAAACGATAAATAAGATGGCAGTGCCACTGTCCTCGGCTGACACTTGATCCTCCAGATATGTAGTGTAATTCCAAGCTTAGCTGTGACGGTTGCGCCTGGCCCGACGCGGCTTCCTCGTTAGCACGCCGCCTGATTGGCGGGCGTCAGATGCCCAGTCCGAAACGGCGTGTCGTGATAGCTCAGGCCGCGTTCCGGCAGCGCCTTCCCACATGCTGGATCCGGCAGCCGCTTCTGACCGCTGCCGCCGGGCTGAGCTTCTAACAACCCCAACGATTGGCGCTCGCTGAGGAATCTGGGCTGGGCCGCCAAACGTGAAATGATCCGCTCCCCTGTTCAGAGCATTGGCATCGCGCCAAAGAACATTGCTGTCGTGCTCCGCGTGCCGACGGAGGCGAACGCCCGAACCTTGGAGCCGATTATGGTGACATTGTCGCGGGCGTGGACTGACCCGCGAGTGCCAAGGCATTAAAGAATCGTTCGATGCGGCCAACACCGAAGCTACGCGAGGTAACCTGTCGCGCCTTCCCAGACAACACCGGGCTGAGGATGTCCGACAAAGGGCCATCGTGCTACAGGCCGCGATCCATGCTTGTCGATGAGACCTCAGCCGGAGACTCATCTGGTTGGAGTGAGTCAACCGCGAGCAAGGGAAACACAATCTTGAAAGCGGAACCCGCGTTCTCTTTGCTGTCGGCCGAAAGCGATGCATGATGGACGTCCGCGATCCACCTCGCAATAGAGAGACCCAGTCCAGAACCTTCGACCTGGCTTCTGGATGGGTCGGCGCGATAGAAACGGCCAAAAATATGCGGCAGGTCGGCCTCCGAGATTCCCATGCCGTTATCCTCGACTGTGACTGTTACCTTCTCCCCCCTGACAGCCAGCCTCACCTGGATTGCGCCTGGCGCCGGCGTATACTTCGCGGCGTTATCTAAGAGAGTCCACAGTAATCGGTTGAGACTGGAATAGTCTCCCCACACAGTTGCGTGGCAACCGTCTTCGATATTCACCGTCAGGGTGTGCCCGCGTTCATCAATGAGCGAACGAGATTTGTGGCACACCGCCTTCACTACCTCAACCAGATCGACCGGTTCGAAGGCGAGTCGGGAATTGCCGGCATCGGCGCGTGCCAGCGTCAGCATGTCTTTTAGAAGCCGGGTGGCTTTACGGCACTCCGCGACAATTTGTTCGAAAGCATGCTGGCTGGCGGCATCGATCTGTTGGTTCCGCAGTGCAACCTCCGCGGTGGTCAGCACGAACGACACGGGATTGCGAAGCTCGTGCGAGGCGTCCCCCGTGAACCGCTTGATTTCGTTCACGGCCGATTCAAGTCGCGCGAGCATCGCATTGTATGTTTCCGAAAGCCGCTGTAACTCGTCCCGCGTTTCCGTCATTGGCAGCCTCCCGGACAGATTCGAGACACTGATCGAGCGAGTGGCCGCGATAATCTGGTCAACGGGCTTGAGTGCTCTTCGGCTTAGTAAGTATCCACCGAGCGCTGAGATAGCCAGCAGCGCCGGAATCGCCCACAGCAGCCCGGCGGAGAAGGCATGCAATACTGTACGGTTGCCCTCCAGCGGCGCCGCGGCGCACAGCACAAGCTGTTCGGATCCCGAAGAGAAGAGATGTACCAAAACGCGGTATGGCTGCCCTAGGAAAGTGACCTCGGCGAACCGGTCGTGATCGATCAGTGTGACGCGCGGCCACGGGAATGCCTGCGCGGCCTCAGTCGGAGAAGGGAGAGCGCGAGTCCCATTCGTTTGGAAGACCTCGACCAGGCCCCCGCCTGTCGCATCCGCGAATGCCTGAAAGCTTTTGGCGCGCTGTCCAGGGGGTTCGGTTCGGGTCTCGCTCAGTAAGTCGGCCAACCGATCGGCACGCCTCTCCAGCGTCCGGGATCGTCCGGACGTGAGAGTGTCTTTCAAGTCGAGCCACATGCCGGTGCCAAACAGAACCAGTCCCGCGAAGAACACTGAAGAGAACCAGATCGTGAGCCGGAGTGAAATGGAACGATAGGCCATCAACAGCTTTCACTCCGGATGGAGTAGCCCACGCCACGGACCGTGTGCAGAAGCTCGGCTTCTCCGGGCTGCGTGATCTTCGATCGCAAAGAACGCACAAAGAAGTATAGGTTAGCGTCGCTAACGTCGGACTGCATTCCCCAGCCTTCTTCGATCAGTACCTCTCTCGGCACGACCATTCCGGCACGCCGTATCAGTGTTTCCAAGAGGACATACTCCGTGCGCGTCAGGGACACAGTCCGGTCGCCGCGGCGCATTTGGTAGGTGCCCGGGTTCAGTCTCAAATCCTCGAATGTCAGGTCCTTGGATTGTGGCGCCTGAGCGCGCCGCGCAACTGCTCTGACCCGTGCGAGAAGAATGTTGAGTTCGAATGGCTTGGTGAGATAGTCGTCAGCGCCGCAGTCCAGCCCGTGCACGATGTCGGACCCGGCGTCACGCGCCGATACGATGATGACAGGTGTCTGGAGCCGAGCTTCCCGAAGCCTCCTCAGCACGCTTAGGCCATCCAACCGGGGAAGCATGACGTCGAGCAGGATCACGTCGATGTCGGCCGCCATTCCCAGCTTGAGAGCTCGATATCCATCATAGGCAAGCTGGACGCAATGCCCCTCAGTCTCAAGTGCGCGGCGCAACAGATCGGCGGTATTCGGTCTGTCTTCGGCTATTAAGATTCGTATATCCCGATTGTGAATCGCGCGTGTTAACATCCGATGACGATACGGTAAAATTCCCGCATTCGGACCGCTTCCTCAGACTGCCCTCAGACTAGCCTGTTCTAATACCGCTGTGGCACTCTCGCTTGTGCTGCGAAAGAAAAGGAATCGTAGGGGAGGACTGTTATGCGCATGTTCATGGGTTTTGCACCGGCCAGCGGATTGCACCTTGTTGCAATCCTTGTTCTAACGGGCTATGTTTCGTCCGCCGCCGGGGTCGATACAAAGGGCGTGATCGCCGGACGAGTCGTCGACAGCTCAGGCGCAATTCTCCACGGTGCGCAGGTGCAGTTGCGGTCCAAGGGATTGGCTGTGGCGTCCGACGAGCGCGGGGAATTCTCTCTTGCCGACCTCGCCCCTGGAAGCTACAAGATACAGGTCTCCTATGTGGGTTTCAAGCCTTTCGAGACCGACGTCACCCTGGCAGGCGGCGAACTCAAGCGCATGGATGTCCGTTTGGAAGTCGCTTCGCAAGCCGACCAGGTCCTTGTGACGGCGGAACGGCCCCGCGGCGAGGACGAAGCCATCAACCGCACCCGCATGGCTGACAACCTACTCCAAGTACTGCCGGCGGAAGTGATCACCTCATTACCCAATGCCAACGTAGCCGATGCTCTTGGCAGGCTCCCGTCCATCACTCTGGAACGGATCGAAGGCGAGGGAGTCTACGTGTTTGTGCGGGGCACCGAAGCGCGCCTTACTAACGTCACCATCGACGGCATCACCGTTCCATCGCCCGAACCCACCGTGCGTCAGGTGAGGCTCGACGTGCTTCCCGCCGATCTGGTTGAGTCCGTCGAGGTCAACAAAACCCTGGCGCCCAATATGGATGGCGACGGCATCGGCGGATCGGTTAATATGAAAACCAACACCGCCGGCGAGTTCCCCACACTTAATTTCTTTGGTCTTGGCGGTTATAACCCTATCCTCGACGGCCGAGAGAATACCGAGGACGGCGGCATGATCGGCTATCGCTTTGGACGCGAACGGAAGCTCGGTATCCTCTTTGGCGGATCCTTCGACTATAACGGCCGCGGTATCGACAACTGGCAGCCGGCGATCGATCCCACCTCCACTTTCGCCAAGCCCATTTATGACGATAACACGATCCGTGAATATCGCTACTATCGCAACCGTTGGGGCTATGCCGGCACGACCGATTACAAGTTCAACGACTTTACCGGCATCTACTTCAAAGGCTTCTATTCGAATCTTCGGGATTACGGCGATAAGTGGTATTACGAGCCGCAGTTGAGCGGCAATCCAAAATTCTACACATCCAGCAAGCGGCCAGACGCTTCTGTCAGCAGTTACACGTTTGGTGGCCACACGCAATTCGGCCCTTCGACAGTAACTTGGGCAGTCTCTGCATCCAACTCTTATGAGCTCGATTCCGCTGGCAATCCCAAGGCCGACTTCTCCTGGCTCGGCACCTCACTGAGCTGCGGCTACGACCCCACGGCGCAAACGAATCCCAATGTCCCCCACTTTGGCAACAATTGCGATGGGCCCAATTCTCCGCTTCAGGTGGCTTCCAATTGGGGTTTCAAGGACATCACAATCTCCACCGGAAAAACCGCGCAGATGAACCTCACCGCCTCCGGCTCATATGCCACCCTTTACCACATCGGTTCTCACTTTGGACTCTTTGAGTTCGGCGGCAAGATCCGCAACGGGCACAAATACCAGAACTCCACTGAAGACGTCTACGACGGCTGGAAGGCAGCCAACTATCCGATGACCGAGTTCTTAAGCACCTTCAGCAGCAACAATTACCAAAGCGGCGACTACTTTGGAGGGAACTTCGGCCCCGTGTCCGCTTTCACCCAGATCCAGAGTTATACCCTTTCCAATCTAACGAAGTACCTGGACGGTTATAAGACCGCTGCTGATGGTTACCCTAATGTGTTCGACATAATCGAACGCATCTCCGCTGGCTACCTGATGAACACGATGGATTTCGGCAAGCTGCACGTGATGGCGGGTGTCCGCTTCGAAGGTACGCAGATGGATACGCTGGGCTACAACGTGACGTTGTATCCCGCGGGCAGCCCGAACTGCGTCCTTGCCACGGGCTGCGGCGTTCCGACTCCCACTCACAACAATCCCTCTTACGTCGATGCGTTGCCCAGCCTTTCGCTCCGGTACAATTTAGACAACGAGTCCGGCTTGCGTCTGGTCTACGCCCGGGGCGTTGCTCGACCTGACGCCTACCAGTTGGTCCCGTATGTCACGGAAGACGATTCCACCAATCCCGCCACGATCGCGCTTGGCAATCCCGCGCTCAAGCCAGAGCATGCCAATAACTACGATCTGCTCTACGAGCGCTATCTCAATCCCGCAGGAATTCTGCAGGCCGGCTTCTTCGCGAAGCAACTCTCCGGCACGCTGATCAGTACCTCATACACGTCTAATAGCGGCCCCTACTTGGGCGACTTGGTTTCGCAGTGGCTCAACGTGAGCAACGCCGACCTATACGGCTTCGAGGTGTCCTACCAACAGCGTCTTTCGCGGCTGCCGGGCCTGCTGAATGGCCTCGGCATGATGGCCAACTATAGTTGGACTGCTTCCAAAGTCTTCCACATTCCCGGCCGTCTCGATAGCCCGGCGTTGCAGCAGCAGTCCCCCAATACCTGGAACATCAGCCCCACCTACGACAAAGGCCGCTTTTCCATGCGCGTCGGCCTCTCTTACAACGGACCGTGCATTTTCCAGTACGAGTACCAAACCTCGGCGGATGTGAGCGAACTGGGTCCAAAAGGTCCCAGCGGCGATATATACACTCTGCCACACCTGCAGCTCGATGCGCAGGCCAGCTTCCGGATCGGTAAAGGACTCTCCGCGGTGGTCTACGGCCTGAATCTCACCAACGAGGTGTTTGGTTATTATCAAGGCAGCCCGATCTTCGTCAATCAACGCGAGTTTTACAAGACCGATTACGCTGGTGGCGTCCGGTACACTTTCAATCGTGAGAGGTAACCGGCTCGTCGGAATTGTACTCTGTGCGCTGACAGCAGCCTGGCCGCTGGCCGCCGCGCCACGGCTCGTGTATGTTGTGATCGTCAGCCGCCATGGCGTACGCGCTCCGACTTGGGATACCCCTCGGCTTAACCGGTATTCGGCTGCGCCATGGCCCGAATGGGGCGTCCCTCCCGGCAATCTCACGCCACACGGGCGGGAACTCATCGGCCTCATGGGCGCTTATTACCGCGACTGGCTCTCTGGCGAACATCTGATCCGGCGGGACGGATGCCAGGACGCGTCGCACATTTATATTCGGGCCGACAAGGATCAACGGACGCTCGAAACCGGACGCGCCCTCGCCGAATCGATTGCGCCCGGTTGTGCAATCGCGATCCATGCGCAAGCACAGGGCGAGAGCGATCCCTTGTTTTCCGGCGCCGGCACTCCCGACCCGCAACGTTCGCTGGCTGCCGTACGCGACCGCCTCGGCTCCGACCCGCAAAAACTGATTGCCGACCACCGCGCGGCCCTCGACGCTCTGCAGTACATCCTCCGTGGCCGCGTGAATCCACGGGATGAAATCGGTGTATCCCTCAAGGGCAAGTCCGTCGAACTGACCGGCCCTTTCGCCACTGGGTCCACGTTCAGCGAAAACCTGCTACTGGAATACGCCAACGGAATTGCGGGCAAGGCGCTCGGATGGGGCCGGCTGACGCGTGACAACCTGAACCGCGTTCTCGAACTGCACGCGGTGTACACCGATCTGATGCGCCGAACGCCCTACCTGGCCCACGCCCGCGGATCGAATCTTCTTTCACATGTTTTGCGCTCGATGGAACAAGCCACATCTGGCAAACCCACGTTGGGCGCCTTGGGAATGCCTGGCGACGCCATGTTGGTGCTGTCCGGGCACGACACGAATCTGTCCAATCTGTCCGGTATGCTCGGCCTGAGCTGGAAGCTGCCGGGATACCAACCGGACGACACTCCGCCTGGCGGGGCGCTCGTCTTCTCTTTGTGGCGCGACACGGACACCGGCCAGTTCCTGGTGAAGTTGCGCTATCTCGCCCAAACGCTCGACCAAATGCGCAACGCAAGCCCCCTGTCGATCTCTGCTCCGCCGGCGAGCCAGGACGTGTCAATACCCGGCTGTGAGGAAGCTCAGGAGGATCAGGGGTGCCCTTGGGAGATGGCCCACCGCGTGATGCAGAGAGCGATTGATCCGCAGTTTACATTGACGGAGCCGATCCCGCCACCTCTTGACGCGCGCTGACACGTCGTTACAAGGCACTGCAGTCGCAATTGGACGATCCAGTCTGGGCCACGAAGCGCGAAATCATCCGCGCGCTTGTTCAGCGCATTGAGATCAGGCGAGCGAAAATCGCGATTGTCCTCCGCCTGCCGACCGAGGCAGGCTCAAGCCGCCGCCAATCGCAAGAAAAGAAAACGGGAACCGCGCGAAACGTGAGATGAAAGAGAAAAACAGCTCCTAAATTGGCTGTCGGATGTATAATCGATGCCAGCCAGGGTGGCAAGACTAGAATCCCGGCTCAGGCACCGCGGACCTTGGGGGCACGCGCCATGAGGGTATGCGGCAACGACAGACACAGCCTCACCGGCGGGCGGGATCTGCCGGTGGGTTGGCGGTGGCCACTCCGTCGGTCTCTGGCCTCAAGTGGAGGCCGTCTATCACTGGCAGTTGCCTTTCGAGCATTCCGGAATCGGCGCGGGTGTTCGAAACCAGGTAATCGCGGCGCCCCCGGCAGCACTGCGTGGCGAAACACGACGTCAGGGAGGCGAGATCCTTCACGACGATTGTCGATACGACAGGTGGCTTTTCGAGGCGGCTCTCCAATGTGTGCGGTTTCTGCTTCGCAACATGTATTGAATTCGGCCAGGACGAGGGACGCGGCGTCAGCGGTTGCGCTGGTGTGGTTGGGCAGACCGACCAGCCAGTGGCGATCGCAGTGAGGTAAATGATGTCGAAAATGATGCTTTCCACATGCGTATTGGCGTTGGGCACGTGGGCCGCGCCGGTTTACGGGCAGGTGATCGATACCGTTGCGGGCACGACTTGGTTCTTCCCGACATCCCGCATCCAGGCGTTGAATGCACCTCTGGGGGACCTTGGAGGTGTGGCCGTCGATGTTCAGGGTAATGTGTACGCCGCGGATTACGGGAACAACATCGTTGTGCAGATCTCGCCGAACGGCGCGTTGACGGTGGTGGCCGGAAATGCAGTTGCGGGCTTCTCAGGCGACGGCGGGCCCGCCACCAGCGCATCGATCAACCTCCGCCAGGGAGCGCTCGACGGAGTAGCCGTGGATTCGGCTGGCAACCTCTACATCGCCGACTCGAACAACAACCGAATTCGGAAAGTATCTGGCGGGACGATCACCACGGTCGCCGGAAATGGAAGCAGCGGTTTTTCTGGTGCCGGGGCGGCCGCTACCAGCGCATACCTCAGCAACCCTGTCGGCGTAGCCGTAGATTCGGCCGGCAACCTCTACATCGCCGACGAGTACAATAGCCGAATTCGGAAAGTGACTAACGGGACGATCACTACGATCGCCGGAAATGGAGCTCAGGGCTTTTCTGGCGACGGAGGGCCCGCTACCAGTGCATCGCTAGTTACCCCGCCGGAGTAGCGGTGGATTCGTCTGGCAACCTCTATTTCGCCGACTCGGATAACAACCGAATTCGGAAGGTAGCTGGCGGGATAATCACAACGGTCGCTGGAGGGGGCTCTTGTTGTTATGGCGACGGAGGGCCTGCTACCAGCGCATCCCTCAGATACCCCCAGGGAGTAGCAGTAGACTCGGCCGGCAACCTCTACATCGCCGATACGGGCGACGGCAGAATTCGAATGGTGACTGGCGGGACGATTACGACGGTCGCCGGTAGTGGAGGGTGCTGCTTTTCTGGCGATGGAGGGCCGGCTACCAGCGCGTCGCTCTACGACCCAGAGGGTGTGGCCATAGATTCGGCTGGCAACCTCTACATCGCCGACACAATCAACAACCGGGTTCGCAGAGTATCTGGCGGTACGATCGCGACGATCGCCGGAAACGGAGTCTATCGATACTCTGGCGACGGAGGGCCCGCCGTGAATGCAGCCCTCAACCAACCCGATGGAGTGGCCCCGGATTCGGCCGGCAACCTCTTTATCGCCGACTATGAGAACAACCGGATCCGAAAGGTATCCGGCGGGACGATCACCACGGTTGCCGGAATTGGAGCTATGGGCTTTTCCGGCGATGGAGGCCCCGCCGCCAGCGCCTTGCTCTATATCCCCAAGGGAGTGGCTACAGATTCGGCTGGCAACCTCTATATCGCCGACACTGGCAACCTCCGAATCCGGAAGGTGACCGGCGGGACGATCACGACGGTCGCCGGTGGTGGACCTGGATTCCCTTTCTCTGGCGATGGAGGGCCCGCCACCAACGCATCGCTCAACATCCCCTATGGAGTGGCCGTAGATTCGGCCGGCAACCTCTACATCGCCGACACTGGCAATAATCGAATTCGAAAGGTGACCGGCGGGACGATCACCACCGTCGCCGGAAATGGAAATGCCTCGTTCTCTGGCGATGGAGGGCCCGCCACCAGCGCATCTCTCAATGTCCCTTACGGAGTGGCCGTCGATTCGGCCGGCAACCTCTATATCGCCGACTTTCAGAACAACCGAATTCGGAAGGTGTCCGGCGGGACGATCACGACGGTCGCCGGGAATGGCGTTGTAGGCTTCTCTGGCGACGGAGAGCCCGCCACCAGCGCACTCCTCAACTACCCCGAGGGAGTGGCGGTAGATTCAGCGGGCGACCTCTACATCGCCGACTCCGGGAATAATCGAATTCGGAAGGTGTCCGGCGGGACGATCACAACGGTGGCCGGGAATGGAGCGCCGGCCTTCTCTGGGGACGGAGGGCTCGCCACCAGCGCATCGCTCGATGACCCCGTGGGAGTGGCATTTGATTCGGCTGGCAACCTCTACATCGCCGACTCTGAGAACAATCGAATCCGGGAGATATTTGCCGCCTCGGCGGCGTTCCAGGTTTCGCCCACGGCCCTTAACTTCTCTACCACATCTGGCGTCGTACCCGGAGCGCAAACTATCGCGCTTTTCACGGCGGTTGCCGGCCTTTCCTTCACGGTTTCATCCAGCGCCGCATGGCTGAGCGTGAGTCCGTCGAGCGGGTCCATTCCCGCCGTTCTGCAGGTGAGCGTAGATCCGGGCAGTCTGACAATTGGAAACCACCAAGGCACGATCACCATCGCAGTGCCCAATGCGGTTCCTGCGACCACCACCGTCGCTGTTGCCCTCGCGGTAGGGGTGGGAGCGCCGGCCGCACTTACGGTGGACGCGCAGAATGTCAGCTTCACAGCGAACCAAGGCAGTGGCGCTCTGACGCAGCAAATGCACGTCTCGAACGCCGGCGACGGTTCACTTTCCTTCACCGCCAGCGCCACCACTTCCTCCGGCGGTTCCTGGCTGAGCATCTCACCCACGAGTGGCGCCGCTACGCCCTCGTCTCCGGCTGCGCTTACCTTAACCGCTACTCCGGGGTCGCTGGCTGCCGGCACCTACAACGGCGCGGTCACGATCACGGGCGCGGGCAGCAGCATCAATGTCCCGGTCACTTTGTCGGTGAGCGCACCCACAGCCATCATCCTGGTCTCGCAGACTGCCCTGAGCTTTACGGCGGTGGCGCAAGGCGGCGTACCGTTGGCGCAGAACTTCGGCATTCTCAATATCGGGCAAGGCTCGATGGGTTGGACTGCCACGGCCACCACTCTTTCCGGCGGCAACTGGCTGCAGATCTCGCCTTCCAGCGGCACAGTGGAAACACCTCTTCTGGATGTGTCGCTGGTCACTGTCGCGGTGGATCCGGGCACGCTGGCAGCGGGGACCTATTACGGACGGATCCAGGTATCGGCGACAGCCGTCAACACGCCGCAAGTGATGACGGTAATCCTGACGGTGTCGCCGGCGGGGTTGAGCTTGGGTCCACAAGTGTTTCCGGCCGGGCTGATCTTCACCGGGGTGGCGGGGGTGACACCGGGATCGCAGGATGTGCAGGTAGGGAATCCGACGGGGCAGGTGAACAACTTCCAGTCGGGGCAGATCGGAAGCGGCTTCAGCTTCCTGCCGACCAACGCCAGCATCCAGCCGAATCAGCCGACGACGGTGCGGGTGTTTCCGGACTTCAGCAATCTGACGGCAGGGAGCATCCAGCAGGGGAGGGTTACGTTGCAGTTCTCGGACGGTTCGCCATCGCAGACGATCAATGTGCTGATCGTGGTGGCACCGGCGGGTTCCACGGCGTCCGCTGTAGGCGCGGACGATTCCAGCGATGACGAGGCGGCCAAACGCGGGTATCGGATTGTGATGGGACCGGATGGGGCGTCGGCGTGCGCGGGGCAGGCGTTGCAGATGCAGTATCGGTCTCCGCAGCCGAATTTCACGGCAGTGGTGGGGCAGGCGACGGCGATCGACGTACAGGTGTCGGATGGGTGCGGGAACCTGGTAGGGCCAGGCGGGCAGAATGCCTGGGTGACGACGTATTTTGCCCATGCATCGGTAGCGATGACGCACATCGGCAACGGGATCTGGCAGGGGACATGGACGCCGACGACGACGGGGCCGGTGGTGATGTACGTGGATGCGCTAGTCCTGGAAGGCGGGAACCTGGTGGGAGGACAAACCACGGCATTGAGCGGAGTGGTGAGTGCGTCGGCGCCGGCGTCGGCAACGCCGATGGTAACGGCGCAGGGAGTGGTGGAAGCGGCCAGCGACCAGGGCGGGGTGCCGATCGCGCCGGGTGGACTGATCACCGTATACGGGGCGAACCTGTCGAACGGAGCGGGGCAGAGCAATGAGTCGCCGTTGCCGCAGCAGTTGAACGGAACGCAAGTGTTGCTGGGGGATAAGGCGCTGCCGATTCTGTACACCAGCGCGGGGCAGTTGAACGTGCAGGTGCCGTACACAGTGCCGGTGAACACGCAGTATCAGTTGACGGTGCAGCGTGGGGACACGTTATCGGTACCGCAGGCGTTAGTGGTCGCGGCGGCGCAGCCGGGGATCTTCACGATCAACGAGCAGGGGACGGGGCAAGGCGCGATCATGAGAAGCGACAACGTGACGCTGGCGCAGCCGGGGACACCGGCAGCGGTGGGCGAGGAGGTGGTTATTTACTGCACGGGGCTGGGCGCGGTGACGCCGGCGGTGCAGGAAGGGACGCCGGCGCCGACAACGCCGCTGTCCTGGACGGTGAACGCGGTCACGGTGAGCATCGGCGGGGCAGCGGCGCAAGTGAAGTATGGGGGGCTGGCGCCGCTATATACGGGTTTGTATCAGGTGAATGCGGTGGTGCCGTCGGGGATCACGACGGGGGACGCGGTGCCGGTGACGCTGAGCGTGGCTGGGCAAACCAGCCCGGCCGCAACGATGGCCGTGAAGTGAACCATGCTGAGCATGATGGCTGCATGGGTGTCGGCGTTGGGCCGGACCTGGCGTGTCCCAGGCTTCATCTGAGATCCGTGGCGAGTTGCTTAACAAGCTCCGGCTCTCGACGCGCCAGTACACGTCAAGTCGACGCCAGCGAGATTCGCTATTATCGGACACTGTTTCCGGTCGCGAAGCCGCAGCGACGCGCCTGCGCGCTGCGGAAGCCGACAGCCCACCCGAACTTGTCGGCCGGCCACATCCGCGCGTAGGGCGTGATCCATCAAGTCGACGCCGGACGACCTCAATTCCGGTCACCCATCCTCAATCCGTGGCCGCGCTGTCGCGCGGTACAATCGTTCAACGCACAATGTCCTTAGCTCCCGGAAATCGGCTGGGGCCCTATGAGATCGTCGCGCCCATCGGGGCGGGCGGAATGGGGGAAGTATACAAGGCCCGCGACACACGTCTCGACCGCCTTGTCGCCATTAAAGTCTCGGAGGCGAAGTTTTCGGAGCGATTTGAGCGCGAGGCGCGCGCCGTGGGCTCGCTGAATCATCCTAATATCTGCCAGCTCTACGATGTCGGGCCGGACTATCTGGTGATGGAATTGATTGAGGGCTCACCGCTCGGGCAGGCAGAGAATCTTCGCAAACTGCTCGATATGGCGGTGCAGTTGGCTGACGGGATGGCTGCGGCTCATGCGGCTGGAATCGTGCACCGCGATCTGAAGCCTGACAACATCCTGGTCACGCGTGAGGGGCGGGTGAAGATTCTTGATTTCGGCCTGGCCAAATCGGCTGTGAACGCGCAGACTGGCGCGGATGCCTCCACTCTGACCATGAGCATTACCGACCCCGGCACGACGGTCGGCACCGTCAGTTACATGTCGCCCGAGCAGGCGCGTGGGGAACCGAATCTTACTTTCCAGTCGGACCAATTCTCGTTCGGCCTGGTCCTGTACCAGATGGCGTCGGGCAAGCGGGCCTTCGAGCGCCCCAGCGCAGCGGAGACCATGACGGCCATCATCCGCGAAGAGGCGGAGCCGCTGCCCGCCGGCGTGCCTCTGCCGCTGCGTTGGGTCATCGAACGGCTGCTGGCAAAAGATCCTGCCGAGCGCTACGACTCGACGCGGGACCTGTATCGCGAGCTGAAGCAGATTCGCGAGCGTCTCTCAGCAAAGCACCAGTGGGGTTGAGGCGGCGCTGGCCCCTCACGCGGGTGCGCAGGCAGCAGCGTCTCCTTCTGGTCCCTGCGGGTGCCCTCGCATGCCTGACCGCCGGAATCATTCTTACGCTGGCTCCTGACACCGGTGTCCGGTCCGGATCTGTCGCAGTACAAGTTCACGCGAGTCGCACCGGGAGAAACCGAGGAGCGCGCCCCGGCATGGTCGCCGGATGGGAACACCATCGCTTATTCGGCCAGGGTTCATGGAGTCCAACAGATCTTCGCGCGCGGCGCTGGGGCGCACGAGGCGGCGCAACTCACCAGATCGACTAAGGATTGTTATACCCCAATCTGGTCTCCCGACGGTGAATCCATCTATTACTTCGCCGATGGCAGCCTGTGGGCCATCCCGGCCTCCGGGGGCGCCGGGCAGTTGGTTCTGGAACATGTCGAAGCAGCCGCTATTCACCCCGACGGCAAAACGCTGGCGTTTGCGCGCGACGGCAAGCTTTGGCTTGCTGCCCTTCACGGGGGAACGGCGAAGGAGTTCTGGCCGGGTCCGCTTGCGCCCACCATGCCTACGACAAACATGTGTTTCTCGCCCGATGGCTCCTATCTCGCTTTTGACAACGGGACGGTTTGGCTTTTTTCCTATCCCTCCGGTAAGCCCCGAAAGCTCTACACCGGAACAGAAAACGGAATGGGCGCTGGTGTGTGGGGCGCGAGCTGGTTCCCGGACGGCCGCAGTTTACTGGTGGCGCGCAACAGCGCAACCGACTCATTGATCCGGCTGGCTGTCGCGGATGGCAGCCGGCAGACCATCTATTCTGCGGGTTTCACGATCCAGGGTTCCTCGGTGTCGCCGGATGGCAGGAAGATCGTCTATTCGGCCGCGGAGTACGAATGGAACATCGTCGAAATCGGGCTCACCGATGGCGCCGTGCACGTGCTGGTCGAGAACGGAGGAACCAACATTTCGCCAGATTGGGCGCCGTCGGGCACGCACTTTTTGTTCTCTGCACAAGGTAAGGCCGACGTGGGTGCGGCGGTCATGGACCAGGAGGCCTCCGCTGGTGGCTTCTCGCGCCGCCTGGTCGATACCAGCTACGACCTTAAGGGAGCACGCTGGTCGCCGGACGGGGCGCGGTTCGTCTTTGTGGATAGTGGCTATACAGACAGGCTGAGGCTGGCGAACGCGGCTGGCGGCCATGCCATCCTGCTGGACCAGGCCCACAACATACATGGAGAAGCGTGGTCGCCTGATGGGCAGTGGCTCTCGTATGATCGCCAGAACGAAGGCCAGTCGAAGCTGGCGAAGATTCGAGCTCTGCCGGGCGCCGGTCCCGTGATCCTGGCGGACGCAGAAGGCCCGACGCAATGGTCGCCGGCGGGGGACTGGATTCTGTACAGTGCGGGGAACAGTCTCTGCCTGATCTCGCCCGACGGCAAGTCCAGACGGACGCTGTCCTCCCGCCGGTTCATGGTCTACGACTTCTCGAAGGATGGCCGCCGCGTTTACGGCATTTTTCACAACGCGACAGACCCGAATCGGGAGTGGCAGCTTTACGAGGTGAGCGTGACGACCGGAGCCGAAAAGCTCGTGTCGTCCTTGGATCTCCCGCCTGCATCCGCTAGACTGTCTGGGTTCAGCATCCATCCGGACGGCAAACGCGCTCTCACCTCGGTCGCGAAGTTTCCTTTTCAAATTTGGATGCTCGAAGGTTTCGAGCAGCCGCGCGCGAAGAACTGGTTCGCGGGGTTGGTGGAGCGCCGATGACATTCGTTCCCGGACTCTGGGCCCTGCGAGGCTCCCCAAACGATCCTCCACTGCGCACGAAAGATCGATCGGAGAAGGGTGGTGGGTTACCCGGCAGTGACAACTTGACGGTTTGCCACCAACCCGTCGAGTGGGCATCGTCCAGTCAAGATCGGCGCCCACCCCACGCGAGCGACGAGGGCTGAAACTCCCTGATCAGATCTATCGGCGGAAGTGCACCTATCCGCCGGTGTCGGTCCAGTAAGCCGCTGCCGGTCAATTGCCGTCTATCACCCGATCCGTCGAAGTGCTCCGGCCGGATCGGCCACTCGGAGAATGCTGAGGGCATCGCAGCGGGGCGTTGCGGTCCAAAGTTTGGCGAGCGATATCGCCTCTTAACCGGAACCTGCATCTAGGCGCACCGGCCACGACCAGTTGCACACAAATGAGGGCGGATTCGATCAACTGAATTCTGGCCGCGGGGCAGCACCGGGGCAGCACGTCAGCCGTCCGTGGCGCCCTTTTCGGTTTGGTGGCAAACTGAACTGGACCGAAAACACAACTACTTAGACCCAACTGGACTGAGCTGAACCAGCGGTCACCGTCATTTTGCCCGGTAACAACCGGGCAAGCGCCGGCACGCCCGTTCGATGATTCTTGACAAATAAAGAATGACATGCCAGCGTTTTCTTTGGGGCGGGGTTGTCGAGCGCTTACCGCTGTGAATCAGCGCAAAACCGCCCTGCAGCTTCCTTCCGTGAATCGTTACCTTGAGTTCGCCCCGCGCCAACTGTTGCTCGACGGGCATGTCATCGGATGTCTCATAGGTGCCGGTATCCCAGACCATGACCGCGCCGGCGCCGTATTCTCCTTCCGGAATCACACCTTCGAAATCGGCGTATTCGAGCGGATGATCCTCGGTCATCATCGCGAGCCGCTTGTCCGCGGGATTCAAGGACGGCTTTTTCGGCACGGCCCAGGAGACCAGGACTCCGTGTATCTCCAAACGGAAATCGCAATGCAGATTGGTAGCGTCGTGTTTTTGAACCACGAAGCGGCCACCGCCACGATTGGAACGCTGTGTCCGCCCGCGCGGCTCAGACGTGGCCGAAAAGTTTCGTTTCTTTCGATATCCTTCAAGCGGCATTTAATTGCTCCAGTTTCCGGCTCGGCTTGTCGAGCGATGCGGCGTGCCGCCAAAAGTCTTTCCATGGATCGTCGCCTTTGTCCAGACGCTCAAACACGGTCCGCATCGTGAGTCCGTCCGGACGCAGGCCCTTCTTGCGCAATTCGCTCCACGCCAGCGGAACCGAAATCGGAGCCCCGTTCCGAGCGCGCACGGCATAGACAGCGACGGCCGTCTGCGCGTAGGCGATGCGGTTGACATCGATGAAAACCCGGCCGCGGCGCTTACTCTTGTATTGCTCTATCGTGTATCTGGAAGGATCGCGGGCAACGATGATCTCCGCTACGCGTCTGGTGAAAGCGCGAACGGCATCGAAGTCATGCTCGCGTTTGAGAGGCACTGCGACGTGCAGCCCGCGCGAACCCGTCGTCTTGATATATGCGGGCAATTCCAAATCGTCCAGCAGGTTCTTCAGCAAGAGGGCGGCATCGATGACAGCGGCGAAGTCCTCGGCGAAAGGATCAAAATCGAAAACCATCTGATCCGGAAACTGCAGCTTGTCTACCCGGCTGAGCCAGATATGAGGCGTGATGCAGGCTTGATTCGCCAGGTACACGAGTGTCGCCACATCATCGCAAACGACGTGCTTGACCGTCCCCCCCTCCTTCTGAACGGTGACCTTCCTGATCCACGCAGGATAATACGCGGCTGCCGCCTTCTGAAAGAAGCCGGGTTTGTCGATCCCATCGGGAAAACGTTGCAATGCCAACGGACGGCCTTCGAGGTGTGGCAACATCCACGGACTGATCCGCTGGTAGTAGCGGATCAAGTCACCTTTCGTGATTCCGTTCTCGGGAAACAGAACCTTTTCAGGGCGCGTGATGTCCACTTCGTGACCGTCAACGCGGAGGATCTCCGCCGGCTTGACGCTCATTTTTCTCGTGTGACCTCCTCTGCCGTTTTGTCGTCGCGGAGCCCCAGGAAACGCGGGTGCCGCAGTTTGCCATCGCCCGTCCATTCTGTAAAGCCGATCTGGGCTACCAGCTTCGGTTTCACCCAGTGGATGGCGGAACGGGGTGATCCATCATCTTCAAACGGCTTCGAGCTGGTTTCCAGGCCTGCAAGCTGCTTTCCCAAGCGGCGCAGCGTGGCGGTGTCATAGCCGGTACCGACTTTGCCGGCATATTTCAACGTGCCGCGCTCGTAGTATGCGACCAGCAGCGCCCCGAAGCCGACGCGCCGGCCCCGCGGATCGGTAAAGCCGGCGATCACGAATTCCTGCTGATTGAGGCATTTGAATTTGAGCCACCGGTGCGACCTCTCGGATACATACGCACTGTTGCCATCCTTGGCGATGAGGCCTTCCCAGTGGTGCTGGCACGCTTCCCGGTAAAACGCTTCGCCTTCCGTCTCGCGGTGTTGCGTAAAGGACAGCGGTTCTTTGAAGTCCAGCGCCGCCTCAAGTACCTGTTTCCGGTATCGCAACGGAACCTGGCGCAAATCGTACGTGCCGAGAAAGAGAAGATCGAAAGCAAAGAACGTAACAGGGACGCGTTTTCGAAGCTCAGCCGAAGGCTGCCGGATCTGCATGCGCTGCTGGAGTTTCGCGAAACTTGAGATCCCGTGCTCGAGTGCGGCGATTTCTCCGTCGACGATGAAGGAATCGACTTTCTGGTTTACCAAGGCCTCGATGAGTTCGGGGTATTTCGGATTCAACGACTTCCGATTGCGTGAATACAAATCAACGCGTCGGCCATCGCGGACTACCAAACACCGGATTCCGTCCAGCTTGGGCTCGAACAGCCAGCCCGCCCGGGAAAAGGGCTCCTCAGCGAGGGTGGCCAGCATCGGCGCAAACCAGCCAGGCTGCTTCGTTTTTCGAAGTTTCGCCTGCGCATCCGGCGGCAAACGGTCCAGCGATCTCTTTTCGGACACCTATTTCAACGATGCAACTTCGATTCCAACTTCGGCGCGCTAGTTGCACAAGAGTTGGTAGGCTGCGGCTCACACGGCGTTCTTGCCGTATAAGTTGCGCAAGTCGTTCTTAGCCTTTTCCAGCAAGTGCAGCCGCTGCTTCGGCAGGTTCTTGCCTGCGCGATTGATATAGAAGTTGAGCATCGACATGGCAGATTGGTACGGCGTGGATTTGCGGCGCTTGCTTCGATCTGCGGAGCGCTTCAGCGATTTTGCAATGGCTGCCGGGCTTTTCAATGCAAACACTCCGTGATCGAGGTCGAGCGCATTGCTCTTGGCGGTCACGGCTTGCGACCATCGTTTGGCAGCAGTCATACTCTCACCCTCAGGTCTTCTTTCAACAGGACGCCGGCGATCACTGGAACTTTCGACGATCCGCCGCCAAATGGTCCCGTTCTTCCTTGCGATGCTCAACGAACGTACCCGAGCAGCATCAGTACGATGAGGATTAAGAGAACAGTTCCTAACCCTCCGCTCGGATAATAGCCCCAGCCTCGACTGTAGGGCCATGCTGGAAACACGGCCAGGAGCAGAATGATCACCAGAATCAAAAACAGCATTTCGTTCGTCCTTTCGTCCAGCTATCGCTCGTGACAGCACTCGGATTTCCAAAGGCGAGCACGAGCGCTGGGTGGAGATGTGCCAGAGCCTTCTCACACGACGTTCTGCCGCTGGCGCAGGAGGAACTCCTCGAGACGCGCTCGAAGCCGGTTGTTCTCAATACTCGGCAAAAGGTGGGCCGCAAGTGTGAGAGTGACGTTGTACTCGACCGGCATAGAACCGTGCAAATAGAAACGGGCGGCGTCAAGATGTTCGCATAGTAATGCATTGAATTCCCCTGGTGTGCCCGCGAGGTCGCGAACAAATTCTTCCAGGGAGGCCAGGTCCTGTGCGCGCCCGGCATCGGAGCATCGAATCTCTTCCGAACTCTTCGTCATGATCTTTAACGAGAGCACGGGGATTGCCAGCCGCACTGTGCTAGCCCTGCTCGCATCCTCGGCGTATCAAAGCGGGGTCATCCTCCGCCGTTCCCGAAGGTGGCTTTGTACGGATAGGTACAAACCAGCATATCTCTTCAACGCTTCGCGAAAGGCGTGCGGCCTTATAGTTGCACACCACGCAAGTTCTACACGGGCTATGCGACAGGCCAAGGGACGCCCGTCGAAGAACGAACAACCTAGAAACGCGAATTGCCTAAGTGGTCCCGACCGGACCAAGGAGATCCGGCTATGACTGCTACCGTCCGGCTCTGCGCTTGCCCGTTCCGTTGTTTGAGGGTATTCGGCGGCGGCAACCAGGCAATTGTTATGGCCGCCGAGTGCCAGGGGTCTCCAGGGCGCTTCCGATGGGGCCGGCTGCCGGTCGGTTGTGACCCGGCGCTGTCGGGTATACCAGGATTTCGACTGCCGCGTTGTCGTTGGGATCGTCAACCTTTCCCAGCCCCTTAGTCATAACGCGAGAGTCATCCAAACGGAAGTTCTGAACCAGGTAATCGCGCACCACCGCGGCCCGCGCCTGGGTCAGTTGCTGTTCCTTGTCCGCGTCTCCCTTCATGCTGCCGTGCGCCACCACCACAGCCAGGCCGAACTGGTTTGTTTGGAGGAATTGTCCCACCTGCTTCAGCGGCTTGTTGTCGTCCAGCTTGGCAGTGTCGGAGTTGTGGAACAACTGTTTGGCCTCAAAGGTAAAAGTCTTTTGACACGGACCAGGTGGCAATTGAGCAATCTCATGTTTCGCGAGCTCGCTGGTATCTTCGTACCCACGCTTTTTGAAATAGCCGCGAAGCAGGAAGTTATGCTTGAGGGCCTCGCTGTCTTCCTGGAGCGTGGCGGTAGCCTTGGTCATATTGTGATAGAGCGCTTTGTCGTTGACCATCGCGCCCACCGTGCCTTTTCCCTGGTTAATCTTTCCGCTGATCGACTGAAAATCCTTTGCCGACTTGTCCACACTTCGCATGGCATCCTGCGTTTGGTCTAAGATGCCGTCCGCCTTCTTGAACAAGGCCGACATCTCAAGTGGGGGTTCACTGCCGGCGGTGTCGCCGTCTTTGATGCTGCGGCCCTTGTCGGATCCAAACGAAATCTCGACATATTTGTCGCCCAGCAGCCCTTCCGCCTGAATGGACGCGATCGAGTTCTCTTTGATAACATTTCGGGTGTCGCGAGACAGGTCCATCTCGACAGTCACCTTTGCATCCGGCCGGCTCGGCAACGAGATACTTCTTACCGTACCGGCATGAATTCCGCCCACGCGCACGTCGGCGCCGCTCGCCAGGCCTGCTACGTTCTGGAATTCGGCTCTCAGGCGATACGTCGAGCTAAAAGTCAGTTGCTTGCTGCCGATCAAAAAGACGCCTCCGGCCAGGATCGCCAGCATGGCTACAACGAAAACTCCAAGTCGAACTGTACTCATAGCGTCACCTCAGCGGGAGTTGCCCATGAACTGCGCCACAAACTCATCTTTGCTGTGCTCGAAATCCTCAAACCGTCCTTCGGTAACAACCGCGCCGTCGCGCAAGAGCAGCATGCGGTCGGCAAAAGTCTTTGCCCCGCGAGTGTCGTGGGTTACGACGATAGCCGTAAGCTTGCGTCTTGCCTGTAATTCCACGATCAGATTGTTGATCTCAGATGCCGTAATCGGGTCAAGCCCCGCCGTGGGTTCGTCAAATAGCAGGATATCGGGATCCAACGTGAGTGCCCGCGCCAGCGCCACCCGCTTTTGCATGCCTCCCGAGAGTTGGGATGGCATCTTCCGCAGGTGCTGCTCCATGCCTACGCTCTCCAGCAGTTCCCGCACGCGCTTCTTCTGTTCGCCGGCGGGATCTGTACTGTGGCGCCGCAGTGGGAATGCCACATTCTCTTCCACTGTCCGCGAATCGTAGAGTGCGGCCTGTTGGAACAGGAACCCTATGTGTGTTCGAAGCTCATTCAACTGCTTCCGGTCCAAACTGGCGATATCCTTCCCATGAATCCTAACGGTCCCCGAATCTGGAACCTGCAGCCCGATGAGGACCTTCAGCAGAACGCTCTTCCCCGTTCCGCTCTTTCCGAGAACGGCTAGAATCTCGCCGCGGGCAACTGTGAAGTTCACTCCATTCAAAACCATTTGCTGGTTAAAGGCTTTGTGAAGATTCTCCACCGAGACTGGAATTTCTGCCCCTTCGCCGCCCATTCGCATCGCTCCTCATAGGAAAAAAACTAGGATGAGTCGAACCAAGAGAACATCGGCAAGAATCACAAATAGAGAAGCCAGTACTACTGAGCGAGTAGCCGCCCGGCCCACGCCTTCAGTGCCGCCCCACGTCCGCATACCTTCGAAGCAGGCTATCGTCCCGATTAGGAACCCGAAGACCGCCGTCTTCAGCGTAGGAGCCAAGAAATCGTTGAATCCCACGTTCTTGAAGCCCGTCTCGATAAACCGATGGATGGAAATCGGACCCTGGAGGTTATCGGCCACCCAACCCACTAAGACGCCACAAAAGTCGGCCCCCAGGGCCAGTAGGGGGAGCATCAATACACAGGCTGCAATGCGCGTGGCCACCAGAAACCGGAAAGGATCGACTGCGGAGGCCTCCATGGCATCGATCTGCTCCGTAACTTTCATCGACCCGAGTTCCGCTCCGATACCCGCTCCCACGCGGCCGCTGACGACCAGGCCCGTAATCACCGGCCCACTCTCTTTCAGAATCGAGAAGACAATTACCGCCGGAAGCATCGACTTCGCCCCAAATCGACTCAAACTGTCGCGCGTCTCCATGGACAGCACTGCGCCGGTGGCAGCGCCAGCAAGCGCCGCCAATGGCAGCGACAGGGAACCCACTGAATCACATTGATGTAGTAATTCGCGCCATTCAAAGGGTGGGCTCAGCGCCGACTTTAGCAGACGGCCACAGAAGTTAGCTAAGTTACCAAACCACTCGAAAAAGGAGACTAGCAATTGCGCGGCGCCGTCTAGCATGACATCGCCGCGAGTTTCCCCATCCCGGCCTGCTCCCCCTTCTTGGGTTCGGCCGGCCGGAGCGAGTTTCTCTCGGGGATCGGTCGTCGATTTAGGTCCGGTCCAGCCGTCACGCTGCCGCGCGCCAGCCGTCCGAGGATCAGACAAGATCTGCTCCCATTCTGACCTGTGATGTGCAGGCGGAGTACCACTATCTGCGAGTCGAAGCTAAACTACGTCTTATTTCACTCAACTTCCGAGCCTATCGCCTGGTATCGCGTGTTACTACTCCAGCAAGCGCGTTAGTCGGCCAGGCTCCTTTTGTACGATTATGAACGGTTCTCGGGCTACCGTTCTTCCTCACACCGGACGGTCGGACACAGCGCCGGGCCTAGCGTTTTCTTGGAGTTCCTGGCATAAGACGCTGGAGCTACGCGATAAGTAGCTTGCCCAGTCCCGTGCCGGGTTTGACACTGCTCTTCTTCAACCCGGCCAAGGATATTCCGGAAGCAGCAGAAACGGTCACCTCCGGGACTGGGCAGCCGCCCGGTTTTACACAGCTCCGCCACGCCGTACTTGGGGTTTATCGCTGGCGCCGTAGTCGGCCGAATTCTCGCTTGCAGACGACACATCTACGGCGCCGATGGCTTTCAGCACGTCTTTTGCTCTTCCCACCCACTCCGAACTATCACAGTGGACGGAAAGAAGGGTCCGCCCGTCTTTGATCAGACCTTCGTAGCGCTTAGCCTCGTACTCCGGAAGCCCCATCCCAATCAGTGCGCCGATTATGCCGCCGGCCACACCGCCTGAGCCAGCGCCCGCCAAAACGCCCATTATCGGGCCGGCCACAATGAATGGTCCCAGACCCGGAATGGTTAGAACGCCTACGCTCACCAGCAACCCCAGAGCGCCACCGATGATCGCTCCTGCACTCACGCCGGCTGTAGCTCCTTCCGGAGCTTTCGTATGCTTCTCATGCGCGAAGTCCTTGGTGCCGAGATTTTCGGCTAGGAGCACCGAGATATCCTCCACTCGGAAGCCGTTCGCTAGTAGCGAGTCTACTCCGGCTTCCGCGTGCGCGCGATCTTTAAAGATTCCAAATACTGCGGTATTCTTCATGACTGTTGTCCTTTTTTGGGTAGATTGCAATCAGATTCACTAACAACGCAAGTGCTCGCCGTTGCGTGCGCCAAGCCTACAAGGTTTGCGTATCTCCGAATATCATCCACTTTATTGTTTTTGCGTTTCGCTGGCTTTTCGGGCGCTACACCCGCCTTCCCAAGTGCATCACAAGACTCAAAAGAAACATCACCAGGAAAAGGACAAAGAGAATCTTGGCGGCTCCCGCGAATGCTACCGCGATGAATCCAAATCCAAGAGCCCCGGCAATTAATGCGAGCAGCAGGAATACTAACGCGTAATACAGCATTTTCGGCCCTCCGAGGGAACGTATTGCAAGTTCGATGCCAGCGTCGCACTTGATTGTGACGGTATTAACAAACGACACGGGCGCAAGCCTGTCACTCCTGGAGCCAAGGTCTTCCAGACAGACGGCATAGCCGCCAACAGCGTGGCGCCGAGCTCCCAGAGCCCCGTTTCTCACGTTGGGTTCCGCAATCCGGATGGGCGTTACGTGGTGGTGCTCTCAAATACCGGTTCGGAGAGGCGGGTCCAGTTGCTCATGGGTACGACCACTCTGGATGTGGATTTACCGGCCGATTCGGGTGCCTCCGATTCGTTCCTGTAAGTGAACGACAACGGTATCGCCTTCCTTCTTGCCGATTTGTTTTCGAATATCCGATTTGACGGGCAGCTTATGTGTGCCGTCTCCCAGAGCCATGAACGAGCTTCGGAATGGATGGCCGTCGATGGTGCCGCGGACCTTGACCAAACCTCGAGTGCGAAGAATGCAGCTGAGTCCTGCATCACGACGTATGTCCAACCTCCTTCAGCAGGGGACCTCTGCAGCTTCGCCTTGAAGCGCTTGTTTAGCGGCCCAGAAAGCGTTGTCATGTAATTACTCCTCGATTGTCTATATAAAGCTGTTAGTTAATGAGCGCGGCGACGATCGTGGCGTCGTCGGTTTGGTTATCGCCTGAAAAATCGTCGAGCGCAGCAAACACCGCCTCAACAATGCTGTCCGGCTGCCGCATTTGACAACGAGTTACGGCCGCAAGAAGGCCCTCCACTCCCCACTCGTCGCTGGCCGCGTTCGTTGCTTCGACAATGCCGTCGGTATACGCGACGATGAGATCGGCGGAATTTAGCTGGACCGTGCGCGCTTCGTAGACGGTGTCCGCAAAGAATCCAACGGGCGGCGCGCCGGCTTCGAGCCAAGTGATTGCGTCGCGTCCGCGGATGACCATCGCAGGATTGTGGCCTGCGTTTACGTAGTGCAGTGTCCGCGTATTCTCGTCGAAGAGACCATATAATAAAGTGGCGTACCGTTCAACGGGCGAACACGCGTACAATTGGCGGTTCACAGCGGTCACCACCGCGGCCACGTCGTCTGGGGCGAACAAAGCGGCAGTGCGAAGAGACGACTGGACGTTCGCTATGAGGAGCGCCGCCGGAAGCCCTTTGCCTGAGGCATCGGCGACAGCGAACGCTGCCCGGTTTCCCGGCAGGGGCAGGAAGGTGGAACAATCGCCGCCGAGGGCGCGCATCTGCCGGCATCGGGCACTGTATCTGAGTCTCCGGGTTTTAGCGTGCGGGGCTTCCATGAAACGTTCTTGCAACTCGCAGGCCACCATCCAATCCTGGCTGACGTCCACTGCCATCGGGTCCGGCATCATCTTTGCGCCTCCGTAAGTATGTCGACTCGTGCGGCTTGAATTCGACATCGGGCCGGCAAAGGTTTTTGGAGAATTTCTCCGGAGCATGTCGAGAGTCGGGGATTGGCTCCGACTACCGTATGAACGCGCCAAAAGGCTGCGTCAATAGAAAGGAGCAAGAGACATGAAATACATTTTGCTAATGTCAGGAACAAAGGCCGGGGTGGACACATACCGGGCTTGGAGCAAGAACGACATCGACAGCCATATGGCCGTTTTGGCCAGCCTGAACCGCGAGCTCACGGAATCGGGTGAGTTCGTTGCAACACAGGGTTTGGCAGCTCCACATGAGGCTAAGCTGGTACGCGGATTGACGGACGGGATGCCCATGACGGACGGCGTTTTCCCCGAATCCAAGGAGTTTCTGCTGGGTTATTGGATTATAGACGTCGCGACACCTGAGCGGGCATGCGAGATTGCCGCGCGCATTTCAAGCGCTCCGGGGCCCGGTGGTGTACCGACCAACATGCCAATCGAAGTTCGGCAGTTCGCGATCCACGTGCCGCAATAACAGAGAATGCGGCCGGGCACAGCGCCGTGAGCCACCTGCGGCGCCACAGCCGGCGAATGGGGGCAGACCGACCCGCACGCTTTGCGGCAGGGCTTGCGCCTGCTCCCGCTTGGCGGCGGCTTCCTCGAAACGGCCTTGATTCCCTCGCCTGCCAGACCGCCTGAGTCGCCGCGTCCAGAGGTGCTCGCGCTAACGGTTGCACCAGGGCGGACCAGTGCGATGTTCGAGGACGTACGCCGCCCGAATGGCACATTGAATCCCAAGACACGATTTCAGCATCCCCCTTATACCCGGACTCGCAGAGTTGTGCGGAATGTCACGGAAAGACTAGGGCTGGCGTGACGGGGGTAGCTTCGAATGTTACTCATCCCGGGGAGCGGGGAAAGTGGAGATTCCAGGTTATAAAGGGCACCATAACTGATTGCCACATCCGCTTCGGGGCTTGGTGCCGGCTGGGTTTTGGACGGGTGCAGCTTAGTAAAGACCGTGGTCGGGTCGGTTGCGGCTTAGTGTTAGTGTCGCTCGATCAGCGCTGCTCTGTACGGGTGCATACAGAGCGGCGCGCGTGTGCAAGCGGTTGATTGCGCCGGAGTGGCGGCCTCGTGTTCGTTGTCTGCGGTGGAGAGGGGATCGACAGTGCCAGTAGTCTTTGTACGGGTCCAGGTTTCGATGTGGGTTGGACTGCTGCTGTTCGTCTCCGGGCTGCCGGGCCAGCAAAACAGCTCGTTCCAGGGGAGTGTCCCGGCGAGTGCTGTATCAGCAACGCCTCTTCCGCTGGGACTTAACGATGCCATCCAGCGGGGGCTTAAGTTCAACCTCGGCCTGCTGGAAAGCCAGACGTCGAGCCAGACCGCCAGAGCCGAGCGTATCCAGGCACTTTCGGCGTTGCTTCCCCACGTGAACGGGAGTCTCGCGGAAACCCGCGAGCAACTGAACTTGCAAACGCTGGGGTTTAACGTTCCGGCCAACCCCTATCTGACGATCCCTGCGATTGTAGGTCCGTTCTCCTATACCGCGGCGCAGGCGAATGCCTCGGCCACGGTTTTCGACTGGAGCGCGAGGGAGAACTATAAATCGGCCAGAGCCAGCGAAGAGGCCGCTGGACTCTCCGTCGAAGGCGCGCGCGACATGGTGGTCGAAGCTGTAGCGAATGCGTATTTGCAGGTGATCGCGGACGGATCGCGCGTGGCATCGATCAAGGCGCAAGTGGACACGGACCAGGCGCTGTATAAGAGGACCGAGGATCAACATACAGCGGGCGTGGCCGCCGGCATCGACGTGCTGCGCGCGCAGGTACAGCTCAAGACCGAGCAGCAGGCGCAGCTGGCGCAACAGAACCAGTTCGACAAGGACAAACTGGTGCTGGGGCGGATCATCGGCCTTCCGCCGGCGCAAATCTTTCACCTCACCGATGCGGCGCCTTTTTCGCCACTCGTGGGAATTAGCCAGGAGGAAGCTCTGCGCCTCGCGCTGGAGCAACGGCCGGACTACCAGAGTTCGAAAAAGCTGGTGCGGGCCGCGGAGGAAGCGGTGGCGGCGGCACGCGCCGAATGGTATCCGACAGTGGACGTGAACGGTTTCTATGGAGACGCGGGTATCAACCTGGCCAGATCCCATGGCGTTTTTACCGTCACGGGCGCTCTGAACTTCAATATCTTCACGGCTGGGCGCATCCGCGCGGATGTGGAAAAAGCCCAAGCGACACTCAAACAGCGCTCGGACGAACTGGCCGACCAGGGTGCGCAGGTAGAAGTGGAGGTGCGGGATGCCTTCCTCGACCTTCAATCCGCCGCGGATCAGGTCGCCGTCGCACGGGACAATCTGGTGTTGGCCAATCAGACTCTGGATCAGGCCCGGGACCGCTTTTCCTCTGGCGTAACGGACAACATTGAAGTAGTGCAGGCGCAAGGGTCGGTGGCGATGGCCAACGACAATCTGATTGCGGCGCTATACGCTCACAATCTGGCTAAGGTGTCACTGGCCCGGGCGATGGGCATGACCGAGCAGAGGGTCAAGGTATTCATCGAGGTGAAATGAATGGCGGAAACAGTCGTTTCAGATAAACAGGCGGAGCGCCCTTCGACGCCGATGAGAAGACGGCCAAGGCGGCGGGCGACTCGCATTGTGGTGCCCATCGTTCTGGTTTTGGCCCTGGTCGCAGCCGGTTACGAGTTGTGGAAGTACTTCAGCGCCTTCGAATCCACCGACGACGCCCAGATCGACGGGCACGTCGACGCGATCAGCGCGCGAATCAGCGGTCACCTGGTCGACGTGCTGGTGGAGGATGCACAAGTCGTCAAGGCCGGAGACCCGCTGGTGAAGATCGATCCGAAAGATTACGAAGTTGCCCTGGCCAAGGCTGAAGCGGATCTGGCGGACGCTGAGGCAACTCTCGAAAGTTCGCGCACCGATGTTCCGATCGTCTCCACGAATACGGCGAGCACGCTCGATACCGCCCGATCGTCTCGCAGAGATGCCGATGCCGGGCTGATCGCCGCCGAACGGCAGTTAAACGCGTCGCAGGCCCGGCTGGAAACGGCCCAAGCCGACGTGACTGAGGCGCAGGCCAACTACAAGAAAGACGCTGACGACGTCGAACGCTACCGGCAACTGGTAGTGAAAGACGAGCTCCCGCAGCAGGAGTACGACACGGCGGTGCAGACGGCAGCCGCGGCGAAGGCCACCGTGGCGGCCCAGACGGCCGCGGTGAGCGAGGCGCGTCACAATATCGCGGTAGCGGAAGCGTCTGTGCAGCAGGCACGGACCAGAATCACGCAGGCGGATGCATCCATCCAGGCGGCGATGACGCGGCCCGAGCAGGTTGCGCAGAGCCAGGCCAAAGCTAAATCCGCCGCGGCCAAGGTAGCGCAACAGAGAGCGCTGCTCGAGCAAGCCAGGCTGAACCTGAGCTACACGGTCGTCCGCGCACCGGCAGCCGGGATTATCGGCAAGAAGACCGCGGAGGTCGGCGACAACATTTCGCCGGGCGAAAGCCTGATGGCGCTGGTGCCCCTGGAGGACATTTGGGTCACCGCCAATTTCAAAGAGACGCAGTTGCGGCGAATGAAGGCGGGCCAGACGGTGGAGTTTACCGTGGATGCGTACGACCGCAGATACTCCGGGCATGTTACCGGAATCGGAGGAGCAAGCGGGTCGCGTTTCAGCCTGCTCCCCCCGGAAAATGCCACCGGCAACTACGTGAAGGTGGTTCAGCGGATTCCGGTACGGATCGATTTGAACCCCGTAGAGAACCAGGATCACCGGTTGCGGGTCGGAATGTCGGTAGAGCCCAAGGTCTACATCAATCGATAACGCAGCGAGAGTATGGCCGAAGTTACCGAGACACCGCCGACGATTGTGCCGCCTCCTGAGCCGTGGCAGCCCAAGTTCAACCCCTGGCTGATTGCGGTGGTGGTGGCCATGGCTGCGTTCATGGAGGTGCTGGACACCAGCATCGCGAATGTCGCGCTGCCGTATATGGCAGGCAACCTCGGCGCCAGCAATGACGAAAGCACCTGGGTGCTGACCTCATACCTGGTGTCCAACGCGATCGTGCTTCCCATTAGCGGATGGCTCGCGGGCCTGTTCGGGCGCAAGCGCTTTTTCATGGTCTGTATTACGCTGTTCACCGTCAGTTCATTGCTCTGCGGCAGCGCGCCGAGCCTGGCGATCCTGATTCTCTTCCGCGTAATGCAGGGGGCGGGTGGCGGCGGGCTGCAGCCGATGGCGCAGGCCATTCTGGCCGACTCATTTCCACCGCAGAAGCGCGGGATGGCCTTTGCGGTGTATGGAATCACCGCGGTGATTGCGCCCACCATCGGGCCGACGCTTGGCGGCTGGATCACCGATAACTATTCCTGGCGCTGGATTTTTTACGTCAATCTTCCCGTTGGCATACTGGCATTGCTCCTGGTGTACCGCATGGTGGGGGACCCCCCTTACCTGAAACTTTCCCGAACCGGCGGCATACGCCTGGATTATATCGGCATCGCTCTGCTGGCGTTGGGCGTTGGGGCGCTTCAGGTGCTGCTTGATAAGGGCCAGGAGGACGATTGGTTTGGCTCGCAGTTTATCCTGACGCTGGCGGTGATTGCGGCGGTATGCCTGATTTCGCTGGTGATCTGGGAGTGGTTTCAGAAAGCGCCGATCATCGATGTCCGCCTCTTCAAAAGCTTCAATTTCGCCGTCGCCAATCTGATGATGTTCGTGTTGGGCGTTCTGCTGTTCAGCAGCCTGGTTATGATGCCCCAGTTCCTTCAGACGCTCATGGGGTACACGGCGGAGACGGCGGGAATGGTGCTGTCGGCCAGCGGAGTGGTATTGCTGTTCGAGATGCCAGTGGTCGGACAGCTTGCCTCCAGGTTTCCCGCCAAATACATTATTTCCTTTGGCTGGCTGGCGCTGGCCGCCGGAATGTACTATTCAACCAAACGGCTGGATTTGTTGATCAGCTTCAAGTCCGCGGCCTTGCTGCGGGTAGCCCAGGCGGCGGGCATGGGATTCCTGTTCGTCCCCGTCACGCTTGCCGGCTACATCGGAATCGCGCCCGAGAAGAGCAATAGTGTGGCGGGCATCATCAACTTCATGCGCAATATCGGCAGCAGCGTGGGAACCTCCATGGTGACGACGTTACTGGCGCGGCGCGCGCAGTTCCATCAGTCCAGGCTGGTCTATCACGCCACACCCTTCGATCCAGCGTTTCGGAACACAGTGAACAGCCTCGCGCAGCAACTGGCCAACCGCGGCGCCACCGCACCCGATGCGCAAGTACAGGCTTACGGACGCGTCTACCAGTCGTTGCTGGGTCAGTCGCAGACCTTTTCGTACGTGGATACTTTTATGGTGCTTGCAGTTGGCGCAAGCATTATGTTCCTACTGGCATTTATCGTGCGCAGGAACGATCCGTCCGAAGGTGGCGAGGTAGCGGCCGGCTGACCTTGTGGGCACGTGTGGATGGACCCTATGGCGGCGGGCAAATAACAGGCATAGGGTTGAAGAGGGAGCCATGATCAGACTGATCACCATTGAAAGGGAATACGGAAGCGGGGGCGCGGACATCGCGCGGGGCGTGGCGGAACGGTTGGGCTGGAAGCTGTGGGACCAGGCGCTGACCGACGAAATCGCCCGCCTGATGGATTGTCCCAGTCGAACCGTGGAACAACACGAAGAGAAGCGGGATTCGTTGCACTACCGTTTGTTCAAGGCTTTCATGCGGGGCAGCTTCGAAGGAAGCTTGAACGCGCCTCGCCTGAAGATGGTGGATGCCGATTGTATCCGGGAGATTGCGCAGCGGGTGGTATTGGCCGCCGCGAAGGAAGGGAACGGCGTGATCGTGGGGCGCGGTTCCGCCTACTATCTTCGCGATCACCCAGACGCATTGCACGTCTTTGTCTATGCGCCTTTCGAAGAAAAGGTCCGCCGGCTGCGGGCGCGGGGCAAGAGCGAGGCCGAAGCCGTCGATCTGGCGGAGACCGTGGATCGCGACCGGGCGGAATATATTAAGAAGTATTTCGATGTCGAGTGGCCGGCCCGCCAGTTCTTCGACCTCATGATCAACAGCGCGAGGGGGGATGGTGCGGCAGTAGAGACAATCCTCCACTCGATATCCGTTCTGGAAGGCCAGCCGATGCCGCGTGCCGGATAAACGTTTGGCGGCTGTTTGACCATCTTGCACGGCCCGAACAGCGCTCCGTATGCGGTGCTGAGCTATACACCCATTGGCTCACGATCCCGGGACCATTGCCGGTCACTTCCGATCGGTGTTGGCTAGCGAAAGAATCGCTCCGCCAAACAGAAGCGTGTCGGCGAAGTAGTTGACCCCCACTACCTGCACTCCGGCGCTCGGGTTTGCCAGCGCCCCAATGAGGACAGGTCCGTAGATCGCCACAACCAGGAGTACAATCCAGGCTCCCAAATATGTGGCCGCCATGCGAGTCTTCCGCGCCAGCAAAAAGCAGATGCCGGCAACCATGAGAAATGCGCCCGTCAGATAGTCGATGAAGGCGCGACCGGGAATCCACGCGGGCATCTGTTTTTCGAGCGGAACTCCGGGAAGTCCCAGCGGATGCAGAAAGTGCTGAACGCCAAAAAAGATCGCCGCGATGGCGATCGGCACGCGGCCCACAGTGATGAGACCCTTACCCTGCCCACCGCGATCCCCGCCCATCGCGACTCCCGCCAAAACCCAGCCGGCACCGCCAAACGACATTTCCCGGACGACGATCGTCCATGGGATTCGGCCCCCGGCGGTGACCGCTCCCGGGAGATGCAACATCGCCACAAAGAGGAACATCATGGCCCCGAACAGCAGACCGGACCACCGCACCTGACGCTTGGTGGCGATGCTCAGCGCTGCGGCGACCAGCGCAAAGCCGACGAAATATACCCAAAACATACGCCACGGCATGTACGATGGCACCCCGGCAAGCAGGGCCTGTGGGTTTGAAAGATGTTCTGCGCCGAAGACCGCCAACGGGATGGCGAAGCACAAGGGTGTCAGGGCTACGATCTTATCGATGCCGCGAGCCTGGGCAATATTGTCCCTCGCCGCCAACAGCCCAATCACGAGCAGCGAGATGCCGGCCGCACACATCGACAAGGCGGTGCCCGAGAATGCGAGAAATAGGGCGAGAATAGTCGGCTGCATAGACCTCCCGAATCGGAACAATCTCCTGAGATTTTACGACAAAGTGGGGTTCAAGACCTTAGTCGCGGGTGTACTTTTTGGCGCCGGCCGTAACAGAAGTGCTCACCGGTCTCAGTGCCTCAGCATTTTCCAATCGAAAGATGAGCATGAAATGGGCTCTGTGCGGCCGGAGTCGAAGCGGTAGGAGAAGGACGAGGCCGCGCAGCGGCCGAGTTCCTTTCTTTGGTTTTGGATTTCGATGAGAAGCCGTCGTCGAGACGGTGGGAATGTGCGAATCCCGCCGGGGTTGCGGGATTTGCAAGGGGCGGTGGGAAGGGTGGAAAACCTGGTTTTGGTTTTCCATGCTTTCCACCGCCCCGGCATTTCCACCGGCTTCCGGCCTCGTTACCGGAACCGCGGTGGAACCGGCGGCTGCGCCTTGCACTGCCGCAGGAGTTTGGCCTTGGCGGCGCTCATCCGGCGCGCACACTCGGTGTCGCTCATCGCCGAGGCTCCCCGCTCCATGGCGGCCAGGCTGAGACCCGGCCTCAGGCATTTCTCCACCTTCGGCAGCGATGTCAGTTTCTCGAACGGTGTCCGGTAGTCTTCGCTCTTGTACTTCCGCTTCCGCTTGCCCCGCTCGTCCACGCTCACCGTCGCGAAGCCGCATGGCCGATGGTAGTTCAGATACGGGTTCAGGTAGTGCGCATAGAACTCCCCGATGGCTCCAGCGTGCTCGCCAGCGATGTAGCCGTAGCCCATCAGCTTGCGGATCACCGCCCCATTCTTGCCCTCCACCAGAGCATTGTCCTGACTGCGGCAGGCGCGGCTTTTGGTGAACTCCGCGCGCAGTTTCTCCAACAGTTCCGCCACCCGATGGTTGATGTACTCCGATCCGTTGTCGGCGTGAAACCCCAGCACCACGAACGGAAACTGCCGCAGCACGGCCTCCAGCACGGGCAGCAGATAGGCTTCGCTGATCTTGCTCGCGCAGCCCACCACCTGCCATTGCGTCACCGCGTCCACTGCGTTGATGTGATACACGCCTTTGTTGCCGTCCCAGTCGCCCTGATGGACTGTGTCCACCCGCAGAAATCCGGCTCGGCCCTGCGGCTCGGGCCGGCGCCGCTGGCCGATCGAGATCGCCGTGGGCCGCGTCGCCTCGAACACCGCGGCCTGATTGCGGTAGCGCGCGCTGGCTCGCAGGTTGTACAGATGCGACACGCTGATCTTCGCCAGCCGCCGGTACCGCAGGTCGCCGAACTGCTCGTACTCGCGTTCGAGAATCCGCCGCGTGGCCGGCCCGCTCAATCGCTCGTGCGCCCGGTCCACTTCCGCCAGCAGCGCGACGTCTTCGGCGGTGTACCGCGCGTTGAAACGATGCCTCCGGTAGGGCGCCGCCTTCACCGCGCCGTGATCCAGAAACGCCCGGATCAGTCGCGTCATCTGCGACGCGCTCATCCCCGTCACCTTTTCCATGTACGCGCGGACAACGCCGCGCTCCCGCTTGCTCAGCGCGCCATACCGCTGCGCCGCCAACACGCGCTCCACCCAGGCGTATTTTTCCGCCCGTCCGCACCCCGCAAACTCGATCGCTTCGCTCGAGGTCAGGAATTCGCGGATCTGCTCCCGGCTGAGGCTCTCGGCATTCCCCATGCGCACTTGCACCCGGCCGCGCCACGCCTACCCCATCCTCCTCTGTTTCATGCTCACCTTGCATTGGAAACCGCCCCAGCCTCTTTGCCCCTTTCATGCTCATCTTGCATTGGACAATTCTCCTCTCTGCGCAACAAGGCGGGCACAGTTGGCGATGGGTACTATTAAGGACTTAACCCTGTGACCGCTTCCAGTACAGACGAACGGCTTCTGATGCCAGGTGCCTGCACTGCCATGGATTGAGCGCTGGCGGTTATTGCACGCTTGGGCCGCTATTGATTGCGAGCGAACAATGTCGCTGAATCCGCTTGGCAGCCACCGGCGTTTCGCAGGGCCGGAAGGCATCGGCCGGCGCAGCAAACTGGCCACCCGTCCCCCGTGGCACCGCTCTCTGCCGGACCACGTAGTGATCCGATAAGGAATTCAATAAGACTTTAGTCAACTCGCCGCCCCTATCCGGCGTGGTCTTGTGCCTGATCCTTGGAACGGTTTGAAATGGAAGATGATGCCGTTACGATTGTCTCTCGGCATCGTGCCGTGCTTGTCACGGGCCAATCAGGATTCAGCCAGGGAGGGTGACTCGCATTCTCGGGTGTCGCTAAAGGCGGTATGCCATTTCGTTCTATCCCCTGCTGTTTAGGCCGACGAGATTCAGCCTCCAAGGCGCGCCATCGCGTGGGCAACTCCGGGTTTGTGTCGCCGGGCGCTTATCTAATCCTGGCGCTGGCGGTGACGGTATCTTCCCCAGGCTGCGGCTGGCGCTGGTCCAGCACCCTCCCCGTGCTCACTTCGGTGGCCGAAATCCGCCAGCTCGCCCCGGAAGAGGCCGACCGGCATTATCCCGTCCGCCTCAGAGCCGTCACCTTGTACCACGATTCGCTCCCCAACGTCCTGCTGATTCAGGATTCCTCGGGAGGCATCCGCGTCGAACTGCGGGATACGCACGCGCAGTTCAGCCAGGGGGATGTGTTGTTGCTGCGCGGCGTGACATCCAGAGGCCAGTTTTTCCCCATGGTGCGCAACGCCACCGCGGAAGCCGCTGGCAAGGCTTCCCTCCCTCCTCCTGTGCGGCTGATCGCCGCTGATCTCGAGTTGCCGGAGCGCCAGGACCAATACTGCGAGATTCACTGCATCATACGCGGTTGGGCGGAACGCCATGACGGGCGCGTGGGTTTGAGGGTCGATTCCGGCGGCGCCAACTTCGATGCCATCCTGCTGGACCGCAACGGCGCTGTGCCGGATAAGCTGGTTGGGGCGGCGGCCACTATCCGCGGCGTGCCGGCCACGCTTTACAGCCTGAGCGGTGCTGTTCTCGGGCGCCAACTGCTGATAGCCGGCGGGTGGGATATCCGGGTGGAGTCCAGCCCCGCCGCCAGGCCCCAACCGCCGCCATCCCAGAGAACCGGTCCGCCGCTGGTTTGGGCCGCGCAGGTCCGCGCTCTGCGCAGCGTGTCCCGCAAAGTACCGGTGAGGCTGCGCGGCGTCGTCAGCTTCTACGATCCCGACTTTCACATCCTGTTCTTTCAGGATCCGACCGCCGGCATCTTCGTGTTCACCCCGGGCTTCGCCCCGGTGCGCCAGGGAGACTCGGCGGAGTTGGAAGGTGTCGCCGATTTGGGCGGCTTCGCGCCCGCCATCTCCGAAGCCAGCTTCCACGTGCTCGGAAGAGCCCGTTTGCCCGATCCTCCAATACTCTCGCTGGTGGAACTGTTCTCCGGAAGATTCGACAGCCAGCGCGTCGCGGCGGAAGGAGTCGTACAGTCCGTAGCCCGCCACTACCACCAGCCCCACATCGAGATGGACGTCGCCGCCGGGCGCTACCGCTTTGTCGTCCACGTGCCCTACCCGCTCTCCCTGCCGCTGCCCACGCATCTCATCGATGCCGCGGTGCGGATTCGAGGTGTCGCGGGTTCGGTCTTCAATCCCATGGGGCAGTTAGCTGGAGTCATCCTGTATGCGCCCGATCTGAAAGATATTCAGGTGCTGCTGCCGGGCCGGCCCGCCGCTGCATCTCCCATCCGGCCGATTAGCGGGCTGCTGCACTTTTCATTGGAAAACGAGTGGGAGCACCGTGTGCGGGTCCGCGGTACAGTCGAGTATCAGCGCGCCCGTTCCCGCGAGGTGTTCGTAGCCGATGAAACCGGCGGCGTGCTGGTCCGAACCGAGCAAGAGGAGCGTTTCCAACCCGGCGACCGGGTCGAGGCGGTTGGATTTGCGGTCTCCGGTGCCTATTCGCCGGTCTTGGGAAGCGCCGAACTGCGCAAGCTCGGCCCCGGAAAAGCGCCGCTCGGAGTTCCGGTAGATGCGCAGCAGGCACTGGGCGGGGAGTTCGATGGCCGCCTCATCACCACCGAAGGGTACCTGGTGAATCGAGTCATTGACGCAGCCCAGCAGACTCTCACTCTGGAATCCGGCAACATTCTGTTTAACGCCACCATGGAGAGGGACGGCGCGGCCGATCCGCTCACGCGCCTGCGCGAAGGGGCTCTGCTCCGGCTGAGCGGTATCTGCTCGGTGGAGCGCGGTGAGCATGACGCGCTTCCGCGTGCTTTTCAGCTTCTCCTGCGTGGTCCGGCCGATGTCCGGGTGCTGCGCCAGGCGTCGTGGCTCACCCGCGAGCGTACCACCGCTGTGGCCGGCTGGATGGGCGGCATCGCCGCCATGTCGGCGATATGGATCTGGATCCTGCGGCGCCGCGTGCGGCAGCAGACTGCGGTGATCCGCTCGAAACTGGAGAACGAGGCGGCGCTCAAGCTGGCCGCGCAAGCCGCCAGCCGGACCAAAAGCGAGTTCCTGGCCAACATGAGTCATGAGATCCGAACGCCACTGAACGGCATTCTGGGGTTCGCCGGGCTGATGGCGGAAAGCGAGCTTACCGGCCCCCAGCGGGAGCACAACGAAGCCGTGCGCTCGTCGGCCGAGAGCCTGCTTGCAGTCATTAACGATATTTTGGATTTCTCTCGCGTGGAAGCGGGGCGGGTCGAACTGGAATCGGTGGATTTCTCGATCTGCAAGTGCGTCGCGACCGCTGTGGCTGCGGTGCAGCCGCTCCTCGCCGAAAAAGGTCTCGCAACCTCGGTGCAGATCGCCGACGATGTGCCGGACTGGGTAATAGGCGACCCCCATCGGCTGCGCCAGGTCCTGCTCAATCTGTTGGGCAACGCAGTGAAATTCACCGTGGCCGGCGGTGTAGCGGTGCGCGTGTCCCTGGCTCCTGAACAGGAGGCCGCGGCCGCTCGCTCCGATGTCGCCCCGGCACCGCGGCAGATCCAGTTTGCTGTTTCCGACACGGGCGTTGGCATCCCCGAGTCGCAACGGGAGCTGATATTCCAACCTTTCCAGCAAGCTGACGGGTCCGTCACCCGGCGCTTTGGGGGCACTGGCCTCGGCTTGGCCATCTCCCGGAAGCTCGTCACCATGATGGGGGGAAGAATATGGCTGGAAAGCGTCGAGGGCAAGGGCAGCACCCTTTTCTTCACCGCGCCGCTTCCGCCGGGGAAGGCCCCTGCCGAAAACGAGAAACCCAGTGTCGCCGCCGGTGTCCCATTGCCTCCGCCGCAGCCGCCGAGCCAGCCCCTTTCCATCCTGGTCGCAGAGGATAACGTGGTCAATCAGCTCCTCATGCGGACCCTCCTCGAGAAGCGCGGTCACCGCGTGACTATGGTCGCGGACGGAGTCACCGCACTGGCGGCATGGCGCCAGGATCGCTTCGATTGCATTCTAATGGACATTCAGATGCCGGAGATGGACGGATACGAAGCCACGCGCCGCATCCGGGCCCAGGAGTCGGGAAATGGGGCGCACATCCCCATCATCGCCTTGACCGCCCACGCCCTGAAGGGAGATCGCGAGAAGTGCCTGCAGGCCGGGTTGGACTCCTATATCTCCAAACCAATTGAAACGGGGGCACTGGACGCTGCACTGGCAAACCTCCCCGCCCGGAATTGAGCGCTGTCTGAACGCTTTTCCCGGGCCCCAACAGGCCACCAAGGGTCGAGTTTTTTCCTGCGAAGAACCGCCCGAAGAAGAACGGATGTCATAGATATTACAGATTTTAAGGTATTAACGACAATTAACCGACTTCCGCCAGCGTCAACCAAGGCTCGCTCAGGTAAATAAGAAAAACAGCTCTTAAATTATCCGTCCGATGTATAATCGATCCCAGCCAGGGTGGCACGTAAATCCTGGTTCAGGCACCGCGGACCTGGGGGCAAGTGCTATGAGGGTGTGCGGCAACGACAGACACAGCCTCACCGGCGGGCGGGATCTGCGGGTGGGTTGGCGGGTTCGCGGTGGCCACTCCGTCGGTTTCGGGCCGCGAGTGGAGGCCGTCTATCACTGCCAGTCTGGTATTAGCGCGGCTGCCCTGAAGCCGGCAATCGGCGCGCGTCGAAGACCACTGCGTGGCGGAACCCGACGTCAGGGAGGGCGAAATCCTTCGGGACGATTCTGGATCGTACAGGTGACTTTTCGAGGCAGCCCTCCAGTGTGTGCAGTTTCGGCTTGGCAACACCAACCGGTGGCGATTGCAGTGAGGTGAATGATGGCGAAAATGATGGTTTCCGCATGCGTGTTGGCGGTGGGCGCATGGGCCGCACCGGTTTACGGCCAGGTGATCGATACCGTGGCCGGCACAGCCTGGTTTTTTCCAACGTCGACCGCACAGGCGCTGAGTGTACCTTTAGGATCCCTTGGGTTTATGGCGGTTGATGCTCAGGGCAACGTGTACGCCCCAGACTCCGCGAACAATATCGTTGTGCGGCTCTCGCCAAATGGAGCATTGACGGTGGTGGCGGGAAACGGAAATGCCGGCTTCTCTGGAGACGGCGGGCCTGCTACCAGCGCGTCGCTCTTCTTCCCCTGGGGAGTTGCCCTGGATGCGGCTGGCAACCTATATATTGCGGACACAGCCAACTATCGAATTCGGAAAGTGTCGGGCGGGACGATCACGACGGTCGCCGGAAATGGGACCAAGGGAATCTCTGGCGACGGAGGCCTCGCCACCAGCGCGTCGCTCTATGGCCCCGAGGGGCTGAGCGTGGACTCGGCTGGCAACCTTTACATTGCCGAGACGTTTAGCAACCGAATTCGGAAGGTGACTGGCGGGACGATCACGACGGTCGCTGGAAATGGCGCTCAGGGCTTTTCTGGCGACGGAGGGTCCGCTACTAGCGCATCGCTCTACTACCCCCGCGGCGTGGCCTTAGATTCGGCAGGCAATCTCTACATCGCTGACAACGGGAATAACCGAATTCGCGAGGTGTCCGGCGGAACCATCACGACCGTTGCCGGAAATGGAAATGCCGCGTCTTCTGGCGACAGAGGCCCGGCTGCAAGCGCATCCTTGGACCTTCCTTATGGAGTGGCCCTAGATTCGGCCGGCAACCTCTACATCGCCGACTACGGGAATAGCCGGATTCGGAAGGTGACTGGCGGGATAATCACAACGGTTGCCGGAAATGGAAATCAGGGATACTCTGGCGACGGAGCGCCCGCCACCAGCGCAGCGCTGAACCTGCCCAGTGCCGTGGTTGTAGACTCGGCCGGCAACCTTCAAATCGCCGACCAAATCGGCCAGCGGATTCGAAAGGTGACTGGGGGGACGATCACGACGATCGCCGGTAATGGCGCCTACCGTTACTCTGGCGACGGAGGGCCCGCCACCAACGCAGCGCTCAATGAGGCCATTGGAGTGGCCCTAGATTCGGCCGGCAACCTCTATATCGCCGACTATCAGAATGAGCGGATTCGAAAGGTGACTGGGGGGACGATCACAACGGTCGCCGGCAATGGAGTTTGGAGGTTCTCTGGCGACGCAGGGCCCGCCACCAGCGCGTCGCTTTACGCCCCAGAAGGGATGGCGGTAGATTCGGCGGGCAACCTCTACATCGCAGACACATACAACGACCGAATTCGGAAGGTAACTGGTGGCACGATCACGACGGTCGCCGGTAATGGAAATCGGGGATACTCTGGCGACGGAGGGCCAGCTCCCAGTGCATCCCTTGCCCTCCCCTCGGGAGTAGCCCTGGATTCGGCCGGCAATCTCTATATCGCCGATGAGGGGAACAGCCGAATTCGGAAGGTGACTGGCGGAACGATTACGACAGTCGCTGGAAATGGAAATCAGGGTTTCTCGGGTGACGGAGGGCCCGCCACCAGCGCAGCGCTCAATCAACCATGGGGAGTAGCCGTAGATTCGGCTGGCAGTTTATACGTCGCCGACACCGTCAACAACCGAATTCGGAAAGTGTCCGGCGGCACGATCACCACGGTCGCCGGTAATGGGGTTGTCGGCTTTTCTGGCGACGGAGGACCTGCTACCAGCGCATCCCTGAACCAACCCTATGGGGTATTTGTAGATTCGGTTGGTAGCCTCTATATCGCCGACTTATACAACGCACGAATCCGGAAAGTGTCGAACGGGACGATTGCGACTGTCGCCGGGAGTGGATATGCGGGATACTCTGGCGACGGAGGGCCCGCCACCGAGGCATCGCTCGAAGACCCTTCGGGAGTGGCCGTCGATTCGGCTGGCAACGTCTTCATTGCGGACTGGGGGAATAGCCGAATTCGGGAAGTGTTTGCCAGCGCTGTTTCCTACCAGGCGACGCCGGCCAACTTGAGTTTCTCGGCAGTTGCTGGCGGAAATGCACCGGGCGCCCAACCAATCAATCTGTCTTCTTCCATTGCCGGCCTTTCCTTTACGGTTTCATCCAGCGCCGCATGGCTGAGCGTGAGTCCGTCGAGCGGGTCTATTCCCGCCGTTCTGCAGGTGAGCGTAGATCCGGGCAGTCTGACAATTGGAAACCACCAAGGCACGATCACCATCGCAGTGCCCAATGCGGTTCCTGCGACCACCACCGTTGCTGTTGCCCTCGCGGTAGGGGTGGGAGCGCCGGCCGCACTTACGGTGGACGCGCAGAATGTCAGCTTCACAGCGAACCAAGGCAGTGGCGCTCTGACGCAGCAAATGCACGTCTCGAACGCCGGCGACGGTTCACTTTCCTTCACCGCCAGCGCCACCACTTCCTCCGGCGGTTCCTGGCTGAGCATCTCACCCACGAGTGGCGCCGCTACGCCCTCGTCTCCGGCTGCGCTTACCTTAACCGCTACTCCGGGGTCGCTGGCTGCCGGCACCTACAACGGCGCGGTCACGATCACGGGCGCGGGCAGCAGCATCAATGTCCCGGTCACTTTGTCGGTGAGCGCACCCACAGCCATCATCCTGGTCTCGCAGACTGCCCTGAGCTTTACGGCGGTGGCGCAAGGCGGCGTACCGTTGGCGCAGAACTTCGGCATTCTCAATATCGGGCAAGGCTCGATGGGTTGGACTGCCACGGCCACCACTCTTTCCGGCGGCAACTGGCTGCAGATCTCGCCTTCCAGCGGCACAGTGGAAACACCTCTTCTGGATGTGTCGCTGGTCACTGTCGCGGTCGATCCGAGCATGCTGGCAGCGGGGACCTATTACGGACGGATCCAGGTATCGGCGACAGCCGTCAACACGCCGCAAGTGATGACGGTAATCCTGACGGTGTCGCCGGCGGGGTTGAGCTTGGGTCCACAAGTGTTTCCGGCCGGGCTGATCTTCACCGGGGTGGCGGGGGTGACACCGGGATCGCAGGATGTGCAGGTAGGGAATCCGACGGGGCAGGTGAACAACTTCCAGTCGGGGCAGATCGGAAGCGGCTTCAGCTTCCTGCCGACCAACGCCAGCATCCAGCCGAATCAGCCGACGACGGTGCGGGTGTTTCCGGACTTCAGCAATCTGACGGCAGGGAGCATCCAGCAGGGGAGGGTTACGTTGCAGTTCTCGGACGGTTCGCCATCGCAGACGATCAATGTGCTGATCGTGGTGGCACCGGCGGGTTCCACGGCGTCCGCTGTAGGCGCGGACGATTCCAGCGATGACGAGGCGGCCAAACGCGGGTATCGGATTGTGATGGGACCGGATGGGGCGTCGGCGTGCGCGGGGCAGGCGTTGCAGATGCAGTATCGGTCTCCGCAGCCGAATTTCACGGCAGTGGTGGGGCAGGCGACGGCGATCGACGTACAGGTGTCGGATGGGTGCGGGAACCTGGTAGGGCCAGGCGGGCAGAATGCCTGGGTGACGACGTATTTTGCCCATGCATCGGTAGCGATGACGCACATCGGCAACGGGATCTGGCAGGGGACATGGACGCCGACGACGACGGGGCCGGTGGTGATGTACGTGGATGCGCTAGTCCTGGAAGGCGGGAACCTGGTGGGAGGACAAACCACGGCATTGAGCGGAGTGGTGAGTGCGTCGGCGCCGGCGTCGGCAACGCCGATGGTAACGGCGCAGGGAGTGGTGGAAGCGGCCAGCGACCAGGGCGGGGTGCCGATCGCGCCGGGTGGACTGATCACCGTATACGGGGCGAACCTGTCGAACGGAGCGGGGCAGAGCAATGAGTCGCCGTTGCCGCAGCAGTTGAACGGAACGCAAGTGTTGCTGGGGGATAAGGCGCTGCCGATTCTGTACACCAGCGCGGGGCAGTTGAACGTGCAGGTGCCGTACACAGTGCCGGTGAACACGCAGTATCAGTTGACGGTGCAGCGTGGGGACACGTTATCGGTACCGCAGGCGTTAGTGGTCGCGGCGGCGCAGCCGGGGATCTTCACGATCAACGAGCAGGGGACGGGGCAAGGCGCGATCATGAGAAGCGACAACGTGACGCTGGCGCAGCCGGGGACACCGGCAGCGGTGGGCGAGGAGGTGGTTATTTACTGCACGGGGCTGGGCGCGGTGACGCCGGCGGTGCAGGAAGGGACGCCGGCGCCGACAACGCCGCTGTCCTGGACGGTGAACGCGGTCACGGTGAGCATCGGCGGGGCAGCGGCGCAAGTGAAGTATGGGGGGCTGGCGCCGCTATATACGGGTTTGTATCAGGTGAATGCGGTGGTGCCGTCGGGGATCACGACGGGGGACGCGGTGCCGGTGACGCTGAGCGTGGCTGGGCAAACCAGCCCGGCCGCAACGATGGCCGTGAAGTGAATCCGGATTTCGGGAACGACATAGTAGTACGGATCTGACCAGATGGAGTGCTGACGGCCGCGACTGGAAATGGAAATCTGAAATTGAAGCCAAAAGGAGAGTTCACGTGTTGAGCAGAAGCAATAGCCTCATTCTATTTTGTATGGCCGCGCTAAGCGGCGTGCCGCTCCTGGCCCAAAACGCTCCGATCATCCGCCAAGGGGTCACTGAAGTTGGGGGCTTTGTCGGTGCCAGCTATGGAGTCGACAAGACCAGGATAATGGGCGGCGGAAACGTGGTGTATTCGCTGACGCGGACTTTTATGCCCTTCGCCGAAGTGAGCTATTTCCCGGGCATCGGACGCACGCAGAGCGTGCCGGGAATACCGGGCGCAACAGAAATGTACAGCATTCCTATCACTGACTTTAACGCTGGATTTCACGTTCGGGTTCCGATACCAAAATCCAGAATAATTCCCTACGGCGTGATCAGTGCCGGCGGAATTCACAACCCGGAACGAGAGCTGACAGGTACTTTCAATAATCCCGCCAACCCCAGTGAAGTGGTCACAAGTCCGCCATTCCAGGTCCCCGCCAGTACGTATTTCGCAGTGAGCGCTGGCGCCGGACTACGGTATTACGCCACGGAACGCCTGGGCTTCCGGGCGGAATTCAAAGCGTATCGACCAACCGGCATGTATACGGACATGTTCTATAGAGTGACGGGCGGGTTCTTCTATCAGTTTTGAATCAGTTAGCGGCGGCTAGAGAAGCGGCCACACAACGAAATCCAGTCTGGTTGTCTTCACTGGCTCCATCGAGGTGGTCGCGGGCCGATATCCGGAGGTGCTTATCGCTCCCATAGAAAGAGCCTCCCCTGATGACGCGTTCCTTTCCGCCAGTTGGGCCGGCCGGATCGACGAACGCCCCTGTGGATGAGTAGGCTGCGGGAGAGTAAAAGTCATTGGTCCACTCTCGAGCATTCCCTGCCATGTCGAACAGATCGAAGCCATTGCCGGAGCCAAGTCTGCGCACGGGAACCGTTTCCAGGAACGGCCGCTTCAGCTTTGGATCGGTCTTGAACGAATTGGCCAGTCGAGAGTCAAACTGATTGCCCCATGGGTACTTCAAGTCGGGCTTGCCGCCGCGCGCAGCGTATTCCCACTCCGCTTCGGTCGGCAGACGTCCGCCAGCCCACTCGCAATACGACTTCGCATCGTCCCAGGTTACTTTCGTGACCGGCAAGTCAGTGCCCATCAACTTGGGATTCGTCTGCGTCTTTTTCGGTTCACGATGGCCCGTCTGGCCGGTGAACCGTTCATAGGCTTCCGTCGTGACTTCGGTCCTCGTAATCCAAAAGCCTTTGGTTATTCTCACTTC
>CAVXJY010000108.1:0-127576 GCA_963761855.1 Bryobacterales bacterium | reverse complement strand
CCTAACGGATCGTTTGCGCATCGTCCCGAGCCCTGGCCGCCGGCCGTTTTATCGTTTCACCCTCGATGATCTGGATGAACTCGCGGGTTACGTGGCTGCCGAAGCGAACCACGCCAAGGTCAAGAAACTCGAGAAAGAGCTTCGTCAGTTGTACGGTCGGATAGCGGACCTTCTGGAATCCTATACGGATGAGTCTTGACGAATCCGCGCGCCCTGAAGGCCACCCCTACGGCTGACTCCCATCTCACCGGGCTGCGTACGCAGGCTTCCCGAAACCTCACGGCCGCTCTTGCGAACTGCTGATGTATTTCTCCGAAAACTCGCTTCGAGGTCAATCGATGCCCGTCGGAGGTTGTCGGCGCGGCCTCGATCAAGTCTGTCGATTCCTGAGGGGAACAGCTTCACATCCGACGGATTGATGTGACGCCCGTCGGTTGTGAAACAGAAATAGGTGTAAAAAGTCGAGCTATTCAGCATCGCGTGAGCAACCCTTTGGTGACCAGCATTTGGCAGCGAGATGTTCAGAAGTTCGCCACGGGGACGTGCTGGCCCGCCACGCTCAGGGCGAACCATAGGAGGATGAATGTGGAACTGACAGAAATAGCCGGGGACTCGAACCCAGTGAACTACAAAAGCTGACTGTCTGACTAGTGCTTCTGCCAACGGGCGCTGGAGCCCGAGTTTTCGAAATACTGAGACGCCAATCGCGGAACCTACCTTCGGTACGCTTCCGTGAGCTAACTGAAGCAATTCATGGACAGGCTCATACCCCAGCTTTGCGAACAGCGTACGTCTCTCTCCGTTCTTGGCGTCCCAGCGATGATATCTCGTGCTGAAGACTTCGATCTTTCCCAAGCCATTCGCAGCGAGGATTATGGTCAGCCGATTCTGTGCGCCGCTGAACAGTTGACCGGGCCGGTTGGCAAAATGGGCAGTCCATAGCTTCAGTTCCTTACCTCGCAGCACCTGACGGAGAGGCGCAAAGGCCTCAGCTGCAGCAATCGAAACAGGTACGATTAACCCAAGCCGTCCGCCCGATGATCGAACCGTCAATGCTCGTTCCACCACCCACGAGTAAATGTCCGGACAACTTGCCGTCGTCCAAGATCCTAGAGGCACCGGCTGGTCGAGCTTCGATTTCTCCAGATATGGGGGATTGCCCACGACGACGTCGAAGCCGCCACTCTGCATTATCCGGTGAAAGTCGCTGAACCAATGGAAAGGCTTGTGGCTCTGCTTCCACGTGTTGGTATCGGACTTCTTCACCCCATACTCGGCTGCCAGAAAATCGTTGAGTTCCTCCTGAAGTTCCCCGAACCGTCTGCGTAGCGACAACTTGTCCTCAATTGTCACTGTTCCGTTCAGTCGGGTTTGTTGCTGGCGGAACATTTCCATGGCGCTATCGAGTTTCTTTGCCTTGTCCTCGATCACCCGCAGCTGGTCTTCAAGATATAGATTGGCTTGGCCGGCCCTGATGTCGGAGATGCGTGTGTAGCCGACCAGCGTATTGCCGGCGCGAATATTGAAGTCGATGTCGGGCAGCGGTTCGATTCGGTCTTGCGATTCGACCTGGGCCACCAACTTGAGGAAGAGCCGCAGCTTGCAAATCTCGACAGCCTCTTCCATGATGTCGACACCGTAGAGGTTGTTAACGATGATCGACTTCAGGATGAAATAGTCCTGCTTCGGGTGCTGCTTCGATTCTTCAAGGATCTGCCGAAAGTCCTCGAACTTCTTCGGGTGATGTGGAAGGCCGGCTTCGAGTTCGTCAACGAACATCTGCATCCGCTGGAGGCAAGCCTCGTACAGCGGCTTCAGGATGTGAAGTGCGGCAAACAGGAACGCTCCGGAGCCGCACGTCGGATCCAGCACTGACACCTTCGAAATGGCCCGGTAAAGAGCACGCAGCAGCTCAGGCCCTTCGCAGTACTGGATCACGTCCTGTGCAAACTGACGAATGTCGAGGTTGAGGGTGACGAGATCGTTCACCTCCGTGACCTCGCCTGCGGCCAGTTTCCGTCGTAGCTCCTCGGATCGCCGACGACGGTCGACAACTTCGCGCCACAGTTCGGTGGGTAAGGCGTACTCGGACGTGGCCGTCTTGTTCCATTCCGTACGCTCGTCAACTGCGGACAGCCCCGTTGGCGATCTCTGGCGGCAACTTCAGGTCGGTGCCATGGCGCATGGCGGCGTAGATGTAACGATCGGGGTCGTCCCGCAGCAGCCGCCAAACACCCGCGGTCTTGTCAAAGGCGACCGTACAGTCCTTTCGGGCAGCATCGAGGAGAAAAGGAATGATGGTGTTCTTGGAAATGTACTCTGTGATGTCTTCCTTGGTGTAGTACGCCCCCATCTGCTTCTGGTTGATGTACTTCTCGAAGATGTAGCCGAGCACGTCCGGATTGATTTCACGGTCGTCACGGCTCTCACGCTCGTCGAGGTGCCAGTTGTACTCCGTGAAGAATGCGAAGACGTGCTCGAAGGCGTTGTCGGCGATCTGGATCTTCTTCCCGTGCAGTTCCTCGATCTGGTGCCGCTGGAAAAGCCCGCCGTTCAGGTATGGTATTGCGCCGAGCAGTTTGTTCACCGCCGCGGAACGCTCCTCCTTCTTGCGGGCAAAACCCTCGAAAAATAGCGGGCAGAGGAAATCTCGATAGTAGCCGTCCTTTTTCCGGTCGCGGCTTTCCTTCAGCTTGTTGCGCAGATAGTCCTGGTCGCCGTTCAGAAAGCCCTTCGCCTGGATGAAGTAGAGGAACATCAGGCGGTTGATCATCACCGAGACATACCAGGCCTCCATCTGCTTGTCTGGTATGCCATCGACGAACTTCCGGAACCGATCATGCTCAGCCTTGAACCGCTCATAGAACTTCTTCGTGACCTTTTCGACATGGGAAATGTCATCCATGCGCGAGACAACGTGGCCGTGCCGGATCGTATCTTCGTCATCAATGGTGAAGACGAGGTGGTCGAGTTTCTGAAGTAGCAGTTCACCGGGCTGCCCCACGATGTACGTGAAGGCGCGGATTGCGAGCGGCCGATCAGATTCGCGACGCATCCACTGCCAGACCTGGCGGCCAGCCGGCCGGTCTGCAAAGACCAGCAGATGCTGGAAGTGGTCTCTCGCAATCTGTTTGTCGAGCTTGACGCGAGTAGCGTAGTCAGGTATCGAGTCGCAGGTCAAAACGACGACGCCGCGCTTTTCGGAAACCGCCTGAAATCGATACGCCCGGCCATCGATTACCTTTTCCAGTGAGCTCGAATGCTTGTCCCACCCAAGCTGGTCCAAGAAGAGCCGCCGGAAGTCGAACGACTTCAGATACTGCCGCGCGCGTTCCCGGTCAATTGCCACTGGCCGGGCCTCCGATCAGCCCCAGGGAACAGACGATCTGCGTCTCAGACTCGTCATCGCCGTCCTCATGAATGACGCTGAGCCTGGCTTCTTCCCGCAAGGCCATCGCGAGCCGGACAATCGTTTCGTCGTCAGCGCCGTTTTTCATCTGGCGGTTTAGCGTCTCCGCGGCCGACTCGCGCAACGGGTATTTGTAGACATCCTCCATGGCGCGTTGGAGCTGCTGCGAGTCGAAAAGCGTGCCTTTGACCTGATCGGCATAGCGTTTGAGCCGCTCATACGTCCGGAAACGGGCCCCCGATGGGCGGCCAAGCCCGCCGCCAATGGTTTTTTCCTCCTCGGCCAGACCCTGGACCGCCTTCTCCACCAGATTGTGATGGTCTTGGAGCCGGGGAACGGCTGGCGTGCCCGGCTCGCACTCGGCGGCTTTGAGGATGCGATACTGAGAGTCAGTCACTCGCCCACCGGCGCTGTCCACCCAGGCAAGAGCGTCCGCACCGGCGGACGTTTTGAGGTAGACGAGCACGCCCTGGCAGCCGTCTTCCTTCGGCTGCCGGAGCCGGGAGGAGTAGACCACGTTCGGCATGTCCGGAATCGTCTTCTTTAGGGTTGGATCGGCCTCGATGGCGTTCTTCCAAATCTGGTAGGCATAGGAAGCGAGGTCGATCTCGGAATCCTCTTCACCATCGAGGAGGCCGGATTTCTCGTGATAGAGGTCCGTGACTGCTTTGTTGTTTTTGTCGTCGTCGAAGAAGGCCTCGTCGGTGCCCACGACCTCAGCATTCTGCCGGAGCCGATTCAGAACCTTCGCCCGCAGACGAATGATGCGCTCGACACCATCCGCCGGAAGGAAGCTGTAGCAGAGGATCCGGTCGGACTTCTGCCCGATGCGGTCGACGCGGCCGGTTCGTTGGATCAGGCGAATGATGGCCCAGGGCAAGTCGTAGTTGACGACCACAAAGCAATCCTGGAGGTTCTGACCTTCGCTGAGGACGTCCGTGGCGACCATGACTCTCAGCTCCGGCGCCCTCTGGAGGAGATCCTGCTTCTTGTTACTGACAGGGCTGAAGCGCCAGGCCAGATTGGTCACATCGGGAGAATCGCCGGTGGCGGCGGCCAGGCCTTGCACGCCGGCGCTCTCGAGCTGCCGCGCCAGAAACTCGACCGTGTCTCCAAACTGGCTAAAGATGAGAACCTTGTCCGCCTTGTGCTTTCTCGCTACGAGTTTGATCAGCGCCTTGAGCTTGGTATCTTTCTCTGGGTCCCACGAGTCGCATTTGTCGAAGATCTTGAGCAGGGCGCGGGAATCCCGGAGCAGGCTTTCGCCGAGTTCCTTCTTAAAAAAGAGCGGCCGAATCCAGCCAAAGCGCGAGCGGTTGGATTTGGCGTAGAGCCTGTAAACCTCCGCGGCGCGCTCGCGGAAGTCCTTCTCGGAGCGCAGCGGGCCGCCGCCGGATCCGCCGTCCCCGTCGAGGAGGCCCTCCTCATCGGAATCGTTGGCGCGGGTGTCGAGAAGACCGGCGTCCTGTGTGCCGATCGGCAGTTCCAGGTTGTGCTCAACGGCGTGGAGGTAGATGAAATTGCGCAGGATATGGCGCTCCACGGAGAGCAGGAAACAATGGCCGCTGCTTTCCAGACGCTTAAACAGGTTGGTGCGGCAGAAACCCATCAGGCGCTTGCCGGCCAGGGAGAGGTTGGCGAGCAGGTCATCCTCCTCCGCGGTGGGGGCTACTTTGGGCTTCTCCAGGACGAAGGTGCCGAGACCGTAGCGTGGCAGGTCCAGATGGTTAATGAGATCCACGACGTCAGGGGCGTAGAGCTTGGCGTACAGGTCGTTTGGATCGGAGTCGTCCACCTTGAACGGCACCTTCTTGGGCAGGCGGTCCGGGAAGTAGGACCGTTCGCCGTTTGGGTACAGTAGATACTTGCGGCCGTTGGCCGGGTCGGTTTTGGCGTAGTTTTCCTTGATGAAGCCGCGCGTCCGGCGCACCATGTACAACCGCATCAGCTCGCGCCAGTCGTCCGGGTACTTGCTGTGCTCAAAGGCCGCAAGGGTACGAAACTTGCACTGATGCTGGCGTTCGAATTCGATGTCGCCCATCTCCTGCAGAAGTTGCTGCGGCCCCACGCCGAGGTCCAGGTCCGCGGGCACGAAGAGACGAAGTTGGCTGGCGAGGTCGGAATAGTCCTTGTTGTACGGCGTGGCGGACAGCAGGATGCATTTGCTGTCGTTCTTCTGAATGTAATCCGCAATGACCTTATAGGTTTGACCTTCGCGGTTCCGGAGGTTGTGACTTTCGTCGAGGATGACCAGGCGATACCGGCGCAGTTCCGGAAGCTGGCCGATTGCCTTGGAATACGAGAGGACCTTGCAGGAGGGCACACGGTACTCATGGCAACAGTCCTCCCACATCGAAACGATGTTCAGCGGGCAAAGGACCAGTGTTTCCAGGAGCAAGTCGTCCGCCAGGATTCGGGCGAGGGCGGTGGCCATCAGGGTCTTGCCGAGGCCGACCACGTCTCCGAGGAGGACGCCGCCGCGCTTGTGAACATGATGGGCCGCGATCTTCACCGCCGCGACTTGAAAGTCAAAAAGTTTGTTACCAAAGTCCTTGGGGATGGTGTGCTGGATCATGCCTTCCCGCGCCTCTTGAGAGAGGTGGTAGGCCATCTTCACGTAGATGTGGTGCGGTGGAATGGGGTCAGGCCGGGCCCAGCTCTGGTCGATGATGTCGGCAATTTCCTTCGAGATGTCAAGACACCAGCGGTCGGTCCACCGGTCTTCAAACCACTGTGCCAGCTTGTTGCAGGCGTCGTGGTCTGTGACGTCGAGGTTTAATTCCCCCTGCTTTGACAACCCGGCAAACGTCAGGTTGCTGCTGCCCAGGAAGCCGATGGACGGGCTGACTGGATCATGCCGGAAGAGAAGGTACAGTTTCGCGTGCAGCGGGTGGCGAAGATGCAGCTTGACGACGACCTTGCCCGCCTTGATCTGACCGGCCAGTCGTCGCAAGCCGGCCTCGTCGGCCTCTGTCGGCGCGCCCAGCGTCAGTTGGTCACGAAAGTGGCCGGCCAGCGACTTCTTCAGGCGCACCGCGGTCTGTTGGTCGAGTTCGCCATCCCGCTTGACGATGCTGTACGCCTCGGCGAGCTCCTGCTGCGGGAGCGTCTGCATGCCGACGAGCAGCCGGCAACAGTCGCCCTCCCCGCCACTCCACTGCTCGATGTGCTCGTCGAGTTGCCGCCACCCACGGAGGTTGAAGTACCCAACGCAGAAATCCGCCCGATGCGATACGCACAGGGTGGTTTTCAGGGTCGGCAATAACTGCTGGTCGATGTTGTCGAAAATCCGAGGCATGGCAGGTTTCCATCCGCGCTAACGCATTGAACTACAAAGAAGTACGATTGTATCTGAAATACGCTACGGACTGGGTCTCAAGAGCGCGGGAGCCGCCAACAATATTGCCGGATCTCAGTTCGGCTTGGAGCCCGCTGGAGCTGGCGGACCCTCGTCCAGGAGGCGCTGACGGACGCCTTTAGATATAATCGCGTTCTGCGGCAAGTCCCAGGCTGAAAAGTGGATGGTGATGACAGTCCGTGGGGCCGCCCTCAAGGTGCCCGACGAGTCGGGAGTGGCGCGCGCCGTGAGGCCGATCGGCCAAACGCATTACCGGTCGCTCTGATGAACGGCGAGAAACTGGTTCAGTTGCTCGCCGGACACGAAGTAGATTTGACGTTGAGGCCGGGGAAAAGGATCTCGACAGCCCCGGTGACAGGCCGCCGCACTTGCGCGAAAGGACATGATGGCACCTTCAAACTTGAACCGGGACATCGGAACTGAGGATCTCAAAATCGAAGAGCTCGTTAAACTGCTGCGGGAAGACAAGTACCTCGTGCCGACTTTTCAACGGGAGTTCGTATGGGAGCCGGAAAATATCCTGAAACTTTGGGATAGCATTTTCCGCTTCTATCCCGTCGGGAGCATCCTTTATTGGGAAACGGACACTTTTCTGCAAACCCATCGGAAGCTGGGTGGGTTTGTTTTCCCCCACGACGAGGATACCGTCAGAAAGTTCAAGGATTGGAAATACATTCTGGACGGCCAGCAACGAGCCACTTCGCTGTTGGTTTGTATGATGGGTGGAAAGGGGCGCGTTGCCGATAACAACAGTTTCGACTACACCCTGTATTTCGACGCTACCACAGCTAAGTTCTTCTTCGCTGGCGAACTGGATCGGCGCAAGAAAAACGTTCGCGAGGAATTCTTGATCCGGGTCCGGGACGTCCCAAACTGGTCGTTCACCTTTTACAAAGACATCGCGGCGATCGACGGCTTCAGTGCGACGATTGAGCATAACCTTCAGCAAATCAGTCGAATGTTCACCGACTACAAGCTCTCCATCATTCGTATCAAGGGCGTTGAGGTCGGCGAGGTCTGTGAGATATTCGAGCGTATCAACCAGGAAGGCAAGAAACTCGATCCGATCGACATTATTGTCGCTCGCACGTACCGGCGGGAGGACCCAGCGAAGGGCCAACCCGGTTTCTACCTGCGGGACGACCTAAAGGCGCTGAAGGAGGTGCTGGTTAGCAAGGGCAATCAATTTCAGTATCTTGACGACCTCACCATAGTTCAGATGTTTGCGCTCTGCCTGCGCAAGACGCACACCACGGGGCGCAACCCGTTCGGGATCACTCCCGCAGCTCTGGATAATCTTACCGCCGATCATTTCCAGCAACATTGGCCAGAGTGCAAGAAGACGGTCCTGGAAACGATCAAGTTTCTGTGCGACTTGAAGATCCAAGGTCCGGCCATGTTACCTTTCACCTATCTGGCGCTGCCCCTATGCCAGTACTTCCACTGCAACAGCAAGCCGAACCGTGACGTGGCGCGTCAGTGGTTTTGGCGCAATGCGTTCGGGTTGGACGACTTCAGAAGCTCGACCGATGTGTACAGCTACTGCGAGAATTTCTTCGGCCCCCTCGAGCAAGCCAAGGACGTGACCATCCCCCGTCTGGAAATATCACGCGCGAGATTGGTGGGCGCCAAGTACAATCATCGCAATTCGTTGAGCAGGGCGGTCCTGGCCTTTCTCGCGAACCAGGGTCCAATCGACTTCAGTGACCCCAGTGCCGACGTTCTTGACAACGTATATCTGCTGCTGTCTCAGGCGCCGAATTTGCACCATATCTATCCGCAGAATTTTTTGGCCCAAGTCTCCGGTCTGCCGGCTGACGCCTCGATAGACAGCCTCATGAACATCTGCTTCCTTCGCGCACGGACGAACATTCAGATCAGCGACCAGAACCCCCTGGTGTACTTCAAGTCCTTCCAGTCGGTGAAGAACTTCGAGAACATTCTGGAATCTCACCTGATCCCACGCGCTTACATCGAGAAACCGGGTTTCACGCCAAACGACTACCGGGAGTTCCTGTTTGCACGCGCTCAGTGGTTCGTGGAGAAGCTACAGTACTGGCTACCGAACGTCGAAGTCTCGCTCGTTGATTAGGATCAGGGGGACGCGCCTCAGCGGGGACCGCACGGCATGCGCGCTAAAGCGCGCGGAATGCCCTCCGGTATCAGCCAGTTTGGGGGTGTGCCAGCATGAAATCGAAGTCAAATAGCTCGGACTGAACAGCCATTCCAGTAATCTCCCTCAGAACCCAAGCGGATCAGGGAATCGGCGTAGTGATAACCGGTATCCGGAGGGCGTCGCGGCGGCGGGGAACATGTTTGATCTTTTGATCTGGGCTGAATCTCCCATGGGCGCGCCCGCCGACGGCGTCCGGTCCATGGGGCCAAACGGCCACCACCGGTTGCAACACGGCCGCACGGCACGCGCGGGGGGCTCAAACGGCGGGCGGCGTCAGTGGCGGCGGACCTGCGTGAGGCATGCTTCCTCCGTGCAAGACTCCCAGGAAAACACGCCGGTACGGCATGAATAATGGCCCCCGGCGCACACTGAAAACACAACCAATTAGCACGCTCCGCTACCCCTTGGAACCGTCCCTTTAAGGTCCGAGTCCTGTTCCTGACGAGCTGAGCGTCGCCAATGGTTCCGCGTTTTGCCGCCCGCCGCACGAGGACGCAACTTGGCGCCCTGGAAGTTACCAGCAGAGCCAAGGCGAGCACGGTGCCAGGGCGTGAAAGGGCGCGGCTACCGTAATGCAAACTCCCGGACCGGCAGGACCTGGTTCTGGACAAGAGTTCGAAACGCGTCCACGACGGGGAGCCAAATTTGCTGACAGCTTTTTCAAACTGGAGAGTTTTCTCGGCTGTGAGCCAATTCAGGGGCAATTAGTTTTCGGCGAGTTCACTCCAGATCCATTGCGGCCTTCAATCCCAGTCCCACTTCTTTCAAGGCCGCGTCAGGCAATGTTCCGATCCTCTTGTTGAGCTTTGCACGATCCAAGGTGGTCACCTGGTGACATACCGCAAAGCTCGCCTGCGGGAGCCCGCCGGCTCCGCCCGGAATCTCGACCACAGTGGGACCTCGCCGACCTTGGGATGCAGAGGTCGAAATCGGGACTACGATGATCGACTTCCACCCCGGCGTCTGATTGAAGCCATCGTCGGAAATGACGATCACAGGACGCCGTCCTGCTTGTTCGGAACCGGATCGCGGGATTAAATCCGCCCAATAAACTTCCCCTCGCTTCACTTGGATGCCTTGCCGGTCTTCACTAAGTGCTCGATACCGGCGGCCTCCAACTCATCGTCCAGATCGAGAGATGTACCCAGTGCTTCCGCCGCGAACGCCACGATTGCATCGTGGCGGGCTTTGCGCACTTGCTGCCGTAGCCAGAAATCGATCGCCTCACGCGCCAGAGCGGTCGCGGGGACATTGGAGCGCTCGGCCGCGAGTCTCAGGTGATCATACGTTTCGTCGGGCAGAGGTACATGGAAGTTTTTCATAATGGGCGCCGCACAAGCTGATTATGCCACACTATTGTGGCATGAGCGTATGCCATGGCGTTGGATAAAAGCCGGAGAGGTCGTTTGATACCTGGCTTCCCGGGGAGCCAATCGTTGTTTTCAGCTGCTTACGCGATTGAAGACAACTTCCACGATCTGCGCGCGACGAGTTGACCAGGCTACCGACTGAACTTAAAGTACTTCGCTCAGTAATCGGATACCCTCTCGGATCGGTCCCTCGTTCATGTGTGAATAGCCGATTATGAGCCCGGCTCGCGATGGCGTTGTCAGGTAGCAATGCGACACGCCGTAAACCCCGACGCCCCGCGATGCCGCCTGAATGATTACCGTGCGCTCCGAGACTTGTTTCAAGGGCCACAGCACGATGTGCGCGCCAGAGCCATCGCCGGTCACCTCGACTCGGTTTCCCAGGTAGGTGTGAACGGCGTCAAGCAACGCCTTGCGACGCGTTGAGTTTCTGCGACGAAGCCGACGCAGATGCCGTTCGTACATTCCGGAGTTGATGAATCTCGCCAGAGTCTCCTGCTCAAGAGTTGGGGAGTGCAGATCGTTCAGCCACTTGGCCGCAATAAAGGCCGGAGCCAGCGACTTGGGCACGATCAAGTAGCCGATGCGGAGAGCGGGAAATACGGTACGGGAAAATGTCCCGAGGTAGACGATGCGTCCTTCCGTATCGAGACCCTGCATGGACTCGAGCGGGCGGCCCTCATAGTGGAACTCACCGTCGTGATCGTTCTCGATAATGATTGAATTCTTGCGCCGAGCCCAATTAAGAAGCGCGAGGCGCCGCGCGAGAGGCAGGATGGCGCCTGTCGGAAACTGGTGAGACGGGGTGACAAAGACCAAGCCGGCTTGTTCGGGGAGCTTGGCTGGGTTCAATCCGTCGCGGTCGACCGGCGCCGGAAGCAACTGGGCTCCGGCGGCACGCAGCACCTCTCTCGTGCCGTCATAGTGCGGGTCTTCGATGGCTACGCGGTCGCCGCGGTCGACGAGTACGCGCGCAACGAGATCCAGGGCCTGCTGGGAGCCATTGACGACGATCACTTCCGACGGATCGCAAACCACGGCGCGAGAGCGCCGCAGATGAGCACAGATGGCTTCGCGCAAGACTCGACTCCCGGCCGCTGGACCATATTCGAATTCGCGGACCGGGGCCTGTCGCGCGTGGCGCAGAAGGGTGCGCCGCCACATCTCCAGGGGAAAGCTTTCGATAGCGCTCCGGCCGTAGGCGAAATCGTAGCGGACGCGAGACGATCTGCGCCCCGGAGAGTCCACAGCTTCCACGGCGTCGGCAGCTGCCGAGCCGTAACGCGACAGCCGCAGTTTCGCGACTTTCTTCTCCCTCTTCGACGTGCTCCTTCCCAGAGCTCCGGGTACGTAGGTCCCCGAGCCGCCGCGACCGGCCGCGAAGCCTTCAGCGAGCAACAGGTCATAAGCCAGGAGCACCACGGTCCTCGAGATGCCAAGCTGCTCCGCGAGGTCGCGCGTGGAGGGCAGCCGGCCGCCGGCAGGGAGGGCGCCAGTGAGGATGGCCTGACGCATGCGTTTGTAAATCTGCCGGAAGTACGGTTCTCCCTTTCCCGAAAGTGGTATTACCAGTTCCATAGAAAGTGGCCCTATTAAAATACCATGGACCGAGTCAATCTAGAAAGGCGGCAACAGTTCAGCTTAATTCTGGAGGGCACGATGAACGCGTTTCGACGAATCGGGGACTATGTCTTGGTATGTGCGCTTGGCTGTCTAACGAACTCTTATCAGGCGGCTTCACAGACGGCCTCGCCCACAGCCAAAGCGGGACAGCAGGCTCGCGATGGCCAACACGATTTCGATTTTCTTTTCGGTACTTGGAGGTTCCACCTCAGACGTCGCCTGAATCCACTCACCGGTTCCAATACCTGGGTTGAGTTTGATGGTATTGATGTCGACCGAAAGATTTGGGACGGCCGCGCTGATTCAGATGAACTCGAACTCGATGGCCCCTCAGGCCACATCGAAGGCTTTACTTTGCGTCTGTACAATCCCCAATCACGCCAGTGGAGCCTCTATTGGGCTAACAGCAAGGCCGGAATAATCGGTGGCCCGCCCAATGTTGGCGAATTCAAGAATGGACGCGGCGAGTTTTTCTGCCAGGACACGGTCAATGGCAGAACCATCCTGATTCGATATGTCTGGTCGAATATTACTCCGAATTCGGCTCACTTTGAACAGGCATACTCGGATGATGGCGGCAAGACCTGGGAAGTGAATTGGATTACGGATCAGACGCGCGCGAAGGAGTGAAGCGACGTTTGCCTGTTGCGCTAAAACGCGAAGCCCAACATTACGTACGGATAGGTGTAGGAGTTCCCTTGCGTGGCGCGTTGCAAGAATCCGCCGGGGAAGATATGGCCGATGCCGCCGCCTAATTTGGCCCGCGAGTTGATGGCCCAATTACCCTGTAGGTCTAATTCCTCGCCGATGTGGGTTCCGTCCGCACCGCTGACGACGCGCGCCACCATGGTTCCAGCCGCGTTGTAAAGGCCATCGGTGGCGCTGGCCAGCCACCAGTCGTGCCCGACCAGCGACGCGGTCACCGAGCGCTTCGGCTTCACGGAGACACCGGCGCGGACGTCGCGAATGTTGCGCCAGCCCACCTGGTCATCCATGCCGTACTTATCGTGGCCGCTGGGATAAAGCTGATCGAACGTGCCGATCCGGTTATCCTTCGCATTGCGGTCGCCCGACGCGTAATTGTACTCGGCGAAGATGCGCGGCTGAAAGGGCGACTTGGGAACCGTATAGCCAACCACCCAGTGTCCAGCCCAAGCCGAGACAGGGTCGATGCCGATGTTGCCTCGTTGCAGGTCCATCTCAACGCCGTAATCGAATTCGGTGAGCACTTTGCCCACCCAGCGCACGCCACCGGTTTTTGTATCTAGACTCCCCAGTTGGCCGCTTTCTAATCGCTGCCGCGGCGCCACTCGCCAAAAAACGTATGGCTCGATGACGGCACCTGGAATCAGCCGCTCCAGCCCCCCGTACAGGCCGTAGAGATTGTTGCCTTCCGCGTGATGATCGAAGGCTTCGTCAGTCGGCACCACAAGCGAGGAAGCAAATGCGTCGAGCCGGTAACCGTTCTTGTGAAGCGTCGTGCGCACCGCATCGAAACTGTGTGGAACATTCAGCCAATCCGCAATTCCTACCAGCCGCTCATCGCCGAAAGCCAGTTCCTGCCGGCCGACGCGCAACAGCAGCGGCCCTTCGGTTTTGCCGATGTCGACGTACGCCAGCCGCAGGTCCATGCTGTCCTGATTGGGAGGCGCCGACGCAATTATCTGGTTGAAGAAGATGCGCGAATCCTGCGCCTGCACGAAAAGACGCAGCCAGTTCGAGGGCCTGATCTGCATGTTGAATCGGAGCCGGCTCACCAGGTCCGTGTCGCTATTGTCGAACTTAAATCCGATTCCACCGTAGTCTTCGAGGCGGACCCGGTACTCGCCGGAGAACTGGAGCCACGGCGGCAGCATCTTGTCCAAGTCGTCGGATGGCGCAAACCCCTGCGCGGGAACGCCGGTCTCCGCAGGTGCAGCGGCCTGGGCGATAGCGACACGCGCGGGAAGCCCAATAGCGACCAGCAGCAGTAACCACGGAGCGATACTAGCGAGGCGTGCGCACGGCGGAGTCCAACGAACGCGCCATGCCCCGCCGGCCGCGAATAGCGCTGCTGCCCCGAGAAGCGCCCCTGCCGCGAACGGCGCCAAAGGACCCAGTAACACCCCCACCATTAAACTGGCATCGAAGTACATAAAGACAGCACCCAGGCTCGGCGCGTGGCCGGCGTGACGAAACTCGCGTAGAGACATACTAGCCCCCTGGCCTCCCTCTTGGAATAGCGGTTTTCTATTATTTCGGCGCTGCCTTCAGCGCCAACTTCCGGGACGCTTCCACGGTCCCGGCGGTCGCAGGCCGGCTTTGCGGACTTGGTGTAAAGACACAGTTCTCTTCTCTATTCGGTTGGAACCGTCAGCTTCTTTAGACCCGGTCTCTTCAAGAGGCACTGGGGGGACGTTGACGAAACTCATTCCGCGACGTAGCATCTTATGAAACCAGAGGATCAATGGTGATCGGCGAATTGCTGGGCCACTACCGCATCGTCTCGAAGATTGGGCAGGGAGGCATGGGCGTTGTGTATCGCGCGCATGACGAGGTTCTCGAAAGGGACGTTGCCGTAAAGGTGGTGGGCGAAGGCGCCTTGCTGGGAAGCTCGTCTCGAGGGGACCTTCTGCACGAGGCTCGAGCCGCCTCCGCGCTCGGCCATCCCAACATCTGCACCATCCACGAAGTCGGGGAATTCGACAGTCAGCTCTACATGGTAATGGAGTTGGTGGAAGGCCGGCCCTTAAGGGCGCTGATTGGAGACGCGGGTTTGCCCATCGGCTCGATTTTGCGTTATGGGGTCCAGATTGCCGGAGCTCTGGCGCATGCCCATAGCCGAAAAATCATTCATCGCGACTTGAAAAGTGCCAACATCGTGGTCACTCCCGAAGGCCTGGTGAAAGTCCTCGATTTCGGCTTGGCCCGGCGGTTGCCTGAGCTGACGGTGGAGGAGGCCACCGAGACCATCGCATCTTTCGAGAGCGCTAGCGCGATCACGGGCACCTTGTCTTACATGCCGCCCGAGGTCTTGCGCGGACGGCCCGGCGACTACCGCAGCGACCTGTGGGCGCTCGGAGTGGTGCTTTATGAAGCGGCCTCGGGGCGGCTACCCTTTCGGGGCGATACCAGCGTCGAAACCATCTCCGCCATTCTGCGCGACTTGCCGGCACCCTTGCCCGACCGGATACCCCCCGGCCTGTGGGCCATTATCCAGCGCTGCCTGGCCAAGGAGCCTGCCCAGCGATACCAGCAGGCGGGGGAAGTTCAAGCGGCGCTTGAGGCCGCGCAGTCCGCATCCATTTTGACGCCGGCTCGGCCCAGCGAGCAACGAGGACTACCCACCACAGTGCATCGCGGCATTCGACACCTGCCGGTGAAGGCGGGCGATGTCTTGCTGATGGTCGGAACGGTGAAGGGGGCATTCCTGCTGCGATCGAGATTGGACCGCCGCCATTGGGACGTGGCCGGCCCCTATTTCCCCGGGCAGTCCATCTATGCCCTGGCTTACGACAGCCGCTGCGCCCGGCATCGTTTGTGGGCGTCGACGCACACTTTTTGGGGCACTTATCTGAGATCGAGCGACGATTTCGGCAGGACCTGGACCAATCCTCAGGAGGCCAATCTCAAATTCCCTCCCGAAACCGGCTCCGTCCTGGCCAACATCTGGCAGATTTGCCTCGGCCGCCCCGACGAGCCCGATGTGTTGTATTGCGGCGTGGAGCCGGCGGCGCTGTTTGAATCGCGCGACGCTGGAGAAACATGGTCGCTGGTCCGCGGCCTGTTCGATCATCCGCACCGCCCCCGATGGACGCCCGGAAACGGCGGTCTCACTCTGCACACCATCGCGCCCGACCCGGTGGATAGAGCCCGGATGTATGTTGCCATTTCAGCCGGGGGGATGTACAAAACCGACGATGGGGGCCAGACTTGGCGGGCGCTGAATCGCGGCATCCGCGTCGTGTATAACCCAGAAAAGTATCCCGAGTTCGGGCAGTGCGTCCACAAGTTCGTGGTACATCCGGCTCGCCCGGAGCGCCTCTTCCTGCAAAACCATTGGGGCTTGTATCGTTCGGACGATGGCGCGGAAAGCTGGACGGATATCGCCAATGGTGTTCCTTCGGACTTCGGCTTTGCGATGGTGATGCACCCGCGCAACCCCGACTGCGTGTATATTCTTCCGGTCGAATCCGACGAGTTCCGGTGCGCGCCGGAAGGCCGCCTGCGCGTGTTTCGCACCCGTAACGCCGGCGCCTCATGGAAACCCCTGATGCGCGGCTTGCCGCAGAAAGGAGCGTATGAAACCGTCTTGCGCGATGCCATGACGGCCGACTCGCTGGACCCGCTTGGCATCTACTTCGGGACGCGAAGCGGACAGCTCTACGGCTCAGCCGACGAGGGAGACAGTTGGAAGAGAATCTTGGAAGGCCTGCCGGCGGTGGTCTGCGTTAAATCCACGGTAATCGGCGAACCTCCCCCCGGCCGGAAGCCGAGAGCGGCTCAGCCGGCGGCAGCCCAGCTATCTGCGAAGAAACCACCTGGCCAGAAGAGCGCCAAACGGCGCAAGCTGAAGTAATGGCAGTTACATTTCACATACCGGGCCCGTTGCGGTCCTTTGCCGGTGGGCGGGGCCGCGTCGAACTCGAAGCCTCCGCAGCCACGCTGGCTGAAGCTCTGCAGGCGCTATCCGCCGCCTGCCCAGGCATTGGGGATCGTATCCTGACGGAACAGGGACTCATCCGGGAGCACATCAATGTCTTCGTGGGAAAAGAAGATGTCCGGTACACAGGCGGAATGGTTACCCCCATATTTCCCGGAAATGAGATCTCGATTGTGCCCGCCATCAGCGGTGGCTGAATGTTCGTGACTCGCCACCAGTTGATACATGCGATAATCCTCGGTCTAAGATGCGAACCTGGCTTTCCATCAGTGTCCCCCTGGTGTTTGCGGTCATCCTTTTGGCGGTTTTCACACCGAGCAGCTTGCCTGCCGATAACCTGATCGCCAATCCATCGTTCGAGCAGGTCAAGAATCGCGACCAATTCGGCGGCGTATTTGAGAAATGGGAGGGATATAAATATGAAGGCGATTGCTCGTTCGAGGTGGGCCAAGTGCCGCACACCGGCAAAACCTCGGCGCTGCTGCTCTGCAATTCTCCCGGCAAGATTCGGATCGCCCAGCCGCAGGATTTGAAGCCGGGGCGCTACCGGATCACGGCCTACATTCGCGGGCTGGACATCGGCGGCGGTGCATGGAATTCGACCACCGAGTTCATGTTCGACGACAAGTACATTCCGCTGAGGAAAGGTGGAACCTTCGGCTGGACCCGTCTGACCTATGTGGCCGACCTCCCCGCCCGGAAGAAGACAGGCCCGTCTTTCGGGTTGTTCGCGTCGGGCTTTCTTTGGATTGACGACGTGTCGATGGAGCGCGTGGGCGCCGAAGTTCAGCTCACCGAGGTTCCGATTCTGGGCTCCGAGGAATCGCCAATCGCGCCGCCCGGCGCGTTAGGTCCCGGCGCCATCGATTGCCCCCGTTGCCGCTACCGCAATATGCCGCAGTGGAAGAAGTGCTATGCCTGCGGTAGCCCACTGACGCTGCAGGCGGAGAAACCCTCAGCGCCGCCGCCGCCGGTCAAGCCGATTACTTCCTTCGAGCATGGCAATCCGTTCGAGGGGGGAGTAGTGGTGGCGGCCCACGCGACCGATGGCACCAGGGCGCTGCGCATCGACAGGGGTTACGCCGCGATGCGCGCCGCGCAGAACTGGGCCGGCTACGATTACCTGAAAGCCGACACCTACGTGGAGGGAACGCGCGCGGTTCCGTTAACAGTGGAAATCCACGACACGGCAACAGACGGCTACTGGACGCGCGTGAATTACAACACCGTGGCGCCGCCCGGCGCGGGCACGCTGATTCTGCCTCTGCGGCAGTTGTACGTCGGCGAGAAATCGCGTCCAGGCCGGCATCTGATTTTGAGCGGTATAACCCGGCTGGTCTTTGTCGTGGCCGATGCAGGACCGCTGTTTCTCGACAATATTCGAGTTGAGCGCGATACGGCGGCGCAAAACGCTTTCTTCGATGGGTTGCACGCTTTCGATTTCGGCACCGGCACCAGCCCTGTTATGGACGGCTTTACGCCCATTACGTCGGACACGTGGTACTCCCCCGGCCGCGGCTACGGCCTCAAGAACGCCAAGATTTGGCGGGCGGTCGACGCGCTGCAACCGGACCCGCTGTACCAGGATTTCATCTGCATCGAATCCGGCGGGCTGGCGGTGGACGTGCCCAACGGTAAGTACCGGGTGTTCGTGAATATCGACAGTCCCTCGGGTTACTGGGGCGAGTATCAGGCTTACAGCCAGCGATCCATCCTGGCGCAGGGCAAAACCGTATTTTCAGAGCGGATGGATTTCAAGGCCTTCCAGAGAAAATATTTTCGGTTTTGGGACACGGAGGATTTGCCTTCCGACAACACGTTCGACAACTACGAGGGAGCTCACTTTGCGGAGAAGGTCTTCGACGTCACCGTCAAGAACGGACAGCTCTTCATTGAGTTCCAAGGAGCGAACTGGGCGTGCAGCGTCTCGGCGGTCATCCTGTTTCCGATGGAGAAGGCGGCGGAGGGAGCGCGCTTTCTGGAGTATGTGAAAGAGAAGCGGCGCTTTTACTTCGATAATGCCTTCAAACGCGTGCTCCACAACGCGGAGGGCAGCCCACTTCAGCCTGCGGCGGATGATACCGGGCGCGGCTACCTGGTCTTCCAACGCGATTTCATGAAGGACGTCTATTACAACGATACGCCGTATCGCGGCGAAACCGGTCAGCCCTTGGCAGCCGACGGATTCGCCGGCCAGATGGTTCCGGTGACCATGTCGGTTCTGCCACTGAAAGACCTGGGCACGGGGACGCTGAGTGTCAGCGCGCTGGTTGGGCCGCCAGGCACGATACCGGCGAACGCCATTGAGGTGGGCTATGTTTCGTATCGGCTGACCCGGGTGACCGGCGATGGCGCCGTATACACGATCGCCCCACGGCTGATCGTGCCTAAGAATAGCGTGGCGCTGCCGAAAGGCGTGGCGCGGCGGTTTTGGCTGACGGTGAGCGTTCCGGCCAACGCCGCGCCCGGTCTCTATACGGGCCAGATAGGTTTCACTCCACAACGGGGCGCTGCGCAGTCGCTCCCACTGCGATTCACAGTACGCAAGGGTGCTCTCGATGCGGTGGATATTCCGGTGGGGCCGTGGGGCGGGCGCATCGGCACGCCGTGGCTCGACAGTGACCCGGCAACCGTCAGGTTTGGCGCGGAGATGACGGAAAAGAGCCTGCTGCTGTTGCGCGCGCACGGATTCACCATGTTCACCGGCGTTCCCTACGTGGTTTACCAGGGATTCAAAGACGGGCAGCCGGTGCTGGACTTCAGTTCCGCCGACAGCCAGATGGCGGACGCCAGGAAGTATAGGTTTCGAGCCGTGAATTCTTATGGCGCCGGCGTCATCGGCATCGATGCGTACCACCGGGACCTCGCGAAGATGAAGGAGGCCGGTTTCACCGACTACAGCGCTTTCGTCAAAGCCGTGTACACGGCCATCGAGCGGCATGCCGAGGACAAGGAATGGCTGCCGGTTTATTGGAACTTGGGCGACGAACCGGTCGGCGATGCGCTGGAGGAGTCGATCGAAAATGCCAAGGCTTACCGCAAGGCTTTCCCCAACGGGCCGCCATTCTTCACCGCCGCCACCAGCCTCTATACGGACGCTACCAACGATCCGCATTTCGAACTGGCTAAAACGCTGCATGTGGCCGCGCTGGCTCAGCACGACGAAGCCGGCGTCAGATTGCTGGCTGCCGCCGGAAGCTCGTGGGCTTATTACAACAACGGCAATCGCTGGACGTTCGGTATCTACCTTTATAAAGCCGTCAAGGAGTTCGGCCTCAAGTTCCGCCTGTCCTGGCACTGGAATCTCGTGGCCGGCGATCCATATTATGCCCTGGATTGCCGCGAAGACGACTACACCTGGGCCAACGCGACGGCGGACCGGCAGCTTGTGCCTTCGCTCGAGTTCCTGCGCATCGCGGCCGGACTCGACGATTACCGGTATCTGCTCACGCTGGCGCGGCTGTCCAAGGCCAAACAGGGCACGCCAGCCGCGAAGCAGGCGCAGGCGCTGATCCGCAACCGCATGGCCGCTTTCCACCTGGGCCAGTTCGAGCCGGATCCCCATTTCGGTGCCGACGGCTGGGCAGCCTACCGGCGCCAGTTGGCCGACGCGATCGAGGCGCTGCAATAGGAACGCGCCGCAGCGGCCGGAGAAACCGCGGTCGGCCGCATATCGTCGGAAGGTAATGCGCTAAGCGCATTACCCGGTCGGATGAGCGTCCGCAGTATCACTATAATCGTTCGAGTGCCGGTGTACGCCTACATCATGCTGGCGGTGGGATGGATTGTCTGGTTCCTTCCCTTCCCTATCAACAATTGGAACTTCAAGGCGCCAGAGCGGCGTGACAACCGGGCTCGCTGGGGCATGGTGCTGCAGGCCGTAGCTTACTCGATGCTCTGGCAGAGTCATTTTTGGGAGAGACCGCCTGGGTCTTGGCGGACCGCCCTCGCCGCCCTATTCTTCGTGCTGGCCGCCGTGGCCTCCTGGACCGGCGTGCGCGCCTTGGGACGGCACCTGCGGTTTGATGCAGCCCTCAGCCCGGATCACCAACTGGTGCGCTCCGGAGCATACCGCTGGCTGCGGCACCCCATCTACACGTCAATGTTCTGTATCCTGCTGGCTACCGGCTTACTATTCACGCCCGCTCCACTGCTGCTGGCCGCCGCCGTGGTGTTCGCGGCCGGCACCGAGATCCGCGTGCGCATCGAAGACGCTTTGCTGGCTTCCCGCTTCGGCGAACAGTTTCGCGATTATCAGCGCGCAGTGCGCGCATACATCCCGTTTATCCGGTAGCGCGCCGTTTATCCGATAGCATCGAACAACGTCTGACTTGTATGGGACCTCACCACCAGGAGCTGCCAATGTATTTCGGTTATCAGGCGAGAGTCGAAACGCGAACCCGGTGCCAGATCACACCCAATGGGTTGCTGAGATTCAGGAAATATTTGCGCGCAGAAAGTATCGGCAGCAATGGTACTCTAACTCCAGGGTAAACAAATCACGAAGCGGCTCCACGATTGGCACTAACCTTGCGAGTAATCTTCTTGGAAGGTGCGGCGGTGTGAGAATTATCACTCTGTTCAGCAGGTTAAGTCACTGACTCGTGGCCGGCGGCGGCAAAGAGGGGTAATGCTTAGTTATCTGGTCGATATCATTGTCGATGTTGAGCAGCGTCTGCAAACCGCTGAGCGGACTTTCCTGTTCCTGGATTTCGATGGCACGCTGGCGCCCATCGAAGCCGATTTCGCGGCACCCAAGCTGGACCCGGCGGTAGGCGATATCCTGGCTCTGCTTGCCGCGCAGCCGGCCATGGTCACAACCATCATTAGCGGGCGCGCTGTGGAGGACCTGTTTGGCCGCATTCGGCTGCAGGGGCTGATTTACGCGGGCAATTACGGTTTGGAAATCTTTGGCCGGAACATCCGCTTTGTTGAGCCGCTGGCCGCTGGACGGCGCAAGAAATTGGAGCGCCTGTCAGATGAAATCGCGGCGCGCCTCCGGACCATCGGCGGGGCGGTCGTGGAATTCAAAGGACTCACCGCCAGCGTCCATTACCGGCACGCCGCAGAATCGGACTACGCCGAGATTCACGAGTCGGTCCGCACGGCCGTCGGCCGCGATGGCGGACTGTTTCGTCTTGTTAACGGGCTTAAGGTCATCGAGATCCTCCCGCACACGAACTGGCACAAGGGCGCGGCGGCGCTGTGGATCATGAAACGTCTCGGAGGTGAAAAAGCCTTGACCATCTATCTCGGCGACGACGCCGGCGACGAAGAGGCCTTTCTTGTGCTGCCGGGTGCCGTCACCATTAGGGTGGGCGCGCAGCCTAGTTGCGCCGCCTACCGGCTGCCCAACCCTGCCGCCGTTCATGAGTTCCTGCGATGGCTGGCCACCCATTCGGCGCAACGGGTGCAGCGGGCTTGAAACCGTGACACCTACTGAGCCAACACCCTTCGTCTTTTTCACCGAAACGCGTCTGGTGGCGTTGACCGGTCGCAGAGCCTCGGACCTGGAGGAACTGCTTCAAAACCTCAACCAGGTCTCCGGTTCGTGTATTTTCTATCACACCCACTATCTTTATCTGACGCACCATTTCGAGAAGCCGAGGTTTTATAATGGATTCGCCAACTGGGTCTCGCAGGCGCTGCAGGAGGAACGCTTAGCGGAACGGCTGGCGGCCATCGACCTGCTGGAAATGACGTCGATACGGGACTTGCGTGAAGCCATTGGCCACGTCATTGAGAAGCACCTGGAAGGCGATAAGAAACCTGGTCGCACATGCCCTCCTGGAGACGAATTTCATTTCTGCGAGGCCAAGAGCTTCATCATGCCGACTGGCTTGGTGGCCGCCAGCGTGCCCGAGTTCTTTGACTTGCTCGGCAGCGTCACCAACGACTGTCTGTACTACCACTTCCTCGAAGCGCGCCTCCGTATAGAGCGGCCCACTAACGACTTCTCCCAATGGCTGGGTGGCTTAGGCCAGACCAAACTCGCGGCCAGAATCGACGCGCTTAATCCATACGCTATGACACTGGATGAATTGAAGCATGAAATCGTGAAGTTAGGACGGAGATACGGGTCGAAATAACATGCCCAACCAGTTACAGGACTACCAGGAAGCCGCCGGGCCCGGAGTGATCGAGGAGTTGCGCGCTTTGGCGTGCCGCGTCGCCGGCCGTTCCATGCAGCATATCAACTCGACTCCCGTGGGTGGCGGCGTGGCCGAGATTCTCACGCGCCTGGTGCCGCTGCTCCGCGAACTGGGAGTGGAATCCAACTGGGACGTGATCAAGGGCGATCGGGCGTTCTTCAACGTCACCAAGGCCTTCCACAACGCGCTTCACGGAAAGCCGGAGGAAATTACCGCCGAGATGTATGAGATTTTCCGCGCCAATACCGAGACTAACCTGCGCGAGATGAATTTCACCGGCGATGCCATTTTCGTGCACGATCCACAACCCGCCGGTTTGGTTGCGCGTAAGCAGGAGATTGGCCGGCGCTGGGTCTGGCGCTGTCACATCGACGTGTCGGCACCGCAGGCGGACGTTTGGGAGTTCCTCCGTCCGTCTATCGAACAGTACGACGCCGCCATCTTCTCCATGCCCGATTTTGCGCAACGGCTGCCGGTGCCGCAGTTCCGCATCGCCCCGTCGATTGATCCGCTGAGCGACAAGAACAAGCCGCTGGATAATGCTTACGTGATGAAGGTGCTGGAGAAGTACCATATCGATTCCGGCCGCCCAGTGATCACCCAGATCTCGCGTTTCGACCGTTTTAAGGATCCTCTGGGCGTCATCGCAGCCTACCGCATGGTAAAGAAGCGTCACCGCTGCCAGTTGGTGCTGGCAGGCGGCGGCGCTGCCGACGACCCGGAAGGGGCAGAGGTTCTGCATGACGTCCAGCAAGCGGCCGAAGACGACCCCGACATCCATGTGCTCCTGCTGCCTCCCTTCAGCGACATGGAGATCAACGCGTTGGTCCGGGGCTCGACCGTGATGATCCAGAAATCCCTTCGGGAAGGCTTCGGCCTTACGGTAACCGAGGCGCTCTGGAAAAAGAAGGCGGTGGTCGGTGGCGCTGCCGGCGGTATCAAGCTCCAGGTTATCGACGGTATAACCGGCTTCTTAGTGCATTCCGTGGAGGGTGCGGCGAGCCGCATCGCGCAACTGCTCGGCGACCGGCGGTTGCGCGAAAAGATGGGGGAAAACGGGTATCGGCACGTCCGGCAGAATTTCCTGCTTACGCGGCATGTTAGAGACTATCTCCTCACCATGCTGGCGCTGGAGCATCCCGGCGAGAGCATCGTCAACCTGTCCTGAGTTCGCGTGCGAGCCGCTCTTACCCGGAGTTACTTCGACCTTACCCGCCAGCGCCGGCCGCGTGGGCCACAGCTTTTGACTCGCCGGCGGGCGGCGCTTGAGCGGGCTCCAGGCGGATAGCCGCAAGTTCTGCGATCAGGTTTCCTGCCCAGCGATAGACGTTGTGTTCCTCCACCACGGCGCGCATGCGCCGCATGCGGGCGCGCTTCTCCCCGGCCGGCATGGTAAGAGCCGTGTGGATGGCTTCGGCCAGTTCGTCGGTATCGTATGGATTCACCACCAGTGCGTCGGCCAGTTCATGGCTGGCGCCGGTGAACCGGCTCAGAATCAGCACGCCCTGCTCATCCCGGCGGGCTGCGATGTACTCCTTGGCAACCAGGTTCATGCCGTCGTGCAGCGATGTGACCAGACAGAAATCGGCCTCGCGATAATATTGCTGGAGCTCCTCGTGGGTGTGATGCTCGTTCAGAAATATGATCGGCTTCCAGGCGCCGGCGCGAAAGCGGCGGTTGATCCGGTCGGCTTCCCCCTCCACCTCGGCCGTCAGGTCCTGGTAGCGTTTAATGCGCGTCCGGCTGGGCGCACCGATCTGCACAAACACCAGCTTCCCACGGTAGGACGGGTGCAGGTCGAAGAGCCGCTCGATGGCGCGAAACCGTTCCGGAATCCCCTTGGTATAGTCGACCCGGTCGACGCCCAGGCCCAGGTAGAGCGCCTGTTCGCCGAGTTCGCGGAGGGACCCGGCAGGCTCGCTTGAAAGCGATGCGCCATTGTCGCTGAATGCCACGCTGATAGGGAAGGGCCTCACGCTGGTGACGTGCTCGTGCCGGCTGACCGCAAAACGTTCCCAATCGACGCGCGACTCGAGCGCGTGGTCCACGGTCTCCAGGAAATTGTTGCAGTGCGCCTGGATATGAAAACCGATCAGGTCCGCCCCCAGCATGCCGTCGAGCAGTTGGCTTTGCCACGGGCAGATACCGAAAGCTTCCGGATTAGGCCACGGGATGTGCCAGAAAATGGCGATCCGCGCGTCCGGCCGGCGCTCCTTGATCAGCCGCGGCAGCAGAGCGAAATGGTAATCCTGCACCAGCACCAGCGGCTCCTTTTCCGATTGCATCTCTTCCAACAATACGTCGGCAAACTTCTGGTTCACGACGCGGTACTGTTCCCAGTCGGCCGCGCGAAAGGCGGGCCGTGTGTGAGCGATGTGGCACAGCGGCCAAAGCCCTTCGTTAGCGAAGCCGAAATAGAAGCCCTCCTCTTCCTCCTTACCCAGCCACACTCGCCGCAGCGTGTACTGCGGATGGTCCGGCGGCACGCGCAACCGGCCGTGCTCATCGGCGGCCTCCCCGTCTGCGTCGCCTGTGCCCTGCGCAATCCAAGTGCCGTTGCAGGCGCGCAGCACGGGTTCGAGCGCGGTCACCAGTCCGCTCGGAGGTACCGACCAGGCGATGGCGTTGCCGCGATAAACGTGTTCGTACGGTTCGCGGTTCGAGACGGCGAACAGGCGGCTGCCATGCATCATGTTCTGCATGGAGACCCGCAGCCTCTCTGGCGTCCATCGGGAGAGCGCCCGGTCGCGCAGGCGCGCCTCCTCCGCGGCCGCGTGGCGCGCCGCATTGAGGCTGGTCGCGATCTGGGCCATCTCGTTGGTCAGGGGCTGGAAAATCCCTTCCTTCGGCGGCTTGACTCCCAGCGCGCCGCGTCCCGTCCGCAGGTCGTGCAGCCACTCGGCCATATGCTGCACCGGCTTGCCCAGGTTCCAACGGACGATCAGCAGCGTCAGGCCCACGATCAGAACTATCTGCGCGATGCTGGTTATGGCGTGGCGCAGCACCGGAACCGCGATGAAACCAACGTAATGAAAAATGGCGAGGGCGCCGGCCTCACGCGCACCCGCGAACACCGGGAGCGCGAAGATGTGCGTGGGCCGGTCACCCAGGCGGAAGAACTGCGCGCGCTCCTGCCCCGCATCGAGGGCGCTGACAACGGCGGCTGGAGTTGCCTTGAGCCGGAGTCCGGGCGTGACGGCCAGTAACTGCCCGCGCGCGTCGTACACCGCCATGCCGGCCAGATGATCCTGGTTCTCGAACCGATTGACAATAACCGCCAGATCCGGCGCGGAGCCACTCTCCAGCGCAGCTTCGACCGGTCCTACTTGACTCCTGGCCATCACTGAATCCTGGTGGCGCACTTCGTCCTTGAGCGCTTGCACCTCGGCTCTCGCCTGGAAGATTGCAAAGCCGAGCGACACTGCCGCAACCGCGCACAGCAGTGACATAATCAAGCGGCGACTAAGTTGCATCCATAGCCTCCTATATAAGTGCAGTACTCAAAGGGTTGCCCAATTCCCCGAGCAGATCGGCAATGGCTCCATGCGCCGGCTGTCTCGCATGAAACGTGGAGCTGCAGACCGGGAGCGGCCCGCTTGCGCCGCCTCCGCTCCCAGTCTTGACTCTGCACTCTAGCCGTGGACCGTGATTGGGGCCCGCAAAGAAAACACCAGCGGAGTTTCAACCGGCAATCTAACGTTCTTTCTGCCGGTGATGAAAGCGCTGGTCGTCCCAGCCACGGCGCCCGCTCCGGCGCCGACGAGAGCTCCGACCGGGCCGCCGGCAACGGCTCCGACCGTCACTCCCGCGCCGGATCCCCCGCCAATGAATGCAAGATTCCGTCGCTTATGTGAGCCGCTGGCACGGAAGTCCGGAGCGGTGACCACCGCGTATCTGGCGCCGTGCAAACGAAAGGCGTCCAGCGTGACTCCGAGGTATGCTCGGCCCCTCAGCCGGCCCGAATGCCGCGCCTCGATTACGTGGCCTTCGAAGGTTGTGCCTGTCGGAATCACCACGCGTTCGCCGGACACGATCGGCTCAGCCAAGTAGGCCTGAAACCGCTGACCGCGATAGCTGTGCCTGGTATCGAGTGTCTCGGCAATGCGCACCCGAATCCGCGTCCCGGCGGGGATTGTCAGCACCGCTGGCTGGAAATTCGCGGTCTGGGGCGCCTGCCCCTGAAATGGCGCGTTCGCCGGCACTACGCTGCCGGGCGCCGGCTGTGGCTGGGCGGGCTGCGCATACATCGGAGCCCGTGCCGTGCTCGCCACTGCATTCCCCTCCGCCCCTTCAGCCGGTGCCGGCCCAGGCTGCGCAGGCGACGTGCTCTGAGCCGCCGACAGAGGTTGCGCTGCCGGCTCAGGGTTTTGCGCGGGAGCCTGGCTGCCTCCCGGTCCCGTTGCAGCCGCGGCCTGCACTGTGCCGGCGCCAGAGACCGCCGGCTGGCTCCGCTGCCGGTTGCAGCCAGCTAAGAGTAGCGCAATGGTGAGAAAACATAACAATTTCACACTCATCTGCTTTTCACCTCCAAGTTTTGTATTTCGGGGCGAACCGGCTGCGCAGCGCCGAAGTCACGCCACGCAAACTGTCATCCCGAGTACATAGGACATACCCTCATCTAATTGGTTGTGCACCTGGCCATCCAAACTGACGCAAACCGTTCACCCGGCACGTCGTAGGAGGATCCGACCAACCCGGCCCCAGGCCGTGGGGAGTAATTTTTGCACGCTCCCTCGTTTCGGCTACGCATGGTTTGTCGAGGCGCCGCGCCGTGGGTGACACCCTAATTCGCAAGCAAGCTTGATGTCAGGCGCGGTTTCCCAAGCTCCGCGGCCATCTTAGTGTCTTCTGCAGAACGTATTCCCACGACGGGATGTATTCGCATTCGACGACTACGGCCGCTCCCCCTGCAAGCGCCGCGGATTGCGAAGCGTCCAGGATTACTTCAAGCCATGGATCATCGCCATGCAGCCGCAACATGCAACCGCCGTCCTTCGGTTGCCGCGAACAAATCCGGATCTGGTTTAGAAAAAGACTTTGAATCGACTCCGGCCGCCCGTCCCATCCCCATACCACGTTGCCCCGAGCGTCCTCGATTGCAATCTCAAGAACCTTCGCGAACCCGGCGCGCTGGCTTAAATCGATTCGAATCGCTGTCACGCCGTCATAGCGCCCAGGTGGCAGTCCAATCCGCAGTTTTTGCGGTCCCGGCTGTCCCTTAACGAGAACCGACCTGCTTCGCCAAGCCACATATTCGGAGTTGGAATCGCGCCAGAAGACCTCGCAACTGTCTTGTGGCTCCTGATTCGGTTTCGGCTTCAACGGCGCCGCATTCTCCGCAACCAGGTGCTCCCGCCAGCGGGGCTCCAGCTCTGGCGGGGCTGCCAACTCGTCTGCCGACCCGCTGGCCAGGCTTTCCAACGCTCCCTGGAGCGCCTTCTGCGCTGGTGTCACCATCGGATTCCGGGAAAACCCGACGGTAGCCCGATTCCTGCGCAGGTCCGGGACGATCGCCCGTGCCATGATTTCGGGACGTTGCGCCCGGCCGCGCGACTGATTCGAAAGCCACTGGTCCAAAAAACTGCACAGCCGGCTGCATTCGCCGATTCCGTCGGTTAGCAACCTCTCGTATGACACAAACAGCGCCGCGCCTGGCACGTCCGGGTCCAGCAGAATCTCGGACATGTATCTTTGCCAGATGAGAAGCGATCGCGACATTGAGAGACCATACCGCTGCCCAAGAGACAGCGAGATGTCGACCGGATCTCGCACCGGCACGACGTACCGGACATCGCCCCAAACCTGCTTCCAAAATGGCAGCAGTACGGGCAGCCTGGGGTCTTTCCAAAACCAGGGCCGCCCTCCCACCTGCATGTCAGCCAGCAGCCGCCGCGCCCGGCCACTGAACCCCGTATCCCTCGCCATGGCTAACAAGGCCGGCCGATCGGCATCCCCGGGCGGTGCATTCCAGGAAGAATTGAGGGTGCGCAGCAGTTCTTCATTGAAATCCACCAGGGGAGCGTATTCCCAATAGCCGCGCTCGTTCCATACATCTCCGCGAACCAGCTCCTCCTCTCTTCCATAGGCGCCCCATCGCTGCACCAGTTCAGCCACGAGCGACGTGCCGCCACGGTGCACGCCCAGCACGACGATTCCGCGATGGCCGGCTCGCGGCACGCTCATTTGCTCGCCCTCGGTCCAGGCTGGCTGCGCAGGTCCGCTCCCGGATGGTGGCGCGGCGAGCAGACGAAAGCGGCCATCCGCTGGTCGCGGGGATGCCGCCAATCCCCGATATAACGCGCTTCCCAAGGAAGGTCCGCCGCAGCATACTTCAAATCTTCGAACCTGTAATGGTAAGGATCGTCGATGTCATGCGTGACGATCTCGCCGGGACGCTCCACTGGCAGGTAAGCCGGGATGCCCCGTGGCAGCTCAAAGAAGGTCGCAAAGAGTGTTCCGCCAGGCTTCATGTGCTCCGCCAGGCGCTCCAGGCATTGCCGGATTCGATTGAACGTCAAATGAGTGAACAAGGATTGGGCCAGGGCGAAATCGAATTGAACGTCGAAATCCAGATCGAAGTTCGCCGTGCAGCGCAGGTTTTGACGCGGCAAGCGGTCCTGCAAGCCGGCCTGCCGCAGTTCGATTTCGTACCCGGCGGTCAGCAGAGGCTCATTGATGTCTACTCCGAAGTAATTCCCTCGGTCGAGAAAGCGGACGAAGTGTAGGCCGCCGCGCAAACTGCCACAGCCAACGTCCAGCAGCGTATGCCACGGCAGGAGCCCTTGACTCTTTAGAAATTCAAATTGAAGCTCCCCGATCTGGTCCCAAGCGCCGCCGACCAGGTCCCTGTGGCGGCCAGCTTCGACCGCCTCGCGCACCCGTTCGGTATCGAAGTACGGGCTATCCATGGTCACTTTACGCCGAACCGCCGGAGTCCCCGGGCCGCAACGGGCAATCCTCCCTTGAAAGCAGGTGGCTCAGCATTTTCCAATCGAAAGATGAGCATGAAATGGGCTCTGTGCGGCCGGAGTCGAAGCGGTAGGAGAAGGACGAGGCCGCGCAGCGGCCGAGTTCCTTTCTTTGGTTTTGGATTTCGATGAGAAGCCGTCGTCGAGACGGTGGGAATGTGCGAATCCCGCCGGGGTTGCGGGATTTGCAAGGGGCGGTGGGAAGGGTGGAAAACCTGGTTTTGGTTTTCTATGCTTTCCACCGCCCCGGCATTTCCACCGGCTTCCGGCCTCGTTACCGGAACCGCGGTGGAACCGGCGGCTGCGCCTTGCACTGCCGCAGGAGTTTGGCCTTGGCGGCGCTCATCCGGCGCGCACACTCGGTGTCGCTCATCGCCGAGGCTCCCCGCTCCATGGCGGCCAGGCTGAGACCCGGCCTCAGGCATTTCTCCACCTTCGGCAGCGATGTCAGTTTCTCGAACGGTGTCCGGTAGTCTTCGCTCTTGTACTTCCGCTTCCGCTTGCCCCGCTCGTCCACGCTCACCGTCGCGAAGCCGCATGGCCGATGGTAGTTCAGATACGGGTTCAGGTAGTGCGCATAGAACTCCCCGATGGCTCCAGCGTGCTCGCCAGCGATGTAGCCGTAGCCCATCAGCTTGCGGATCACCGCCCCATTCTTGCCCTCCACCAGAGCATTGTCCTGACTGCGGCAGGCGCGGCTTTTGGTGAACTCCGCGCGCAGTTTCTCCAACAGTTCCGCCACCCGATGGTTGATGTACTCCGATCCGTTGTCGGCGTGAAACCCCAGCACCACGAACGGAAACTGCCGCAGCACGGCCTCCAGCACGGGCAGCAGATAGGCTTCGCTGATCTTGCTCGCGCAGCCCACCACCTGCCATTGCGTCACCGCGTCCACTGCGTTGATGTGATACACGCCTTTGTTGCCGTCCCAGTCGCCCTGATGGACTGTGTCCACCCGCAGAAATCCGGCTCGGCCCTGCGGCTCGGGCCGGCGCCGCTGGCCGATCGAGATCGCCGTGGGCCGCGTCGCCTCGAACACCGCGGCCTGATTGCGGTAGCGCGCGCTGGCTCGCAGGTTGTACAGATGCGACACGCTGATCTTCGCCAGCCGCCGGTACCGCAGGTCGCCGAACTGCTCGTACTCGCGTTCGAGAATCCGCCGCGTGGCCGGCCCGCTCAATCGCTCGTGCGCCCGGTCCACTTCCGCCAGCAGCGCGACGTCTTCGGCGGTGTACCGCGCGTTGAAACGATGCCTCCGGTAGGGCGCCGCCTTCACCGCGCCGTGATCCAGAAACGCCCGGATCAGTCGCGTCATCTGCGACGCGCTCATCCCCGTCACCTTTTCCATGTACGCGCGGACAACGCCGCGCTCCCGCTTGCTCAGCGCGCCATACCGCTGCGCCGCCAACACGCGCTCCACCCAGGCGTATTTTTCCGCCCGTCCGCACCCCGCAAACTCGATCGCTTCGCTCGAGGTCAGGAATTCGCGGATCTGCTCCCGGCTGAGGCTCTCGGCATTCCCCATGCGCACTTGCACCCGGCCGCGCCACGCCTACCCCATCCTCCTCTGTTTCATGCTCACCTTGCATTGGAAACCGCCCCAGCCTCTTTGCCCCTTTCATGCTCATCTTGCATTGGACAATTCTGCTCCACTCGCATCACAATGGCGCTTCTCCCGGCTGAGGTACTATAGGTATCCTAATCGTTACCACCATCCAATGCCAGCGTTGCCTGACAAAACCGCCGCGTCACCGTTGCCACCAGCCGACATCATTATTCCGTTTTACCGGAACGCGAGACTGGTGGAACCGCTGTTCCGCTCCTTGGCGAACGTGGCTACCGAGTTGAATGAAGCTCTGTGCACGGTTGTGGCCGTCAATGACTCCCCGGAAGACCTGGATCTGCAGCTTGTACTGCGCCAGGCCGTCGAGTGCATGGCGCGGTTGGTCCCGGCGCGCCTCATCGAAAATGAATGCAATCTCGGATTTGTACGCTCGGTAAACGCCGGTGCTGCAGCTTCTCTGGCGGCGCGCCACGATATCGTCCTGCTCAATTCCGACACCGTCGTTTTTCCGGCGGCCCTGTCCGAAATGAGGCGCGTAGCCTACCTCGATCCCATGATCGGATTTGTCAGCCCGCGCTCCAATAACGCCGCCATCTGCTCGCTACCGCACCAGTCCAACTTTAGGAATGTGGCGCCGGAGGCGGCTTATGCCAATTTCCTCACCCTCATGCGCCACCTCCCTGATTTCCACTTTGTGCCTACCGCGGTCGGCTTCTGCCTGTACATAAAGGCCCGTGTGGCGGGAGAGTTCGGGCTGCTCGATGAAGCGTACGGCATGGGATATAACGAAGAAAATGATTTGATCATGCGGGCCAACCGGGGCGGATACCGGGCTGCGCTTGCCAACCACGCCTTCGTCTACCATGCCGGCGAAGTCTCCTTTTCCGCCAGCGCTTCGCCGAAGGAAATCCTGGACAAGAAGAACGCCGAACTACTCGATACCCGCTACCCCGAGTATTCCGCCGGCCTGAAAGAGTATTTTGGCGGCACGCAATTCGAAGCGGAGCAGATGCTGACGGCCCTTCTGCCCGACAGCCAGGGGCGGCTGACACTGGTATTCGATTTCTCCAGCCTCAACCCGCTGCATAGCGGCACCTCGGAGGCTGCCAAGCGGATCCTGAGCAACGCGGTGGAAAGTTGGCGGCCGTACTTCGACATTTCCGTAATGGCCTCCGATGAAATGCTGCGATTTCACGGGCTCGATCAGTTGCCCCAGGTCCGTTTTGTCTCTCCGGAAACGACGCAAGTCTTTGCCGTCGCCTTTCGTTTTGCGCAGCCATTCAGCTTGGAACAGTTGCAGCGCATGAGCCGCGTGGGCGTGTTGAACGTTTATGCCATGCTCGATCCGATTGCATTCGATTGCCTGTATCTGAACCACGGCCTGCAAACGATTTGGGGAACCGTTTTCGACAGTGCGGACGGAGTCCTCTATATCAGCGAGTTCGTGCGCGAGCAGTTCCACCGGCGTTTCCGGCTCAACCCGAGGCTGAAGGAAATGGTGGCCTACCTGTCGCTCGATCTGGCCGATTATGCGCCGCCGGGCGATATCCCGGCCCGGCCGGGTGACCATATTTTGGTGATCGGCAACAGGTTCGAACACAAACGCGTGCCGGCAACAGTGGATGCGCTGGCGGAGGCATTTCCTCAAGAGAAAATCGTAGTGCTGGGGCTTACTGCAGACAGCCGCCGCAACGTGGTCGCCTATGGCAGTGGCGGCCTCCCCAAGGAGGCCGTGCTCGACCTGCTGCGGGACGCGAAGTTTGTCGTGTTTCCCTCCTTGTATGAAGGCTTCGGCATTCCCGTGTTGGAAAGTCTCGCGCTTTCCAAGCCCGTGCTGGCGCGTTCCATCCCCGTAATCGAGGACATCCGGCGAAAAACTCATGCCCAGAACAACCTGCTCCTGTACGATTCGACCAGCGACTTGATCGAGATCCTGAAGAAGGGATTTCCGCAATGGAATCACGCTGAGGGAAAGACGATTGGCGCCGAGTCGGCCGGCTGGCAAGCCGTGACCAGTCGGATTGGGGAGTTCCTCCGTGACCTGCTGCGCGAGTGGTCGTTTCAAGACAATTTGGTGCCGCGCCTCGAACACATGAACCGCCTCTTTGGATCCAGGGCGCTATTGCTCGAACGCGACACGCGGCTCGCCGACATCTATCGCTCGGGCTCCTGGCGCATTACAGCGCCGCTGCGAGCCTGCTTGGGCTTTTTCCAGCGGCCTTTCCGCAAATAGTTCGCGGCTGCCGTCCGTCCCGTTCGCTTCGCAGCACCCGCCGCTGCCGAATGATGCGCCCAACCGGGCCGTGCGCCCTGCCGCCGAGGCTTAGGAACTGGTCATAAGTACCATGTAAGAGTACTGCACTGTGAAGGTATTCTGAGTACTAAAGATTCAGGACTAAGCAACTTCCTATTTGCTTGGCTTATCTACCCTCTTATCGAAGCCATTTTATGGCTCAATCTACTTGATTATAAAATGGTTAACTTGAGTAGCGGCTCACGGAGAGTAGGCTGCGCTCCTGGCAGCAACCTCGCTGGCCGCAGCCGAAAACACCCAAGCCTATGCATAACTTCCCGATTTGCCGTGCTGGTGAGCTCTGAAAGTGGCGAGGTAGTACTTGACCGTTAAACGTATTTTACGTTACTTTCGTGAAGCATCATGAGCGTTGATGCAGGCACAGTATACGTTTACGTCAAGGCGTGATAGCCGAGGTTTGAAAATGCGAACGCATTTTGCGGTTGGCCTTTTTATCATTCTGTTCGTCGCTGTCAGCGGGGTTTGGGGAGGCACTATTCCAATCACCAACCCCTCCTTTGAGAGCCCGTCATGCGGGACCAGCCCGCCACAATACTGCATGCCGACAGGTTGGACCAACGCCGGCACTGGCTACCTGGCAGAGGGCTTCTTGCCTCCGTCGAGCGCCTGGGACAGCTTGCCTCCGGGTGGCGGCTCGCAGGTGGCATTCAGCAATGGCGGCACTCTGACGCAGACCCTTTCAACCGACCTGGTTGCGGACACCACGTACACGTTATCTCTATATGTGAGCGGGCGCAGCGGTTCCGGCACGGCGTTTTCGCCCATAATCGAACTGTTAGCCGGCAGCAGCACATTGATCGATCTGACCCTGACAAATCCAGGCGGCACTACGCCGACTGAGAACGCAGATGGCACTTATGCTTGGGAGCTGTGGACGGGGACGTATACGTCCGGGGACATTGTGCCCAGCGGCGAAGCGCTGGAGATCTCGCTCAGCTCCGCCGGCATCCAAACGGACTTTGACGAGGTTTCGCTTTCGTCCGCGGATCCTAGCGGCGTACCCGAGCCCGCGATGTTTGCGCTGGTGGGTGCGGGACTGCTTGGCCTGGTGACTCGCCGCCGCTTCGTGAAGTGAGCTCATCGCATCGGTCTTTCATTTCATGGCCTGGCCCCTTCGGGGAGCCGGGCCATGTCTTTTTGTGGCTCAGAGTTTCGGTTCCCTGCCCTGGCGCGAAGCGTGAAACAATGAGCATCTTGGGGCGCCCGCGCCTCAGCCTATGAATGTTCGCAAAGCCGTCATCACCGCCGCCGGTGTTCACCAGCGCGCTCTGCCGTTGCAAGTGCTGATCGACCGCGACGGGATCGAGAAACCAATCCTTCGTATTCTGCTGGAAGAGGTGTTCGCAGCGCCAATCGAGGAGGCGTGCGTGATTGTCGCCCCCGGCGATCGGGTTGCTTACGCGGGAGCGGCCGGCGACCTGGCGCAACGAGTCCAGTTTATCGAACAGCCATCGCCGGGCGGTTACGCGCAAGCGGTCTTCTGCTCCCGCCCATTTACCGGCAACGATCCATTTCTTCATCTGGTCGGCGACCACGTTTATCTCAGCAATGCACGCGGGCGTCCCGCCTGCCACCTGGTGGCTCTGGCTGAACGGGAAAACTGCGCCATCTCCTCGGTTCAGCCGACACGCGAAAACCATATCGGCCACTACGGCGTCATAGGCGGTCAACCCGTGCCCGGACGGCCCGAGCTCTACCGCGTCGAAGTGGTCCAGGAGAAGCCGACACCCACCGAGGCGGAAGAGCGCCTGATCGTCCCCGGGCTGCGCGCCGGTTATTACCTGTGTTTTTTCGGCATGCATGTATTGACCGCCGGCGTTATGGACCTTCTCGAACACGGCTTACGGGCCGGGCAAAGCCGGGTCACCCTCTCCGGCGCGCTCAATCAACTGGCGCGCAGCGAGCAGTATCTGGCGTTGGAGGAGAACAACCGGAGGTATGATGTGGGGGTCCGCTACGGTCTTTTGACCGCACAGATGGCGCTGGCTCTGACGGGCCGCGATCGCGAGCCCGTGCTTGCCAACCTGCTGGAGTTGCTGGCCACGCGGGCGATGGAAGAATCCGTAGGCTCAGATCCGCGATGAGCGAGCTGATCGGCATCGTCACCGCCGCTTCCAGCGAGCACAGGAACCGGCCGCTCGATGACTTCTGCCGGGGCGCAAGCGCCGCTCAGTTGGTGGCCGAAGCCGCGGCGCTGGACCAGTTCCGCCGCCAAAGCGACAACCTGTATGAGCGAGTGCGGGCGCAGTTTTTTCTGTACTCGATCCACCGCTTCCATCTGCCGTACAAAACCGGCGTGCCGGCCGGGAAGCCCGCGCCGCCGGGGGCGCTGGCGCATATTCTGCAGCGCCGTTTCCGTGAAGCCATCGACGCACTGCTGGCGCTCGGTTCCGGCGGCCCGACCGCCGCTCTATCTAGCGCCCTGGCTGCGGCCTATCAAGGGCTCGCCTTCCAGACGCTGGCAGCCCAGGTTCGCCGCAGCGTGCGGGCCGTGCGCGGCAACCAGTGGATGTCCCGCATCGGACACCCGTCCGATTACCCGCTGGTGCTTCGGCCGGAACTGGTCAACCGTCCCGGCGGCCGTGGCGCTTTTCCGATCCTGCGCGAATCGACACCGGTTCGCATGGATCTCAGCCACAGCGGCTGGAGCGACATCTTCTTTCTCGGCATGGACTACCCGGAAGGCGCGCGGGTGCTCAACGTCTCAATCGATCTGTCTTTGCGCGGCTCCGGCGAAGCGCGCCCGCAGCCGCCCATCGACGTGTACCTCAGGGCGATCGACGAGCCCGTACTTCGACTGACCAGTGTCGACCTCAATGCCAGCTCCGACGTCACTTCATTGGCCGAGGTTTTCGATTTTGCGCGGGACTATTTGGGATTGCTCAAAGCCGGAGTCATCGCAGCCGGCATCGTGCCGCCCGGATTGGAAGGAGCGCGCCAACCCCTTGCCGAGGTTCTGGCCGCGCTGACCGGAGTGCCGGGCTACGGCCTGGAGATCGTCACCCACGTGAGGGGAATCCCCAAAGGTTCCCGCCTGGCGGTTTCGACCAATCTGCTGGCCTCCATCATCGCGGTCTCGATGCGGGCCACCGGCCAGGTGCGCTCGCTTACGGGAACGCTCGAGGAGAACGAGCGCCGCCTGGTGGCGGGACGGGCGATTCTCGGTGAATGGCTGGGCGGTTCCGGCGGAGGCTGGCAGGATTCCGGCGGTGTCTGGCCGGGGATGAAAGTGATCCAAGGGGTGCCAGCAGCGGAGCCCGACCCGGAATTCCACATCAGCCGCGGTTGTCTGTTGCCGCGCCATCACGTCCTCACCGGCGAAGAAGTGCCACGCACCTCCAGAGAGAAGCTGGAAAACAGCCTGGTCCTGGTGCACGGGGGCATGGCGCAGGATGTGGGGCCAATTCTCGAAATGGTCACCGAGAAATACCTGCTCCGCTCCCAGGCGGAATGGCAGGGCCGCCGGCAGGCAATCGCCATCTTCGACGACATTCTGGCGTGCTTGAAGACGGGCGACATTGCCGCGCTCGGAGCGGCCACGGAGCGCAACTTTTTCGGTCCCATCCGGACCATCATCCCCTGGGCCAGCAACCTCTACACCGAAACGCTGATCGACGCTGTCCGGAAAGAGTTCGGCGACGGCTTCTATGGCTTCTGGATGCTGGGAGGTATGGCCGGCGGCGGCATGGGATTCATGTTCGACCCCCGAGTTCGGCCGCAGGCTCAGGAGCGCCTGGAAACGTTGATGCGCGCCGCCAAGCAGCGGCTGGAACGGGCGGTGCCGTTCGCCATGGAGCCCGTGGTATACGATTTCGCCATCAACGAGCGCGGTACGGAAGCCCGGTTGTTGGTGGAAAACGACGCGCTGATGCCGGCCGCTTACTATACGCTATTCATCCCGGCGCTGGTGAAAACGGATACCCGCTTGCTGCCCGAGGCGCGCAAGGCCGAACTGGCCAGCCTGGCTGCGCAGTGCCGGCAGACCGGTGAAATGCGTCCCGTGGTCGAGAACGTGTTCGAGATTTTGATGCCGCGGCCGGCCGATGCGGCCGGAGACCGGAGCCGCACTCTCCACGAGATGCTTCGGGAATTGGGATTTGACAGAGCCGAGCACGAACAGATTCGCGCCGATCTGCGGCGGGGGCGGATCGGCCTGGCACAGAACCGGCTGCCGGCCAGCGCCGACATCCGCGATGTGGAAGAGGCAGATGTGTGGCATGCCGAAGACGGGGCCGGCGATCGCTACCAGGAGATGGGGATGGCGGCGCTCCGCCTAGGGCGGGTAGCGGTGATTTCGCTGGCCGGCGGCATCGGCACCCGTTGGACGCATGGCGCCGGCGTGGTGAAGGCACTCAACCCATTCGCACGGTTTGCGGGCTGTTATCGCAACTTCATTGAGGTGCATCTGGCAAAGAGCCGCCGCACCAACTCGCTGTGTGGGAAGCCGCTGCCGCACGTGATCACGACCAGTTATTTGACGCACGGCGCTATCGCCGAATGGTTCGCTCGCGAGCACCATCAAGGCCCGGCGGAGCCCTTGTTTCTGTCGCAGGGGAGATCGGTCGGCCTGCGGCTGGTCCCCATGGCGCGCGATCTGAAATTCGCCTGGGAGGAAACGGCGCAGCAACTCCTGGATGAGCAGAAGCAGAAAGTGCGCGACAGCCTGCACGCAGCGCTGAGCGCATGGGCGCAGCACGCCGGCGAAGGATCGGACTACACCGACAATCTGCCGCTGCAATGTCTGCATCCCACCGGCCATTGGTACGAGATTCCGAACATGCTGCGCAACGGCGTGCTGGAGCGACTGCTCGCGGTCCGGCCGGAATTGCAGTACCTGATGGTGCACAACATCGATACACTCGGGGCCAACGTGGATCCGGGTTTGTTGGGCTGGCACATGGAGCAGGGCGCGACGCTCAGCTTCGAAGTCATCGCGCGGCAGTTTGAAGACCGCGGCGGCGGCCTGGCCCGAGTGGACGGACGGCCAAGGATGGTAGAGGGCCTGGCGCTGCCTTCCGACGAAGTGGAAGCCGGCCTGTCGTACTATAACAGCGCCACCGCATGGATTCATTTGGACGGATTGCTGGACGCCTTCGGTTTGGCGCGCCAGGATCTATCCGATGCAGCTAAAGTCGCCGCCCGCGTCCGCACTGTGGCTGCCCGCATGCCCACCTACATCACTTTGAAAGATGTGAAAAAACGCTGGGGCAAAGGCCAGGAAGACGTGTTTCCGGTGGCGCAATTCGAAAAGCTCTGGGGAGATATGACCGCCCTCTCCGCGATCGACTGCCGCTTCGCGGTGGTTTCCCGGCGCCGTGGGCAGCAGTTGAAGGAACCCGCGCAACTCGACGCGTGGCTGCGCGACGGCTCAGCCGCATATGTCGATTCCCTGTGCGAGTGGCAGTAGAGCCTGGGTGAGGTATGCGCCGCTGGGGCTTCCCGTCTTCAACTGTGACATGCAGGGCGAGCGCCGAGCGTGGCGAAGTGGCTGTAAGTCGAGCCAGGAATATAGCTTCAAATATTTGTTGGCTCGCGTGACTGCGGGATGAAACCGCCCGAACCGGCGGCTACGGCGCGACCCGGTCCGCCCTGTGTCCGCCAAAGACGTGGATAGTCCTGGTGCCGGCCAGAACTTCGCCGCCGTGAGGAACGCCGCGCGGTATAACGCATTCCTGCCCAGCCTTCAGCGGTACGCGCCGCCCCTCAATGAAGAGCGTATAACACCCTTCCACCACGAGCATATATTCGTCGTAGTCGTGGACGTGGTCTGCAGAGCCCGCCGTTTCACGGCATGTCCAGAACGCCATCTGGCTGCCCTCCGCCCCATCGAATATGTATCCTTCAACTCCGGGTGTCGCCTGGCCGGCGACTGCAATCCGGTTGGCTGGCTGTTTCATGAATCCGGGAAAATCGCTCACAAGCACAGCCTCAATTGTCGCACTGGAAGGGGCCTGCTCGCGGAGTGTTGCGCCTCGGGAAAAGCCGAGACGACTCTCGGCTCAGCAGGCTTGACAGCCTGCGCCACGCTCGCCGGCCGGGGCTTGCGCCACTGGTGGATTACGCGCGAAAGACGGGCTCGAGAGATGAGACGCTGGTCTTCAGTCCTGCCAGTTCTTCCGCGCTCAACTTGGGCAGCGGCAGCGAAGCAAGTTCCAGCGCCAGGTCAAAGATCCGTTCGTCACCGGGTGGCACGGCGGCGGTGACTTCCTGGTTCAAGGTGAATCGCAGCGCCAGGCTAGCCATCTCGCGATCGTCGATCGGTTGATACCAACACTTCGGATACTTGCGATCGACCTGTTTCATGGCTGTGGGCCACAAGCCAAACGCAAGGGCCTTCAATGCCATGCGGGCCATGCCCTGGGATTTCGCTTTGGCTAGAATCTGCGGGCCGAAGCCGCCGTTCTCCCAAGCGTTGACATTGACGGGGAACAGCACGCTGTCCAGTTCGAGCTCGTCCATGAGACGGAGGGCGGTCGGCGCATGATGGGCGGAGAAACCGAGATGGCGGGCTTTGCCCTCTTTCCTGGCCGCATAAAAAGTCTCCGCAGCGCCGCCGGGCGCGAGAATGTTGTCGACATCTTCCATCGAGCCGACGGCGTGAAACTGGTAGAGATCCACATGATCGGTGTGGAAACGCCGCAAGGTGCGCTCTAACTCTTCACGCGCACCGTTGGCATCGCGAGCCATGGTCTTTTCTGCCAGGAAGACATTCCCCCGGTGGGGCCGCAATGCTTCACCGAGTTTGAGTTCCGCTTCACCATCGAAGTACGATGGAGCGCAGTCGAAGTAGTTCACGCCCCGGTCATAGGCTGCGGCGACGCGGCGCGAGGCCTCTTCCTGCGGCAGGCCACAAACCACGATGCCGCCGAAGGCGATGATGGAGAGATCGATGCCGTTTTTGTAGGGGCGGCGCGGCAGCGGCGCCACCGAACCGTAGGTGGCCGTGGCGGTGACGGCGGCCGCTGTGCCAAGAAACTCGCGGCGATCCATAATATGCTTCTCCTAGGGACATTATAGTGGCAGGCGCTGGCGCCACAGAACTGGTCCGGCATTCCGGATCGCGACCGGCATGCGCGCAGGAATTCGCTTTATTTTCATTACCTTTTCAGCGTCCGAGCGTCCAAGTTGTGATAGCCTGGCAACAAGCTGCCGGAGGGCAAAATGAAACTTGTGGGGTTCCTGTCCGAGCGTTTTTCCGACGTCCGTCATGCACTACGCAACCTCTGGCGCAGCCCGCTGTTTGCGACCGTGGCAATAGCCTCCCTGGCGCTTGGCATCGGCGCCAACACGGCGATCTTCACGCTGATCGACCAGCTCATGCTGCGTTTGTTGCCGGTTTCCCATCCCGAGCAACTGGTGATGATTTGGACCACCGGGCCGATCGTTGGCAGCAACCGAGGCGACCGCCGGGCCTCCTACCCCATGTACCAGGATTTCCAGCAGAAAGCAGGCGCGTTCGCATACGTTTTCTGCCGCTTCGAGACGCCGCTTTCAATCAGCTTCAGCGGTCAGACGGAGCGCGTGCAGGGCGAGCTGGTCTCCGGCAATTTCTTCCAGGCTCTGGGCGTGAAACCCGTGGTCGGCCGCGTCTTTTCGCCGGAGGAGGATGACCGCATCTACGAAGGTCATCCCTCCGCCGTGCTCAGCTACGAATACTGGAAGACCCGTTTTGACGGCGACCCCAATGTGGTTGGGCGGAAGATCGAGGTGGACAATTACCCGCTGACCATCGTCGGTATTTCGGCCGCCGGTTTCTACGGGCTCGATCCTTCCATTTCCCCGCAAATACGCATCCCCATCCAGATGAAGCCGCTGATGACTCCGGGATGGGACGCTCTCGGCGACCGCCGCAGCCAGTGGATTCAGATGTTCGCGCGAATGAAGCCAGGCTACACGCTGGCATCGGCCAAGGCATCGCTCCAGCCGCTGTTGAGCCAGACGCTGCAATACGAACTGACGCTGCCGGAGATGCGGGACACCTCCGCCTTCATGCGGAACCGGTTCCTGCAGCGGCAAATCCGCATGGAACCGGCCGCCACCGGGTACTCGCAGACCCGGCTGGCGTACAGCACCGCCCTGATCGTGCTCATGTGCATGGTTGGCCTGGTGCTGCTGATCGCGTGCTTCAACGTGGCGAACCTGCTCATCGCCCGCTCGGCGGCGCGCCAGAAAGAGGTTGCTGTGCGCCTCGCCGTGGGCGCTTCGCGGGCGCAACTGCTCGGCCAACTGTTGATTGAAAGCCTGATCCTGTCGCTCGCCGGCGGCGCGGCGGGCCTGCTGCTTTCGGTGGCCATGATCCGCGGCTTGCTGAGCTTTCTGCCGTCGGATGGCGCTCCGCTGATGCTGCGCTCTACGCCGGATCTGCGCATTCTCGGATTCAACGCGGCGTTGGCGGTGATCACGGGCATCGCGTTCGGGCTGGCGCCGGCGCTGCAATCGATGCGCTTCGATTTGTGGAGCACGCTGAAGGACGCAAGCGGAGCGGTGAGCGGCTCAGGGGGGTCGGTCCGGATGCGCAAGGGACTGGTCACGGCGCAGGTGGCACTTTCGTTCGTGCTGTTGGCAGGCGCGGGCTTGTTCGTCAAGACGCTGGTCAACCTGAAAAGGACCGACTCCGGTTTCCGCGGCATTCACAACCTGGTCACGTTTCAGGTGGACCCGGGATTGAACGGCTATTCCGTAGAGCGCATCAAGACCTTTTACCGGCAGGCGCTGCAGGATATCCGTATGACGCCCGGCGTGACCGCAGCGGGATACGCCATAGTCGCCTTACTCAGTGGCGATGAGTGGGATTCGAACATGGGTGTCGAGGGCCATACGGCCGCCGACGGCGAGGATATGCAGGCGTTCATGAACGCGGTCTCTCCCGGTTACTGGAAGACGATGGGAATCCCGCTGGTGGAGGGCCGCGACTTCGACGGCCGCGATCGCGGAGGTGCGATTCGCGCCGCGATCGTGAACCGCGCCTTCGCCACGCACTTCTTCGGGAACCAGAGCCCGATCGGCCGCCACATCGGCTTCGGCAACGGGCCGGAATCGAAACGCAACATCGAAATCGTCGGCATGGTGGACAACTCGCTCTATGAGGGACCGCGCGAGGGTGTGCACCGCCAGGTGTTCGTGCCCTTCGAAGAATCGAACTTTCCCAACGGCGCCGCCTTTTACGTGCGCACGTCAATGGACGCCTCGACGATGTACGGGGTGCTGCGCCGAAAGATCGCGGATCTCGATCCGGCGATGCCGGTCTTCGCCATGAAGACGCTCGAAGAGCAGCTCGACGAAACGCTGAGCACGGAACGGTTGATCGCGATTCTCTCGGCCGTGTTTGGCGCGTTGGCCACTTTGCTGGCGGCGCTGGGGCTGTATGGCGTGCTGGCTTTCGCGGTGGCGCGCCGGACCAAGGAGATCGGTCTGCGCATGGCGCTCGGCGCCAGCCGTGGAGCCGTGGTGTGGATGGTGCTGCGGGAATCTCTGACGCTGCTCGCCATCGGTTTGGCGGTCGCGGTGCCGAGCGCGTACCTGCTGAATCGCTACGTGGGCTCCCAGCTTTACGGCGTGAAAGCCAATGACATTTGGACGGCCGCCACGGCGCTGGTCATTCTGGCTGTGGTGGCCCTCGGGGCCGGCCTGGTGCCCGCCCGCAGGGCAAGCACCATCGATCCGATCAAGGCGCTGCGGTACGAATGAGGCTCAAGTCCGGCCTGTGGCGGCGCATGGCCTCAGCCGGTGCGCGTGCCAAGCGGCGGGAACGATCAGTTATAGTAGGCCGCGTTGGCTTCCGCGAAACTCGCCAGCTCCGCCGGCAGATCTTCCAGCGTATAGATTGAATTCGTCGGGCAGACCGGAATGCACGCACCGCAATCGATGCAGTCGCCGGGATGAATGTAGAGATGGGGGACGTCGGCGAAGCCGGCTTCGTCCTCTTTCGGATGGATGCAATCCACCGGGCAAGCCTCGATACACAGCTTGTCCTTGGTGCAGGTATTTGTAATTACATATGCCATGCCCGGTAATGTGCAATTGCCCTGCCACTGTGCAGAATCATTAACTTACGCAGAATCAGTCGCAAAACTCGACAGAGCACACCTCCGAGTGGGTGAAGTTCCGCAGCGCACCTGTGGCGGGGTGGTGGAATCGCGCTGGGGTCCACGCAAACCAAGGGTCAAGCAGGTGAGGTGGGAGCCGGAGTTGGCAGTGCGAAAGCGTCTGCCCGCCAGGCTACAGTAAATCCTCGCGCAATAGAGGACGCCCCGCCAACGAGGTGCGGAAGCCATAGACAGCGACGACAGCCACGAGCGCCAATGCCGCCAGGTTGAGTGCGGAGGGTTCCGCGCTCCAGGGGACGTTGCCGAGAACGTCCTGCGCCGCGATCGTCACCATCAACGCCAGCAAACCGAAACGCAGCAGGATGAACGCGAACAAGGCGGCGTAGGCGGCCCGAAACGGACTGTCGATCCAGTTGTAGTCTCCACCGCCGAAGATCAGGATGCCAATGGCGATGAAGGCGATGGTGGCCAGCCACTGCTTGCGCAGGAGCACGCGCAGCACAAAAAAAACGAAGAAGAGAAAGATGGAAGTGAACAGGCTGTTGCAGACCGACTGCAAAAGCAGGAACAAACTGTGGCGGACCCCCGTGAGAGCTCCAAGAGCGGGTATATTGGGAGCGCCGCTGGCGCCATGGCAGGCCACTTGAATATAGGTGGTGCCGGTAAACAGGGCTCCGGCAGCAATGCCGATCAACAGGTCGCGGCCCACCATCGGGTCATGGACACCCTTGGCTGCGTAACGTGTCCACCCGATCATGGTGTGCGGCCAGCGCCGCCGCACCCAAGGCTCCAACGCCAGATAAAGGATCCAGGCTAGGCCGCCATTGATGCTAGCCATGGCCACGACGCGCCAGAACGTGTCAATCTCCTGGCTGCTGGCGGCATGGGGCGTGGCCAGGTAACGGCCGCCAGCCATGCAGATAAAGTAGAGCGTGGCCAATGTCAGCGCGCCGCGCGTGTCGACTTTTCCCCGCTTGTAGTTGAACCAGGCAATGAAGCACGCCGCGGCCAAAACAATATAGATCACCACCAGTGCCAGCCACGATTCGTTGGCCGAAGCGGGTTGCATGCGCTCCGGCTTGGTCCAGGGGCCGATGATGCGAAAAAAGACTGGCCGCCCGCGCCAGGCAGCGGCCTCAATGCGGAGGGCGGAGCCGGTGAAAGCATCGGCGCCGGTCCACGCGGCCCGCGAGTCCCAGTTGGCGAGCGGCGTCCACTCGGGTTGGGCTGGCTGCCATTTGGCGAGGTCGAAGCCCGCGGCGGCGAACAGCCGGCTCCAGTCGAACGCGGGCGCGGAAGTTACCGGCGGCTCCTTCTGCGGCGGAACCGCCTCGAGATCCAACAGGTGACCTTCCCGATCGGTTCGGAGACGAATCATGCCCGAAATATCCGGTGCCGGGTCGTCGTAATGCGGAATCGTGTTCAAGCCCTGATCGCCGACAAGATCCTGCGGGCTTTCGCGATACCAGAAGCGCACCAGCGGCGGATAGCCGGCGGTAGGATGGCGCCATCGCTTCGCCGCCAGGTCATGATGAGTGTTCAGGTAGTTCTGGTAAGTGGGATTCTCGTCAAAACCCCACGCGGTGTCAGCCGGGCGGGCGGTGTAGCCGAAGCCTTCGAGCATCAGACGCGCCTGCTGCGCCAGGGCGGCGGGCGCAATATCCAGCGGCACGTCGGCGCTGAGAGTGAATTTCGGACCCACGAAACCAGCTACGGCGATAAACACCAGCGCCGCAGCCAGCCACGCCAGCGCCAGCACCGGCCGCATGCCTTCCGTTTCGCCGGCGGCGGCGACCAAATCCGGCGAGGGCGTTTCGCCGGCCGCCAGCGCCGCGGCCAGCGGGTCGCCGCCAGGCAGCGCGGCAGAAACGGCCAACGCGGAGGCCGGCCGCTGGCGCGGGTCGGGATTCAGGCAGCGCAGGACCACGCGCTCCACCGCCGGATCCAATTCCTTCACCAGCGTGGTCAGGCTGGCGGGCTGGGCGCGCTCCTGCATCTTCATCAGCTCCATCATCGTGCCGGCTTCGAAGGCGCGTTTGCCGGTGAACAATTCGTAGAGCAGCAGGCCCAGCGCGTAAATGTCGCTCTTGAAGGTGACCTCGGAGCCGGCCAATTGTTCCGGCGACATGTAGGCCGGAGTGCCGCTGCGCACGTCGCCCTGCAGTTGCGCGCTCAATCCGGCCAGCCCGAAATCCATGATGACAGCCTGGCCGCGGCCGTCGATCATGATGTTGGCCGGTTTCAAGTCGCGATGCAGCACGCCTTTTTCGTGCGCTGCGGCAAGGCCGGCGCAGATCTGGCGCGCGGTTTCTACGGCCTTATCCACCGGCAGACGGCCGATGCGGCGCAGCAGCACTCCGAGGTCCTCGCCATCGACATATTCCATCGAAATGAACTCGAGACCATCCACCTGGCCGACATCGTAGACACGGCACACATTGGGGTGCGTGACCTGGCGGGCGATGCGGACTTCGTTGTAGAACCGCGCCAGTGCGCGCTCATCGCGCGAAGCGGCCTCCGGCAGGAACTTGAGCGCCACGGCCTGACCCAGTGTCAGGTCGGTGGCACGGTACACCTCGCCCATGCCGCCGCGGCCCAACAGGCCGGCGATGCGGTAGCGCGAGGCGAGCAAGGTACCGGGCAGGAAGCGGCCTTCATCCACCGCGCTCGAAGTCGCCAGCACCGGGTTGGACGCCGAGGGCGGCTTTGAAATCGCCGGCGCCAGGATGGCGGTTTCGGCCGAGGTGACATCGACCGGCGTGGCACACCAGGGGCAGAACTTACCCGCTTCAGTGAACTCACGAGAGCACGAAAGGCAGCGCGCCATAGGGCATACCATCATAGCGCGCTCGGAACGCGGATGGCTTGAGGGCGAGCGGCGGCTCGAATGCTACACTTGAGTGGAAATGGGCGGTTAGCTCAGCTGGTTAGAGCGTCTGGTTTACACCCAGAAGGTCGCAGGTTCGAATCCTGCACCGCCCACCATTAAAATCAAAAAGTTACAGACAGGGATCTCTTGTGTAGAGATTCATCATGGGAGCGTGGAAGGCGGGCAACGGGGACCTTACTGGACTGTGCCAGCGTGGGGGATTACATAACAACCTGGATCCGCACGCACGTCTTGATTCGCGATATGGACGTCCGGCGCTACATGCTCAATCTGCGCTGACTGGGGTTATCCGGGCCAACTGCTGCGACTTGGCGTATTCGGCAAGCAGTGCGGCGTCGCGATCGCCGACCAGCGGCCAAACCGCCAGTTAACCAAACGCGCAGTCTGGAGCGGCAAAGGCTCACACATCCGGTCCAGGTAACTGTAACTGGCCGCGGCGCACTCCATCGGCGTCTGAAGCCGGCTCGACCAGGCTCGATAACTCGGGGCGGGAAGCGGCAGCGGAACAGACCGCTCTATCGGTCTGTGTCTGCCGCCGAAGGAGAGCTCGCCAGGTTCCCCGGATGGGCGTCCACACCCACTCGGCGAGATATCGGAACGCGTGGCGGCGGTTCAACCACATACCGGCGGGCAGGCTCGCCGCATACGTCAAAGGCGAATAGCGAACAGGATCGAAAAACTGATCGCGGCCATCCCTCCTGTATGCCAGGTGTCCGAACACCCATGACAACGGAACATAGCCGTAGTATTTCCCCAACAAAGCCATCGACACCTCGAACACCTCGCCGCGGCGCGAGAGAGTCAGATTGTCGCCGTGCATACGAGAGTTCGCCAGGCGCACGGGCACATGCTTGAACCGGCAACCGCGCAGGGTCATGGCGATCCAAAGATCATAATCGAACGACACGGTGAAGGAGAGATCGAGGCCGCGCGCAGCATAGGCCGACGCCCGAAAGAACGAAGCGGGCTGGCAGATGAAACAATCCCGCCCCAACGCCGAGGGGTCGAACGCAATGGTAGGATACGGCCGAAGCACGGCGCCGTGTTGGTCCATCCAGCAGGCGTCGCCGTACACAACATCGGCTTCGGGATGCGCCAGAAATGTCTCCACCGCCACCCGGACCGCCCCCGGCTCATAAGTGTCGTCTGCATTCAGCCACGCCAGTATGCTTCCACGGGCCACACTCAAACCGGCGTGGATGGCCGAGGCGGGGCCCAGGCGAGGAACGTTGATCGATTCGACCCGGCCCCGATAGCGGCTGATAATCTCCTGCGTTTCGTCGTTGGAGTCGCTTAGGACAACCGTGTATTCGATGTCCGGATAATCCTGTTGCAGCACACTATCGATGGCGGCGGGGAGAAATCGGGCGGCGTTGTGCGCCGGCGTCACGATGCTCACCAGTGGGAGGTCGTGAAACATCTGACTTACTATAACAGCATTTACTCGGGTGCCGCGCTCGGCTTCCAGCCTCGAATAGACCGGCTTCGCTCGCGCGGAAGGTCCCGGAACGGAATGGTTACAACGGGTGCAGCCCCACCACCAAGAGGCCCGCAGAATCGCAGGGTGGACGCTGTGCGTATGCGGGACGTGCGCAACCGCCCCAAGGGGCGCTCCGAGGTGAAACTTCGGCGTAAGGCGGAGTGCCTCAGGCTTGACGCGGGTGTTAGCTGAATTCTGCGGAGGCGTCGAAAGAAAGGCTCCGCAATCGAGAGCAAGAGCCGGCGTTGCTCGATGCTATAATCGATCACGGTGCGCCAGCACTCTAATCCAGGCGGCCTAGTCTAGCAGGTGTGATTACCGATGGGTGTTGCTTCTGATCCCCTAGTCGAGAGGTGGTCTCCACAATCGGCTTTGAGGAACTTCTTCTGCCACAGTATCCAATTCACCGACGGCCAGGCGCGCCACCTGGGCGTGGCCATCAGTGATGATTCCGGTGAAGCTAGAACAGGTTTCTTACAGGCTGGGCGCGCCCATTTGTCCGTGGGATTCGAGGAACGTGTTCCCCCAAAATTGGCGTCTGCAAAACCCGCGCGCATCAACCTTCCCGCGGTCGTACTGCAATGAAGATTTTGGTCGTCTTGGGCGGCATGCTCTTTCTGTGCTGGATCTACGGAAAACTTATCGCGATTCTGGTCTCAAGCGAGACTCAGCCCCAGGCAATTGCTTCTCAGATCGGGTACGCTTACCTGCTGGTTTTCTTCTACGGCTTTTACGTCACGCTGGGCTCGGCCGCCTCCGCGGCGTATCTCACGTTGCTCGCGCCCGTGCTGGCGATCGGGGTTTTGCAGCTCTGGAAACTGGCACGCCGACGCTTGCACAGGCCGGAGGTGGCGCCCAACTTCAAGACGAAGATCAAAGCCGAACTTCCATTTCTCCTGATTGGCGGTGTGCTGGTTACCACGTTTGCGATTTGGCCCTATCTGCTCTGCGGCTGGGGCGAGTATTGGCACTCGGGCAACGCCGATATTGAAGATGGCATCAACGGCCGAGATGCATACGTCAATGGACTGATTCTCGATGGACACGTGGACGTCGGAAGGGTCATTGGCGATTACAGTAGGTACGACTTCGCGAAGATCACCGGAACTGCGCTACCGCACAGCCGTGCGTCCAATAGTTACAAAGCTTGGTATGGGGGCGATGAATTTCGTCTTCAATACAGCAGCCTCGCCTTCTGGTCGATTGTGTTCCGGGAACCCCACGGAATCGACGTATTTCTCGAGCAGGAGGTGACCAACCTGCTCCTGATGTTCGCGGGCATTTATTATTTGTCTCGCCGCGCGTTTCTCATGTCGGGAGTTGCTTCTAGCACAGCGGCTGGTCTATCCGTGCTAAGCGCCTTTTATCTGACGACGTTCTTTGCCGGCCATGAGGGTTCACTGATGTATGGCTCTTTGTCGCCAGCGTTATTGTACCTTATGCTCGCGAAACCGGAGGAAAAGCTCCCCACGCGGGCGACCATGGCTTATTCTGCCCTGTTCCTGTTTGCGATTGGGTTCTCCTACCCCCATCCACTCGCCATCCTGGTCCCTCCGGTCGTTTTGTACAAGCTTTGGGGGCTCGACCGGTTCCGGGAATCGCTGGGCAGAATGCGAGCCTTCCTGGCAAGCGGGGTCGTGCGCCGCGTGCTTGTGGCCCTTCTGGTCACGGCCATCCTGACGCTGGCCATGGTCGCGCTCTGGCACGTCACCGCGCGATACAGGCTCCGGCAGGAGGGCCAGTATCGCGCATGGGGATATACGCATGACTGGCTGATCGTGCCACTCTTTCTCGGACTGATTCCCTCGCCGGTCGAAGGCATGAAATTTTTTGCGGCCAGCCTTCCTATGCAGGTGTACTGGCTGCTGGTCTCTTTCGCCGGTTTGATGGCGATTGCGCTCGCGGCCTGTTACTGCCGCTTCCGGCCAGCGGCGAATCCAGGTTTTTTCCCTCTTTTCGGCGCGTGCTGTATTCCTCTGTACCTGCTATTCCGGTATTTCATTGTGGACAGTTACTATCTCTATAAGTTCCTGTACACCAATCAATATTTACTGATCATCGGGTTGGTTGGGTTCTTCGCCACCACGCGATGCCGGCTGCTAAAGGTTGGCGCGGGCGTCGTGCTCCTCGCCAACCTGGTCGCGGACGTTGAGGTGGCCAGCAACATTTATCGGAGGCCATACAATCACCACTCGGCTGAAATGGCTACGCTGCTCCAGATGGACCCTGCAATCCTGCGAGCGTCTTTTGTCGAGGCCTCGGGGGGGAGGGCATTGCAGTGCGCCAGGTCCTAAAAGCGCACGGCATCCAGACGTCTCTGGATCCTCGCTTTGCCACTTACTTCATTGTTCCGTCCGATCAGGAAGCGGACATTACGGGTTCGCAGCTCTCCGAGGTTGTCGCCCGTGTGGGCCCCGGACTGGTGATCGCGCGGGCTCCCACCGTTAACTACCTTATGGTCCGCACCTGGAACGAGCCGGAATGGGGATACTCGGACCCGACATTGCGGCGCGAAGTCTTCCGCTGGGTGGGCTCGGGGAAAAACGATTACCTCGGGATCTACGTGATCCGACCCAGCCGAAGCGACGGCGCTCACGCGCGGTACTTGCGCATTTGCATGCAGGCGGGTCCGAGCGCGACCGGCATCATCCCAGTTACCGTGACGGGAGGAACGCACGAAGTCCTAGCCCGCGTGGCCCTAGACGGGCTGCGCTGTGCATGGATTCCCTCGGCAACCGTGCGCGGAACGCCGCAGCCGCTTGTGATCCACTCCGGGGCCCAGGGCAGGAACCTGCTGCCGCGCGACGATAGAATACTGCTTTACCGGGTCTTCGCCGTCGGCTGGACCGGGGAAACGTATGATGCTCAGGCCATGTCGCTGTTCAACATGGATGAGGACGTTACTTCGCCCATTGGTCACGAGGATAATCCGGTCCCCATACGCCTCGGGCAGGGATGGCAGCCCCTCGAGGCAAACGGCGGCGCCCGCTTCCGGTGGGCCGGAAGGTCTCCGGAACTCGTTCTCCCGGGCAGCGCGACCGGTGGCTTGGTCGATATTGCAATCGATCTTGAGCCCGGTCCGAGTCATGGGTCTGGGCCGTTCCATCTCACGGTGGAAGACAGTGGGGGGCATGCACTTTTTGAGAGTAACGGCATTACGGGGCGCGAAGTGCTGCGGTTCCAGTTAAAGTGCCGGGCAGGAGGACCGTCTGTTTACGTGCTAAAGTCCGACGGCAGAGGTTTACTTACTCCAAACGATCCGCGCGAGCTCGATTTCCGGGTTTTTCACGTCGCGTGCAGCAAGGGTGGTAACTCGTGAAGAAGACAGTCGAGTCCGTTAGCATCATCATTCCGGCGTTTCAGGAAATCCCTACGATTGAGACGACCGTCCGACACGTGCTCAAGGTCGCCGCCTCACTCGGATGCGAGCACGAGGTGATCGTGGTCGACGACGGCTCGACAGACGGTAGCGGCGAGGCGGCCCGTGCAGCGGGCGCGCAGGTGCTGACTCAGCCGTATAACATGGGTTATGGGGCTGCGTTGAAAACCGGAATCCGGTTCGCATCGTACCGGACTGTTGTTCTTGTAGATGCAGATGGGCAGCACAATCCCGGAGACATTCCCCGCCTCCTTAAAGAGCGTGACCGCTTCGACATGGTCGTGGGACGGCGGAAGGGCACGGCCGGCTCTCACTTATGGCGGAAACCCGGCAAATTGTTTCTGCGCTGGTTCGCCAACAGCCTGGCCGGGAGAACCATTCCCGACCTGAACTGCGGATTCCGGGCGATGGATCGGGAAATGGCTCTGCGCTATTTGCCCATCATGCCGAAGGGATTCTCGTTTTCCACGACCATCACACTGGCCGCCTTGAAAGGAGGGTATTCGGTCCAATACATTCCGATCGATGTGGCGAACCGCGCCGGCAGTAGCACCGTTCGGGCAGCGGATGGGTTTCGAACCATTATGCTAATCATCCGTTTGGTGACGCTGTTCGCTCCGTTGCGGGTCTTTCTGCCGATCAGTGCGTTGACGTTTGCGGTGGGACTTTTCTATACGATCCAGGGTTACTTCATTACTGGTGTGGCCAGCCTCAAGGGAATGATCGCAGTGCTGGCGGCAGTTCAGTTCTTTCTGTTTGGCATCATGGTCGACCAGATCGTGGCCGTGCGCCGAGGCGAACATATCAGCCGATGAAAACTCCTGAGCAACCGAGGGTGAAGCCGCTGCGAGGATCTCTCCACGCCACCGTGGATGCTATCTTGTTCCCTATCCGCGCGCTTTTTGTGCCGGAAGAGAATACTCTCGGTTTGACTTCGCTTGGCGAAGAACGATTCGAGCTGGTCGCCCGATTCTCGAAAGGGAAGGTGCTGGACCTGGGGTGCGGGCGCGGGAACCTGTTTCTCCGACATTGGATCACCAACCTGGAGAGTGTCGGCGTGGATGTCTTTGACTACGAGGGCGTCGAGCGTGTACACAAAGATATCACCAGCCTGCCTTTTCCGGATATGTGGCAGAGAAGGACTGAAGGTTTGCGGTGTAGCATCTCCCAGCGCCGCCACCGGCGGACCGGCTCTCTTATGTCGAACCTTCGATGGCGTTTGCAATGAAGCCTACCAGAGGGATCACCCAGCGGGATTATATTCTCCATTTCTTGTATCTGCCGGCGTATGGCGTGGTGAAGTATTTGCCTTCTCCTATCGGCGATTGGCTGCGGTGGCTCGTCACCAGGCCCTTTACGGCTTCGCTGGGGAAAGTCCGAATTTACGAAGGTGTGACCTTCTGGTATCCGTACCGGATCCGCATCGGGCAGGACGTGACCTTGAACGAGTGGGTTTATTTAGGCGGTTTTGGTGGGTTGACGATCGGGAGCCATGTGCGAATCGGTCACCGCACCTCGGTTATCACCTCAGACCACATTTACGACGACCTGACCTTGCCGATTCATGAGCAGGGGTTGGCCCACGCCGAAGTAGCCATTGAGGACAATGTTTGGATCGGCTGTAATGTCACTATCTTGAAAGGCGTGCGGATTGGCGAGGGGGCGATCATCGCGGCGGGCGCCGTGGTGACGCGGAATGTCCCAGCGTATGCGATCTTCGGAGGTGTCCCGGCGAAACAGATCGGAACCAGAGTGAGGGACCATGCGCACTGAAGGGCCCGCCTTTTCCGTCGTCGCCGGCCTCCCAGCGAAGCCGCTCGAGGTCGTCGAATGCGGTGCCGCGGAGGCTGCCGCATGGGACGACTTCGCCGCGGGCGCGAACGGGACTTACTGCCACCTGTATGGGTGGAGGAGCGTCCTGGAGCGGAGCTATTCGCTGAAGACGTTGTACCTGACATTTCGCTCGGCTGGCGAATGGGTTGGCATCCTGCCGCTTGCCCTGATGCCGCATCTGCCCGGCCGCCCGCCGAAGGCGATTTCGCTGCCGTACTGCAACTACGGCGGGATCGTCGCAGTTCCCCACGTCGACGGTGCGGCCTTGCGGAGCCTGGCGGCTGAATACCTGCGCGCCCGTGGCGTCCGCGCGGTTGAGTTTCGCGAGAGATCGGAAGACGCCGCGACGAGCGCCGAGGTTTGCATGCTGCTCCGGCTGCCGCCCGCCGCTGCACAATTGTGGGCGGGACTGAATGCGAAAGTGCGAAACCAGGTGCGGAAAGCGCAGCGTTCAGGCCTGTCTATCCGTTGGGGGCGCGAGCAGGCCGGCAGCTTGTACGAGATCTATGCGATCAGGATGGGAGAGCTCGGCACCCCAGTGCACTCTCGACGCTTTATTTACGAGATTCTCCGCAACCTCGGCGACAGCGCGCAGATCCTTACCGTGGAGTACCGCGGCAGACCAGTGGCGGCTATGCTTCTGATCACATTCCAGGACACCTGGAACGACCCACTCGCCGCCAGTCTTGCAGAGTTCAAGGCGATGAACCCAAACATGCTGCTGTACTGGGAGGCGCTGAAAGCCGCCTGTGAAGCCGGCACAAAAGGGTTCGATTTCGGCCGGAGCCATCGTGGATCGGGTACCTACCATTTCAAGAAGCAGTGGGGCAGCGAGGAAATCGGCCTGAATTATTTCACCTGCCAGGACGGAGTGCCCACCCCGGCAGCCGCGACCGATTTCTATCGCAACGATGCCGCCTCCTTGCTTTCCCACGTGTGGCGGAAACTGCCGGCCGCTCTCCAGCTTTGGCTGGGGCCGGTAGCCCGCCGGTGGGTACCATAGGAGGGATGGTGCGGTGGCTGAAGTGGGCCAGGCTAATCGGCGTCGGCCTCCTGATCGGTATTCTCTGGACGATCGACTGGCAGCGCATCCTGCTGACGCTCGCCTCACTGAAGCCCGCGTACCTGCTCGGTTACGTCTTCTTTTTTGTGTGCATGGCGGCCGTGCGGGTTGCGCGGCTGCACCTCTGTATTCGCAAACTCGGTTTCCCTTTGCGCCTCGCAGACTCTTACGTGGCCACTGTCGAGCCGATGTTCCTGGGTGCAATCACGCCCGGGCGGATTGGCGAGTTCAGCCGCGTAGCCTACCTGAACCGCCACGGGATACCGCTGCCTTCGGCCATCGCCTTTGCCGTGGTGGAGCGCATCATCGACTTAGGCGCTCTGTTTTGTTTCGGCGCCGGCGGAATTGTTTATCTGTTCGGTTCCGCGGAGCTGAGGCCGTACGCTTTCGGTCTAATCGGCTTTCTGTTTGTCCTTCTCTATTTCTCGTTCCTGGCCTCTGACCTCGCCATCCCATACCTGCAACGCTTGGCCGCCAGCTTTTGGCGGAGCCCATTGCTTCCGGGTGAAAGCGCCCAGGGAAAGCTCTGGGACGCTTTCCGCCGCACCATCCGCTCCGCCGCTGGACTCATTGAATTACTGGCCGTCGTCTGCATGCTATTGAACCTCTGCCAGATTTACATGCTCTCCGAAGCCTTTCGATTTGGGGGAAGCCGCATTCCCATTTGTTTTGCATACACCGTTTCGGCACTGATGGCGCTGCTCCCCATCGCTCCCGCCGGTCTTGGCACTCGCGAAGCCACGTACATCTACATCATGGCCCGCCAGGGCATCCAGAGAGAACAGGCGCTGTTGTTTTCCCTGGTGGAAGGGGTCGTGTTAGGCACGCTAGGTCCACTCGTGATGGTCGCACCGTTATGGATCGCGTCCGGAGTGCGCCGGCTTCGCCATACGCACATGCTCGCCGGTTCCGGCGTTAAACGATATCAGTTGGTTCTCGTGTACCGTTCGATCCTAAAGCGGGGCTTGTCGGCTACGGTGGAATACATCACCGGGGAGATCGCGTTCGACTGGCTCTTCGGGGCTGAAACCAGGACGCCAGTCGCCGTGGAGGGCCTTGCCGTCGCCAACGCCAGCAAAGCCCACGCCGAACCCTATCAGGGGACGGGTTGGTTTCTTTTAAAGAGGCTGTTCCGGTCGCTTATCCAGGGTGGCCTGATAGACCCACACACAACCTGCCTGATCGACTTCGGTAGCGGTAAGGGACGCGTCTTGCTCGCCGCGCTGCACTTCGAAATCGGCAAGGTCATTGGCGTCGAGTGCGACTCCCAGCTTTGCGCTATCGCCCAGCGCAATCTGTCGCGGTATGCCGGCCGGAGGCGCGTCGGAAAGCCGCTCTCCTGGGAGGTGGTCCACAGCGACGTGTTGGACTTTTCGATTCCCAGTGAGACGAACCTGTTTTTCCTGTACAATCCGTTCTGCGGCCCCGTACTCGAGGCCGTTGCGGAGCGGATACGCCAGTCCTGCGCGGATTCCTCTCGAAGGCGGTTCATCGTGTATGTCAATCCGGTGCACGAAGAGGTTTTCCGGCGCCTGGGCTTTGCACGGACCGCAGGTTCCGACCGCGAGGTCGCGATTTACACCCTCGAATCGGAGATTATCCCGAGCCTCGTACCATGAACATCCTCACGTTTGACATCGAACACTGGTACGAAGGTTATCGCTACCGCCGGATCGACGGCTGGCAGGATTATCCTCCCCGCGACGACCGTATCGTCGGTAAGTTGCTCGATGCGCTTGCCGCCAGCGGGCAGCGGGCTACCATGTTTTTCACGGGCCGCTATGCCGCGGAGTTTCCGCACATCGTGAAACGCGCCGTGGCGGAAGGACACGAAATCGGATCACATTCCTACGCACACGCCGTGCTACCCGAGTTGGTGGATCTGAGAGAGTTTCGTGCCGACTTGATTAAGTCCATAAGTCGACTGGAGAGCATCGGCGGAGTAAAGGTCCGCGGATATCGCGCGCCTAAGTGGTCGATCTCGGACCGGAGCCGTGATAGCGTGCTCGGCATACTTCTGGAAGAGGGATTGGAGTATGACAGCAGCTTCTTTCCCTCCCTCTATGGAACGCCGCTCGAGCGCTCTGTCCCTCACCAAGTGAAGCTGGAGTGCGGCGTAATATGGGAAATACCGGCCACCACGTACTCTTTACTCGGGTTACGGCTTCCGGCGGCCGGAGGGCTCTATTTCCGTGCATTCCCTCAGCCGCTCACGCACCGCGTTCTGTCCGCTGAAACTAAGGGAGGAGCCCATCCCGGAATGATCTACCTCCACCCTTATGACCTGGACGCGGATTGCCCGCGATTGCCCGGTGGTGGCATCTTCAATCGGCTACGGTATATCGGAATCGATTCGGCGTGGAGGCGCCTGGAAACCATTTTGCGCAAATTCCGTTTTTGTCCGGCCATCGAGTGGCTCGCCAGCCGCAACCGTCCCGGCACACCTTTCGACATTTGACAAGTACGAAACCGGCCGCGATTTCACGCCGCGATATAAAAGAATCCAACACATCGCCGCTTGCTTGAATTCAATGGTATACATATGTTCTCTTCCCGCCGGGCACCTATCGGGAAGCCGGGGCAGGCTTCAGAGACTGCCGGTCCTTTCGACGCCTTTGCGTCCTCAATTTGTGTTACGTGCACCGGCACGATGCCAACCCAGTTGTTCCGCAAAACAGCGTTCCGGCCCCACATCGTCCATGCGGTCGAATTTGTCGTGCGGGGTCGCTCAGCCCGCTCAGCAAATTCAAATTCCATCCTCGTTCAAAATACTGTTATCATCGCTAGCGGATTCTTTTCTCATATTTTCCCTGGACCCGGTTCAAATCTGTATTTTGCGCTGCCGCTCCGCGAGCGATAGATGACCAGAGCTCGACTCATCGTACTGCGACTGCTGACTGCCGGACTGGCGGCCGCGGTTCTGGGCGGGCTGGTCCACAGCGGAAGCCTGGATGCTCGGCCACTGTATTGGGCCGGCCGTCACTGGCCAGGGATCCTCGCACTCGGGGGCGCCTGCTGCGTCGGTTTTCTCGTCGCGGCGGTGCGCTGGGGTCCGTTTCTGACCACCTTGGCCGGACGAACGCGCGGCGCGCAATCCGCTCCGTCCCCGCCAGGGGTATCGGGGGAACTTGCCAAGACGACGGAATGGTTCCAGGCGTGCGTGGACGACATGCGCTCGCCATTGGTCACGATCGTCACTCCCTCTTTCAATCAGGGGCGCTTCATTCGGGCGACTATCGAAAGCGTACTGAGCCAGGATTACCCGAACGTCGAATACCTCATCATGGACGGCGGCTCGACCGATGAAACCGCGGCGGTAGCGAAGGATTACGCCAGCCGCCTGACGTTCATTTCCGAAAAGGACAGTGGGCAGTCTCACGCCATCAACAAGGGCTTCCGGCGGGCCAACGGACCCGTTGTGGCATGGCTGAACTCGGACGACTTGCTGATGCCAGGCGCCGTCTCCAAAGCGGTTCAGGTGTTTCGCGAGAAGCCGGCAACCGGCGCGGTCTATGGCGAAGGGTATTTGATCGATCTCGATGGCAACATTACCGGCCGTTTTCCGTGTACCGAGCCGCTCAATCTATGGAAACTCGTCCACCTGTCCGACTACATCCTCCAGCAGACGGTCTTCTTCCGCGGCGACGTGATTCGCGAGTTGGGCTATTTGGAAGAGAGCCTCCACTACACGATGGATTGGGACATCCTTATCAAGATAGCCGCGCGGTGGCCGCTGGAGTATGTACCGGAGTACCTTGGGTGTTTGCGCGAATACCCGGCAGCGAAATCGTCGGCGGGGGGCGCGCGGCGAGCCAGGGAAATCGCAACTCTTTTACGCCGACACACTGGGATGCGGCTGCCGCCCGGGGCCATCGTCTATGGGTTGGACACCTATCACAGGATCTGGTGCGAGAGAATAGCCGCTCATACTCCCGGCTTTCTGAATCCTGTTTCCCGGCTGCTTCAAGGCGGAGTCGCGGTTGCAGCCGGGCGGGTGATCGGTCAGACCATCATGCATTCGCAAGGTCTGTATAGCGACGGCTGGGCGGCGCCGGTATTGCACTACATGCTGCCACAGGGACGCGGACACATCTCTATCGAAGGCACGGTGCCGCACCATATTCCCCGCCTTCAAGGGCAAGCGTTGTTGATCGAATGCAACGGGAAAACATTGGGGCGATTCCCTCTGCCTGGCGACAAGTTCAGCCTGCAGGCTGAGGTGCCCGAGGAATACCAGCGGCGCACGCTCATATTGAAACTGCGCGCCCGGCGCTGGGTGGTCCCTGCCCCATTCCCTGCACTGGGCGACAGGCGGCGCCTGGCATATCTGCTCGACGACATCAGGTGGAGCGAACCCGTAGGTGCAGAAGGCGCGGAGCCGAAGTCTGCGTCCCAACCAACCGCCATGGGAGACTAACGAGCGATTCGGAGTCGACGAATGAGAATGGAACGTCCCTTGATGACCAGGTGGGAGGCCGTGATCGCGGCTGCGATGATCGGCCTGCTCGGAGTCTCCTGCGGGCGGTCCGCGCACCCGCCTGCGAGCATCAGCCGCTTTCCCGCCGATTTGGCGAATGGCGAATTGAAGCCCACCGGCATTTTCGCCGACGGGTGGGTCTCGCCCACCGCCTCGCTGGTTCTCTACCAGCCCAACGGCAAACAGCTTCTGGCTGTCCGCGGCATGGTGCCTAAGATCGACCGCGAGGATTACCAGACCCGTGTCGAGGTCCGCATCGATCGGCAAGCGGTGGCGACACGAACGCTTGGTATTGGAGACTTTGCATTGGAGGCGCGGGTGCCCGCGGAGCCCGGCAAACACCGCATCGATCTGGTGTTTGCCAAGCCGCAGATACTGCCTTCCGGCGATGGACGCGCGATCGGCGCTCGCCTGAGTTTCGTTGGTTTCGAGCCGGCAGGGGCCGGGAGGGCGCCGGGAGAGGACATCATCGGACTCGGCGCGGGCATTCAACTTGGTTCTGGCTGGGACGTATTGGAGACGGTCAAGGATGAGACCTTCCGCTGGGTGAACAACGATGCCCAGATCCTGGTAACGGCAACCCAGCCCGGCATGCGGCGGCTGAAGGTCGCGATTGCACCCGGCCCTGGCCTGGAGGGGAGGGATTTCGTGCTCCAGGCTCGCGACGCCTCGGGTCGACAAGTGGACGCCGTTGAGGTCCGCGGCCGGCAAACGGTGGAGTTGTTCCTGCCGGTCGAGACGGGCCAACCGAACGATTTCCGTCTCCATGTGGATCATGGCGGCAAGGCCACTCCGGGCAAGGACACCCGGATACTGAATTTCCGGGTTTTTCAGATCGACGCGAACTGAGACGGCGTACGCGCGGCAAAGCAGGCGCGGGTGAGTCCGCCCACAAGCTATGGTAGTTTCAGACGATGCCCTGTGACGCAGTTCTGGATTCACACATGGAGCGCCTCTACCGGCCGCCCTTGCCTGCCAGCGAAACACACTCCCTCGCCGAGCCTCTGGCGAAGATTCCGATCCTGCGGGGTGCGGCGAAACGGGAGGGGCCGGATACCGCCGTTCGCAAGTCCCGTTCAGCCCAATCCGAGGGCGGTGAGGGTGAGAATCTAATCTTCCTGATCTCGCAGCCGCGCGCCGGCTCGACAATGCTGCAGAAGGTCTTGGGCTCACACCCCGAGATTCACACGGTTTCGGAACCCTGGGTTGCCTTGCCCCCCCTCTTCGCCCTACGAGAAAAAGGCATCGCCGCCGACTACGATGCTGCTTTGGCACGCGCGGCTATCTCCGGGTTTCTCGGGGCCCTGCCCGAGGGAGAGAATGCGTACTGGGAAGCCGTGCGGCGGATGCTCAATCACCTATACGGGCGCGCCCTCGCGGAAGCTGGAAAGCGCATATTTCTCGACAAGACGCCTCGCTACTATTTTGTGATTTCGGAACTCCGCCGCGTTTTTCCTCGCGCCCGATTCCTGTTCCTATTGCGGAATCCGCTCGCGGTGCTAGCCTCGATCGTGGAGACGTGGGTGAAGACCGACGACCCCATGCAACTCCGCAATTTGAGGCATGATCTGATGGCTGCGCCTTCCCTCCTGCTAGAGGGAATCTCGAGTTGTGGGCCAAGCGCGATCGTCGCCCGCTACGAGGAATTGACGTCGCAGCCGGAGAAAGCGATCCGCCGCCTCTGCCGCCAGCTTGGAATCGAGTTCCACCCCGGGATGATCGAATACGGCGCAGGATTTGGCGGAGAGCGATGGCCGTTCGGCGATCAAGGCACTGTGTATCGGGAAAGCCGGCCGGTGCCAGGGTACGCGGAACGCTGGCGTTCTGTCCTCAAACAGTCGCCGGTCCGGGAGGGGTGGGCGCGCTCTTATATCGAGGCGCTCGGTCCGGACGTTGTGCGGGAGCTAGGCTACGACTACACCGCGTTGCGCGCCGATTTCTCCGCGCTGCCCGCAGGCGGTGATTGGGAGGCCATAACTCGATCCGATTCGGAGGCGCAAGCGCTGCTACGGGGCCAATGGGAACGCGCCGTCGACACGGTCAACCGGCAGGAACAGCGGGCCGCCCTTCTGGAGGCCGCCGCGGCCGAGCGCTTGGCAGGTTTGCAGGAGAAAGACGATGCGTTGATCGGCCTGCATGCCGAACTCGCTATTCGCGATGCCGCGCTCGCCGAGGCCCGCAGCCAATTGGAACGCGCCGTCGACACAGTCAACCGGCAGGAACAGCGGGCCGCCCTGCTGGAGGCCACCGCGGCCGAGCGCTTGGCAGGTTTGCAGGAGAAAGACGATGCGTTGATCAGCCTGCACGCCGAACTCGCTATTCGCGATGCCGCGCTCGCCGAAGCCCGCAGCCAATTGGAACGCGCCGCCGACGTCAAAAGGCAACAGGACAAGCCCTAGTTGAAGGCCAAGCACGGCTGCATCAGCCTGAATTTGAACGGGATCGGTTAGTTGGCGAGAAATACCGCACATCGCAGCGCATGCCGACGATCGAACTGGAGACGTTGCTCGTGGGTGCCGCGCCGCTTCCGCGGCGGAGCCCCCAGAACATAGTCCTCGAACCTCCTTACAGCTCATGGCACGCGCCCTGAGGATGACCTTATCTAAATGTACTAGGGGTAACAGGGTACTCGTGAGGGAATCAAGATGCTCAAATCAGTGTTACACTCCTTAAGTACGGGCACCCGCGAAGGGAGTCCGTAATGTATTTTTATACCGTTGGAGGATGCCGGAGATCATGTTTTCAATACTCAGATTTTCATCGCGGGCAGTCGTATTCCTAATCGGGTTGACCCTTGTAGCGACGATTTCGGAAGCGGCAACTGTCTACGATTATGTCGACTGGACGTCGGACACGCTCAGCACGGGGAGCACGAACGGTTCAGTGGCAGGAACGATCGCTACGTCGCAAGGCACTGTAAATGTGACCTATTCGGGCGACGTTGTCGCGCCGACGCAGATCAACAATTCGGGCAATGATTACTACACGGCTTGGCAGTCGGTTTACACGAACGCGGTCGTCTCAAATTCCCCGACCAATGTAGATGTCATCGCTCTTTCAGAGGCATCCTCGTATACCGACACCATCACATTCTCCACGGCGGTGACCGATCCGATCCTCGACATCGTTAGTCTTGGCGCTGCGAAAGACGAGGTCACTGTTTCGTACTTGTTCAGCGCCACGCCGGTACTCCTGAGCCAGGGGCCGGGTTGGTACCGTGGTTGTAGCACCTGCTTGTCCGTGAATGGCAACACACTGATCGGCATGGAAGGCGACGGCGTTGTTGAGTTCGTCGGAACCTACACTTCGATCAGTTGGACGACGACTGGCGCGGAAAGCTGGAACGGTTTTACGCTTGGCGCGGCCGACGACAGCGTACCTGAGCCCGCGACGTGGATTGGCTTGTTGATAGCCTCGATGTTGGCAGTCCCCTTCGTCCGCCGGCGCAAGAATCGGCTCGCCGCCTAAGGAAGGCGATCGCCGCGCTCGGCATCCGGTGTTTCGCTGGTCGGACTGGCCACGTCCCGGGGTCGCCACGACGACCCATATGTCGCGTGTTCACGGCGCGAGGCGGCGGCGCATCCGCTTTCATTCATAGTGGAACCTGATCATCGCTTCCCGATGCCGCTCCCAGAACAACTTGTGTAATTCATCGGGCATTTCGTCCCGCCACGCGCCGACTTTTCCCTTGCGGAAAAACCATGGAATGACCGCGTGGAGGTCCTCGAAGCTGGGCATCGATTCGCCGCCTCGGACCGCAGCCTCTTGGCCCAGCGTCGCCAACGCTTGCTGGAGCACCGCCCCAGGGTCGGCCACCGGGTCTTCGAAACGAATCGTTGCGGTCGGTGCCTTACGCTGCTGCCACGCTAGCGCATTTGGCCCCCAGCCGCCGAAATGGTCGTTGCTGGTGATGATCTCCCGCAAGACTCGCAGGAACGCTGCGCGGTCGCTGCCGACCTCGATGCCATTCGCCGTATAGAGAATGAAGTGCGCGTACGAAACCAGAGTGTCCCGGCCGTCGCGAACCAGATAAACGGCTGGATGATCGTTTTCCGGCGGAAGTTCGTGGGTCTTCACAATGTAGGGATCGGGGCTGGCAGCCATCTCCGCAAATGTGATGTATGTACGCTCGCCAACCACCAGCTTACGCATAACGATGTCGGTGTCGGTTTCCGGACCGGTGTAAATGGTCTTGGTGGGAAGATGAAAGGAATACCGGGTAGCGATGCGAGCAAGTGTGCTTCCCGATCTTGGATACGACGCAAGCCAAATGACCATGACAGCCCTCCAGTTTAACCCGGAGGTTAGTTTAGTCTAGGCTCCGTAGGTACTGCGCGACCGACGAGAGCGGGGCTCTCGGGGCGAACCCCTGATTGGGGCCATCCAAGCTGACACGTGCGGCAGCACTTCTTCACATGTCGTCACGCCGGCCACACGCGCGTTCGCTGCGCAAGGCGGCGGGGGCTCCGGATTGCCGCCATGCCCCTCGGACCACCTAATTGGCAATGGTCTGAAACCACCACGGCGTTCAGGTATGCCGTCAGTCCTCCCAGACCCGCCACACGTCATCAGGCGAGATCATGTTGAACGGCGGATGTTGGAATCGTTCCTGAACCGGGAAATGGGCGCCGTGCCCGCCGATGCCGCAGTTGTAGACGACGCGGCGGGACGTTTTGCGATGGCTCAAACCCAGGGATGCAGTTATAACGCAGATACAGCCGTCCCAACAGTAGAAGCTACGGATGCTTTCGAGAGGATTTCGGCCCGGCGTGACCTCAAGGCGCGCGCGCACATCGGCCGTCAGAAGATCTTCGACCCAGCGCAGGAAACGCGGCTCCGGCCATGAGAAACACTCGCGCGCCTGTTGGAGAACGGGGCGAAGTTTGGCAACCGAGGTCGCCCATCCCCAGCCCTGGAAGCGCGTGATAGTCTCGCCTTCGGAGGGCAGCAGAAAGTGGTGGCCGTAGACGCTGAAAACGGAGGGATCGTCTTCGATGCGGTCCAGATCCTCCTCGAAAGTGCGGACCGCCGAATACGTCGGGAAACAATCGTCTTCGAGGATGATGAGACGGAGGTACCGGTCTGCGAGCGAATCGAGGGCGTCCAGCATCAGCTTCCGCGTGCCAACGTGTCCGGAGTAGGCTACCACCTCGGCTGGAGCGAAGTGAGCGGCAATCGACCGGCACTGGTAGACGGGCTCGATCAACTCCTGGCGCCCCTGGTGGCCGTCCAGCCATACGTTGGTGCGGGTGATCGCCTGCTGGCGCGCGAGGCTTTGGAGCGTGTTCTTCAGCAGTTCGGGGCGGGTATGCCCAACTACCAGGATGCCGGTTCGCTGCATGTTTCGGAACGCTCCTATGGGTTCTGTGAAAGCGGCTCACGCGCCGCCCGTTCCCGGCGCAAGGCGGCGTCGACTTCGAGTAGCGCTTTCAATCGCTCCTCGGCAGCCGCGCGAAACATCTCGGTCTGCCGCTTCTCGGCTTCGAGGGCTTGGGTGGCATCGACAAGCGCCACGAGGCGCTCCCGGGCGGCGACCTCGTGTTCGGTTTGGTTCATTTCCAGCCATTCGAGGCGGTAGAACATCCGAGCCGTGCTCCGCTCCCATTCGAGCGCCATGCGATAGCCGCGATATGCCAGCGCTGGATCTTCGAACGACGCAATGAGCGAGTCGGATGAGCGGAAGGGCCGTGGTATGTCGAGCGTGGGCAGCGGGGGCTTGCCGAGAAACAAGGCGCCGACCGTATGCCGCAGGCGCTCGTCGCGAAACAGCGATCCGTCTGGCGGCGGCTCCCGCTCGACCGTCCCCGCAATCTGCAAGCCGCCCGTGACGTAGCGTGCGCACGCATCCTCGAGCGACGCCGGTGGCTGATGGGGCGGTGGGAGGAGCGCGGTCAGGCCCGGCGCGGCGGGACCACAACCGAAGGTCAGCCCAATGATGCCGCCCGGTTTCAGCACGCGCGCCATGGCGGCCACGGCTTCCTGCTGACCTTCGGCGGTCAAGTGTTCGAGCACGGAGCAGCACACGATGCGGTCGAAGCTCTCCGGCGGAATGCCGGCGAGGCGACCCAAGTCGTTCTCTCGAAACTCGGCGGCAACCCCGATCGAAGCGGCGCAGCGGCGCGCCACCGCCAGCAGCCTGGGCTCCGGATGCACGCTGGTGATGCGATTGCCAGCCGCGGCCATCAGCATCGTCAGGTGCGACGCCGGACCGCCCGCATCGAGCACGGCGCAACCGCCCGCGCGCAGCCCGAGGACCTTATAAAGCCAAACCTGCTGCCACAAACTGGTGGGATCTCGCACCAGCGTCGCGGAGGTCTCCAGTTCCCCCGTGAAACTGAGCGGAATGCCCGTCGCGCAGGCCAGCACGTCCAACATGATGAAATCGCGGAGATCGGCGTCCGCGGCGAACTCGGCCAGAAAGCGAGCCAGGCGCGCGCGGTTCAGGCAGGAGTTGACGCCGGGCGTCTCCACCGTGAGCGCGAGGTCATCGCGGTCCAGACCGGCCATTTCAGCGGCCCAAGCTGGGACCCGAATGCCGCCGGTCTCGATCGCTTCACCCATACTCATTCGGCCGTCGTAGCAGGATTGCTCGCGCAGCAGTCCGCGGGAATTCACCAGCACCCGGCGAACGGGGAAGCGGAACTCAAACATGGCTTCCTGTATGTAGCGATCCGCTTCCCGCGCGCGGAACACGTAAGGCGGATGCCTCAGAGGCCAGACCATCTCCTCTGGGGGCGGGAATACGGCCTGACTCCTTCCCCTGCAGTTCGTCCCTTCCACGCCCCAGCCGACATTGCAGACCATGTTCACCGCCGGTTGCACGGTCAAACCGCCGTTGAGAAAACAGGCGTACATGTAGCGATAGAACCACGAGTTCCTTCTGCTGGTATAGACGCCCTCGAAGACGTCCTCCCAGTACTCGGCCGACGCGGGGTCGGGAAACCACTCGCGGACCCAGCCGGAGGCCTTGGCCTCCGGCCATGTGCCCATGTCGAAATCGAGCAGGCTCCACGCCCGGCGCCAGGTGGCCCATCCCCAACAATGCGTATAGCGCGAGAAGTCGTAGCTGTAAGGAGCGCAGGTCTTCCGGTACTGGTAGCACTCGCCGGAGACGGCCATCAGCCGGCTGTCGTCGTGGTAGCGATCGAGGAGCTCGGCGCAAAAGCGGAAAAACGAGGAATTCGGCAGGCAATCGTCCTCCAGAATGATGGCCTGCTCGGCCTGTTCGAAGGCCCAGGAGATGCCGGTGAACATGCGGCGGGCGAGCCCGATGTTGGTCTCGGCGAAGTTAGTGCGGACATCGCAGTCCCAGTCGGCGGCGGTCGCGATGCGGCGTACCTCCTCACAGGCGGCCGCGTCGTCTGACCGGTCCGGGCGGGGACCGTCGGCGACCACGAACAGTCGTTCCGGCCGCGCCTGCCGGATGGTCTCGAACACCTGCCGCGTGGTCTGCGGTCGGTTGAAAACGCAAAATATGACCGGAGTAATCATCGGAGCCGGTAAAGCACGTCGTGGTGCGAGAGAAGCGCCACGGGTTCATAGAGCGGCGCGAGATAATCGTCGATCTCCCTCCGGTAGCGGGCCTCAATCAACATCAGACGAGGTTTGTAGACATAGAAATCGATGCCCTGCAATGCCGCCAGTTCATAGCCTTCCAGGTCGAGTGAGAGAAGGTCGATCCGTTCGATTCCGTGCTGCCGCAGAATCGACGTAAGCGTGCGGGCCGGGACATCGAGCGGGTAGCTTTCCACCCGCTGCAGGCGGCAGCCCCACTGGATGTGCTGCTCCTCTTCCTCGGCCGTCTTCATGGCGCCTGCGACCAGCGACATCAAGTTGCAGTAGCGTATTGTGATAGTGGAGCCACAGTACCCGGCCGAGACCAGCGCGGCGTTTTCGACCGTGCAGGCCGGGCGGTTGGCCGCGCAGGTGCGAGCCAGTTCGGGTACCGCCTCGATCAACAGGCCGCGCCAGCCCAGATACCTTTCAAAGTAAAGCGTGTTGCTCTGGGCGATTCCGTTGTTGGCGCCGGCCTCCACGAAGAAGCCTCTTTCGAAATCGCAAAACGTGCGCAACTTGAAATCCAGATAGTTCAAAGCATAGGATTCGCGCTCTTTGATGGCCCCCATTGTGAAACTTCTAGATTAGCGCTGCTGGAAACCCATCGGTTGCGACGATGACTGGCTCAGTCGGAATTCTCATTTTGGACTTCCAAATCTCATTCAGTATAGGCCAAGCCGCCGGCCTTGGCCCTGCCGGGGCGAAGGGAGGAAAGCAGGGGAAAGCAGGGACAGGAACCCGCGAAATAATCGGCTGGCCGGCTAAGGCGCCAGGCGCTTTCGCCGGCTAACCGGGCGCACCCCGGCTACCTCCCCCACCGTGCACCCCATTCACCGCCTATCTTCCCCACTAACTCAATCACTTAGCCGTAAAATCCCTTGACATACCCTGCATACTGAAGTTGGGACTGCGGCGCCAGGCTCCGCTGCTAGTCCTTATCCCTGGCCAGGGAACGTTGCACTCAAGTGATACTGAACTTCCGGCGCCCCTTAAAGGCATGCGGGGTCCCCTTCGGGCTGGACTCTCGACGGAAGACTTTGGATTCCGGAATCTATAACCGCCGGCGGAATACGGATAGCTATTATCGCCGCCCGCCGGATAACAGAGAGTAAGGAACGAATCGACACCGTAATGTTTGCCATCAAAGCGGACCAATACATCGAAGTTCCTACTTAAATCATCGGGTGGCCGAACGCACGGCGATAAGTCCGCGAAGCCCGGCCACCCGCAACGCACTCCTACCGCTATTCACCCTAGCCTCAAGCCCGTAGTGTGTCGCCCCGCCGTAGGGGCGGGCATGCCCGCCCGCGCCGTAACTCGCCCGTACGCGGACCGCCCACCGAGCCCCGCCAACCGAGCATTGTGTTGCGCCGTACCTGGTGCTAAATTCCGGAGCGGAAGCCACTATGACGCCAACTTCGGAAGACTTAGCCAAACGCGCCGACCTGGCAGGTCCGGGTATCGGCGATTACGCGCAGATTGAGAGAATTCTGCCGCGGGATTATCAAAGCCTGCTGACGCCGCGTGAAACGCAGCGGGCTCTGTTTGCGGCCAAGAGCTACATTGAAGAGCACCTTTGCCGCGAGCTCAACTTGATGATGGTCGCCGTTCCGCTGATCGTGGACAAGCAGAGCGGGGTGAACGATTATCTCGACCGCGATGGGTCGCGCACACCGATCGAGTTCCATATCCGCAACGACGGCCGGAATCCGATCGATGCCCAGGTGGTGCAGGCCGCGACCAAGTGGAAAAGGATCGCCCTCAAGCGCTTCGATTGCCAGCCGGGCGAAGGCATCTGCACCGACATGCGCGCCGTGCGCAAAGACTACTTTCTGGATCACGATCACAGCGCCTACGTCGACCAGTGGGATTGGGAACGGGCGATCACCGCGGACGAGCGCAACCTCGATTTTCTGAAAGAGGTGGTCCGCAAGATCTGGAGGGTGCTGGTGGGCGCGGAGCGGCATCTGCTGGCGCAGTTCCCCGCCCTCGAGCAGGACCGCTATCCCAGCCTGCCCGAAAACATCGAATTCTTCCACGCCGAGGAAATCCTCGCCATGTACCCCGGTTTGCCGCGCAAGCAGCGCGAGACAGCCATCCTCCAGGAGCACCCCGCCATCTTCATCGTCGGCATCGGCTGGACGCTGGCGGACGGCTTCCCGCACGAGTTGCGCGCTGCCGATTACGACGACTGGGTAACGCCGGCAATCTCTTCCGCCGGTGCTTCTACTCATGGGCTGAACGGCGACATCCTGGTTTGGAACCCGGTAACCAGGCGCCGCCACGAACTCTCCAGCATGGGAATCCGGGTTAACGCTCAAACGCTTCGCCAGCAACTGGAGCTCACCGGCCAACTCGATTTCCTCCAATATCCGTATCACCGGGCGATCGTTAACGGCGAACTCCCGCTCAGCATCGGCGGCGGCATCGGACAATCGCGCACCCTCATGCTCCTGCTACGCAAGGCCCACCTCGGTGAGGTGAGCGTGACGGTGTGGCCCAAAATCCTGAACGAGATGTGCGCGCGCCATAATATTCACGTGTTGGAGTAGAGAAAGCGCGCGGGGCTTTCGGCGGCCCGTCCATCGAAAACCCGAATCCGCGCTATAAAATCTTTCGGTTTCCCTTTGCGCGCGGATTCCGCGAGCATGTTAACTGGGGTTCTTTGTATTGGAGCGCACTTTGCGGTTTTCCGGGTACCGGACCGAAAACTTCTACGACGAAATGTTCCAGGACGACGGCACGCCGCGGCCGCACGTCCGCCTGCTGGTGGATACCATCGAAGGCCTTTCCGATGGCCACCTGCTGCGCTACCAGCGCGCTGCCGAGCGCCTTCTGCTGCAGATGGGCATCACCTTCAATGTGTATGGCGATTCGGCCGGCGCCGAGCGCATCTTTCCCTTCGACCTTATTCCCCGCATCATCGCCGCCGCGGAGTGGGAGCTCATTGAGCGCGGCCTGGTGCAGCGTATTCACGCCCTCAACGCTTTCATCGACGATATCTACCACGAGCAGAAAATCCTCAAGGACGGCGTCATTCCCGCCGACGTCATCCTCTCCGCCGCCAGCTACCGCAAGCAGTGCCACGGCCTCAACCCGCCCTGGCGCGTCTGGTGCCACATCACCGGAACCGACCTGGTGCGCGACCGCGATGGCCGCTTCTACGTGCTCGAAGACAACCTGCGCGTGCCTTCCGGCGTCAGCTACGTGCTGGAAAACCGCGAGGTATTGAAACGCATTTTCCCCGCCGTGTTTGAAGGCTTGTCGGTGCGGCCGGTCAATGAGTACCCCAGCCGGCTGCTGGAGATGCTGGAGTCGCTCGCCCTCGGCGACCAGAATCCGCGCGTGGTGCTGCTCACGCCGGGCATTTACAACTCGGCCTACTTCGAGCACAGTTTTCTGGCCCAGCAGATGGGCGTGCAACTGGTGGAAGGGCGCGACCTGGTGGTGTCGGGCGGCGACGTCTTCATGCGCACCACCAAGGGCCTGGAGCGCGTTCACGTCATCTACCGCCGGGTGGACGACGACTTTCTGGACCCCGATGTCTTCCGCTCCGATTCGCTGCTCGGTGTGTCCGGCCTGATGGCCGCCTACCGCGCTGGCCGCGTCGCTCTGGCCAACGCCCCCGGCAACGGGGTGGCCGACGACAAAGTCATCTATGCGTATGTCCCCGAGATGATCCGCTATTACGAAGGCGAGGACGCCATCCTGCCCAACGTGCCCACTTATCTCTGCTGGCGCGACGACGACCGCCGGTACGTGCTCGAGCATCTGGCGGAACTGGTGGTGAAGAGCGCCAATGAATCGGGCGGCTACGGCATGCTGGTGGGCCCGCACTCCGCCCAGGCCGCGCGCGAGGAATTCGCCGCCCGCATTCAAGCCAATCCCCGCAACTATATCGCCCAGCCCACGCTGGCGCTCTCCCGCGCCCCCACCATCGTCGACGACCATTTCGAAGGCCGCCATGTGGATCTGCGCCCCTACGTACTCTGCGGCAAGGAAATCTCCGTCCTGCCCGGCGGCCTCACCCGCGTCGCCATGAAGAAGGGATCGCTGGTGGTCAACTCCTCGCAAGGCGGCGGCAGCAAGGATACCTGGGTGCTCGCTCCCGGGGGCCAGCCATGATTACGCCCGCCCAGCCGCTGTTGAGCCGCGTAGCCGATGCCGTCTATTGGATGGCGCGCTACATCGAGCGCGCCGAAAACGTGGCGCGATTCCTCGACGTCAACCACAACCTGATGCTTGACCTGCCCGGCGTCTTTTCCAGCCAGTGGCAGCCCATCATCAACACTACCGGCGATCGCGGTCTGTTCGCCGAGCGCCATGGCGAAGCCACGCAGCAGAACGCGGTGCGCTTCCTGGCCTTCGATGCCGAGAATCCGAATTCCATTTACTCCTGCATCCTGGCGGCGCGCGAAAATGCGCGCTCGGTGCGTGAGACCATTTCCTCCGAGATGTGGCAGCAGATCAATTCGCTCTACCTGATGATCACCTCCGAGGCGCGCAAAGCCGTCCCCGAAACGCTGCCCGAATTCTGCCATGCCGTGCGCATGGGCTGCCATCTGTTTGAAGGCATCACTCACTCGACCGCCAGTCACAATGAAGCCTGGCATTTCATTTCGGTGGGCCGGCGCCTGGAACGCGCCGACAAAACCACGCGCATTCTGGACGTGAAGTATTTCATTCTGCTGCCTTCGGTCGCCGACGTCGGCACGCCGTTCGACGACGTGCAGTGGTCCGCGCTGCTCAAGTCGGTCAGCGGCTTTGAAATGTACCGCAAGAAATTCGGCCGCATCGCGCCCGACCGCATCGTCGAATTCCTGCTGCTCGACGGCGAATTCCCGCGTGCCGTGCGCTACTCCATCGGCCAGGCCGACGAGGCGTTGCACTCCATCACCGGCACGCCCCGCGGCGGCTTCTCCTGTGCCTCCGAACAACACATCGGCCTGCTGCGCTCGGAGTTGGATTTTGCCCGCGTGGAAGCCGTTCTCGAAGGCGGCCTGCACGAGTTTTTCGACGCGCTGCAGACGAAAATGAATACAATCGATGAATGTATTAGAAGTGACTTCTTTGCCCAGCGCCCCACCGGCGCCAAGGCATAAGCATGAGGGGAAAGAGATGACATTCTGTCTGGGAATCAATGTCGAGCAGGGTCTGGTCGGAATCGCCGATACGCGCGTGCTCACCGGCAATGAATGCCTGATAGCCAGAAAGACCGCCAGCTACCAGGGCCCCGGCTTCGCATTCTTTGTCATGAATTCCGGCCTGCGCTCGCTGCGCGACAAGATTCTCCTGCTCTTCGAGGAGGCCTTCGCCAAGAACACGGCGGGGCGTGACCGGCTCTACAAAGTGGTGAACCTGTATTCCAGCCAGGTACGCCGCGTGGCCGAAGAGGACCACGCCTCCCTCGAGCGCGCCGAGCTTTCCTTCAACTCGCACGCCCTCATCGGAGGCCAGATGGCGGGCGATTCCACGCACCGCCTGTTCCTGGTTTACCCGGAGGGAAACTGGGTCGAAGTCGGCCCCGATACGCCCTACCAGATTATCGGCGCCACCGGTTTCGGCAAGCCCGTCCTGGAACGTTCGCTGACCGCGGCCGATTCCATGCTCTACGCTTTCAAAGTCGGATTGCTGGCCTTCGACGCCACCCGCCTCTGCGCCGCCGACGTGGGTTTCCCGGTGGACGTACTGCTCTACTCGCGCGGCAGCTTCGAACTGGTGGAGCACCGTTACCAAATGGACGACTTCCGCGAGATCTCCGACTGGTGGCAGGATCGCATGCGGCGCAGCGTCCAGGATCTGCCATCGGAGTGGGTGGAGACCGCCTTCTCACGGCTCACCGGCTCATCCATGGCTTTCTGATCCCGCTGCTTTTTTTGAGGCGTGCGCCATGCGAATCCAAGTCCACCACTCAACCCAATACGTCTACGACAGCCCGGTCTTTCTCGAGCCGCATACTTTCCGGCTGCGCCCGCGGCATGACGGTGCGCAACGCCTGCTCTCATACCGGCTCGAGATTTCGCCCGCGCCCGCCGGCCGTGCCGACTGCCTGGATCAGGACGGCAACGTGGTGGTGGAGGCGTGGTTCGATCGCAGGCTGACCGAGTGGCGCATCGAAAGCGAATTTGAAGTCGAAACCCTGCGCGAGAATCCATTCGATTTCGTCGCCTCGTCCGGCATGCTGGCGCTGGCGCCAGTGTATCCGGAAGCGGTGGCAGCGTCACTAACGCCGTATCGGGAGCCGTCCCAGCCCTCGGCCACCGTCCGCCAATTCGCCGCTTCGGCCGCCGCGGCAGCCGGCGGCCACACGCTCGAATTCCTTACCGTGCTCAACCGCAGGCTCTTCGAAGGATTCGGCCACGAGGTGCGCGACTCGGGCCCGCCTCATCCGCCCGAAGTCACCTTGGGCCTCAAGGCCGGAACCTGCCGCGACCTGGTGGTGCTGTTCGCAGCCGCGGCCCGCGCCGTCGGCATCCCCACCCGCTTCGTCAGCGGTTACGAAGCCGGAGCCGCGGAGCAGGAAAAGCCCGACCTGCACGCCTGGGCCGAAGTGTACCTGCAAGGCGGCGGCTGGCGCGGCTATGATCCGGCCGGCGGCCTGGCCACTTCCACCCGCCACGTCGCCGTGGCCGCCGCCGCCGATCCCCGTCTCGCCGCACCCATCAGCGGCACGTTCCGCGGCTCCGCCCGCTCTGAGATGCGCCTGGCGCTTGCCATGCAGCTCAGCGCTTAGCCACGCGTGGCGCCGGCGGTCCTGCCGCCGCTGCGGTTGGTTTCGGAAAAGCACCGGCGGCAGAGACCGCCGGCGCTACCGCACCTCCTCTTGCGAAATAAGCCCGAATTCCGAAATTGATAGACGCCTCGTATCAGGGCACGGCTCCAGCCGAGCCCTGATTACGAGACCGGTTGTTTCATGGTGCTCCGCTGTGGGAATGCCACTTAGTTGACCTCGGAATTCGGCATCCGATGGCGGACCGTCACAGGCACCAGAAACCCTTCTCGATCTGAGCCGTGAGGTTTCTGGAGAGGATGAAGAGCCCGCCAGTGCGTGCGCAACCGCGTCAGAAATGTTATACGTTAAGGCTTCTCAACGTCCTCGAGGTTGCTATCGTGCTCATACCCGGCTTCGTGAAATACATGGCTGTGGCCGCCTGGCTCGCGCCTCTTTTCGCGCAGCAGCCGCTCTACCAGGACCCCGCCGCGCCGCTCGAAAAGCGCGTCGACGATCTGCTCGTCCGGCTCACGCTGGAAGAGAAGGTCTCGCAGCTCATGAACGATTCCGCGGCCATCGACCGCCTGGGTATTCCACACTACAACTGGTGGAGCGAATGCCTGCACGGCGTGGCGCGCGCCGGCCGCGCCACCGTGTTCCCGGAGCCCATCGGTCTGGCCTCCACCTGGGATACGGATCTGCTCTTCCGCGTTTCCACCGCCATCTCCGACGAAGCGCGCGCCAAGTACCACGAGTCCATCCGCCACGGCGAGCGCAATATTTACGAAGGCCTCACCTTCTGGTCCCCCAACGTCAATCTTTTCCGCGACCCGCGCTGGGGGCGCGGCATGGAAACTTACGGCGAAGACCCCTACCTCAGCGGCCGCATGGCGGTCCAGTTCGTACGCGGCTTGCAGGGCGACGACCCCAAGTACCTGAAAACTGTGGCTACGCCCAAACACTATGACGTGCACAGCGGGCCCGAGACCGAGCGCCACGTCTTCGATGCCGTCATCGACGATCGCGACTTATTCGACACCTACCTGCCCCAGTTCGAAGCCGCCGTCAAAGAAGGCGGCGCACTTTCGGTAATGTGCGCGTACAACAGCGTGGATGGCCAGCCAGCCTGCGCCAACCCACGCCTGCTCACCGATATTCTGCGCAAACAGTGGGGCTTTCAAGGGTACGTGGTTTCCGATTGCGGAGCCATCGGCGACATCTATCAATCCCACAAATTCGTGGCTACGGCGCCAGAAGGCGTAGCGGCCGCGCTTAAAGCGGGCACCGATCTCGATTGCGGCGTCGAGTACAGGAACCTGCTGCAGGCGGTCCACGCCGGCCTGGTGACGGAATCCGAAGTCGACACCAGCGTGCGGCGCCTGCTGACCATCCGTTTCCGGCTCGGCATGTTCGATCCACCTTCGATGGTGAAATATGCGCAGATCCCGTACAGCGTGAACGACAGCCCCGCGCACCGCCGTTTGGCGCTCCAAGCTGCGCGCGAATCGATCGTGCTTTTGAAGAATGAAGGCCAGGCGCTACCGCTGGCGAAAACGCTGAAGACCATCGCCGTGATCGGCCCCAACGCCGATAACGAAGACGCGCTGGTGGGCAACTACAACGGCACGCCCTCGGCCCCCGTGACGCCGCTGGCCGGCATCCGCCGCAAGATCGGCGCCACCGCCAAAATACTCTACGCGCGCGGCAGCGACCTGGCCGCCAACATGCCCAGTTTCGTCACCGTGCCTTCCGCGGTGCTGTTCACCTCGAACGGCGCCCGCGTCAATGGGCTCAAGGCCGAGTATTACGCCGCCTGCGATTTCGACGGCAAACGGCATCGCATGCGCGGGCAGACATGGCCCCCCGAGGAGGACACTTCGGGCCCGCCGCCGAAACTCCTGCAACCGCTGTTCACCCGCACCGACGCTCGAGTCGATTTCAACTGGTGGGGCAAGGCGCCGCGCGCCGGCCTGAAGGATGACGATTTCGGCGTTCGCTGGACCGGCTTCCTGCGCGCTCCCGCAACGGGCACTTATCAACTTGGCGCTTTCGGCAGGAACGCCTTCGAGATTTATCTGGATGGGAAGCTGGTCACCAGCCGGAACTTCATGCACGAAGGCGGTCATGGTTACGCGGCCGTCGAGCTCGAAGCCGGCAAACTCTACGCCATCCGCATCGACTATCACAAGTATCTGGGCGACGCGCGCATGCGGCTGCTGTGGTCGCCCCCGGCCGGCGCTGAACGGGAGGCGGCGCTCGAGGCGGCGCGGCAGGCCGATGCGGTGGTGCTGGCACTCGGGTTGTCGCCGCGCCTGGAAGGCGAGGAGATGCCCGTGTCCGTGGAAGGCTTCAAGGGCGGCGACCGCATCGACATCGGCCTGCCGGCGGCGCAGCAGAAGCTGATGGAGGAAATCGTTGCCCTCGGCAAGCCGGTGGTGCTGGTGTTGCTCAACGGCAGCGCGCTGGCCGTCAATTGGGCGCGCGACCACGTTCCCGCCATTGTGGAAGCCTGGTACCCGGGCGAGGCCGGCGGCGACGCCATCGCCGACGTCCTGTTCGGCGATTACAACCCGGCGGGGCGCCTGCCGGTGACTCTCTATCGCTCCACGGATCAACTGCCGGCCTTCACCGACTACCGCATGGCGGGCCGGACCTATCGCTATTTTACCGGCGACCCGCTTTACCCGTTCGGCTACGGCCTCAGCTACTCGAGCTTCGCGTATCGTAACCTCCGCTTGCCTGCCGAGTCGCGGGTGGGTGAGCCGGTCGCGGTGTCGGTGGAGGTTCAGAACACCGGCCGGATGGGGGGCGACGAAGTGGTTGAGCTTTACGTGAATCGCGTCGATGCGGCTGTGCCCGCACCCATTCGTTCGCTCGAAGGTTTTGCGCGCGTCTCGTTGCAGCCCGGTGAAACGCGCCTGGTCCGCTTCACACTGGCGGCGTACCAGCTTTCCACCGTCGAAGCCGATGGGGCTCGCTTCACCGAGCCGGGAACATACGTGATCTCGGCCGGCGGCGCGCAGCCCGGTTTCGCGGGCCCAACCACCACCGGCGTGGTCACTGGCAGCCTGCGGATCGCAGGCGCCGCCAAAGCCGTAGAGTAGCGTGTTTTCAACGCCGAGCAGCGGTTTTCGCCTGCCAACTGGCTCATGTCCAACGGGTGTGCGACATGGATTCGGGAACCGGACGGCTGGCTCCGTATCAGGGCACGGCTTCAGCCGTGCCGAAACACATCGGTAACCAAAGGCTTTAGCCGCTGAGCGTTTCCTGAGTCCGCAGGGGCTGAAGCCCAAGCCTTTCTCCCCCTCTTCCGGCACGGCTGAAGCCATGCCCTGATACAAAGCCTCCTGAACGAGCCAAGCTTTGTATGCCCCTATACTCAGATTCATGGGAATTTACTGGGAATCGAAGGTCGTCACCATTTCTGTGTCGCGCTCGCACCCTGTCCAATCGCTTCGGTCCGATGCCACCGCGGGCCTGTTAAAATAGAGGGTCATGTTGAAGCGCTTCATCCTCTGGGACTACGCGCGCGCCAGTTGGCAGTATGACGTGATGGTGGGGATTATCCTGGCTTTCATCTTCCTCACTCCCCGCGACTGGTTCCGCGACCAGCCGCGCGTCCCGCGCGCCAGCAGCATCGTGCGGACGAAGGAAAACGGCGGCACTGTGCTGTTCGTGGATTCCGAAGTGCTTGCCGGCGTGCCCGAGGCGCGACGGCTCACCCGCCTGAAAGAGTTCTTGAAGACTCAGCCCAGTACCGCCAGCATCAACGTGACGCGCGTCGAGCCCATTCTGGACTCGGAAGGTGAATTGCAAGGTTATATGGCGTTCGTGCGGCCCTGACGGCAACCTTCCCCATGTTTTCCCTCCAACTATTTCGGCCGCGCCATGCTGCGCTCGCGCTTTATATCGCTGGAGTGTGCGCGGGAGCACAGGCGGCCAGCGCCGATCCACTGCAGGCCACATTCGCGCGCATGGATCGCGCCGCCGCCGGGTTCAAAGGTCTGGCGGCCGACGTCACCAAGATTTCGCACAATGCGCTCCTCAATGAGGACGAATCCTTCACCGGCACCATGGCGGTTCGGTGCCACAAGCCGCATGAACTGCGCGCCGTGGTGGACGTCCTGAATCCCGACGCCAGGAAGGTTCTGCTGACGCGCCACAAAGTGGAAGTGTACTATCCAAAGAAAAACTCGGTGCAGATCATCGACCTGGATAAGAAGGACAGTAAGATGGTGGACCAGTTTTTGTTGTTGGGCTTCGGCAGCACTTCGGAAGAAATTCGAGATGCCTACGCGGTGAAGCTCGGCGGGACGGAAACCGTCGCCGGGCAGAAGACTGTCCGCCTGGTGCTCACGCCTAAGGCCCCGGACGTACTAGCCAAATTGACCCTAGTGGAGTTATGGATCTCCGACACATTGGGCATTGCCGTGCAACAGAAGTTCTGGGAGCCGGGAGGCGATTACACGCTGGCTACTTATACGAACATCAAGCTCAATCCCATGCCCCAGGAGCTGAAGTGGGACATTCCCAAGGACGCTCACAGGGAGATTCTGAACAAATAGGAATTGGCAGTAACCGGAATGAAAACCAGGGCCAGCACATATCGGCTTGAGTATCTCGATTGGCTACGCGGGCTCGGCGCCATCATCATGCTGCAGGGCCACGTGTTCGATTCGTTTACGAAGCCGGAACTGCGTCCCGGCGGCGCCTGGGTGCTTTCGCAGTTCGCGGGCGGCATGCCGCCGGCCATCTTCTTGTTTCTCACCGGCGTGACGCTGGCGTTCCTGATGGATTCGAGTGAGCGCAAAGGCCTGATGGGCGGTGCGCGCGTCTTCACCGCGTTCCGGCGCTCCGGGTACCTGTTTTTTCTCGCCTTCGCATTCCGCGCGCAGATGTTCCTTTCGGGTTGGCCCACCTCGTGGACCGATCTGTTGAAGGTGGACATCCTCAACTGCATGGGTTTTTCCATCGCTGTGCTCTCGGTGATGGCGTTGTTCCGCACGCGCCAGCGCGTGGTAGCCGCCGCGGCGGTGGGGCTGGCGATTGCAATGGCAGCCCCGCTGGTGAGCGCGGCCGATTGGACACGCGTTCCCCCGGCCTTGGCGAACTACTTCGCGCCCAGCCGCGTGGCCTTCGGGTTCTTTCCCTGGGCAGCCTACCTGGCGTTCGGCGTCAGCGCCGGCAGCCTGATCCGCTCGACTACGCCGGAGGCGACGGACGGCGCCATGCGCTGGATCGCGGCGGGCGGCGGCATGACGATCGTCGTCGCGCAAGCGTGCGCGTCGTCTTCGCACTCGATTTACAAGGCTGCCGATTTCTGGCTCAACAGCCCGGCACAAGTGTTGACCAAACTGGGCGCGACGCTGGTGATGCTGTCGGCCGCGTATTTGTGGACGCGCTATGGCGCACGCCACGGCGCCTGGAGCTGGGTGCGGCAGTTCGGCGTCACTTCATTGCTGGTCTATTGGGTGCATATCGAGGTGGTCTACGGCCGCTGGCTCTGGTTCCTGAAGAACGGCCTGACGGTGGCGCAAACAGTCGCCGCCGCGGTGTGCGTGATTCTGCTGATGCTGGCGATCTCCGCCATCCGCACCAACTGGACCAGCCTGAAGGCCGCGCTGGCCGGGATGGGCCGGTGGTACGCCCCTACCCCCGAACGCGTGCCCGGCGATTAGGGCCATCCTCTCGGAGCCGCGACCGTGAGGGAGCGGTTGCCGGCAATCAAGCCCCTGCTTCCCCGGCGCGCATTTATCGCCGGAATAGATTGCGCAGGACGAAGAACACATTGGCCGGGCGCTCGGCTAATCGGCGCATGTAGTAGGGATACCACGCCTTGCCGAACGGCACGTAGAGGCGCAGCCGGTAGCCTTCCGCCACCAGTTGCCTTTGCAAGTCGCGGCGAACGCCGTAGAGCATCTGGAATTCGAAGTTTTCGCGGGGCACTCCGCGGGCCGCAGCGAAAGCCTTGGTTTCGGCAATCATCTTCTCGTCGTGAGTGGCGATGGCGGGGTAGTTACCCTGCTCGAGCAGGATCTTCATCAGCGTTACATAATTGAGATCGACATCGGCCTTGCGAAGAAACGCTACGCTCGCCGGCTCCAGATAAGCGCCCTTGCACAAACGCACGCGGATGCCGAGGGCGCAGAGGTTCACAACGTCATCCTGCGACCGGTACAGGTAGGCTTGGATCACCGTGCCCACAGCTCCGCACTGCGCGTGCAGGTCTGTCACCAGGGCGAGAGTGCGATCCACATAGTCGCTCGATTCCATATCGACGCGCACGAAACCGCCGAGTTCGGCGGCGCGCCGCACGAGTTGCTCCACGTTGGCGCGGCAGGCGTCGCCCGAAAGATCCAGCCCGAACTGCGTCAGCTTGAGCGAAACGTTGCCCTGGGTGCCGGATTGGTGCAGAGCTTCGAGTGCGCGCAGGTAGTCATCGCGCGCCGCCGCGGCCTCAGCCAGCGAGGTGACGCTTTCGCCCAGGCGATCGAGCGTGAGATCGATGCCTTCCGCCTTCAACCGGCGGCCGACGGCCAGCGCGTCATCGAGCGTATCGCCCGCCACGAAACGCGACGCCAAACGCCGCGCGGACGCTGAGTTCTCCAACCATCTGCGCAGCCAGGCCATCCGCGACAGGAACAGAAAGACAGGACGCACGACCAACAGGCTAACACCGCGCGAAGGCCGGGAACATGCGCCGGAACGCGGTGATAGAATCACGGTTTGGAAACCCTGGACGAGCCCGACTTGAGACCCGGGGAGGTGCGTTGTCCCCGATGTTTCGGGAAAGATATTGTTCCCTCTAAGCACCGCGGGTTGGTCGACGCCCTGATGGCTCAGTTTGGCCGTGTACCCCGGCACTGCCGTTTCTGCGGCAAGCGCTTTTATGCGCTGCCGGCGATGCCCAAAGTGCCGAAAAACGTTCCGCCGTCGGACGCCTCCTAAGCCCGGGTCATACAGTTGTCCCGCGAACTTACTAAAGGCTCAACCATTCTTACCGAAGAGTAAGTTGTTCAGGCTGCTCACGTGTCCGGCAGCGGCACCGGCTGGGATGGCCAACCGGTCACCGGATGCTTGAGCAGCCGCCAACCCAGGTCCGCGCCCGCGCGGCAATCCTTGCCTCAACGTCAGGCCGCGGCGGCCGGATCAAGTCTTCACCCTTTCGAGCAGTGCGGCGCGGCTGCGGCGCACGGAAGGCGACCCCACGAGCGCGAATCCGGCATCGCGGGCCGCCTGCAATTCGGCATCAAAATGGGACGCCGTGACGTGCCCGACGGGTTCGACGAGCAGCAGCCGCGCTCCGGGCTTCGAAGCCTGGGCCACTTCACGGAAGAACGCAGCGGCAGCCGGCAGCTCATGCACCATGGCGAATGCCAGCGTGAAATCCACCATCCCTTGCAGGTTCGCAAGGCCCAGCGAATCCGGCGCCGCCAGGCGCGTGTCCAGCCGGTCGAGAACGCCCGCCTTAGACGCGCGGCGCCGTAGCCCAGTGAGCATGCGCGGCTGAATATCGACAGCGATCACCCGGCCTGAAGGGCCTACCAGGCGAGCCAACTCCAATGTGAAGAAACCCATGCCCGGCCCGGGTTCGAGCACCGTCATGCCTTCGCGGACATGCGCCGCCAATACTTTGGCCGGCTGATAATAGACGCGCCGGATGGGGCTTGCCAGCAGGTATCCAAGCCACCAGGGACAAACGTGATGCGATTTGACGGCAGCCGAAGCGGTCTGGGCCTCATCCGGCGACGCGCGATTTTGCATGATTGCTCCTGAAGAGCGAGTACGAGAGCCGGCATCCGGGTTCCCCTTTAAGGGCTCTAACTTGTCCGGCGGCTTGCCGAGCCGTAAGTGAACCATGGACATGATTCCCAAAAAATCGGACATCCACATCCCATACCTTGCCTTGACGTTCAAGTCGCGCCCGAAGTGCCGGAACAGAGGATATTCGTCCAAAACGGCGATCCGGCCATCCCATGACCGCATTTCCCCGGCCTGCCGCATTCCCCACTTCAAGACTGCGCTCTCGTCCATGCCGCCCGCCTTGATGACTTTCCGGTTTGCCATGCGGAGGCCGCTCGGAGAGCACGCATCAAAGAGAACTTCGCAACCGGGAAAGGCATCGGCGAGCCTGCGGAACAATGCCTTGATCTGGCATTCTTCGAAGTAATAGAAGACTCCCGAGGCGACAAAGAAGATGGCGCCGGCAGGCGGCACGCGGGGCAGCCAGGCATCGTCCAGCAGTGAATCGGCGACGAACTCTCGTCGCGCGCTTTCCTGAATGAACCGCTTGCGCAGCTCAATCACATCCGGTAAGTCAAGGTCATACCAGCGCAGGCGGCCATTATCGATTCGTTCGAAGGTTGTGTCCAGACCGCAGCCGAGGTTGACAATCGTAGCGTCGGGATAGCGGCTCAGGAAATCCCGGATCGTGCGGTCCGTATGGAGACTGCGGGCGATCCAGGCGAGCCGGGTGATCGGACTGATATTGTGGGCAATGGTGGAAAAATCATAGTCGAGCGTGGCCAGAATGGCGGCCGCCCTCTGATCCACCAGCAGTGGGTGCGCTTTGCCGGTCTCGATGGCCCGGCCCCAAAGGGGCAACAGAAGAGTCTTCTGCACGGGCCCCAACTCAAGCGTATCTGCTCTGGTCGTCATTTTCGGATAGCTAGGTATGTTTATTGTCCCATGAGCAAAGGTCGGCTGGTTTGGGCATCAGGGCGATATCGCCGTTCCATCGCACCCCGCTGTGCGCGTTTGGGCGGCGCCCGAACACTTTCTTCGCCCTGCCTGTAAACCTTTGCGGCGCGATTCCGGTCTATATAAACGAATGGAGACGACGCTGGCGGCGGAACTGGGTTCGGTGACGGCGGTCGCCGCGGGGGAACTCGCGGATTTCGACGCCGTGGTGCGGACTCATCAGCCGGCGGTATTCCGGTTTCTGCTGGCCTCTTTACGCGAACGCGAGCCGGCGGAGAATCTGACGCAGGAGTGTTTTCTGCGCGCCTACCAGGCACGGCTCAATTTCCGCGGCGACTCGAGCGTGCGCACCTGGCTGATGCGCATCGCAGTGAACCTGCTGAACGACCATCGCAAAAGCGCCCGCTTGCGCTTCTGGCGACAGGCGGCGCAAACCAGCCTGGACGTGTCATTCACGGGCGACTGGCTGGCCGACGGGCGCAGTTCTCCGGAAGACGAGGCGTCGGCGCGCGAGCAGGTTGGTGCGGTTTGGCGGGCTGCGGCGGCGCTATCGGAGCGGCAGCGCAGCGTGTTTCTGCTCCGGTTTGTGGAAGAGATGGAGATTAAGGAAATCGCCGCTGCCATGGGATTGCAGGAGGGTACGGTGAAAGCGCACTTGTTCCGCGCGGTGGAAGCGGTGCGGAAAAAGATTGGGGACACGCCATGAGCGGGCACTTGTCGTCGGTGCAGATATCGGAATGGTTGGCCGGGATTCGTGCGTCCGGTGTGGAACGGCATCTGGCGGAGTGCGCCGGTTGCGCAGCGGAACTGGAACGGGCGCGAGAGCCGTTGGCGCGATTCGGCGCTGCGACGCGCGCGTGGAGCGCGGACGTAACCCCGGCCCTACGATTGGAGCCGATCGAATCCGCCGCGCGCCGCAGGCGGCGTTCGGCGGCGGCGTGGGTCGTGCTGGCAGCAGCCGCGGCATTGATGGTGGCCGCACCGGTGTACCAACACCACCAGCGCGCTCTTGAGATGGCCCGACAGGACGAAGTTTTGCTCGAACAGGTGCAGGCCGAAGTATCGCGCTCGGCACCGGAGCCGATGCAGCCGCTCGAAAAACTGGTGGCGTGGAACTCGCCCTCCGGGCAATCCGGTTCCAGCCAATAATTCAAGACAAGAAAGGCCGACATGAAACTGACGATTCTGAAGACAGCTCTACTTGTGTCCGCACTGGGCGGATGGGCTCTGGCGCAGCCGTCGCCGGAAGCCGCGCCGCAAGCCGCTCCAGCGCCTCCGCCCGCGCCCGCACCACCGGCGCCCCCGGCGCATCCGGGCCCCGGATTTGGGCATGCTCAGGTCCACGGCATGATGATGCCGGGCCCCGCCGGTAAGTGGTGGGATAATCCCGAACTGTCCCGGCAACTCAACCTCACCGCCGAGCAGCAGAAGAAGATGGATGAGGTGTTCCAGCAACACCGGCTCCGGTTGATCGATCTTCACGCCGCGCTCGAAAAAGAAGAAGCGATTCTGGACCCGTTGATCAATGCGGCCAACCCCGATGACGCAAAGGTCCTGCCGCAAATCGACCGCGTGGCGCAGGCGCGTGCCGAGCTGGAAAAGGCCAACGCGCGGCTGCTGCTCGGGCTGCGCCACGTGCTCACGCCGGAACAGTGGAAAATGCTCGAAAGCGCTCAGCACGGTCCGGGCGGCCCTGGCAGCCGGCCAGCGCCACCGCCGCCGCCGAGGCCGGAGCGGGAGTAGCAGACACGAGGCTAAGTGCGGCGGGCGCTTCCTCTTACGCCCGCCGCGACGAGTCTGAGGAACTGCTAAGAACAAATTCCAAGAACAATTTTGAGCCACAGATAAACGCAGATGAACACAGATAAAACAAAAGGCTCTCATCGGCGTTTATCCGCGTTCATCTGCGGCCAGTTCTGGTTGACTTCCTTCCGCGGGCGATACCGCCGCCGAGGCCGGAGCGGGAGTAGCACCACCCGGGGGGCTAAGCGCGGCGAGTTCTTCCTCTTACGCCCGCCGCGACGAGTCTGAGGAACTGCTAAGAACAAATTCCAAGAACAATTTTGAGCCGCAGATAAACGCAGATGAACACAGCTAAAACAAAAGGCTCTCATCCGCGTTTATCCGCGTTCATCTGCGGCCAGTTCTGGTTGACTTTCTTCCGCGGGCGATACCGCCGCCAAGGCCGGAGCGGGGGTAGCAGCACCACCCGGGGGGCTAAGCGCGGCGAGCGCTTCCTCTTGCGCCCGCCGCGACGAGTCTGAGGAACTGCTAAGAACAAATTCCAAGAACAATTTTGAGCCACAGATAAACGCAGATGAACACAGATAAAACAAAAGGCTCTCATCGGCGTTTATCCGCGTTCATCTGCGGCCAGTTCTGGTTGACTTCCTTCCGCGGGCGATACCGCGCCAAGGCCGGAGCGGAGTAGCAGCACCACCCGGGGGGCTAAGCGCGGCGAGTTCTTCCTCTTGCGCCCGCCGCGACGAGTCTGAAGAACTGCTAAGAACAAATTCCAAGAACAATTTTGAGCCGCAGATAAACGCAGATGAACACAGCTAAAACAAAAGCTCTTATCCGCGTTTATCCGCGTTCATCTGCGGCCAGCTCTGGTTGACTTTCTTCCGCGGCATCTGACACTCCGCGCGCAGGTCGATCGATCTGCCCACAAGCTGCCGCGGTTATCCGGCCTGTTCGTCGGCTTTCATTTTGCGGGCGATGAGGAAGGCCAGTTCGAGCGATTGCTCGTAATTGAGGCGAGGGTCGACTTCGGATTCATAGGCGCGGCCGAGGTCGGCTTCGCTGGGACCGTTCGAACCGCCGGTGCACTCGGTGACGTTTTCACCGGTTACCTCGATGTGCACGCCGCCGAGCTTGCCGCCCATGGAGCGGTGGATGTCGAAGGATTGCTCCATTTCGGAGTAAATATCGTCGAAGCGGCGGGTCTTCACTCCGCCGGCGGTGATTTGCGTATTGCCGTGCATGGGGTCGGCGATCCACAACACGTTGCCGCCCTCGGCTCGCGTGGCTTCGATCAGCGCCGGCAATTCGTCGCCGATGCGCTGAGCGCCGCAGCGATGAATCAGCGCCAAGCGCCCCGGCTGGCGCCCCGGATCGAGCGCCTCCAGCCAGCGCGCGATACATTCGCGGTTGGTGCCTGGGCCGACCTTGATGCCGATGGGGTTTTCGATGCCGCGCATGTATTCGACGTGCGCGCCGCCGGGCGAGTTGGTGCGCATCCCGATCCAGGGAAAGTGGGTGGACAGATTGAAGAAGCCGTCACGGCGCGGCACACGGCGCGTCTGCGCTTCTTCCGAGCCCAGGTGCAGGGCTTCATGGCAGGTGTAGAAATCGATGCGGTCGGTGGCGCCGGCCCGCACTCCCAGGACGTGCTCGGTGAAACGCAGCGATTCGTTGATGGTTTCGACCATGCGGTGGTATTCGGCGGCGAGCGGCGAGTTGGCCGCCCAATCCAGCTCGAAGTACTCCGGATGATGCAGGTCGGCGAAGCCACCCTTGACCAGGGCGCGCACGAAGTTCAGCGTGAGCGCGGAACGCTCATAACCGCGCAGCAGAAGCTCCGGGTCGGCCGTGCGGGCCTGGGGCGTGAATTCCGCCCGGTTGACGTTGTCGCCGCGGTAGGAGGGCAGTTCCACGCCATCGCGCACCTCCACGAGGGCGGAGCGCGGCTTGGCATATTGGCCGGCGAAACGTCCCACACGGATGACCGGCCGCTGCGCGCCCATCACCAGCACCAGGCTCATTTGCAGCAGCACTTTCAAGCTATTGGTGATGCGGGTGGGAGTGCAGGCCGAAAAACGCTCGGCGCAATCGCCCGCCTGCAACACGAAACAGCGGCCGGCCGCGGCCTCGCCGAGGAGTTGGCGCAATTGCAGGATTTCCCAACTGGTCACCAGCGGCGGCAGCGTACGCAACTCGGCCAGCACGGCTTCGAGAGCGGCCGCATCGGGATACTCGGGCTGCTGCAACGCGTCGCGCGTGCGCCACGATTGCGGCGTCCACAGGCTGAGTTGGGCGGTGCGCTCCATGCATATTCACGGTATCACAGGGGGGTGATATGAGGCCGGAAAACGCGACACAAGGCGCGCCCGCATGCGGGCGTTGGCAGGTTGAAACCTGCCCCACCTACATTTCGCGCCTGGTGGCGTGGGCGATGCCGCCGGGAAAAACGGGCGCCGGCGGGCGCGAGCCCATGCCGCATTCGGCGTGCACGGCGCCTACGGCTTTTTCGAGGCCCTCGCGGCGCACCACCACGGCGATCGTCAACTCGCTCGATCCCTGCGCGATGGCGATGATGTTAACCTGCACACGCGAGATGGCGGTGAAGATGCGCCCGGCAAGCCCGGGCTTGCCCTGCATGCCTTCACCCACCGCGGCCAGCATGCCCACGTCGCGATCGATGCGGATGGGATCGACGTAGCCGTGGGCGAGCTCGAGCGCCAAAGCGGATTCGAGCGCCTGCACGGCGCGTTCGAGCTCCTCGTGGCGAATCAGGAAACAAAAATTCTGGCGGTAGCTGGAGCTGGAGACGATCAACACCTCGACATCGGCGCGCGCCAGGGCATCGAGCGAGCGCGCCATCACCAGCACGCCATTGAGCTCCGGGCTGGCCGGGTCAAGCGACACCAGCGCCACGTTGGCCATGGACGCCACGGCGCGCGCGCCGGCGGCCTCGTGCACGGCGGGCACAATCCTGGTGCCGGCCTTTTCGGGAGCGAAGCTGTTCTTGCTCCACACCGGAATCTTGCGCTCGGCCAGCGGAGCCAGCGTCTTGGGATGCAGCACTTTGGCGCCGCGATAGGCCAATTCGGCGGCCTCGGCGTAGGTGACTTCATCGAGCACTTGGGCATCGGGCACCAGGCGCGGGTCGGCGCTCATGATGCCGTCGACATCGGTCCAAATCCACAATTCGGAAGCGTCCAGCGCAGCGGCCAGAATCGACGCCGAAAAATCCGAGCCTCCGCGGCCGAGCGTGGTAGGGCGCCCATCGGCAGTGGCGCCGTTGAAGCCCGTGATCACCGGCATGGCGCCGGTTTCGATCACCGGCAGCACGCGGGATCGCGCCTTGGCGCGGGTGGGTTCCATGAGCGGGCTGGCGTTGCCGAACACGGCGTCGGTGACCACCACCTCCCAGGCGTTGATGGCGGCAGCGGGTATGCCCTGGCTCACCAGGTACTCGGACAGCAGGAGAGCCGAGAGGCGCTCGCCCACGGCGACGGCTTCATCCACTGAGCGCGGCGGCCGTTCGTTGAGCATCGCCATGCCGCCCACGATGCGCTCGAACTCGGCGATCAGCTCGCGCACTCGCTCGAGCACGGCCGCGCAGCGCGGCTCCGGCAGCAGTTCGCGGCAGGTTTCTTCGTGGCGCTGGCGCAGGGCCGCCAGGTTGGTGTCCATGCCGGCCCGGTCGCCGGCTTCGGCGTAGCGCATGGTGCCGAGCAGCAGGTCGGTGATCTTGGCCATGGCGGAGACCACCACCACCACGGGGCGCCGGGCGCGCTCGGCCGCGGCCAGGCCGGCCGCCACGCTCATGCGCTCAGCCGAGCCGACGCTGGTGCCGCCGAATTTCATCACGAGCAGATCGCTCAATGGAATTCCTTCCCGTTGGTCACCCGCGACCGAACGATTTTGAGTATGGCTTCCTCGACGCCTTCGATGCTGAGCGGGGTCGAATCCAGATAGATGGCGTCCGGCGCCTGCGCCAGCGGAGCATCGGCGCGCGTGCTGTCGCGCTGGTCGCGCTCATTGATCTGGGCGGCTAACTGCTCTTCGGCGATGGATTCGCCCTTGGCGCGGACTTCGGCCAGACGCCGCCGTACGCGCTCGCCGGGCTGGGCGTCGAGGAATATCTTTACCTGGGCGTCGGGGAAGACCACCGTTCCGATATCGCGGCCTTCCATGACGACGCTGGCTTTTTCGCCGATGGCGCGCTGCTTGGCCACCATGGCACGGCGCACGCCGGAGATCACCGCCACGCGGGAAGCGCCGTTCGAAACTTCGGGCGTGCGAATGGCTTCGGTGACGTCTTCGCCATTGAGCCGGATGTGGCCCGGGGAGAGCTCGATTTCCGAGGCCAGCGCCAATTGTTCCATGCGGTGGTGATCGGCGAAGTCGACACCCTGGCGGAGCGCCCACAGCGCCACCGCGCGGTACATGGCGCCGGTATCGATATAAGTGAAACCGAGGCGCTCCGCCAGGCGCCGGGCGATGGTGCTCTTGCCGGCTCCGGCAGGGCCATCGATGGCCACCACCACGCGCTGCGAATCGCTATTTCCCAAACCAGTAGAATAACAGGCGGCGGAGGGACTTCCATGCGTACGGACGATTTCGACGGTTTGGTCAGCGAGGCGTTCAAGCGCATTCCGGCGCGGTTTCGCAAGCGGATGAAAAACGTGGCCTTGATGGTGGAGGCCGAACCCACGGCGGAGCAACTGGCACGCGGGCGCGTGCCGCGCGGGGGCACGCTGCTGGGGCTTTACGAGGGGCGTCCGCTCACGCAGCGCAGTGTGTTCGAATCTTTCACCATGCCGGACCGCATCGTGATTTTCCAGGGGCCGCACGAACGGCTGGCGCACTCCGCGGAGCACCTGGCGCAAATGGTCGCCGAAACGGTGTGGCACGAGATTGCTCATTACTTCGGCATGAACGAGGCGCAGGTGCGCGCCGCCGAGCGAAAGCGCCGCGCGCATTGACTCGCGCAGTTTCTTTTCTTACGGGCAAGCTAAAGCATGCCCCACCTCAGAGTGCGGTGAACGGCGCGCCATCGGCTACAATCGCAGTAATGAGAATCGCGGGGTTCCTCATCCTGTGTTGCCTCAGCCTGGACGCTGCCAGCGTCCCGATGACGCTGCTCTCCGAAGATGAGGCCGAACCCATTCACAGCGCCATTCTTCGCCAGGAGCCATGGACGGTGGACGCGGTCCGCCGCCTGCGCGCCGAAGCCGACAAGCGCCTGCGCGAAGGCCCGTGGAGCGTTACCGCGGACCGTCCGGCGGGCGTGATTCTGGACGTGCACGACTACTACGGCGAAGCGCCATACTGGTGGCCCGACCCCGCCAATCCCGCTGCCCCCTGGATCCGCCGTGACGGCCACGTCAACCCTGACCGATTCGTAGCCAACAAAGCCGCCCTCAACTCGACCTGCGATTCCATCTTCACTCTGGGTGCAGCGTCTTTTTTTCTGGACGATCCGCGCTACGGCCAGCGCGCCGCGCGCCTGATCAACACCTGGTTTCTCAACCCCAAGACGCGCATGAACCCGAATCTGGAATACTCTCAGGCCATCCGCCGCATCAACGAGGCCAGAGGCGGCACGCTGGCCGGCAAGGCGTTCATTCGCGCCGTACAGGGCATGGAATTCGTGGCGCTGAGCGGGCAGTGGGACGCCAAGGATGCAGCCGCGACGCACAAGTGGTTTGAGGATTACCTGCGGTGGCTGACGCACAGCAAGACCGGCAGCGACGATAAGAACAGCGGCAACCAGCACGCCGCCTGGTGGACTGCGCAAGTGGCGGCCATCGCCACCTTCGTCGACGACAAGGCTACGGCGCAGATGGCGTATAACTACTACCGCGATTCCATCGTCCCGCGGCAGATTGGCGTCGAAGGAAGCGCCGCGCGGGAAGAGGAGCGAAACCGCTCGCTCGCCTATTCCGCCTTCAACACGGAAGCCATGGCCACCACCTGCCGCATCGCCCAGGCGCAGGGTGTGGACTTGTGGAGCGCACAGGGCAAAGGCGGGGCTACGCTGGCGACCGTGATCGCATACCTGGCGCCTCATCTGGCCGACCGGAGAAAATGGGATAAGGAGCAGATCGCGGACTTCGAGACCGACGGCATCTATTTTTTAGCCTTTGCCGGCATGGGGATGAAGAACCCCGACTACCTGACGCTTTACCACCAGCTCGAACACCCCGACAGCGCATGGCTCAGCTTCGTCGACCTGCTGACCGGCCGCTGGGAAGCCGCCGCGCACCAGACGCGGCATTGAGAAAACGCGCGCGGCGATTCGAGCGCGCTAGCGATCGAAGTTGATTGTCGATTCGGCGCGATATTCGTGGCATTGGGAAAACGCGACCACGTCGCGGTTGGTGACCCCGGAGAAGTACGTCATCTCCACCTCAGACCGTTTGGGCAACAAAGCGTCGGAATCGCCGATATGCGTGCGGGCATAATCGGTACGCATAACGGCTTCATCGAGGTGCAGGTCGGCGGGTATGTCCTCGCCGTACACTTCCAAACGAATGAGGTCCAGAGAGACGGGATCAAACCAGAAGGACCCTTTGGCGGCCACGGTCTCGGAGATATTGCTCACCTGCAATCTGAAGCCGCTCTCCTGCCGGCTGAGACGATAATCGTAGCGGACGGACCGATGCCCGGCCAGGTTTTCCTGGCGCCGGTAGCGGAGGGTGCCTTTGCCGCTGACAAACAGGTAATGCGCAAACGTGGCGAACATGCCGGTGGCGATAGCGCCGCTGGGCACCAACGACGCCAGGTCCCGATCCTCGAAGCGGCTGGCGCCGGGCCGGGCGAACAGTTCTTTGCCAGCCACGCTGGAGACCTCCAGCCGAACCGTGTCCCCGGGTATGAAGTCGAGAGGCGCTGCGCGGCGCGCGCGCTCGATAGTTTCCAGGCAGGTATAGTTGGGAATGCCGGCCATGTCCTGCCGGATCTTCTCCTGAAAGCGAGCCAACCGGCCTTCTTCGGGCGATTGAGCGGCAGCGCCCGCCGTCATCGTGAGGGAGATCAGGATCAGCCACCCGCAGGCCTGGTTTTGCATTTGCCGCCATTGTAGCGCCCGGCTGCGCGTTCGGCCGCGGCCCGGAACAAGACAAACAGGCCGGACTGCCGGGTGAAATAATACTGTCGTGCGCACCATCATCGAACCGTTCCGCATCAAGAGCGTGGAACCGCTCACTTACACCAGCCGGGAAGAGCGCGAAGGCTACCTGGAAGCGGCCGGCTACAATCTCTTCCTCATCGACGCGCGTCGCATCCTGATCGATCTGCTCACCGATTCGGGAACTTCGGCCATGTCGACCGAACAGTGGGCGGCGGTGATGCGAGGCGACGAATCGTACGCCGGCAGCGACAGTTTCCTGCGGCTGCGCCGGGTGGTGGAGCGGCTCACCGGTTTTCGCCATATCATTCCGACGCACCAGGGCCGCGCGGCGGAGCGCATTTTGTTCACCGTGCTGACCAAACCGGGGCACGTGGTGCCCTCCAACACCCACTTCGATACTACCCGCGCCAACATCGAATTCACCGGCGCGCGCGCCGTGGACTTGCCCATACCGGAGGCGGCCGACACGCAGGCGCGCCTGGACTTCAAAGGCAACATGGACGCCGCGGCGCTGGAGGCCCTGATTGCGCGCGAGGGCGCGGAGAAGATTCCGCTGGTGATGCTCACCATCACCAACAATTCCGGCGGCGGCCAGCCGGTCTCGATGGCGAACATCGAAGCCGTCAAGCAGGTGGCGTCGCGACACGGGATTCCGCTTTACCTGGACGCCTGCCGTTTTGCCGAAAACGCCTGGTTCATCCGCGAGCGGGAAGCCGGCTACGGGGATTGGACTCCAAAACAAATCGCGCAGAAGATGTTTTCGCTGGCCGACGGGTGCACCTTTTCCGCCAAGAAGGACGCGTTCGCCAATATCGGCGGCTTTCTCTGCACCAACGACGACCGCCTGGCGCAGCAGGAAACCAACCTCTTGATTCTCACCGAGGGCTTCCCGACATACGGCGGGCTGGCCGGCCGCGATCTGGACGCCATCGCGGTGGGCCTGGAGGAAATCCTCGATGCCGATTACCTGCGCTACCGGATCGTTTCGACGGGTTACCTGGGCCGCCACATCGCCGACCGCGGCGTGCCGATCGTCGAACCTCCCGGCGGCCACGCCATCTATATCGACGCGGCGCGCATGTTGCCGCACATCCCGCCGCACCAGTTCCCGGGCCAGGCGCTGGCGGTGGAACTCTACCGGCACGCGGGGATACGGTCGGTGGAGATCGGATCGCTGATGTTCGGAGCCGCGGCGCAACACGAACTGCTGCGGCTGGCGATTCCACGGCGCGTTTACACCCAAAGCCATATCGACTACGTGGTGGAAGCGGTGCTGGAGGTCAACGCCCGCAAACGGGAGATACGCGGCCTTGAGATTGTGCAAGAGCCGGCGTTTCTGCGCCACTTCAGCGCCCGCTTCCGGCCGCTATAATTGAAGGTCCCGCATGACAGCCGATTGGTCGCCTTTGTGGCTCAGCCTGCGCGTGGCGCTGCTGGTGAGCGTTCTGGCGCTGCTGGTGGCGCCGTGGCCCGCGTGGTGGCTGGCGCGCCGCAACTGGCCGGTGGTTACGCTGCTCGCGCGCTTTCTCGAAAGCGTTCCGGCCGTAATCGTCGCGGCGCTGGCGGTGCCCGAATTTACCTGGCCGCAACTGGCGGCGGCGGGACTGATCCGCGCCGTTCCCTACACGCTGGCGGCATGCCGCGGGGCGTTCCAATCGCTCAATTCCGGTTACGTGAAGGCGGCACGCATGGCGGGCGCTTCCGATTGGCGCATCTTCTGGACGCTGGCGCTGCCGCTGGAGGGCCGGGCCGCGCTTCGAGCGGCGGCGGACGTGTTTCCGGAGACGACGCTGGAAGTCGCGGTGGCGCTGTGGATCCGCGGCCGTTTGAGCATCCCCGCCGCCGGCGCCATCCTGCTCACGGCTCTGACCGGGGTCGCACTCGCGATGTGGCTGCGGCGCGAAGCCGGCCCCATGACTGAAGGGCGGGACGGCCGATGACCAGCATTCGCGTACGAAAGCGGATGCCGGCCGAATTCGAGCTGGAGGCCGATTTCAATCTGGGGCCGGGCGTCACGGCGCTAGTCGGCCCGCCGGGCGCGGGCAAGACCCTGCTGCTCGAAATGGTGGCAGGTCTGGCCACGCCCGATGAGGGCCGCATCCTGCTGAACGATGCCATCCTGTTCGATGGCCAGGCGCGTGTGGATCTGCCCCCAGTCCGCCGCGGCTGCGGCTACATTTCGCAAGCCGATTGGCTGTTTCCGCATCGAACGTTGCGGCAGAACCTGGAGTTCGCAGCACGCCGGTTTCCGCGCCTGGAGCGCCATCGCCGCGTGGCCGAAGCCATCGAGCGATTCACGCTGGCCGATGCGGCGGCGTTGCGGCCCGCCGCGGCCGGCAGCGCCGAACGGCTGCGCTGTTCAATCGCCCGCGCGCTGATCGGCGGGCCCGAGCTGCTGCTGGCTGACGATGCCGGCATCGACGACGCGCTTTTCGGCTTGATCCGCACCCATTTCCATGGGCCGATTCTAATGGCTTCCCGGGGCCTCGACCTGGCGTGCACGGAGGCTGCGGAAATGGCGCTGCTCGATCATGGGAGGATTGTGCAGCGCGGCGCCCCGCGGCAGGTGCTGGATCAGCCGGCCACGGCAGAAGCGGCGCGGCTGACCGGCTACGAAAACCTCTGGCAAGGCACCATCGCCGTGCTCGATCGAGCCGCCAACCTGAGCCGGCTGGAATTCGACGGCTTCGCGCTCACGGTGCCATATCTTCCCGGCCATTTACGCGGCGACCGCGTGTGGGTGGCCCTGCGCGCCGCGGCCGTGCGCCCGCAGCGCGCCGATACCCCGCCGGCGCCTAACGTCATCCCGGCCAAGCTTTTACGGATCGCCGAGAAAGCCGAATCGGTGCGCCTGGAGTTCGCCGGCCCCATCGTGGCCGAACTTCCCTTGAGTCAATTTGCGGCGCTGGGCGACAACAAGAGCTGGCTGGTGGAGCTTCCCGGCGGCAGCCTGCGCGTCATCCCGCCTTCGAAACCAGGCTCTACCCCGGGTTGAGCGAGCACCGCTGTAACACTTGCCGCCACCCGATTCCTTTTGCCAGCCAACGGGCGGATAATTAAGTAGAGTTGCACTTGGAGGCACACTATGGCTTATCGACCGGGCGTAGTGGCGATTTTGATGTTGGCCGGAATTGCGAAGGCCCAACTCAACGGGCCGAACCTGAATGAAACCAACCGGGGTACCGAAAGAGTGCTCTATTTCTCGGGCGAAGTGAGGCTGGACGACGCGTCCCCGCCTCCCGAGCCGGTTGCCATCAACCGCGTCTGCAATGGCCTATCTCATTTTGAAACCTGGACGGACGCCAGGGGGCGTTTCAGTTTTCAGGCGAGCCCCGGCAGGAGTGGCGAGCAGCAAAGCGATGCGTCCCAAAACACCGAGCCTCCCGCAGATGTGATGCGGCCCATCGGACTCATCGACCGTGTACTCGATGCCGGTGATCGCGGCGTTGCGCGGCTGCGACGTGGAGGCTGTGCTGGCCGGCTATCGATCGGACCAGGTGAGTATCGCCGTGAAGAGCCAATCCGACGATGGCCGCCTCGGCGTCATCACGCTGCATCCGCTCTCCCGTGCCAGCGTCTTGATTGTGAGCGCGACCACGCTGGCCGCCCCGCAAACGCGCGGAAGGCTTACGACAAAGGAATCGACGCGTTGGCGAACAAGAGGTGGAAGGCCGCGGAGGACAATCTCACCAAAGCGGTTACGGAGTACCCGAAGTTCGCTATCGCCTGGTATCAGCTCGGCCTGTTGCGCCAGAAGCGCAACGACGCGACCGGCGCCAGCGACGCATGGAAGCAGGCTTTGGCAAGCGATCCCAAGTACATCAGACCCTATGAAAGCCTGACGGCGCTGGCCGACCACAATGGGGATTGGGCAGCTTCGGAAGCGTTTTCGCGGGCATGGATTGAGCTGGATGCGGAGGATTTTCCAGCCGCATACCTATACAACGCCGTTGCCAACGCAAGACTCAATCACCTGGAGGCGGCAGAGAGCGCGGCACGCCAGGGGCTGCGCATCGATAAGGAACACAGGATTCCGCGGCTCGACGTTGTGCTGGCGATGCTTTTGATGGCGAAGGACAAGAATGAAGAAGCGGCCGGGTACCTGCGCCAGTATCTGGAGCTGGCGCCCAAAGCCAACGATGCCGCCGCCGTGCGCCAGCAGTTGAGCCGGCTGGATGCAGCGGCATCGGCGCGGCCGCAGTAGCGGGCAGCCGTTACTTATTCCCGCGGAAAGCGATGCCCAGCTCGCGCAACTGCCGCTCGGGCACGGGCGCCGGCGCATCGCACATCAAATCCGTTCCGCGCGCGGTTTTAGGAAATGGGATGACATCGCGGATGGAGCTTTCTCCCGCCAGAATCATCACCAGGCGATCGAGGCCCAGGGCGATGCCTCCATGCGGCGGCGCGCCATATTCCAGTGCGTCCAACAGGAAGCCGAAACGGCGGCGGGCTTCCTCATCGCTGAAGCCCAGGGCGGCAAACACTTTCGACTGCACGTCGCGGCGGTGGATACGAATGGAGCCGGAGCCCAACTCGGTGCCGTTCAGCACCACGTCATAGGATTTGGCGCGGCAGCGCGCCGGGTCGGCGACCAGCTTTTCCAGGTCTTCATCGTGCACCGAAGTGAAGGGATGGTGCGCGGCATTCCAGCGGTTCTCTTCCTCGTCCCACTCGAACATGGGAAAATCGACCACCCAGAGAAACTGGAAATTCTTCGGATCAAGCAGCTTATGACGGTCGTTGAATCGCTGCGCGCAATACAGCCGGAGTTGCCCGCAGGCCTGGTAGACGGTCTGTTCGGGGAGTTGGCCCTTCGGCTCGCCGGCCCAGGCCGCGAGCACCAGGAGGTCGTTCTCCTGGGCACCGGCGCGCTCGCGCACTTGCGCCATGGGCCCGGGGTGGTCGCGTTCCAGGCGTTTGAAATCGTCATAGACGCGCAGGCCAAGTTGCTGGCCGAAAGCTTTCAGCTCGTCGCGTTCCTTGCGGCTCGGGGCGCCGGTTGAGGGAATGCGGATGGCCACCAGCGGCAAACCGCCGGCCGCCAACTCCGGCGCCAGGTCCTCGACCGGGTGCATGGGCGGTATGCGGCAATCGGGCTTGTCGCTGCCGTAGCTGCGCATAGCTTGCGCGTATGTGATGCGCGGGAACGGCGTCGATATCTTATATCCAGCCACATCGCAGGCGTTGGCGAGCATGGGCTCGACGACCTCGAAAATGCGCTCCTGTTGCGGGAACGACATCTCGATATCGATCTGCGTGAACTCCGGCTGGCGGTCGGCGCGCAGGTCTTCGTCGCGGAAGCAGCGCACGATCTGAAAATACTTTTCGTAGCCGCTTATCATCAGAAGCTGCTTGAAGATTTGCGGCGATTGCGGCAGCGCATAGAAAGTGCCGGGCTGCACGCGGCTGGGCACCAGGTAATCGCGCGCGCCCTCCGGGGTGGAGCGCGTCATGAAAGGCGTCTCGATTTCCAGGAATCCGGCCAAGTTCAGGTATTCGCGGACGGCGAAGGCGATGCGGGAGCGCAGAATGATATTGCGCTGCATGCGGGGACGGCGCAAATCCACGAAGCGGTACTTGAGGCGGGCGTCCTCGGCGACGTCCACCTGGTCTTCCATGGGGAAGGGCGGCGTGCGGGATTCGTTGAGCAGCCAGATGCTGGAAGCCACGATCTCGATTTCGCCGGTCTCGAGGTTCGGGTTCACGGCGCCGGCGCCGCGCAGCGCCACTTTGCCTTCGACGGCGATCACGTACTCGGGGCGCACCTGCTCGGCGCGGCTGTGCACAGCGGGCCCGACATCTTCATGAAAGACGACCTGGGTGATGCCGTAGCGGTCGCGCAGGTCGACGAAGATGACGCCGCCATGATCGCGGCGGCGATGCACCCAGCCCATGAGGACCACGCTTTTGCCTTCGTCGGCGGCGCGCAGCGCCCCGCAGTTGTGCGTGCGGCGAAGCTCGCCCAGAAAATCCAGTGTCAGGGAGGTTTCCATATCGATGTTCAATTCCGCGGGGCGCCGAGCTTGAGACCGATTTCGCCACGCGTGACTTGCTCCTGCCGGCCGGTGGCCATTTCTTTCAAGGCGTAACGCCCGGCATTGATTTCGTTTTCACCCACCATCAAAGTGAAGCGGGCGCCCAGTTTGTTGGCCAGTTCGAGGATACGCTTGAGCCTGCCCTCCGCGACTTCCACGGCTGCGCCGCCGCGCCGCAAATCGCGCGCCAGCAGTGCGGCGTGGCGCAGCGCCGGCTCGCCCAGCGCGGCGATGCACAGATCCAGCGCATCATCTCCGCGGCGCGCCACGCTCATCACCAACCGGTCTTCGCCAATGGAAAAGCCGATGCCCGGCGCAGGCACCTTCGACCCGAGCGATTCGGCGAGCCCGTCATAGCGCCCGCCGCCCAGCACGGAATTCTGCGCGCCCAGGGCGCCGTGCACCACCTCGAAGGTGGTCCGCATGTAGTAATCGAGGCCGCGCACCATGCGCGGCCGGACCGCATACTGGAGGCCGCGGTCGTCCAGGTAGCGCTTCACCGCATCGAAGTGGGCGCGGCAGGGTTCGCACAGGTGGTCCAGGATGCTGGGCAACTTGTCGATGATGGGCTGGTCGGCTTCCACCTTGCAATCCAGCACGCGCAGCGGATTGGTCAGCGCGCGGCGCCGGCAGTCGATGCACAGGCTGGCCGCAACCGGCTTCAGCGCTTCGCTCAGTTTCTCCACGTACCGCGGCCGGCAGTTGCGATCGCCCACCGAGTTGAGCAGCAACTGGAAACCGGTGAGACCCGCGCGCCCCAGGATCTCGACCACCATCTCGATCACCTCCGCATCCACCGCGGGCGAGTCCGAGCCGATCGCTTCGGCGCCGATCTGGTAGAACTGCCGGTAGCGGCCCAATTGCGGGCGCTCACGCCGGAACATGGGGCCGATGTAATAGAGCTTTTGCACGCCCGGCCGCTGATCGAGCCGGTGCTCGATGTAGGCGCGAATCACCGAGGCCGTGTTTTCCGGCCGCAGCGTCAGCGAAGATCCGTCGCGGTCGTCGAAGGTGTACATCTCCTTGGTGACGATATCGGTGTCGGCGCCTACGCCGCGCGCGAACAACTGAGTTTCTTCGAGGACCGGCGTGCGGATTTCCCCGTAGTTGTAAGCGCGGAACACGGCTCTAGCCTCGCGCTCCACGGCATTCCAGCTTTCTGTGAATGGGGGCAGTAAGTCCCTGGTTCCTTTGACGGCTTTAATCAAGGTAGTTGGAAAAACCATGCTAGCATGGCCGGCGCCCGAGCCGGAGTTGGGGCATCCTTTAAAGCACGCCCGCAGGTTTTTTCTCCCGCCAGAGCCGACGAGTTTCATCCGTCTAAGTTGTGCATCCGTCGAACCGGTCCTGGCAAGCTAAAGAGTTTGCTGAAAAACGCTGAGACATTATCTGCCGCAGATGAACGCAGATTGAGAGGAATCGGCTTATCCGCATTCATCTGCGTTTATCTGCGGCTTCCAGGTCTTCTTTCGGACTTTTCCAGCAAGCTCTAAAGCATGCCCCACCTACTTGTGATAGCTTGCTTCACATGGGCGATCTCACGGTGCTCGTTTTGGCGAATCCCACGGAGCCGCAGCTCGCCATGCTGGAGCAACTGCCGGTGGAGACCAACATCGTGGTGGGCGAACAGGCGGCGGCATTCGAGCAGTGGGCGCCGGAGGCGGACGTCGTCTTCAACTGGTCCGGCAGCGGAGACTTACTGCGCGAAGTTTTCAGGCTGTGCCGGCGTGTACGCTGGGTGCACACGCGGTCGGCGGGTCTCGATGGGCTGCTGTTTCCGGAGCTGGTGGAAAGCGCGGCGGCGCTCACCAACGGCACGGGCGTGTTCAGCGAATCGCTGGGAGAGTTCGCGCTGGCCGGCATGCTGTTTTTCGCCAAAGACCTGCGGCGCATGGTCCGTAACCAGGCCGCGGGAAGGTGGGAGCAGTTCGACGTCGCCGAAATCGCCGGCCAGACGCTGGGCATTGTTGGCTACGGCGATATCGGCCGCGCGGTGGCATCGCGCGCGCGGGCGATGGGGATGCACGTGGTCGCGGTGAAGCGGCACGCTCTCCCACCTGGCACGGCGGATGCTTATGCCGAACGAATCTACTCGCCGGAGCAGACGCCCGAGATGATCGCAATTTCGGACTACATTGTGGCGGCGGCTCCGCTCACGGCTGAAACGCGCGGCCTGATCGGCGAGCGGGAGTTCGCGGCGATGAAGCCGACGGCGGTGGTGATCAACCTGGGGCGCGGGCCGGTGATCGACGAAGCCGCCATGGTGCGCGCTCTTTCCGAGCGCCGTATCCGCGGCGCGGTGTTGGATGTGTTCGATACGGAGCCCCTGCCGGAAGGTCACGCGTTCTATCGCCTGGAGAATGTCCTGCTCTCGCCACACGCAGCCGACCACACCGCGGACTGGCTGGAGCGCGCCATGCAATTCTTTCTCGACAACTTCACGCGCTTTCAAAAAGGCCAGCCGCTGCTTAATTTAGTGGACAAGAAATTGGGTTACTAAGCTGCAGCATGATAGAATAAACAGTCCCACCGATGGATTATCTCAAAGGGCTCAACGCGCAACAGCGTGAGGCGGTGAGTTACACGGAAGGGCCGCTGTTGATCCTGGCGGGAGCGGGAAGCGGCAAGACGCGGGTTATCACGCACCGCATCGCTCACATCATCGCTTCCCGGCATGTGCCGCCGTCCGCCATCCTGGCCGTAACCTTCACCAACAAAGCGGCCGGCGAAATGCGCGAGCGGGTGGCGTCGCTGCTGGCCGACATGCGGCTCGATTCCGAGCCTCGCGTATCCACGTTTCATTCCTTCTGCGTGCGGCTGCTGCGCAGCGATGGCGAGCCGCTGGCGCGCGTCCGGCCCGGCTTCACGCGCCGCTTCAGCATTTACGACGACGACGACCAGTTATCGATCGTAAAATCGGGCTACCGCTCGCTGGGGCTGGTGGAGAAGGATTTCATGCAGTACCGCTCCGCGCTGGCGGCCATCAGCCACGCGAAAAACACCAACCAGAGCCCGGCCGAACTCTACAAGCGGGCGGTGACCAAAGAGACCGAAGCGCTGGCGGCGCTGTTCGAGGACTACGAGAAGGCGCTACGCAATTCCAACGCCCTGGATTTCGACGACCTGCTGCTGGAGGCGGTGCGGCTGCTGCGCCACGACGAAGCCACACGCAAGACGTGGAACCGGCGCCTGAGCCACATGCTGGTGGACGAATACCAGGACACCAATCGCAGCCAGTACGAGTTGATGCGGCTGCTGACGGAGGAGCAGCGCAACGTGTGCGTGGTGGGCGACGAGGACCAGTCCATCTATAGCTGGCGCGGAGCGGATATCCGCAACATTCTCGATTTCGAGCGCGACTATCCGAATGCGCGGGTGATCCGCCTGGAGCAGAACTACCGGTCGACGAAGAACATTCTGGCGGCGGCTTCCAGGGTGGTGGAGAACAATAAGGAGCGCAAGGGAAAGAAACTGTGGACGGACGCGGCGGCCGGTGAAATGTTGGGCCTGTACGCGGGCTTTGACGCGGAGAACGAGGCCCTGTTCGTGGCAGACGCCATCGAAAAACATCTGACCGCCAATCCCGACGATCACGTTGCCGTTCTGTACCGCACCAATTTTCAATCGCGGCAGATTGAGGAAGCGCTGCGGCGCTACGGGCGCGCTTACAGCGTGGTGGGCGGTTTCAGCTTTTACCAGCGCGCGGAGATTCGGGACACGGTGGCGTACTTGCGGCTGGCGCTTTCCACCAGCGATTCCACCAGCCTGCTGCGCATCATCAACACTCCGGCGCGGGGCATTGGCCGGACCACGGTGGAACAGATCGAGCAGCACGCGCGCACGCAGGCGTTGAGCCTGTGGGACGCCATCCAGCGCGTCATCGACGACCGCGGGCTTTCCACCCGTTCCCAGTCCTCGCTGGTGATGTTCCGCAACCTGATGCAGGAGATTTCGCTGGTTGCCAGCTCATCGACGCTGCCGGAGGTGATCCGCTTCGTGCTGGAACGGACCGGTTACCGGAAGATGCTGGAGCAGGAGCGGACGCCGGATTCCGAAGCGCGCCTGGAAAACCTGGACGAACTCATCAGCGCCGCCGTCGAGGCCCAGTCGCGCGGCGAATCGCTGGCCGATTTTCTAGATCACGCCGCGCTGGTGGCGGAAGCCGACACATACGACGAGCGAGCCCCGGTGACACTGATGACGCTGCACAACGCCAAGGGGCTGGAATTCCCGGTGGTGTTCCTGACGGGCATGGAACTGGGCCTGTTTCCGCACAGCCGGTCGATGAATTCCGAACCTGCGCTCGAAGAGGAGCGGCGCCTCTGCTACGTGGGAATGACGCGGGCGCAGCGGCGGCTGATCCTGACCTGGGCCAAGTACCGCCGGCGATACGGGGGCGGCGAACAGGAGCGCTCGACCCCTTCCTGGTTCTTGAGCGAGATCCCCGCAGACCTGGTGGTGGATTTGGGCCCGAAGGACGAGCCGGGCGAGATGGATCTGACAGCCGACCGCTTCGATGTGCGCCAGAATCCGCGGCGCAGCAGCACGTTCCCCGGCAAGACCTACAATTCGGTATCCAACATCTCGCAATTCTTCGAGCAGCGCGGCATAGCTTTCGGCGGGCCGAAAACGGCGGCGCCGGCGGCGGCACCGCCGGCCCGGCCACCTGTTCCCTCGAAACCGCTGTCCAATGTTCCCCCACCGGTTCGCCGAGGAGCTCGAGCGGGCACCGTGGTCGAGCATCCCAAGTACGGAACCGGCACTGTGGTACGCCGCGAAGGCGAGGGCGATAATGCTAAGATCACAGTTAATTTCCCTCGCTACGGTTTGAAAAAACTGGTGGAAAAATACGCGGGACTGAAAAGGAACTGATGAACACGAGCAACGTAACCGATAAGCTGGAACGCAAGAAACTGAAGCGGACAGCGCGCAAAAAGGCGGCTCCCAAGGCAAAGCGCGCCGCCGGCGTGGCGCGAGGGTCTCTCAAGAAGAAGATCCGCCGCCAGGCGCAGGGCCAGCGTAAGCGGTAGCGGCACAAGCTCATGCGGCGGACGAGCGCCCTTCGGAGAAGCCGGCGCCGCCCGCCTGGTTCCTTCGCCCCGCTAGGTAAGCGGGTCGAGAACAGCGGTCCGCTCCACTTCCCATGCCGGGAGATCCGCGAGTGAGCCTTTTCCGAACCAAGAGCATCGATGCGTTGATCGCGGCCTCCGAGGAACCGGGCAGACGGCTGCGGCGCACGCTGGGCCCGTGGAGCCTGACCGCGCTGGGGATCGGCGCCGTAATCGGGTCCGGCATCTTCACACTCACCGGCACGGCGGCCGCGGGCAAGCCGCTCCACATCAAATCGATCCTCGAGGCGACGGTGATCGACCTGGTGCTGCACGGCTCGCACGCCGGATCGCAGTTGGGACGGCCCGGCGCCGGCCCGGCGATTACGCTCTCGTTCGGGCTGGTGGCGATCGCTTGCCTGTTCGCCGGCCTGTGCTATGCGGAGCTGGCGTCGATGATACCTGTGGCCGGCAGCGCCTACACCTATGCCTACGCCATTCTGGGCGAAATCGTGGCCTGGATTATCGGCTGGGACCTGATCCTCGAGTACGCCGTCTCGAACATGTCGGTGGCCGTGGGGTTTTCCGCGTACCTGCAGGACTTGTTTCAGAACTTATTCGGCTTTCACTTGCCACCCCAGTGGGCCTTTCCGCCGTTTCCCGCGGTCGGCGGCCCGGCGGGCTGGTTCAATGTGCCGGCACTGCTGATCACCATGCTGGTGACCTGGGTGCTGGTGCGCGGCGTGCGCGAGAGCGCCGAAACCAACACCGTGATGGTGGCGATTAAACTAGCCGCCATCCTGCTTTTTTGCGTGGGCGCGGCCGGCGCCATCAAACCCGGCAACTGGCACCCGTTCGCGCCGCACGGCTTCCCCGGCATTCTCACCGGCGCCTCCATCGTCTTCTTCACCTACATCGGTTTCGATTCCGTTTCCACGGCGGCGGAGGAATGCAAGCACCCGCAGCGCGATCTGCCGATCGGCATTATCGCCACGCTGATCGTCTGCACTATTCTCTACGCGTCGGTGTCGCTGGTGCTGACCGGCATCGCCAATTACCAGACGCTGAATACGGATTCGCCGGTGGCAGACGCGCTGAAAGCGCTCGGCTACGACCGTCTGCGCCTGATCGTCACCGCCGGCGCGCTGATGGGCATGCTGTCTTCCCTGCTGGTGTATCAGTACGGGCAGGCGCGCATCTGGTTTGCGATGTCGCGCGACCGGCTGCTGCCGGCTCTGTTCTCGAGAGTGCACAAGCAATTTCAAACGCCGCACGTGAGCACCTGGATTGCCGGCTTTTTCGTGGGCATTCCGGCCGGCATTTGGGACATCGACACCTTCGCGGAGTTATCGAATATCGGCACGCTGTTCGCGTTCGTGCTGGTATCGCTCGGCGTCATCGTCTTGCGCCGGAAGCAGCCGGAAAGGCCGCGCTCATTCCGCGTGCCTTTCGTACCGCTGTTTCCCATCATTTCCATCGTCTGCTGCGTGGTGCTGATGATGGGGCTGCCGCTGGTGACCTGGCTGCGATTCTTCGGCTGGCTGGCCATCGGCCTGGCGATCTACTTCCCCTTCGGCCGCAAACGCAGCACGCTGGCCGGCCAGTAAGGGCTGGTGGTGAGATAAACTTCCATCGCCCGGCGGGCTTCCGGCTACGCGCCGGCCAAGGCGCGGCGCGGTTCGAAGGTGTAGCCGAAGCCGCGAACGGAATGGATGAGGGTGGGCTCGGCGGGGTCCTGTTCGATCTTCTGGCGCAAGCGGAGCACATAAACGTCCACCGCGCGGTCGGTGATGGCGCGGTCCTGGCCCCAGACCGAATTGAGCAGTTGCTCGCGGCTGAAGACCACGCCGGGACGGCTCATCAGGAATTCCAGCAGGCGGAATTCGGTGGCGGTGAGCGCCAGCGGGCTGCCGTTCAACCGCACCTGGCGGCTGCTGGTGTCGAGTTCGAGGCCGCCTGCTTCGAGCATGCGCGGGGGCGAGGTCTGGTTGCGGAACTGGAGCTTGATGCGCGCGATCAACTCGCGCACGAAAAACGGCTTGACCACGTAATCGTTGGCGCCCAGTTCGAGGCCCACGATGCGGTCGGTCTCCGAAGCGCGCGCGGTCAGGAAGATGATCGGGACGCCGGCCAGGTCGGGATCGCGGCGAATGCCCTTGCAGATGTCCAGGCCGTCGGAATCCGGCAGCATGATGTCGAGCAGGATGAGGTCCGGCCGCACCTGGCGGCACAGCTCGATCGCCCCTTTGCCGGTTTGCAGACCGGACAGCGAGAACCCCTCTTTTTCGAGGTTGTACTTGAGGAGCGAAAACAGGTCGACATCGTCTTCGATGAGCAGGATCTTCTTCATGGGATGCTCTGGTTACCTGCTCTAACGGTACCAGCGGCGATGTTACAAGGCCATTAAGCAGGCATGAATTCGGGATTAAGCGCGAGGCGGCGGAAGTGCCGGCGTGGCGCATGCCGGCCTTAGCTGTGAAGAAAGGTCGAGACGAGTCTCGACCCTGCACGCAAGACTGCGCGGGCCACGGTTGGCTATGCCGCGCACTCGCCGCGGCCCAACTGCAAGGAAAACGCCTGGTCGTCGCCCCAATCCCGATAGATCTCGGGGAACAACTCGGCTGGCTTGGCAAACTCCCGGGTCAGCTCGCGGAAGGTTTCGATTTTGTGGCGCAGCACATACTGGCGGAAGGTTTCGCCGTCCAGCCGATTGGCCTGGAAATGGTCCAGCACGCGCAGCACGGCGGCGGGCGCCAGGCGCGCCGGAATCGACTGCACCGCCAGGCCAAAACGCATCACGCCTTGTTCGTCATAGCCGCCGCCCAGCAGCATCTGGTAATACGGAATCTCACGGCCATCCACCTTGCGTGCGTTGCCGAAGAAGCCGATATCCGCCACCCAATGCTGGCCGCAGGCATTAGGGCAGCCGCTCACTTTGATGGAGAGCGAGCGCACGCCGGGATCGTCAAACCGCCGCAGCGCCTGGCTCAGCGCGGCTCCCAGATTCATGGATTTAGTGAGCGCGAGGTTGCAGGAGTAAGCGCCAGGGCAAGTCACGACATCGTCTATATGGCGGGCACGGGCCGCGGCCAGGCCGATGGCGGCCAGCGCGCGATGCACCTCCGGCAGGCGCGCCAGCGGAACGAAGGGCAACAGCAGGTTCTGGTCGATGGAAACGCGCAGGGTGCCGTCGCCGGCAGCGGTGGCGATGCCAGCCAACCCGCGCAACTGTGCGGCGCGAAGATTGCCCTGCTCGACGCGCACTGTTACGGCAGCGTAACCGGACTGACGCTGTTCGGAAACATTGGTGGCGCGCCACTCGTCGTAATCGCCGTCGCCGGTCTGCTGACGCCTGGCCAGCGGCAGGAGCGCTCCCTGCCCCAGCGGTTGCGGCCGCGACTGGTAACCGCCGAAGCCCTCCGGCACCATCTCCGGCCAAGCGATGCCGCCGCCGGTGAGTATGAGTTGATATTCCTTTTCCACCTGCTCGCGCAGCCATTCGATGCCGCGCTCGCGCAACACGAACTTCAGCCGCGCCTTGTTCTTGTTGGTGCGATTGCCGTAGCGATTGAAGATGCGGATCACGGCTTCGCAGCGGTTCAGCAGGCGCTCTTCCGGGACGAACTCATCGAGCAGTTGAGCTTCGGTGGGCAGCGGCCCTAAGCCTCCGGCGACCAGCATGCGGAAGCCGCGCCGGCCATCGCGCATCACGGCGCGCAAGCCGATATCGTTGATGGCGCCCGCAATGCAATCGCGGCCGGCGCAGCCATCGAAGGCGATTTTGAATTTGCGCGGCAGGTTACCGGTCAGGTCCTTGCGAAGCAAGGCATATGCCAGCCGCTGCGCATAGGGGCGCACATCGAAAACCTCATTGCGCGCAATTCCCGCCCAGGCGCAAGTGGTGACGTTGCGCACGGTGTTGTAGCAGGCTTCGCGGTTGGTGAGCCCGGCGTCAGCCAGCACGTGCATGAGGTCGGCGACGCGATCGAGCGGCACAAAATGAAACTGCATATTCTGGCGCGTAGTCAGGTGCCCCTTGCCGCCGCCGAACTCCTCGGCCACGCGCGCCAACTGCTCGGCCTGCGCGGCGGTCAGCATCCCGCTGGGGATCTTCGACCGCACCATCTGCACCCCGGGTTGCCGCTGCCCATAGATGCCATGCTTAAGCCGTAATGGCCGGAATTCGTCTTCGGTGATTTGGCCATCGAGGAACGCCCTAGCCCTCCGTCGGAAGGTTTCGATCTCCTCACGGACGAGGCGATCATGTTCAATTTCAAATAGTTGCCGGTCATTCAAAGGTTCTTCAGCGAGGCTGGCCATAACAACATCCTATTCTCCATGGATTATATCACCTATTTGTCGATGGGAATTAAAAACAAACTTGGACCAGATTCCGTGTTCAGCAGCGTGGATCGGCGGCTCGCCATATTTCTGAGAGGCGTGGGGGACGAGACCCACACCAAATCATTAGCCGCTGATGAACGCCGATGAACGCGGACTCTTTTGACTCGCTGACCGAGCGGGTGCTGGGCGCTGCCTTTGAGGTCTCTAACACCCTGGGCGCCGGGTTCCTCGAAAAGGTTTACGAGCGTGCGCTGCTCCGCGAACTCGGGTTGCGCGGCATCCGAGCAACCGCCCAGGCTTCATTGGCGGTAGCATACAAGGGCCACTACGTCGGCGAATACTTTGCGGACATCCTCGTCGAAGACGTGCTTGTAGTGGAACTGAAGTGTGTAGAGCGCCTCGCCAACGAACACATCGCTCAATGTCTCAATTACCTGCGTGCCTCCGGTGTGACCCTCTGCCTTCTCCTCAGTTTTCAGAAACCCAAGGTCGAATGGAACCGCATCGTCCATCGGTTTCAGATCCTAGAGCCGATCGAGGCACCCGCTGCGGCGTAGACGCCCCTTGAGTTGTCCGGCCATCCTTGTTCACCGCGCGGGTTGAGGTTTGAGGTGGGGTTGGCGGGCAAAGGCGGTTGGCCCACTGTTACCATCGGTTGTTGCGGCAGATCGGCTTTGAAGTGGTGGCGGAATGTTCGCGGACGGGCGCGCGTGCGGGGCTGCTGCGCACGGCGCACGGTGTGATCGAAACGCCGGTATTCATGCCGGTCGGTACGCAAGCGACGGTCAAGGGGTTGAGCTCGCGGGACCTGGCGGAAGATCTGGGGGTGCGCCTGCTGCTGGCCAACACCTATCATCTTTATCTGCGGCCGGGGGCGGAGACGATACGGACCCTGGGGGGCCTGCACCGTTTCATGGACTGGCCGCACGCCATTCTCACCGATTCGGGCGGGTTCCAGGTGTTCAGCCTGAGCGGCCTGCGCAAGATCGACGATGGCGGCGTGGTGTTCCAGTCTCACTTAAACGGCGATGCCCACCGCTTCACGCCGGAATCCACGGTGGACGCGCAATTGGCTTTCGGGAGCGACATTCTGATGGCGCTCGACGAATGCCCGGAGTTTCCGGTAAGCCACGAATCCGCGCGGGAGAGCATGCGGCGCACGGTGCGCTGGGCGCGGCAAGCGGCAGCGCATCACGCGCGGCGCACGGCAGAGATGGAATCCCGGCACGCGCTGTTTCCGATCGTGCAGGGCAGCACGTACGCAGACCTGCGGCGCGAGTGCGCCACCGAACTGGCGGAACTGGATGCCGACGGCTACGCGATTGGCGGGCTTTCGGTGGGCGAGCCGCGGCCGCTGAGCCTGGAGATGGTGGAGGCCAGCGTTGCCGTGCTGCCGCGGTCGCGGCCGCGCTATGCGATGGGCGTGGGAATGCCGGTGGAGCTGGGGGAATACGTGGCACGCGGTATCGACATGATGGATTGCGTGCTGCCCAGCCGTAATGCACGCAATGGATACCTGTTCACCAGTGGAGGGCGCGTGGTGATCAAACACGCGCGCTATAAAGAGGATGCCCGGCCGCTCGATCCCGATTGCGGCTGTTACACCTGCCAGCGGTATTCGCGGGCTTATCTGCGCCACCTGTTTATGGCAGGCGAGATTCTGTTTGCCACGCTGGCGACCCGCCACAACATTCGGCGGTACCTTGACATCATGAAGGAGATAAGGCTTGCTATAATATCGGGATCGTTCCCGGAATATTTCGAGCGCGCCCAGCCGGAAGACGCGGGGTAGCGTTAAGCTTGGCCCATACGTGATTTTGAATTTCTATTTGCAAACAACAGCGCAGCCCTCCGGTCCGTTGGGTTCGCTGGCGGGACTCCTCCCTATCCTCCTCATCTTCGGAATTTTCTATTTTCTCCTGTTCATGCCGATGCAGAAGCAGCGCAAACAGCAAAAGGCGATGCTGGCCGGGCTGCAGAATGGCTTCGAAGTGGTTACTTCGGGTGGGCTTATCGGCACCATCGTGGCCATCGACGGGGACAAGCTGGTGCTGCGCGTGAAACCGGATAACGTGAAGATTCAGGTCACCCGCGGCTCGGTGTCGAGCCTCGTCTCGGGTGAAGTCAAGAAGGCGCAATCGTAGCAATCTCTAATTAACAGGCTTTTCCAATCCATGACACAGAACTTGAAGTGGCGCACTGTGGTGATCGTAGCGACGATTTTGCTGTGCATTTTCGGCATCATCGGTCTGCCCAAATCGAAAACCGAACTGATCCAGAACGTGAAGGACAACATCCGCCTGGGCCTCGATCTGAAGGGCGGCAGCCAACTGGTGGAAGTTGTGCATGTCGAAGACGCGGTGGAAGCGGATGCCGACCAGACGATGGAGCACTTGAGGGCGGACATGGCGAAGCAGGGTATTAGCTTCGCCAGCATGGACCGCACCGATCCTCCCAAACCGACGTCGGTGGACGATGCGGACAGAATCGTCATCACCGTTAAGGGCGTGCCGGTGGCCGAGGCGAGCGCATTCCGGAACCTGGTGAACGAACGCTACACCACGTACGTGCTCACGGCGGTGAATTCCACCGATTACACGATGCGGTTGAAACCCTCGGACCTGATTTCGCTGAAGCGCGACACAGTGCAGCGCACCATCGACACGATCAGCAACCGCGTTAATGAGCTGGGGGTGGCGGAATCGAGCGTGCAGCAATACGGCCGCTCGGGCGCGGACTACGAGGTACTGGTGCAGTTGCCGGGCGTGGACGATCCGGCGCGGGTGAAAGAGCTGATCGGAACGGCCGCGGTGCTGGAGATCGATGAAGTGAAGGACGGGCCGTACCCCAGCCGGGAGGCGGCGCTGGCGGCGAAGGGCGGCGTTCTGCCGCTGAACAGCAAGCTGGCCAAGGCCAAACCGCGCGGCACGGCGCCGGGCGAAGAGTGGTACCTGCTGGGGCGCCCTGCAGTGATCATGGGCAGCCAGATGCGTAACGCACACGCCGCCCAGGACGAATACCGGAAGTGGGAAACCGGCTTCACGCTTTCCCCGGATGGCGGGCGCCGGTTCGGCGACTTCACCGAGAAGAATGTAGGCAACAGGCTGGCGGTGGTGCTGGACAACCAGATCGTGAGTGTGGCCACGATTCAGAGCAAGATTGAAGATTCGGGACGGATCACCAATTTGGGCAGCGAAGAGGAAGCCGAGGACCTGGCCCGCTATTTGCGTTCCGGTTCGCTGCCGGCCAGCGTGCAGCCGGCGGAGGAGAGATCGGTTGGGCCATCGCTGGGCGCCGATTCGATCCGGGAAGGGATGCAGGCGGCCATCGCCGGGCTGGCAGCCGTGGTGGTGGTGATGCTGCTGTACTACAAGCGCAGCGGTATCAACGCCGTGCTGGCCCTTCTGTTGAATACGGTGATCCTGCTGGCGGCAATTTCCTATTTCCATGCCGCCCTCACTTTACCGGGGATCGCGGGCGTGATTCTGACCATCGGTATGGCGGTGGACTCGAACGTGCTGATTTTTGAGAGGATTCGAGAGGAATTGCGGGCCGGCAAGGCGGTGGTGGCGGCGGTGGAAAATGGTTTCAACAAGGCCTGGTGGACGATCGTGGATACGCACGTCACCACGATTGTTTCGTGCGCTTTCCTGTTTTTGTTTGGGGAGGGCCCGGTGAAAGGATTCGCGGTCACGCTGACCATCGGTCTGGCCGCTAACATCTTCACGGCGGTATTCGTGTCGCGGACCATCTTCAGCTACGAACTGGCCGGACACCGCCGCATGGAGATGCTCAGTATTTAGTACAATGTCCGAGCGGAAAAGAAACGGCCGGGGAGCCGGAATCGGGTGCGGCGGGCGGAAGCCGGCGGGCAGCCGGGTGCCTGGCGTACGAACGGGAACAAAACGGAAAAGGCTGGTGTCCAACCTTATGTCAGATACCAGCATGGCCAGTATCGATGGAATTATTTAAAAACACGAACTACGATTTTCTGGGCAAGAAGTGGCCTTTTATCTTCGCCAGCCTGGTGCTGACGGTGGCCGGGTTCATCAGCATCGGGGCCAAAGGCGGCTTGAAGTACGGCATCGACTTCAAGGAGGGCGTGATGATGACGGTGAAGTTCGCATACGCCCCGCCGCTAGATAAGATTCGCTCGGCCATGTCGCACTCGCCCAAGATTAAAGGCGAAGTTTCGGTGCAGAACGAAACCAGCGCGCAGAACACGGTCGAGATCGGCACCGAGGCGGCGAATGAGGGCCAGATGAACGTCAACCGGCAGGACATGGCCGACGTTCTGACGGCTACCTTCGGACAAAACGCGGGCGGCAAGCTGGATTTGAACAACGCCGGGCATGACGCGCTGGCCGACCGGCTGCGCGACGCGCTGGCACGCAACAACGTGCCGGCGAGCGAACCGGAGCTTCAAAACCTGGTGACGGCGATCCTGTCCACGCGCGACAGCCAGCACTCCGGACTGATCACGAATTTTAATCAATTATCTTCCACGCCGGGCATGAATGCTGGTACTATGAACACTCTTCAAGAGGAGTGTTACCTGGCTCCGTTCCACATTGAAGGAGTGGAAATGGTGGGACCGAAGGTGGGCGCGGAACTGCGCCAGAAGGCCGTGCTGGCCACGTTGTATGCGTTGGCCGGAATGCTGGCCTATATCGCCTTCCGATTCGAGTGGATTTACGGGCTGGGCGCGGTGATCGCCTGCTTCCACGACACCATTATTACGATCGGTCTGTTTTCGCTGTTTAACAAGGAAATCACCATGACGGTGATCGCGGCCCTGCTGACGCTGGTGGGCTATTCGATGAACGACACCATCGTGATTTTCGACCGCATCCGCGAGAACCTCAAGCTTTCCCGGCGCGAGCCCCTGGAAGCGGTGATGAACCGGGCGGTCAACCAGACGTTGAGCCGGACCGTGATGACTTCGGGGCTGACATTTTTGACCGTGATCGCGCTGTTCCTGTTCGGCGGTCCGGTGCTGAACGGGTTCTCATTCGCGCTGGTGTGCGGCATTCTGGTGGGAACATATTCTTCGGTATTCGTGGCGAGTCCGATTGTGTTGTTCTGGCATGGGTGGGCGGACCGGCGGGGCGGGCGTAGAGCCCCCGCCCTGGCTACAGCGCCCCGGGCGGACACTCCGCGGAAGAGTGCGGCTAAGGCGGTGAAGTAAGGCGGCGAGGACTCTTGCCCGCCAGTGGGACATTTTGGCCGTCCGTTAGACGGGCGGCGCTTGAGTGAGCTGGGAAAGGAAGTGCCTCATGTTTGAACAGACATTCGTACAAACAGGGAAGACCAACAAAACCTGGACGGTCCTGATATCGACCATGATCCAATTGCTTTTGATCGGCTTCTTTGTAATTCTGCCGATGATCTACTTCGACGTGCTTCCGGCGGCCACGCTGCAAAGCTTCCTGGTGGCGCCGCCGCCTCCGCCGCCGCCTCCGCCGCCTCCGCCGCCGACGCCGAAAGTCGTGCAGGTGAAGATCATTCCGCGGCAATTCGATGCCGGCAAGCTGATGGCGCCGAAGACGATTCCGAAAGAGATTGCGCAGATTAAGGAAGACGAGCTTCCGCCTCCCTCGACCGGTGGTGTAGTCGGCGGCGTGGTAGGCGGCATGGCCGGCGGTTCAATGGGCGGTGTGCTGGGCGGCATTATCGGCGGAGTTCCTTCGGCCGCGCCTCCGCCGCCTCCTCCTCCCAAGCCGGTAACTCCGCAGCGCATCCGTGTGGGCGGCAATGTGCAGCGGGCCAACCTGATCACGCAGATTAATCCGGTGTATCCTCCCCTGGCCAAGCAGGCGCGCATTCAGGGGACGGTGGAATTGAGCGCCATCATCGGCAAGGACGGCCGGGTACAAGATCTGAAGGTGGTGCGGGGCCATCCGCTGCTGGTGCAATCCGCGCTGGACGCGGTGAGGCGGTGGGTTTACCGGCCGACGTTGCTGAACGGAGAGCCGGTGGAAGTTTCGACGACGATTGATGTCAACTTTACGTTGCAGTAGTACCCCGGCGGCCATCGGCGGACGTCGGTAGAGCAGTAACATTTCAACTCGCAGGAGAGAAAATCAGAATGTTCGCGCATGTGCATTTCGCGTACTTGTATTTGCTTCAAGAGTCGGTAGGCTGGGATCTGCCGCACCTCTGGAGCCAGATGGGCACGCTGGCCAAAGCCGTCGTGATCCTGCTGTTCCTCATGTCCGCTTATTCCATCGGCGTGATGATCGACAGGTTGATGGCCTACAGCGCGGCCCGTAAACAGTCCCGGCAGTTCGCTCCGGCGGTGGCCGGCGCGCTACGGGAAGGCAAACTGGAAGAAGCCGTCAAGATCGCCGACCGCTACAAGAAGAGCCACCTGGCTAAGGTAGTTGTCGCCGGTTTGCAGGAATTCCAGGCGCATCAGATCAGCTCCGAAATCCCGGGTGAGGAGATCGAAGCTTCCAAACGGGCGCTGGACCGTGCCCAGGCTATCGTTCACGCCGAATTAAAGCGCGGCGTGTCCGGCCTGGCGACCATCGGTTCGACCGCTCCTTTCGTCGGTTTGTTCGGCACCGTCGCCGGCATCATCAATGCGTTCCGCGGCATCTCGACCGAAAAGTCGACGGGCCTGGGCGCCGTGGCCGGCGGTATTTCCGAAGCCTTGGTGACCACCGCTGTGGGCCTGTTCGTGGCCATCCCGGCGGTGTGGATGTACAACTACTTCACCAACAAAATAGAAGCCTTCGATGTGGAAATGGGCAACTCCAGTTCGGAACTCATCGATTACTTCTTGAAGCGCAGCCAGCGCGGCGCAGCCGCCCGCAAGTAGCGGCCGCCGGAGCGAGTGAAAGATTTGGGATTCCCGGCGAGTTGAAACCGCGGGGAGCCGGTCGTGGCTCCCCGTAAAGGCAGCCGGTGTCTCAGGAGAAACAGCAATGGCAGCGAAGGAAGAATTCAGAATAAACACGGCTCCGCCACCGGTAGCCGACATCAACGTCACGCCGATGGTGGACGTTATGCTCGTGCTGCTCATCATCTTTATGGTCATCACGCCCATGTTGACGCACGGCGTCAGCGTAGACATGGTGAGGACCCACAACCCGATCCCGATGCAGGCGGCGGATAAGAGCGACGCGGTACTGATCGCCGTCACACGCAATGGTGGGGTCTTCCTCAACAATACGAAAGTCACGCCGGACGATTTGGCACCGAAGGTAAAGGACATGCTGACCAACCGGCTGGACAAGGAGTGCTTTATCCGAGCCGATCAGCGCGCCAAGTATCAGACCGTGCTGGATGTGGTGCAGAATCTGCAGTCGGCGGGAGTGGACCAGGTGGGCCTGCTCACGGAACAGATTGAAGCGAAGAAGCAACCGGGCGCGGCGGAGAAGTAGCGCACGGGGAGTTTTCCAAAAGGAGCAATCTTATGTCAATGGCAGTGGGCGGAACGGGCGGTCCGAAATCCGACATCAATATGACGCCTATGATCGACGTGTTGCTGGTACTGATCATCATTTTCATGGTGATCACGCCGCTGACGCCGAAAGGTCTCGAGGCTTTGATACCGCAGCCTCCGCCGCCGGGGCAGCACCAGGACCAGGCCGATATCCGGACGGTGGTGATCAGCATCAATGCAGATCATAGCTTGCTGATCAACCAGGATCCGATCGAGGAATCGGCCTTAGAGAGCCGCCTGGTGGACGTTTTCAAGACGCGCGCCGAACGTGTGGTATTCGTCAAAGGCGATCCCAACCTGGAATTCAGTTGGGTGGCCAAGGTGATCGACATCGCGCACGGCGCCCAGATCGACAAGGTTGGCCTGATGCCGTACAAGGACCTGAACCAACAATAGGAGATCAAATTCGCGATGCGCAAACTGACAATCGTTCTCGCCGCGGTTGCGTTGGCTCTGGTGGCCACCGGCTGCAACAAGCTGAGATCGCGATCTCAGGTCAACGAGGGCGTGCAAGCATTCAAGGGCGCCCAGTATCCGCAGGCCGTTGAGCACTTCAAGACTGCGGTGGACCTGGATCCGACGTTTCTTTCGGCGCGCGAGTACCTGGCCGTAGCCTACTACCAGCAATACATTCCGGGCGCCGTGTCGCCGGAAAACACCGAGATGGCGGATGCCGCCTACGAACAGTTTCAGAAGGTCCTCGATCAGGACCCGAAGAACCAATTGGCGATTATGTCAATCGCGAACCTCTTCCTGAATCAGCAAAAGTGGGACGACGCCAAGCAGTGGTTTGAAAAAGCCGTGGCCGTGGCGCCCAACAACGCCGATGCGTATTACAGCCTTGGGTTCGTCGCCTGGTCGCAGTGGTTCCCGGAATTCGGCAGGGCGCTCGCCACTCTGGGCATGAGACAGGAAGACCCGGGTCCCATCAAGGATAAGAAGGTCAAAGCGGAACTCAAGGAAAAATGGGGGCCGGTGATCGACGGCGGGTTGAAGGACCTGGACAAGGCGCTGGAGATCAACCCGGAATACGATGACGCCATGTCGTACGAGAACCTGCTGATCCGCGAGCGCGCCTACCTGGCGGACACCAAAGAAGAGTACGACCAACAGGTAAAGATCGCCGATGCCTGGCTCGACAAGGCCATGGCAACCAAGAAGATCAAGGAAGAGAAGAAAGCCAAGCAATCGGGCGGCGGAATCGTCAACGACCAGAAGTAGAGATCTTACAAAACCACTGCTTTCCCATCACGCTCGCGGCCTGAGCATTATCAGCTCCGGCCGCGAGCGTTCGTGTTTACGGGCCACTTGGTTCCGCGCATGAACCGGCTAGGGAATCCTCTCACGGTGCCAGAATCGACGGCCAGGACAGCAACACGGGGGGCCGTGCGTGGACGGGGCGCGTCCGCCCCACATCACTGCGCGCAGCAGGGGCTGGTGACGAGGATATCCGGCAATCCTGCGTTCCGGCCGGCGCCACCGGCGGTGAAGTAGCCCTGCAGGGAGAGGGTGCGGTAGAGATTGCCGGCGATGGCGGAAGCCAGGCCACCGTTCACCCGCCTATATGGACTGGCCAACATTACCACCACAACCAGCTTGTGGAAGCCCACTTCGTTGAACGAACCGAACCAGCCCATGTGATTGCCAACCCGATAATCGGTGCAGGTGCCGGTTTTGCCCAGAACCGGTTCATTCGGATCATAGGCCGCGTAGTGCCCGGTGCCATACTCGACGGAGCCGCGCATGCCCATCTTGATATCGTCGATGCCGTTGGGCGCCAGATCCAGTTGGCGCTTAACCTGCGGCGTCAGATGCGACGCTTCCGCCTGGCTGTGGGGGTACTGCAAGTAGTACAAGGTGCCGCCGTTGGAGATGGCCGAAAGCAGCGCCGCAAGCTCCAGCGGCGTCATCTGAAATCCTTCACCGTAGGCGGTCATCAGGATCATGCCGCCCTTGGGCTGCTCGGTCGCGACCTCGCCCGGCTGCTCGCCGGAAATATCCAGACCCGCCTTTTCGCCGAGGCCCAACATGCGTGCGTAGCGAGTCACGGTTTCGAAGCCCAATCGGCTGCCGAGCGTGCCAAAGTACTCGTTGTTGGAACGCGCCAGCGCAGTCGTCATGTTGTAACTCGAATAACGGCTTACGCGGATGAAGGTGTCCCGGTCGACGACGTGCTCGGTAAGCGCTGCCAGCGCGGTGACCAGTTTAATGGTGGAGCAGGGGATGAATCCGCTCTCAAACGCGAGCTTCTGGCCGACGACAGTGAGGACGCGCCCGTTGTCGGGGTCCACCACCACGACGGAACCGCGGCGCGCTCCTAGAGCTTCCACTGCGGCGCGGCGCACGGTCGCATCGTCGCCATCGACGTCGTCCCCGGCAGTCGGGTCAACCGGCTGCTCCCGGTGGCGCACCGCCGACCTTCGGCTGGATGAGGACGCCGGTGCCGACGCGGCAGATGAAACTCCCGCGCCTTGCACGAAAGCCGCCGCAACCACCCATCCGAGTATTAGCCTGCTCATGTTCTGCGCAAACGGCTGGCGGCACGGACCAAAAAATGACCGCAAAAACTCTTAATCCGCCAGGACGTTGTAGCCATTATCGGCTACTACGGCTCAGGAATCAACCTGAGGGATAACCTGACATCTGCGGTTAACGCCGGAGTTACCACCATAGGCAATTCGCTGAAAGAGCGTCAGTTGCGCGACTCACAGCGGCATGTGGCGAAGCGGCCGACGCCGAACCGGATCAATCATTTGCGGCCGCTGTGAGGCCAATCGGGAAACCGGGAGGGAGCGCGCCGAATGAGCCCTGGAGAGCGCGTTCCGGCTTCGAAGGCGCCTTAACTGGTGACCCCGATCTGCCGTCAAACCTGTAAACTTTGGCGCGGGCTATCGCAGCTTGGCCAGCTTTTTGCGGATCTCGGCGGCGTTCTTGGCGTCGGAAGCCAGTTGCAGGTATTTCTTGTAAGCGCCGCGGGCGGCGTCCTTGTCTTTGAGCTTTTCGTTGGCTTCGCCGAGCAGCAGCCACGCCTCGCTGTTGCCGTCGTCCCACTTGGTGGCATCCAAGTAACGGCGGGCCGCGGCGCGGTAGTTCCCTCTCCGGGCGTAAAACTTGCCCGCCATGACGTCCTTTTTCGACTGCAAGGGGTTGAAGGAATACGTGGTAGTCGCCAGCGAAGAGTCTTCTTCCGGCGGCACTTCCTCCTTGTCGGAGGTGGCAGGCTGGGGGCGTGTCTTTTGCAGTTGACCGGGCGCGGAATCGGGGGCCGATTGCGATTTGCCGGAATCCTGGGCCGCCAGGGAAGCTGCGCCCAGTGCCAGCAGGGCCAGAAGCCGGCGTGACATAATTCAATTATAACGTTCCCGCCGATGGACCTTCGTGAAAAGGCAGCGCAACTCCCGCTCGCGCCCGGCGTGTATCTGTACAAGGACGGCGGCGGCCAGGTCATCTATGTCGGCAAAGCCAAGGTGCTGCGCCATCGCGTGCGCAGCTATTTTTCCGAAGACAAGCTGGCCGATGTCAAGACCGGGAGTCTGATCGCCGAAGCCCGCGATATCGACTACATTCTGGTCGACAACGAAAAGGAAGCGCTGGCGCTCGAGAATAACCTCATCAAGCAGTACCAGCCGCGCTTCAACGTGCTGCTGCGCGACGATAAGACCTACCCCTACGTCAAGCTGACGCGCGAGCGCTACCCGCGTGTGTACGTGACGCGCCGCCTGCGCAAGGACGGGGCCACGTATTTCGGCCCATTCTTCCCCGGCAACCTGGCACACCGGCTGGTGCACTTCATCCACCGGTATTTCCTGGTGCCGTCGTGCAAGGTGGACCTGACGCGATACCACCCGAAGCCCTGTTTGCAGTATCACATTCACCGTTGCCTGGGGCCGTGCGTGGAAGGTCTGGTGGCCGACGAGACGTACGAAGCGGCGGTGCGCAACGTGCGGCAGTTTCTGGAGGGGCGGCACACAGATCTGGCTCGCGATCTGCGAGGGCGGATGGAAAAGGCGTCGCGCGAGATGCGGTTCGAGGAAGCGGCTTCGCTGCGCGACCTGCTGGCCACGGTGGAAGAGATCGCAGAGCGGCAGAAGATGGCGGCTGCCAAGGGCGACGATGTCGACATTTTCGGCTGCTACGCGGAACCGCCGCTGGTGGCGTTGAACCTCTTTCACCTGCGCCATGGCCAGATCGTCGACCGGCGCGAGTTTTTCTGGGAGGACCAGGAGGAGTTCGACGAGCCGCAGTTCTTCTCTTCGCTGCTCAAGCAGCTTTATCTCGACCAGCAGTTCATTCCGGCGGAAATTCACGTGCCCGTGGATTTCGAGGATCGCGAGACGCTGGAGGAGTTGCTGGCCGAGAAGCGCGGCGCACCGCGCGGCGGGGGCGTGGAAATCCGGACACCGCAGCGTGGGCAGAAGAAAGCGCTGATGGACCTGGTGGGGACCAACGCCAAACACAGCTTCGATGCCCGCTTCCGCGTGCTGCAGCCTTCCTCGAAGGCCATTCAGCAAGCCTTGCAGGACGCGCTCACCCTGCCGACTGCGCCCAGGCGCATTGAATGCTTCGACATTTCGCACATCCAGGGAACCGACAAAGTGGCCAGCATGGTGGTGTGGGAAGACGGCCACATGAAAAAATCCGATTACCGCAAGTTCATTATTAAAACGGTGGCCGGCAACGACGATTTCGCCAGCATGCGCGAAGTGGTCGCGCGGCGCTACGCGCGGCTGCAGGAAGAAAAGCAGCCATTCCCCGGGCTGGTGCTGGTCGATGGCGGGCTGGGGCAGTTGCACGCGGCAGCGGAATCGCTGGAAGGGCTGGGCATCTCCGATCAGCCGCTGGCCTCCATCGCCAAGCGCGAGGAGATCATCTACGTCTATGGGCAGGAAGACGAACCGGTGGTGCTGGACCGCTTTTCGCCCATCCTGCACCTGGTCCAATCCATCCGCGACGAGGCGCACCGGTTCGCCGTCACCTTCCACCGCTCGCGCCGATCCGCGCGCCAGTTGACCAGTGAGCTGGACACGATCACAGGCGTGGGCGAAAAGACGGTGCAGAAGCTGCTGAAGCAATTCGGCAGCTCGGAACTGGTGCGGGCGGCCTCGGAGGACGAACTCGCCAAGGCCGTCGGTCGCGCGGCGGCCCGAAGGGTGAAGGCGCACTATGCGCCCGGGGTAGGTTCGCGCTGATCGCGTCGGCCGGGTGGGATTGCGCCCGCCCAGACTGCCACAATGGCGGACGTGCCGTTTTCCGCATCCGGGAGGCCCCCTGCCGGCCGAACAGCTCTCATGAATGGGACGCGAGTGTCATAAACTGGTGGTTCGTGCGTCACAGAATAGTGCGAGCCGCACGCGCGGCGAGCACACCGGTGCCACTTCCACCTAAAAGGTTGAACGCAATGAGACTATTTCAAACTCCGATTCGAGTTTTATGGACGCTCCTGATGGTATGCGCCTGCGCGATGGCGCAGACGGAGATCAGCATCCAGCCACCCAGCGGCGGATGGAGCTTCGTGACCGGCCCCTACCGGGCGGGAAGCGTGCCAGCCATCCGGCTGGATAATTCCTCCCGCTTCGGTTCGCTGATACGGGCCGGCAATCTTTATCTGTCGGCGCGCGACGTGGTGGCATTGGCCATCGAAAACAATGTCGACGTGGAAATCCAACGCTACGGCCCGCTGCTGGCGCAGCAAGTGCTCCGCCGCGCCCAAGCCGGAGGCGCGCTGCGCAGCGTTGGCCTGGGCGTGGCCGCCGGTCCGCAAAGCGTCAGCTTGCAAGGCGTCACTGTAAACGCTTCCGGCGGCGCCATCAGCGCGGGAAACGGAGTCAGCTCCGGCGGCGGCATCGTCACGCAACTGGGCCCCGCTATTCCTTCCCTGGATCCTACCTTCCTCGGATACGTCAACTTCGCGCACGTCACCTCTGTGCAGAGCAATACAGTGCTCACGGGAACCACCGCGCTGGTGGAGACGACGCGGAGCGTGCAGGCCCAGTATGCGCAGAACTTCGATTTCGGGTTGTACGGGCAACTCACGTACTCCAGCACTCGGATTGGCGTGAACAGCCAGGATTTCAGCCTGAACCCCTACACCTCCGGCTTCCTGGATTTACAGTTGACCCAACCCTTATTGCAAGGCTTTGGGCGGGTGGTCAACGGCCGGAACGTCCGCGTGCAGAAGAATAACGTGAAGGTGAGTGCGCTGCAATTCAAGCAGCAGGTGATCGCCACCGTCGCCGCCGCGTTGAATCTTTATTGGGACCTGGTCAGCTTCGACGCGGACACGCGCGCGCGCCTGCGGGAAGTGAGCACGGCGCAGCAACTTCTGGACGACAACAAGAGGCTGGTGGATTTAGGAACCGCGGCTCCCATCGAAATCACGCGCGCCGAGTCCCAGTTGTACTCGAGCCAGCAGGACCTGGTCACCGCCCGGACCAACCTTCTGCAGCAGGAGACGATCTTGAAGAACTACCTGAGCCGTAACGGCGTGGCGGACGCCGGCCTGGCGAACCTGCATATCGTTCCGCTGGATCAGCTTGAAATTCCCGACAAGGAAGCCGACCAGTCGCTGGAAGCGTTGATCCAACAGGCGATGGAGAACCGTCCGGAGCTTCAGCAAGCCCGCCTGAACCTGGAAAGCAACAAGATGAACCTGGCGGGGATTAAGAACGGCCTCAAACCGACCTTAAACGCATTTGCCGAACTCACGAATAACGGTTTGTCTGGCCAGATTACGGCTCTCGGGCTCCTGCAAACCGGCATTGGCCAACTTGCGGGAGGATACGGCAATCTGCTCTCGGAGATTGCGCGTCGCGATTATCCAAACTATTCGGCGGGAATCAGCCTCAATATACCGCTGCGCAACCGCGCCGCTCAGGCGGACTATACGACCAGCCTCCTGGAACTGCGTCAAAACGAGCTGAACCTGCGCAAGAACATCAACCAGATCCGGGTGGATGTGCAGAACGCCGTGGTTGGCGTGGAACAGGCGCGGGCGCGCTACGAGGCCGCGGTGAAATCCCGCGCGCTTCAGGAGCAGACGCTGGCCGGCGATCAGAGGAGGTACGCACTGGGCGCCACAGTCGCCTTCCAGGTGGTGCAGGACCAGCGCGACCTGGCCACCGCTCAGAGCGCGGAGGTGCAGAGCATGGCGAACTACACGCATGCGCGCATCGCGTTGGACCAGGCGCTGGGGACGACCTTGGATGTCAACCATGTTTCGATCACGGAGGCATTGCAGGGGCGCGTTTCCCAGGTATCGACAATGCCCGCGGAACTGCCGAGGGAGGAGCGGCCATGAACGCCCTATACAAATACCTGGCGGCTGGACTTTCATTGACCGGCTGCGCTTTGCCCGGATGCGCGCAACAAGCTTCCCTGGTTCCGCAGACGCCGTCCGCGCCGGCCATCGTGCGTCCGTATCTGGCGCCCGAGGTTCCGCCCGTGCGGCTCGGAAATTCGCCGCGGCTGAACGATCTGGTGCGCGCCGGAACGGTTTATCTAACGGTGCAGGACGCCATTGCGCTGGCGCTGGAGAACAACATCGATATAGAGGTCGCACGCTACGGCCCGATCATCTCGGCATGGAACCTCACGCGCGCCGAGGCGGGCGGCGCCTTGCCGGGCGTGCCGAGCAACGCCTCGCAAGCCGGATCGGTTGCGTCCGGACAGGGCGTACTGGGCAGTCAGCAAGCCGCCGGCGTCAGCATACCCGGAACGATCTCAGGGCGCGTTCAGTCGACCAACGCCAGCGTTTCGCAAATCGGACCTGTCACGCAGACGCTCGATCCCATCATTCAGGAATCCAGCACGTTCAGCCACACCACTACCGCGGAGCCGGATTTACAGCAAAGCATCACGTCGGCCCTGGTGTCTCAAACACGCGCCTACACCGCCAGCGACCAACAAGGACTGCTTACCGGCGGCAGCGTCAACCTGAATTACACCGACCACTATCTGTATGAGAACTCTCCGACCGATCTACTCAACCCCTCTTCGGCTCCGTCGCTTTCGCTCACCGTTCAGCACAACCTTCTGCAAGGCTTCGGCGTCGCGGTCAACTCTCGCACCATTACCGTGGCCAAGATGAACCAGGAAACGTCGGACCTGGCGTTCCAAAGCACGGTAACGAGTGTCGTAGCCCAGGTAATGAACGCCTACTACTCCCTGGAAGGGGATTATGAAGACGTGAAAGCCAAGCGAAGCGCGGCGGAGACTGCTGCTACTTTTCTCGCAGACGTGAAGGAGCAGGTGCGCATCGGTACGTCGGCGCCGTCCGACGAGATCGATGCCGAGAGCCAGGCGATCACTACCCAGCAGGCTCTGGTGGACTCCGAGACTACCCTGAAACAGCAGGAGATCCAATTAAAGAACCTGCTGAGCCGAACGGGCACCGCGGATCCCGTTCTGAGCGGCGCCCGCATACTGCCGGTCGATCCCATCCTCATCCCCAAACAAGACGACCTCCCTCCGATGGAGGAACTGGTCAAGCAAGCAGTTGCAGACCGCACTGACCTGGCGACCGAACGGCAAAATGAAGCCGCCGCAGTGGTCAGCAATCTGGGGACCAAAAACGGAGTTCTGCCAACCGCGGTGGTGATCGCCGGCCTCAGCCAGACTGGATTGGCCGGAACCGGCAGGAGCGTCGCTATCGATGGCTACACGGAGTCGGCCAGTCCGTACCTGGTGGGTGGCCTGGGCAATGCTCTGGGTCAGATGTTCCGCCGCGACTTCCCCTCGGAAAGCGCCACCGCAGCGTACTTTTCGTCGTTGCGGAACCGGCAGGCGCGAGCCGACTATGCCATCGACCAGTTGAATCTCCGCCAGACCCAGTTGAGCGACCGCAAAGACCTCAATCAAGTTGAGGTCGATGTACGGAACTACGCGATCGCTTTGCAACAGGCGCGCGCCCGCTACCAGGCCGCGGTCCGAAACCGGACCCTCCAGGAGGAACTATATTCGAGCGAACGGAAGCGGTTCGAATTGGGAGCATCCACATCGTACAACGTGACACAACAGCAGCGGGACCTGATAGCGGCCCAATCCTCGGAGATGGCGGCTCTGGTAGCCTACGCCACCGCCCGCATCGGCCTAGACCGGACGACGGGTGCCATCCTGCCGGCCAATCACGTGTCGCTCGCCGAGGCGCGGCAAGGCAAAGTCATGCGTGAATCGTTGATTAGCCAGCCGCCGGGCCAGAAGTAGGGCAGGATTTGTCGCGTCCGCTTACGGGCCGATCGTCAACTGCACGCGGTTGCTCTCCTGGCCGTCGGCGCTCAGGTGCAACTCGGAGGTGCCGGCGTTGGTGATGGCGGGGAGTTGCGCTTCCACCAGGTAGAAACCGACATAGCCCGGCGCCAGCGTGGCGCCGGTGACCTGGAGCGGCTCTCCATCGAGAAAGACCTTCACCGGCGCAACTACGGCCGGCGGATCTTCAAGCGGTGCCGGCATGCCAGTGGGCCAGTTGGGCTGAACCTTGCCCAGGCCGGTAGCCAGAATTCTTACGCGCCCGTTGGAATGGGCGGTATTGCGTCCATCGAGCGGCAGGTCGCTATCGGCATCGAACAAGGCCGGGGTTCCATCGCGCGAAACCAGGATGGCCGGCGAGACCGGCTGCACCGTGAGTGGAACGGTGAAGCTGGTGCCCGGGGTGTAAAGCGTCAGGCCCACGCTGGGGCCGATCACTTCGAACGGAACCTGCACCTGCGATTCGCCCTCTGCCGCAGCCAGCACGGGGAAATCCATGTTGGAGCCGGTGGCGCGGCTCACCTGCGCTCCCACCACGCTCAGCAGAGAGCCGGGCGCTGCCGGCCGAGTGCTGAAATCGGCGGTATTGACGATGCGCGGCACACGCGTGCGGTGAGGCGCCGCGGTAGCGTAAACGCCGTAGCCGTCGAATGCGGCGTAAAGCCGGACGCCCGCGGGATCCAGGCGCACGTCATAAGCCGGCGCCGCCGGCAGCCGCGCCGACAGGTTCATCCAGTTCACCGGATTGGCGCTCGGGTTCTCCAGGTCGGCCACGCCGTAAAAAACACCCGCATCGGTGGCCACATAAACCGCTCCCGCGGCGCGGTCCGCGGTCACGGAGTGGGCCGGGCGGTTGGGCAGGTTGAAATCGAGCGTATCCCAGAAAAGACCGCTATTGGTGGTGCGCAACACGTGGGGCCCGGCACCGGAAAGCGCCGCCAGCGCCACGCGCGGCTCCGCCGGGTCGGCGAAGATGCGCTCCACGCGGCCGCCACCGGTGGTCCACGCCAGGCCCGGAAACGTGCGGCCGCCATCCACCGAAACCCAGATGCGTCCGTCCGCGGAGCCAGCGTAAACCGTGCCGCCCGACTGGCCCACGGCGGTAATCTCCGTCTGTAAGCGGCTCGAATACAATTCTTCCTGCAGGGCATCGGGCCGGCTGGCGTCAACCTGTTGCCACAGCGAGCCGCTTGGCGGCAACTCGAGTGCGCCCAGGTTCTCAACGTCCACGATGGTTCCCGAAGTTCCGGTGACGGTGGAAAGGATCCGGCGCACCGGAAGATTCGGCAACCCCTGGTTCAGCGCCGACCAGGAAAGCCCGCCATCGAGCGAACGCCACACACCAAAATCGTTGGCCGCCACCAGTTGATCGGCGTCCACAGGGGAAACCGCCACGCTGTTCACACCATCGCCAATCACCGAACGGGAACCGAAGGCCGTCAGGTTGCTCCAGGAATGACCGCCGTCCTCGGAGCGATAGAGCTGCCTGCCCAAGCCGAAGATCACATCGGGGCTGGACGGCGAAGCGAGAATTCGCGCAGAGGCTTCCGGCAGGCGCGCGGCGGTGGCGGGCCGGGCGGCTGGTGGCTCAAGCGGGTCCGCCGCCGGGGTCCAGGTCTCATAATCGGCGGTCTCGAACACCATCCCCGAGGTGGTTCGCGCATATAGTACTCCGCCGCCGGAAGTGAACCAGACCTGTTCCACCGGGCCGGTGGCCGGGCCGGCCAGTTGCAAATCGACCGCGGCACTCCCTACCTTGCGCCATTCGGGCGACGTCTGAGAGAATCCCGGGCCGGAAAAAAACACCGCGGCGGCGAAACATATTGAGGCGCGGAGTGTTTCTTTATGACACACGGGCGATCCTATTTTAGCTCAACTCCCGGTTGGGGCATAGTCAACAAATGGCTGATATCACTCGATTTGTGAAGGATACTGCGCGCGGAACTATATGTGCATTGCAAGTTTGGTGCTAGACTTGAGGAGGCATGGACAGGGGCGCAATTTTCGTGTATTCGTGTCCTGAAATCTGATATGGCCCGGCGCTTGACGTACATGCGGTATCGGTCTACGCTGCTGCTGGCGGCAACCCTCGTGGTGTCCTTGGCATCGCTTCATGCTCAGGACCAAAACGCCGCAACAGTCCTGGTACAACTGAACCAGGTCTCGGTGGATGACGGCAACGGGTATTTGAAGCCGCTTTCGGTCGGCGACCGGCTGCGCCTGCACGAAACCATTATTACCGGCCCCGATGGCTACGCCAAATTCCAACTGACCGACGGCAGCACTTTCGAAGTGTACTCGAACTCGAAGGTGGTGTTCCGCGAAACGCCGGGTATCACCGATCTGCTGGACCTGTTCATCGGACGGGTGAGGGTCTTCATCGAGCATTCCAGGGGTCCGAATCCGAAGGACGTGAAAACGCCCACGGCGGTGATTTCTGTTCGCGGCACGGTGTTCGACGTGGAAGTGCAGGATGCCGAAGGAACCACGTTCGTCACTCTGGATGATGGCTTAGTGGACGTTCGCAACCTGACCGCGCCCGGCCCTTCCGTGCTGCTCAGGCCGGGCGATTGCATTCTCATCGAACCCAACCAGCCGCTGATCCCGCAACAGATCAACCAGCACGCCGCGTTGCGGCTAGTGTTGAAAGCTGCCGAGCAGGCCGTGTACCAGGTGTTGTTGGGCGGGCACGGCGGCGGCATCGGTTCGGTGGGCGGCACGGTCGGCGCACAGGTCGACAAAGGCAAGACCGGCGGCACCACCGGGACTGGAACCGGAACCGGTACAGGTACCGGCACCACCGGCGCCCCCGCGCCACCCCCTCCTCCACCCGGACATTAGTTCGCCGTAGCCGGGAGAGCCTTGCGATTCCTCCAGCCCGTTCCGTTTAACGGATGACCGGCGCCGTGGATGTGCATTCGATCGTCAGGCTGGCGGGCAAAGCCCATTTGAATAGAGGCTCGGCAGCGTAGCTGACGTTTACTGAGACTGTGCTGCCCGGATTTTCGTCGGGATCCCAGGTGGTGACGACGATGATGCTGGTTGAAATGAGACCTGCCGCCTGGGTGCGCACATAGTCCTGCACCGTCGCGTCAGTGGCGGGTTGGCCGCTGAGGTTGCCGTGCACCGAGGCCCACCGCACGCCCTGCTGCGCCATGAAGGCCACTGAGTTGTAGGTGAAAACCAGGTAGCCGGCCGCCAACACCCCCAGCAGTAAGGCGAAAAAAGGCAGAGACACCAGCGATGCTTCCACCAGCTCGCTACCCCGTTGGCTTCGGCCGCGCCGCATGTCATTGCACCCGGATGACGCCGCTGATCGAAAGCGTGAGGCTGTCCGGCACGCCCGGCCACGCGGCCACGGTTTTGAAGGGCAGCGTGGAGGTGACCTGGGTGTAGGTCATCTTGCCGGAGCATGTGCTGGTGCATGCCACCTGTGCACCCCCGGCTGAACAGGCGCAGTACTGCAGCGCGGCGACTTGCAAGCCGGTGAGAGCCGCATCGGCAGCAACGACGCCAGGGATACCGCTGGTGGTGGCGGGATTCTGCGCCGCAAATTGAAGGCCGACGCGGTTGGCGCCATTGATCGCCATCGCGGTCGCAAATACGCGCGCGAAGTCGATGCCGGCCAGGCAAATCAACAGAAACAGCGGAACCACCAGCGCGAATTCGACCAGCGCTGAGCCCGCGCATCGGCTGCCGCCGTTCATCGTATTCACTCCGCCAGCACCGGCGTGCCCTTGATCGGCGCGCCGCCCGGCAGCGACGAGTAGTTGCTGTGCACGGTCGAGTTGCCATTGATGTTGATGGTATCCGCCACCAGAATCATGTAACCGTTCGATGCGTTGGTGCCGCTGAACAGCAGCGGTGAATGCAGCAGGTAAATGGCGCCGCTGAAATTCGTGGTGGCCCCGCCGTTGACCTGGTTGGTGGTGGCGCTGGCGATCGAGCGGTCTTGAAAGATCAGAATTCCGGCCAGCGAGCCGGCGATGGCGGTGGCGCCGGGATAATCGTATTGCTCGAGCTTGGTGATGATGAGCAGCGGCGTGATCTCGCGTCTTCATCGGCATGTTGCCCGAGATGAAGACGACCGAGCCGTATTCGCCGAGCGCGCGGCGAACGCGAGCGCGAAGCCCGTGAGCAACGCCGGCAGCAGCTGGGCAAGATCACGCGTCGGAATGTCTGCCAGCGGTTCGCGCCCAGCTGGCCGCGGCCTCCTCCAGTTCCGGTTCCAGCTCCGCCAGCACCGGCTGCAGCGTGCGGACGACGAACGGCAGCCCGACGAACGTGAGCGCGACGAATACCCCGAGCCTGGACGGCTGGCCGACCGGATCGGCATGTGGATCACGCTCAACGAGCCCTTCATCGTCACCGCGTTCGGCTACGGCGCTCCTGACGCACGCGCCCGGCAAGGCGCTGATGCTCGGCGCGCTGCCCACCGCGCACCACCAGTGATCCGGGCATCGGCCTGGCGGTCACCGCGCTGCGGGCGGCCCGCGCCGACCAGGTGCTGCTGACCAACAACTACTCCCCGGCCTGGCCTGGGCGAGCGACCTAGCGGCCGGCATGGCCGCGACGGACGCCTATGACGTGCTGCAGAACCGCCTGTTCACCGACCCTGTCCTGCTCGGCAGGTACCCGGACCTCGCGGCGTTCGGCGTCGGGCCTGGCGGTCTCGACTGCGTCGCCGACGGCGACCTTGCAATCCATCTCGGCGCCGGTTGACGGCCTCGGCGTCAACTACTACATGCCGACCAGGCTGTCGCCGCTGCCCGGCTCGCCGCTGCCGTTCCAGATGGAACCCATTCCCGGCTACCCCGACCCACCGCGTTCGGCTGGCCGGTGATAGCAATACGTAACGAACCAGTTAGCCGGAGGAGAAG
>CAVXJY010000107.1:0-34909 GCA_963761855.1 Bryobacterales bacterium | reverse complement strand
ACCATGATTGCCCGAAGTCCAGCCCGCGGTTCAGCAGATCGCCGAGCAGTTCGCCGACCACCGTGGCGTTTTCCGTGGCGCCCTGCCGAATCCCCAAGATCATTTTCTTCCCATCCACGGTGATGCCCAACACCGCCACCAGTTGCTGTCCGGCAAACGGCGTCGCATCGATCATCAAGGCGCAGAACTGAATCTTCTCCAGCCGCCGCTCCATCACCGCCTGCAACTTCGCCCGGCTGGCCTCGATGAAATGTTCGCTGACCGCGCTCTTCTCCAATCCGTACGCCTCGGTGAATTGACGAACCGCCTCGCCGTATTTGCGCGTGCTCAGCCCCAGCATCAGTTTCTCCCACACGGTCTCGGTCAACGGCTCGCCGCGGTGGAACAGTTCGTAGCTGCCCAGCCGCACTTCTTGTTCTTCGCTGCGCACCCGCGGCCGCTCGATCGGCACCTTCTGCCCCATCACTACGCAGTAGCCGCGCTCACTGCCCCACCGGTTCGCGGTCCGCTCCGGCAGCCGCCGGCTGCGTTCGCCCACCAGTTCCCGAACCTCCTCCTGCATCATCAGATCCATCAACTGCAAACCGGCCTGGCGAACCAACTCGCCCACGCCTTTCCGGAGCCAGCCCACCATCTCGGCCATCGGGAGCACCATCTGCACGGCTGGATTTCCTTCGGCAGCCATGGCCTCGAACTGTTTTACTGCCTTCTGGGCATCAATCTGGTATGGTTTCTTCATGTAGCGACTCTCCTTTTCTTTGCCAGAAATTTCCCCGAGGCTATCACGCCTTCAGGGGAACGAGAGTCGCTACTTTCTAGGGATTTCTACGATCTGCCGGACATTTCCGTGTTATCTGTGTTCATCTGTGTTTATCTGTGGCTAATAACGGAGGTGCGCTGAATGCGGGGGCGGTGAGCGGGGCGCGGACGGCGGTGGGCAAGGCGCCTATACGCTGAAGCACGGCAAGCCGCTGAGGAATTGAAAGCGACTGCTCTCCCTTGGGGTGCCGCGAAAAGGAATAATGGCCGCAGATGAACACAGATGAACGCAGATAAAAACCAAGGATCAAGAGTTTGTTATCTGTGTTCATCTGCGTTTATCTGTGGCTAATAACGGAGGTGCGCTGAATGGGGGGGGCGGTGAGCGCGGTGCGGACGGCGGTGGGTGAGGCGCCTATGGCTGAAGCACGGCAAGCCGCTGAGGAATTGAGAGCGGCCGCTCCTTCTTGGGGGGCCGCGAAAAGGAATGATGGCCGCAGATGAACACAGATGAACGCAGATGAAAACCAAGGATCAAGAGTCTTATCTGTGTTCATCTGCGTTTATCTGTGGCTAATAACGGAGGTGCGCTGAATGGGGGGGGCGGTGAGCGCGGTGCGGACGGCGGTGGGTGAGGCGCCTATAGCTGAAGCGCGGCAAGCCGCTGAGGAATTGAGGGCGGCCGCTCTCCTTGGGGTGCCGCGAAAAGGAATGATGGCCGCAGATGAACACAGATGAACGCAGATAAAAACCAAGGATCAAGAGTGTCATCTGTGTTCATCTGCGTTTATCTGTGGCTAATAATAGAGGTGCGCTGAATGGGGGGGCGGTGAGCGGGGCGCGGACGGCGGTGGGCAAGGCGCCTATACGCTGAAGCACGGCAAGCCGCTGAGGAATTGAGAGCGGCCGCTCTCCTTTGGGGTGCCGCGAAACGGAATGATGGCCGCAGATGAACACAGATGAACGCAGATGAAAACGAAGGATCAAGAGTCTTATCTGTGTTCATCTGTGTTTATCTGTGGCTAATAATGGAGGTGCGCTGATGAGGGAAGCGGTGATCGTGAGCGGGGCGCGGACGGCGGTGGGTGAGGCGCCTGTAGCTGAAGCGCGGCAAGCCGCCGAGGAATTGAGGGCGGCCGCTCTCCTTGGGGTGCCACGAAAAGGAATAATGGCCGCAGATGAACACAGATGAACGCAGATAAAGAGCAAGGATCAAGAGTTTGTTATCTGTGTTCATCTGCGTTTATCTGTGGCTAATAATGGAGGTGCGCTGAATGCGGGGGCGGTGAGCGGGGCGCGGACGGCGGTGGGTGAGGCGCCTATAGCTGAAGCGCGGCAAGCCGCTGAGGAATTGAGAGCGGCCGCTCCTTCTTGGGGGGCCGTGAAAAGGAATGACGGCCACAGATGAACACAGATGAACGCAGATAAAAACCAAGGATCAAGAGTCTTATCTGTGTTCATCTGCGTTTATCTGTGGCTAATAATGGAGGTGCGCTAATGAGGGAAGCGGTGATCGTGAGCGCGGCGCGGACGGCGGTGGGCAAGGCGCCCAAGGGTACGCTGCGCGCGACGCGGCCGGATGACCTGGCGGCGGCGGCGATGCGCGGGGCGCTCGGGCGCGCACCCGGCCTGGATGCAGGCGAGATCGTGGATGTGATCGTCGGCTGCGCCATGCCGGAAGGCGAGCAAGGGATGAACCTGGCGCGGATCGCTTCGCTGCGTGCGGGATTGCCCATCGAATCCGCTGCCATGACGGTGAACCGCTTTTGCGCCTCGGGCCTGGAAGCCATCGCGTTAGCGGCGGAGCGCGTGCGGTCGGGCGGCGCGGACGCGATTCTCGCCGGCGGCGCCGAATCGATGTCCATGGTGCCGATGGGAGGCAACAAAATCTCGGTGAATCCGTGGCTAGAACAGCATTATCCGGATTCTTATCTTTCCATGGGGCTGACCGCAGAACGCGTGGCGCGGCATTACGGCATCAGCCGCCGCGATGCCGATGAGTTCGCCTTATCGAGCCACCAGAAAGCGCTGGCAGCGCAAGCGGCCGGGCGATTTCGGGAAGAGATCGTCCCGGTGACGGTTTGCTTCTCCGTGCCCGGCGCGCACGCGAAAATCGAGAAGCAGGAGACGGAGTTTGCGGCTGACGAAGGACCGCGCGCCGACACTTCGCTCGATGCTCTGGCCGGCCTAAAACCTGCGTTCCACGCGAAAGGAACGGTGACGGCGGGCAACACGTCGCAGACGTCGGATGGCGCGGCGGCTGCGGTGGTGATGGCGGACAGCCGCGCACGCGATCTGGGGCTGCATCCAATGGCGCGCTTCGTGGCCTACGCCTACGCAGGCTGCCTGCCGGAAGAAATGGGGATGGGGCCGGTGCACGCGGTTCCCAAAGCGCTGCGGATGGCCGGGCTCAGGCTCGATCAAATCGATCTGATCGAGCTCAACGAGGCTTTCGCGGCCCAGGCGCTGGCGGTGATCCGGCAGCTAGGGCTGGACCCGGCGAGGGTGAACGTCAACGGAGGCGCCATCGCGCTCGGCCACCCTCTGGGCTGTACCGGAGCCAAGCTGACGGCGACGCTGCTCTATGAAATGAAGCGCCGCAAAGCGCGCTACGGGCTGGTGACGATGTGCGTGGGCGGCGGTATGGGCGCCGCCGGAATTTTTGAGAATATGAATTAGAGCACCGGCGAGCTGTTGTCGCGCCCAGACCGCTCCCTGACGGTCGCGGCTCTGGGGGATATCGGAGCCGCGACCGTCAGGGAGCGGATGGGCATGCGGTAATTACGTTCTATCTCGGATCGCATCCGCAGTGAGGGGAGGTTTTATGGCAACCATGACGCCGGCAGCGGCGAAGCGGATTCAAGGGGGCAGCTTTCTCATTGAGGAACGCACACCCCAGGAAATATTCACGCCTGAGGATTTTTCCGAGGAACAACGGCAGATCGCCAAGACCGCGCGGGAGTTCGTCGATGGGGAAGTCATGCCCGCGGCCGAAGAGATCGAGGCCAAGAACTTCGGCATCACGCGGACTTTGTTGCGAAAAGCCGGCGAACTGGGCCTGTTGGGCGTGGATGTGCCCGAAGCTTACGGCGGGCTGGGCATGGACAAGATCAGCTCGGCCGTGGTCGCGGAAAACATCAGCAAGCTGGGCAGCTTTTCGGTGGCATTCAGCGCCCACACCGGCATTGGCACGCTTCCCATTGTTTGGTACGGAACCGAGCCGCAGAAGCGGAAATACCTGCCGAAGCTGGCGACGGGCGAATGGATCGCTGCCTACGCGCTGTCGGAATCCTCCTCCGGCAGCGACGCTCTCAATTGCCGCGCGCGCGCCACGCTCAGCGCGGACGGCCGCCAGTGGACGCTCAACGGCGAAAAGATGTGGATCAGCAACAGCGGCTTCGCCGACCTGTTCACCATCTTCGCCAAGATCGATGGCGAGAAGTTTTCCGCGTTCCTGGTGGAGCGAGGTACGCCCGGCCTCTCGGTAGGCGCCGAGGAACACAAGCTCGGCATCCGCGGCTCCTCCACCTGTCCGGTGATTTTGAGCGACTGCGCCATCCCGGTAGAGAACCTGCTGGGCGAAGCCGGCAAAGGGCACCATATTGCATTCAACATTTTGAATATCGGCCGCTTCAAGCTGGCCGCGGCCTGCGTGGGCGGTGCGCGCCACAGTCTGGAGGATGCTGTCCGTTACGCCAAGGAGCGCAAGGCATTCGGTAAATCGATCTGCGAATTCGGGCTGATTCAGGAGAAGCTGGCGGAATCGGCGGCGGCGATTTACGCCGGCGAATCGATGGTCTATCGCACCATCGGCCTGATCGACACCGCGCTGGGCGGGCTGGATGCGGAGGCCGAAGGCGCTTCGCGGGAGATACAGAAGCGCATCGAGGAGTACGCGGTGGAGTGCTCCATCCTCAAGGTGTGGGCTTCGGAAATGCTCGACCTGGTGGTGGATCACGCGGTGCAGATCTTCGGCGGCTACGGCTACGTGGAGGAGTATCCGGCCGAACGCGCCTACCGCGATTCGCGCATCAACCGCATCTTCGAAGGCACCAATGAGATCAACCGCTTGATCATTACCGGCTTCCTGATGAAGCGCGCCGTGGCCGGCCAGTTACCGCTGCTGGCGGCGGTGCGGCGGGTGATGAATGAGGTAATGGCGCCGGCAGCGGCGCCATCCGCGCGCGTGGGGCCGCTGGCGGCGGAACGAGACATGCTCGCGCAGGCGCGCAAAGTGGCGCTGTTCGCCGCCGGCGCCGCGTCGCAGAAGTACATGCAGGGGCTGGCTGATCAGCAGGAGATCATGGGCGCCCTGGCGGATTCGATCATGGAAGTTTTCGCCTTGGAGTCCTGCCTGCTGCGGGCGGAGAAGATTGTGGCTGCGCGTGGCGAGGCCGCGGCGCGCCAGGCCGTTGCGCTGACGCGCTACTACGCCGCCAAAGCTGCCGAAACTATTCAGGCGCGTGCGCGGCGCGTCATCGCCGCCGTGGCCGAAGGCGACATGCTGCGCACCCAAATGGCGATCCTCCGCCGCCTGGCGAAGTACGAACCCGCCGACACCATCGGCATCGGCCGCCAGATCGCGGGACAGGTCATCGCCAGCGGGCGGTACGGGGTGTAACCAGACGGCGGGACGGATGCCGGAGTTCAGTCGGAGCGCCTGGGACGCCTCACCAGCGATCAGCGCTCACCTAATGCCGCAGCGCGTGCATCACCGGCCACCGGCCGCTGCTTTCGCCCACCGTGCGGCTCTCACCTAACCGGGCCGCGGAGACTTCTTTCAGAATCTGCACCGCCAGTTGCTCGATGGCGTCGAGAGCCTGCACGTCCTTTCGCAACCCCTCAGCCGGGAGAGCGGCAAGCCGAAGCGCGATCTCGGCGGCCTGCCTGGCGAGTGAATCCATAAATGAGCAAGTCCTTGGGACAGCAGTACTGTCCTCAAAACCATCATAAGTTGGCTCGCCCCCTGCGAGGCAGTTGTCTTTGGTTAACCGTGTTGCGGCAAAACACAGGCTTGGGAGCAACTGGATTTACACTAGCAGAACCCTTGGCGCATCGCCAATCGACAGAAAAAAGGGGCCTCTGGATGTAAAAGAACTGGGCGGAAAGGCGGACATATCCGGATCCGTGCCATCATGGATTTACGGCCCCAGGCATGCATCGCCACCACGGCGCACCGGGCGCCGCAATCGGAGGTTCCTTCCAAGGCGGATGGCCCAGACGATACTTCTCGCAGATGGTGATGCGACCGTCAGATCCCCACGGTGCCAGGCCCTCCGTAATGCAGGATTCGAAGTCATAGCGACCGCCAGCGGAGCCGATGCGCTGAAGCTGGCGTTCGAGAACGGGCCCGCGCTCATCGTCCTCGCCGTTGAATTGGCCGGCATCGATGGCTTCTCTGTCTGCAAACAGCTTAAGGCCGATCTCAGGTCCGCCTCCATTCCCGTGCTGCATATCTCGAATCGCGGCGAACGCGTCCGCGACTACCCGGAATCGTTGCAGAGCGGGGCGGAAGCATACCTGCAGGAGCCGGTCGAGCGGGAGGTTCTGCTGGCGGTAGTCACAGCGCTGACGTCGGTCGATCCAGGCGCGACCAGAGCAAGGAAAGCGGATTCTTTAGTGAAGGACACATTGGAGGCGCTGATCGATAGCATTCCCGACGAAGTCTGGCTCACGGATGCGCAGGGAAGGTTTACACTGGCGAATCCAGCGGCCCTCCGCGAGTTCAACATCGACGCTTCCGCCGTGGCGGATGTGGAATCGCTGGCCAAGAGCCTGGAGGTATATCGCGCCGATCGGAGCCCTCGCCCCATCGAGGAAGCTCCTCCCCTGCGCGCATTGAGCGGCGAAACGGTGCGGGACCAGGAAGAGATCGTCCGCACGCCCTTTCACGGGGAGCTGCGGTACCGGCGGGTAAGCGCCTCACCAGTCAGAAACGCCGCAGGTAAAGTGGTGGGCACGATCTCGGTAGTGCGCGACATCACCGAGCAGAAGCGGGCCGAGCAGGCCCTCCGCGCCAGCGAGGAGCGGGTGCGGCTGTTCGTCGAGCATGCGCCGGCACCCATCGCCATGCTGGACCTTCAAATGCGATACATAGCGTTCAGCCGCAGATGGCTGACAGACTACCTACCCGGCGAGCAGGATCTCATCGGTCGTAGTCACTACGAGCTGTTTCCGGAAGTGCCGGAGCGCTGGAAGGAGATACACCGCCGCTGCCTGGCCGGCGCAGTGGAAGGATGTGAGGAAGATCCCTTCCCCCGCGCCGATGGGAAGCTGGACTGGGTGCGTTGGGAAATCCATCCGTGGCGCAACGCCACAGGCGAGATCGGCGGCATCGTCATCTTCAGTGAGCTGATCACGGATCGCAAACGGGCTGAACTGGAGCTGAAGGCCAAGGCTGTCGAGCTGGAAGAAGTGACCCACACGCTCGATCTCGCCCACGCCATGATCTGCAAACTCGATGGCACAATTCTTTTCGCCACCAGCGGCATCTGCCAACTATACGGATTTTCCCGGGACGAGCTATTGGGAAAGCGCGCCCATGAAGTCCTGCGGACCAGGTTTCCGAAACCCCTCGACCAGATCCGCGCGGACTTGCTCCGCGAGAGGCAGTGGACGGGCGAACTGAGCAATATGAGAGCCGACGGCTCGACCGTCTGGGTCGCCAGCCATTGGGCGCTGCACTATGACAATGACGGCAGACCCGCGACCGTGCTCAAGGTCGGCAACGATGTCACCGATCGCAGGCGCTATGAGGATGCGCTGACCTCGAGCGAAGGCATGCTCCGCGCCCTGCTCGAATCCGCGGCGCAGGGGGTAGTGGCCGTCGATGAGACGGGGCGCATTCTTCTGGTCAATGCGAGGACTGAGGAGTTGTTCGGCTATAGCCGCAACGAGTTGCTCGGACAGCCCTTGGAACTGCTGGTGCCGGAGCATTTGCGGGCAGAGCATTCCAAGCAGCAAAAGCAGTATTTCGGGAGCCCCCGTGCGCGCCCGATGAGCACCGGGCTTGACCTGCGGGGCCGCAGAAAAGACGGCGCCGACATTTCACTGGACATCAGCCTTAGTTTCGTCGAAGAGCGCGGGAAGCAACTGGCGCTGGCCCTGATAACGGATGTAACCGAGCGCAAGCGCGCCGAGGCAAGCCTTCGCGAAGCTCAAAAGCTCGAGAGTCTCGGATTGCTGGCGGGCGGTGTCGCCCACGACTTCAACAACCTGCTGGTCGGCGTGATCGGCAATGCCAGCCTGGCCCAGGACATGCTTCCGCCCGATCATCCGGCAGCCGGGCTGCTCGACGAAGTCCTCAAAACAGGCGAACAGGCGGCACACCTGACCAGGCAAATGCTGGCTTATTCAGGCCGGGGGAAATTCCTCCTGGAGCCGCTGAATCTCTCGCTGCTCATTCCCGAAATGACCGGGCTGGTGCGGCCATCCATCCCCAGGAAGATCGAATTGCAACTCGACGTGGAACCGGACCTGCCGGCGATCGAGGCCGACCGCGGCCAGGTGCAGCAGGTGTTCATGAACTTGGCGCTCAATGCGGCGGAAGCGATCGGCGGCGAGCAGGGCGCGATCATAGTCAGGACCTTCACCGAGAACGTGAACCAACGCTACATGCGGCTCCATCCGGAGACACCGGCTCTGCCTGCGGGGAAGTACGTTTGTCTGGAAGTGCGGGATACAGGCTGCGGCATGGATGAGGCGACCAAAGCCAGGATTTTCGATCCTTTCTTCTCGACCAAGTTCACCGGGCGAGGGCTGGGACTGGCGGCCGTTGCCGGAATCCTGCGGGGGCACCGGGGCGCGATCGCCGTCGACAGCGGGCCCGGCAAGGGCAGTCGCTTCACGGTGCTGTTCCCGGCGGCCGAGCCGCTGGCCGGCAAGCCGCCGGCGGCCCGTAGTAGCGCTCTTCAAGGCTCGGGAGTGATCCTCGTGGTGGACGATGAAGCGGTCGTGGGCAGGATGGCGCAAAAGGCCCTCGAACGCCACGGGTACACGGTTCTGCTGGCGGAGAGCGGACTGGCGGCGATCGACGTACTCAAGAGATATCCCGGCGAGATCGCCCTCATAGTCCTCGATTTGAGCATGCCGCACATGAACGCTGAGGAGGCACTCCCCGAACTCAGGAAGATCCGCCCCGGGATCAAGGTGGTGGTGTCGAGCGGCTACAGCGAGTCCGAAACCATGACACTCTTCAGCGGCCAGCGGGTTTCCGGTTTCATACAGAAACCTTACACCGCGAGCAGGCTCGCGGAGAAGGTAAGGGGCTGTCTCGGATGACCGCGCACCCTGTGGCCGGCGCACTCACCGCCCTAAAGTGATCGTCCGCCCCGTCCGCGCCGATTCGCGCGCGGCGTCGAGGATTTCGCTAACGATCATGTTGTTCTCGAGTGACGAGAGGCCGTACGGCTTGAACTTGCCGCGCGCGACGCCGATCAGGTATGAAATCGGGTCGGCATCCTGCGGCTTCAGCTCCGGCGGCGTGCGCATCTCCTCCGCCTGCGCGCCCGCCAGACGGACGCGCAGGTGGTCGCCGCCCGTGGCGATGGCGTAACCCGTGGCGCCGTATACTTCGAAATCCTTCCGGCCCACCGGCCAGTTCCACGACGCCTGAATGACGCCCTGCGCTTTGGGATATTCGAGCAGCACACTAGCTTCGTCATCGACTTTCCGGTAGATGCCGGGCTTGTCGGTCTGAGTCAGCGCCGTCACTTTCAGCGGCCGCCGATTGTCCATCATCCATGTCATCAGGTTGGCGCCGTAGCAGCCGAAATCGAAAAGGGCTCCGCCGCCGTTCTTTACGGGGTCGCTCAGCCAGGCGAAAAACTCCGGCTGCACGTTGATCTCCTTGGGCCCCTGGTGGCCGTCCATCGCCACCATTCTGCGGATGTCGCCGCCGGCCTTCTGTTCGTGCAGGAGGCTCCAGATCTCGCCGTGGCTTCGGTACCAGGTGGTCTCGTAGTTGACGATAACGGGCGTGTGGTAGCGCTCCGAGGCCTGCTGGATGGCGCGCGCCTCCCTCATGCCGGTGGCCAGCGGCTTTTCCATCATTACCGGTATGTGGCGCGGGGCGCACGCTTCTACGACCCTGGCATGCGAGTAAGTATCGGTGAACGTCGCCACGGCTTCGGGTTTTGCCGTGTCGAGCATGGCGTCGAGATCCGTAAACAGTTGATCCTTGCCAACGTGGTTCGCACTCGAGTATTTTGCAAGCAACGCGACATCGGGATCCCAGACCGCGACCACGACGATATCGGCCGCGCGGCTTTGAGCGTTGTGCAGAAACCCCTAAACGTGGCCATGGTTCAGCCCGGCGATCGCGATGCGCAGCGGATGAGCCTCCGGCGTCTGCGCGCCGGCGGATATGGCGGCCATAGCGGAAGCGGCGAGTGCGAAGCACAACAGGCGATTCATGCCGGTATTTGCATCATATCCCCGTGCACAAACCGGCGGGCGAGATGCGGAGATCCGTTTCGCCGAGCGGCGTGAGCTCTTTCATAGCGCGCACGTCTTCCTGTTCATGAGCCTAACTTCTTCAGCAGCCATGCCATGTTCCGTCCCAGCACTTTCATGGTGCGAATGCCTTCCTCGTCTTGTTCCACCTCGCCGGCTTCCCGTCCGATCCCGATGTTCCAGTAGGACGAGCCCGGTATGATCATCTCGCTGATCAGGAAAAAATGGTTCAGGGCATCGAACGCGTGCATCGCCCCCGCCCGCCGCACGGCGATCACTGCCGCCCCAACCTTCCGCCGGAACATGCCGCCGTTGGCACCCCCGACCATGCAAGCGCGGTCAATCAGCGCCTTGATCTCCGGCGAGATGTCAGCCACGTAGGTCGGCGAACCGAGGAGAATGCCATCCGCTGCCGCCATTTTTTCGATATACGCGTTCCCCACGTCGTTACTCTGCGCGCACCGGCCGTCTTTCCGGGCCGAGCACTTGCGGCACGCCAGGCATCCATGGATCTTCGATCCACTCATTTCCACCAGTTCGGTGTCGATGCCCTCCTTTTCCACTTCGCTTAGTACGTAGCGAAGCAGGATCGCGGTATTGCCGCCTCTTCGCGCACTGCCGTTGAAAGCGATCACCTTCATATCAGATCCACCGTTCCGAAACCCTATTCTCTCTCCTGGCGGATCCCCTTGCAGAAAAGGCTCAGGACAGCCGGCGGTTGGTACCGTGGTCAGAGTGCGAACTGGTTGACGCCCGGCGCCAGATCCCTGCGCGCGCCCCCCCATACAAACTCGCCAGACACGCCCGGCGGCAGCGTGATGGTTGCAGCCGTCCCCGTTCCCTGCGGTCCCAGCCGAACCTCCACCTTTCCCTTGGGATGCGGCACCGAACCCGAGACGAACTTCAGCTTGTTCAGGTGGGGTCGTACCACCACACGGGTGAAGCCGGGCGCGGCCGAGTCCACGCCCAGCACCGTGCGGAAGATCTCGATGTTCGGGCTGGCGCTCCAAGCGTGGCAGTCGGAACGCGACGGATGGCCCGGCAGGTCGATGGTCTCAGCAAAGGTGGTAAGCCCGCGGGCCAGCATATCGCGCCAGTCGTCCAACCGATCCAGGTAGCTGTCGCCTTCGCCCACTTTGGCCAGCGCCTGATGCATGTAGAACTTGAAAAACAGCGCTCCCTGCGCCAGCCCCGGGGCCGTCAAGGTGCGCAGCATCAGGTCGCGCGCCGGCGTTCCTGTAATCACGTCTGCCAGGACGGCCATGGTATTGGTGTGCTGCGAAAACTGCTGCCTGGCCGGCGTGTCGGCGTACAGGCTCCGGCCGGCATCCCAGTAAAGGCGTTGCGCCGTTTCGCGAAGTTGCGTCTCGCGCGCTTGATAAACCTCGGAGAGCCTGCGCAGCCCGAGCGAAGCTCCCATCTCCGCCGCCCAGCGGTAAGCCAGCAGCAGCAACAGGTCGTAGGGCGCCGATGATCCGTCGGCTTCCTGCGGTGGCTCGCCGGAAGGCCACTGGGGAACCCAGTCGAAGTAGTGCCACCACGGCAGCGGGCCGAGCGACCCGTCCTTCTTCTGGTACCCTTCGAAAAAGCTCAACACGGCGCGCACCCCGGGCAGCATGCTGCGGACGAAAGCTGGATCTTCCACATACCACCAGTAATCCCGCACCATCCCGATCCACCACAGCGAGAAACCGGGAATGTACTGCTGCAGCCGCGTTGGGTAGCGGCTCATGGTGCAGGCATCGCCCAACCGTGAGTCGTTGATCTGGCCGATGGCATTGCGCATCAGGCGCGCGTCGCCGGAATTGAAAATCGAGATCAGGCACTGCACGCGCGTGTCGCCCACGTATTGGAGCTGTTCGTAATACGGGCAGTCCATGTAGGTTTCGTGGGCGCACAGACGCGCGGTGCGCCAGCCCACGTCCAGAATGCGGTTGATTTCCTCAGAACCGCCGTCGAACTGCGCGCGCCTCTCGAACGGGTAGCCCACGTAGGTCGCTTGCAGATCTTCGATGGTGAGCCGCGAGTCCTTTGTCTCTATATCCAGTTCCAGGTATCGATACGCCCGCCACCACAGCGGGCGAAAAGTGCGGCGGCTCCCGCCATCGGCGATGAACTGGTCGCGGGCGCCGATGAACTGCTTGCCTTCGACCTCGTTGCGGTTGCCTTTTTCCCGGCTGAAGCTGCCGCGCGCGGCAGGCAGGTAGAGCGATTCCGCGTACCCAAGAGTGATAACCGCATCCTTCCCGCCGCTGACGGTCAACTCGAGATACGCCGTGGTGAGATAGGTCTGGTCCAGCAGCAGAGTCGCGTGAGTCCGGGCGGGAATCGCCAGCGGCTCCGGCTGCGCCGGGAATGCCGCGGGCTGGGGAATGCCCGCCACGCGTCGGACCTTTTGCAATCGCCCGGGCCGCTCTTCCATCGCCGGAATGGGCCGCTCCACCAGCATCCAGCGCGTATGGACATCGCGGGCTTCGCGCCCTGCCGCCGGGCCAATCACCGCCGCCGCGGACCAGCCGGAGTCGTCAAACTCCCTGCCTTCCCAACCCCAGGGGTGCTGCGAGCCTGCCACTCGATCGTTCGGCCCCACCACGAAATAGGCGCGCAGTTCGGCGGCCGGCGCCGGCGAATAGGAATCGTCGCGCGCGCATTTCCAGTTCGCGCCCGTGTTCACGATGCTCTCAGCCGCACCATCTCCGTCCACCAAAAATCCGGTTTCGAAGGTCATTTGCGCTTCGGGAGCCAGTTCGGCGAAGTTCCACACCACGGCGGCAAACCCGTTCTTGCCAAGCGCCAGGTAGGGCGCAGCATCCACCGTTTCGTACCGCCAGTGAAACAGGTCGCCGCGCGCCGGTCCCCAGGCTACTCGGCGGCCGTTCACGAACAACTGGTAGCGGTTGTCGCCGCTCACATGCACCACGAAACGCTCTGGCTTGGCCGCCAGGTCGAAGGTCCGGCGGAAATGGTAGACGCCGTATTCGGTGGCCGGCGCGCCCGGCACCGCGATCCAACTCGCGCGCCACGTACGGCGGATCAGGTCTGTGCGGCCGGGCGCGGCCGCAGAGTTCTGCGGCGGTGCTGCGCCGGCCAGGGGTGCGGACGCAACCAGGGTGGCGGCGCCGGTTTCCAGCAGAAAATGCCGGCGGGTAGAGCGGTATCGGGAAATGGATAGCGGCTTTGGCATGCGTTAGAAACGCTAGCGCGCTGCGAGTGAACAAGTCAACAGTGTTGCTGCCCGCGGAGCCAATCCGCAGATGCGCCGTTTTTGTCAGGTTTGAAGCGGGTCGGATGACCTTATCAACGATTGAATAGGACGCGCGACTGTTCAGAAACCAGCTCAATGTGGCTGGTCCGAGGCCTCGCAACCGTTCCTGCGAAACTCGAATCGCAGCAGCCGCGTGCCCTCGACATCCTGCCCGGCATAACTGGCCGGCTTAAACTTCCAGCGCCGCGCTGCTTCTAGGGCCACCCTGTCAAAATATTTGCTTCCGGGACGCGAGTCGAGTTCCGCATCCGCCACATCGCCGGAGCGATCGACAGTGACCCGTACGCGGACCCTTACAATTCCTTGAATCGTCCCCAGAATCTGCAGCGGAACTTCAGGCACGAAGCGATCGACAACTTCTGCAGCGGGCAGGCTTCCGGCGGGACTGTTGCTTGCAGCCACTGGCGCCGCGGGGGTGGGCACTGGTGCTTGCACGTCAGGCGTTTTGACGTCGCTCTGCGGAGCAATTGGGGCGGGCACCGGCTTCACCGGAACGGCCACAGGGTTGTCCTGTGCCGCAGTTTGCTCCGAGGCTGCGGGACGCGGCGCGGTCCCGGAAGGAGAACTCAACCACCTGGAGCCCGTCAGGATCGCTCCTGTCAAGATCATCCCCCCCAGGATGGCTCCCCCTACCGGCAAGAGATACCGGTTCCGCTGCGCCGGTTTCGGCGGCGTTGGTTTGGCGGCTGGGACTGGCTCCGCAACGCGCGGCTGTGCTCGCGACACGGACGAAGCCGGTTGCAACGCCAAGGCAATATCCGCCAGCGAGCAGCGCAATCGAGGGTCCGACCGCAGCGAGCGGCGCGCAATCTCGCCGAACGGCGCCTCCAGCGATTCCGGAATCGTCGGATCGTTCGTCGTGTTGCCGCCCCAAACAGGCGCTCGCTGCGTCAGAACCTCCACCACCGTCATGCCCAGCGACCAAACGTCCGCGGCCGGCGTTATGCCGGAGTGGCTCTCCGGCGGCCCGTTCATGTTCCGTGCCCACAGTTCCTCGCCCGGCTCTCCGATCCGCAACAGCCCGTCGCTGGAGATTTTTACCCGATCGCCGGCAGCCATGATGTTCGCAGGAGTCAGGCAACCGTGCACGAAGCCCTCCGCGTGAATGTACGCCAGGGTCTCCAGTACAGCCGTCAGCACTTCGCGCGTCTCGGCTGCTGCCAGCGGGCGGACCGGGATCACCTGCGACAGATCTTCTTCGCAGTGCTCCATGACAACGTAAACCATGTCATTGCCGTCGAGTTGGCAGGTTCCGAATTGAAAGATGGAAAGCAACCCGGGGTGGGATAGCCTGGCGGCAAGCTCCCGCCGCAACATCCAGACGTGCGCCGCACCCGAATCGGCCGGAACCAGCTTGATCGCGGCCTTCTGCGGAGTGCCTTGACCGTATTCTGTAAGGAAAACGGCGCTGTGCGCGGACCCGCCCAGGTACCGGCGCAGGTGGAACCTCTCATCGACAACGTGGCCTTCAAACTGCTTCCATTCCACTATCGTGATCTCCCCGAGAGCAAACTGGCGCACTTTATTTTGGCTGAGAAGTACATATTGTCTTCAGGGCGGTCTGAAGTCAATATTGTCTCTGATAGACTTGACCGGATTCAACCCTCTCGGCCATGGGCGGGAGTCGCCTTATGCCAGGAGTAATCACTGAAGTGCCACCTTTGTTTATTGGGATTTCCATCTAGTGGTGGTCCTTTGGCGCGGAGTTGGCCCTTCCGCGCCGCCGTTGGCCAATCCGCAGTCCGGCGGCCGGCCGCTCGATGAAAAAGGGGAATCGGGCGGCTCGGGCGGCTCGGGCGGCTCGTCATCACAAAAAGCGTTTAGACGAGATCGCATTGTATTACCGTGAAGGCATGGCCAACACCGTGATGTTCACCCTGGCAGCGGCCCTTTGGCTCCCCGTCGCCGCCTTGGCCACGGACTGCCGCTTCACCCTCGTTGACCAGTCCAACTATGACGCCAATACCGGGTTCTATATGGACCTGGAGAACATCCCCGCCGGATCGTCGACTTACTGCCAGTTAGCCAACATGACCATCGCAGTGGGAGTCGCGGATGGCACCCAATGGCGATTCATCGTGAAACAGCCCTCCTGGCAAACGAATCACACCTACACCGCCAAAGCCGTGGTTACTTCGACGTCCTTTCAGTTGTACCTGGACGGGCAGTTGCTCGGCTCGCAGGCGGGTGGTTTCTCGGGCCTCCCAAACCAGGATCTGCTGGTGGATACGGTGCCCTCCTGGGCGGATGGGATCGGGGATTATATCGCCTCGCAAAGCTCCATCGATGCGGAATCGAGCGGCGGGTCCACGGCAGCCGCCACTTTCCCGCCCGACACTCGAGTCGTTCCGTTGATGCTGCTGGCGCCGGCGTCTACTTCCCTGAGTCTGCCGTTCCAATACGGAGCGGGTGAATCGTTGACCTTCACGGCCGTGTTCAGCCTGACTGCTGCATCGGCGAATCCGCAGCTCTATGCGCCGTATGTGGACACTTACGGCCAAAGCGTCTATTCGAGTTTTTCGGGAAAGATTTCGGCCGACAGTGACCTGCAAACCGCCGCCGCTGAAGAGCAAACGGCACTGGCCGCATGGGGAATGCCCAGCGGGTACGACGCCTGGGGTGGAGTCCCCAATGCGGGCTGGCAGGATACGGCAAGCAGCTTCTTCCACGTGGTCCAGCGCAACGGCGTGTGGTGGCTCATCTCGCCGGCCGGCAATCCGTGTTTCTATATCGGCCTGGATACGGGTCCGCTCATCACGGGCAACAACACACCCACCACGGGTCGCGCGTGGGAATTCGCGGCGCTGCCGCCGCAGACCGCTGCGTATAGTGCGGCCTGGTCCAGCGGAGATTGGGGCACCACAGGAATCGCCAGTGTCTCTTTCGATACCTGGGACATGATGCGGAAATACGGCAGCTCGTGGCAAACCACTGCTACCAACCTGACGGTCCAGCGGATGCAGGCATGGGGATTTTCGGGTTTCGGCAAGTGGTCGAGCGAGCCCGGGAACCTGCCGATTCTGCCCGTGCTGGAGCCTTACAATGTCCCAATCGTAGCCGTACACCCGGACATCTTCGATTCCGGCGTGCAGGCTGCACTTCAGTCCTCTTTGCAGCAACAAATCCACCCCGAAATCACCGACCAGAACATCTTGGGCTGGTCGTTTGGCAATGAATACGACGACCTCATCACGCCGGCCGAGGTGCAGACCATTCTCGACCTGGGCAGTACCGTGCCCGCCAAGCGCGCCCTGGTGAACCAGGCTCTCAGCGCGATTTACGGCAACAATGTCGCGGCTATGGCAACCGCGTGGGGTGTCACCGCTACAACCACCGCTGCCCTTTACGGCGCGTCGCCCATGCCGCCGGCGGCGGACATCGAGACTCTGCGCGAGTATTACGAGGATCAATATTTCGCATTCGTGTATAAGACGATCAAGACGATCGACCCCAATCATTTGTATTTTGGCATCTGGATCGTCCCCGGCTGGTGGGTGAATTCGACCGACTGGCAACTGAACGCCGCCCACGTCGACGTAATCGGATACGACCGTTACTCTCCGGTTTTCGAGGACAGCTTGCTGGAGGGCCTGCTGAAATCCACCGCTCAGCCAACCTTTCTGGGCGAATTCTCATTTCCGCCAAGCTACAATCTGCAGCGCGGCTACGAGATTTACGCTGCGGCAAGCGCGACCGACGATGCCGATGCGGGCGCGCAATATCAGAGCAACCTGGAATCGGCCGCGCGCAACCCCTGGTGCGTCGGCGTAGCCTGGTTTGAATACCGCGATGAGCCGGTTTCCGGCCGTGGCTTCCTCGGTGAGACGGATCTTGACTTGGTTGAAGGCGAGGATTACGCGTTTGGGATGGTCGATGTGGCGGACCGTCCCAAGTACGACCTGGTGAATCTGGTACGCACCACCAACCTGGCCATGGCCCAGCGGCGGCTGGCCTTCGGTCCGCCCAGCCTGAGCGCGGGGGGCACTATCGACAATGCCAGCTTCGCCGTCAATAGCCCGGTTGCGCCGGGAAGCCTGGTGTCGATTTTCGGAACGGGTCTCGCCGGAGACGCCACGCTTGCTACCGGTCCCTCTCTGCCGACTCTACTGGGCACCACCGCGCTGACGCTCGGCGGCGTCCCCGTGCCGCTCGTCCACGTATTTCCGACTCAGGTGGATGCACAAATCCCCTGGGAACTGGCCGGCCAAGCTTCGGCACCGCTCACCATCGTGACCGACGATCTGAATGGAAACACTGTCAGCGTGCCGCTCGCACAATACTCACCGGGCCTTTATACGGCGACGGGAACCGGCGCCGGCCAAGGAGCGATTCTCATTGACGGCACCGCCACGCTCGCCGCACCGGCCGACGGACAGTTCGCGGGCCAGCCCGCCAGGCGCGGCACCGATTACATCGACATTTACGCCACCGGGCTCGGGCCGGTGAAGAACCAGCCTGCCAGCGGCGCGCCCGCACCAGCGAGCCCGAGTCCGCTCGCGCAGACCGTGGCGCCGGTGAGCGTCACTATCGGCGGCGTGCCCGTCACTCCTAGGTTCTCCGGACTTGCGCCCGGATGGGTGGGTCTGTACCAGGTGAATGTGCAAATACCCGCCGATGCGCCGGTGGGCGACGCGGTCCCGGTCACGCTGAGCGTGGGCGGCGTGACGTCGAATCAGGTGACGATCGCGGTGCAGTAAGCGAAGAAACCGGTTCCACTATTCGAAGGCGAAAGCTCCCGGTGATCCGCGCGACGCCTGGTTATTTCTTCGCTGGTGTGATATCGGTCACCGGAAGATCCCAATGTGCCAGCAGGATTTCGAACCGCCGCCGTTCTTCCCTTGTGTAAGTCTCCTGGTCGGGCCAAAGCTGCTGGATCAGGCGCTCTTCGCCGGGATTGGCGGTCGTCGCCACGGTCGAGTTCTTGAACCGGATCGTAACCCGGTAATCCCAGCGCGCATCCTCGGTCATGTGGTTGGAAGGCGTCTCGATTTTCACTGAGATCATGCGGCCGCTCTCGACGATCTTCTGGAGCAGCGGGTAGTGATTCTTCAGGAAAAGCTGCAGGAATTCCTGCTGGTGCCCCCATTGCACTTTGTAGTAATACTCCATCGTGTAGGGTTGGTCTGCCGCGCCTTGTGGTGGAGCACCCTGGGCGAACACCGGCCGCGCCAGAACCGCAAGCAATAGCGTAAGGAATAGGTTTCTCATCGATCCTCCAACTACCGAGTATTTCGGATTCTAACAGGCCGCGGAGCGTGCCGCTGGCTTTCTGGCGCAAACGGCTGAGAAGCAGGCGGTGAGCGGCTTGGTCGGAAGCTGTCCTATCATCGCGAACAGCGCCAGCAGGACGCGGATCGGGCCATCGGCTGCGCGGCCCAGGACCCTTCTTAAAACCAGAAACAGCCCGGTGGACAGCAGTCGAGGGTTGTGGATCAACCATTCGTTGCCCACTACTTCCATGCCGAGGTCCGTCAGCCATGCGTTCAGTTGCCGGCGGGAGGCCGTCAGGCCGAGGACATAGGGCGCGTGACTCAGTCGCATAGCGCGGCGCAGCAGCGGATAGAGCGGGTTCCAAGGGTTGTCAAGTGTGACCACCAACAGGCCGGACGGCCGCACCACGCGTACCAATTCCTGAAGAGCGGCCAGCAACTCCGCTCGCGTATCGAAGTGATCCAACGTTGAATTGGAGAAAACGAGTTCGAAGCTGCCTGTCCGCAGCGCCAGTGCCCGTACGTCGCTCACCAGGAATGAGAAGCCCGGCCCTGGGCTATGTCCGCGCGCAGCGCCGGCAGTGGCGGCGGCGACGTCCATCCCCACCACGTGTTTCGCGCCTGGAACCAAATCGAACAGAACTCGATCCGCGCCGAAGGCCTCTTCAAACAGGTCGGTTTTGAGAACGCTTTGTGGATTCGATCCCAGCAGCCACCGGCGGACTAACTCGAGGTGCACTTCGCGCTTCTGCCGCGCTACCAGCGGATCAAGGTATCCCGATGGATGAGCACCGCGCGCAGTCGACTCCCAGGTTGAATTCATCGTTCCAACGCAAACGCTCATTCTAGGTGCAGTTGCGCAATACTGCAATTCGTAGTCCGGATCATTCGGCGGCGTTCCCGCCGGCACCATGATCTACAATGGTGGCTCATCGTGAAAAAGCGACGGCAGAAAACCTCCGGCGCGACTCCGTCAGCGGAGCCGAAGAAGCGATCGCGCTGGACTGCGCCCGCGGTGATTGCCGCCCTGGTCCTGGTCTTCTATTGGGTCCCGCTGACGTCGGAATCCGCCAGCATTCAATGGGACGCGGCCGACCTGCATTACCCCTTTCAGAAGTACTGGTCCGATCACGTCCGTTCGGCCAGCCTGCCTTCATGGACACCCTACGTTTTCGCCGGCTATCCCTTCCTGGCGTATCCTGAGACAGGCGCATGGTATCCGCCGCACTGGCCCTTCTTCCTGATCGGGATTACGCCGCGTAGGATCCAGGCGGAGCTGGCTCTTAATGCCTTACTCGCCTGCCTGGGCGCGTTCCTCTTGATTTTGCGCACTGTACCGAATCGATGGGCTGCGGCGCTCGGCGGCCTCTGTTATGGGCTATCCGGATTCTTTGCCGGCCACTCTTCTCACCTGGGCATCTTCGCCGCGGCGGCTTGTTTCCCGTGGTTGCTGTTGGCGTTCCGGCATGCGCTCGACCGGGCCGCGTTCCGGTATACCGCACTAGGAGGCATCGCCGGCGCTGCCATGATTCTGGCCGGATATTTCCAAACCGCCATGTACGGCTTTTTGGCTCTCGGGCTGTACGCGCTGGCGGACCTGTACCGCACCCCGCGCCGATGGCTTCGGATCGCCTCAATCGTGGCGGGAATGCTGGCGCTGGCTATCGTCGTAGCTGCAATTCAGGTTGTGCCCACCCTCGAACTCGTGCACTCCTCATTCCGCGCCCGGTTGAATTATACGCGGACCACGGAAGGGGTGCTTGAGTTCCGCACCCTGCCGACCCTGGCGGCACCGGATTGGCTGGGTGTGTTTTCGGACAAGTACACGGGGCCCGCAGACCGTACCCAGTATTACTTTTACGCAGGCTTTCTGCTGCTTCCCCTGGCGGCTCTCGGGCTCGCCAGGAGCAGGAACCGCCTGCATGCGGTGTTCCTGATCGTGCCTGCCGCATGGTTCATGTTCGGCGCCACGGCCGGCCTTTACCGCGTGGCGATGCTGCTGCCCGGAATGAACAAGGTCCGCGAGCCAATTCAGGGCTGGTTTGTGGTTGCTCTGGGTCTGGCCATGCTGGCCGCCGCGGGATTCAACTGGGCGGTAGGGCGCTGGCGCGTGCCTTACCTGGGCGCCATTATCATTGCGATTCTGTTTGTCGACGTCCTGTACTGGAATTCACTCGAGAATCCACTCGCCTGCGGCCATTTCTCGTTCGACCAGTCCTACGGCGCCGGGGAAGATGCCCTGCAGCGTCACGTGGTGCCGGCGGTGCCGCCTCTTACGCGCTTCGATGGAGGACGGCGCGCCACGGTCGGACCGCAGAACTATGCGCTTGATCTTCACCTGGAAACCACCGGCGGGTACGCCGCGCTGCCGATCCAGGGTTACATGAGATATCGGGCCGCCATGGGTCGAAACCCCAAGCTCAGGGACGGTCTTGGCGTCAGCGTCTATACCAGGGCCGATTCAGCCGGCGTGGCATCCAATCCATCCGTATTGCCGCGCGTGTATTTTCCCAGGTCGATCGTGGACGTCCGGAACAGGCTTGAAGCGGCACGCGCACTCGAGACCCTCGATCCTCATTCGCAGTCGCTTGCGCTCCTGCCGCACAACCCCATTCTGCAGGATCCATCGGCGACGGCCACTGTACTTTCGTACAGCGACGATTCCTATCGCATCCGTTATCGTGCTGCCTCACCCTCTCTGCTGCGTTTGAGCGCGCCCTATTTTCCGGGTTGGCGCGCCACCGAGGACGGCAAGCAACTGCCGATTGTCCATGTGGACCTGGCGCTGATGGGCGTGGTGGTTCCCGCCGGCGACCACGAGCTTCAGTTCTTCTTCCGGTCGGACACGTTCGGAATCGGCGTGGGCATTTCGCTGGCCGGTTTGATCGCCTGCGCGCTGCTGGTGGCCGCTCCCGCCCGCGTGCGGCGTGCTGTTGATCCGGCAACGGGTTGACTTAGGACCAGTGCCGGTGTCGATGGTTGCACAGTGAACTTTTTATTCCGGATTGGCCCAACGGCTCTCATCGCGTCGCATGCGCTCGGGGAAAGGACGGTCGCGTACCGCTCTCAGGACGAGTTAAGGGCCCTGCAGTCCCGGCGGTTTCGCGCAATCGTGCGGCACGCCTGGGAACGGGTGCCCTACTATCGCGAGTGGATGCGCGCGGCCGGCGCCGAGCCTGGAGATTTTCGCTCGGCGGATGATTTGCGCCCGATGCCGCTGGTGGATAAGCTGGCGCTCACGCTGCAGCCGGATGCGTTCGCCGACGCGGCATACCAACGCCGCGACGGCCTGACTCTCTTGTCGAGCGGCACCTCCGGCAGGAGGCGCCGTTTTCGCTACGATTCCGGCGCCCTGTTCCAGGCTCTGGCCGCCGGCCGCCGGCAGCGGATTGCGCTCGCGCATTTCGTCGGCAGGGAGGCCGGCTACCGCGAGGCCGTGTTCAATCGCCAAGGCAGCGCCGGCGATCAAATCCAGCGGTTCTGGGAGGACCGGACCATCCTGCCGCGGCGCGTGGAACTGGCGCGGCGCCGCTTCGATCCCGCATTGCCCTTCGAGGAGCTGCTGGCGGCCGTAAACGAGTACCAACCCGATGTCTATCGCGGCATTGGCTCGCATCTCGGCGCGTTTCTCCGCTGGGTGGCGGAAACCGGCCGGCGGATCGAAAAGCCGAAGGCGGTCACCTACGGCGCGGACGCGATGCCCCAGGCCGATCGCCGCATCGTCGAAGAGGAGCTCGGCATCCCCGTCGTCAGCACCTATCAGGCGGTGGAGGCGCTGCGCATCGGATTCCAGTGTGAGGCGCGGCACGGTTTTCATATCAGTACCGATCAGGTCGCCGTGCGCGTAGTGGACTCCGCCGGAGCCGACGTTGCGCCCGGCGCCCGCGGCGAGTTGATCCTCTCGAACCTGACCAACCGCGCGACGGTGGTCATCAACTACCGCCTCGGCGATTTGGTAACCCTGGCCCCGCGGCCCTGCTCCTGCGGCCGCACTCTCCCGCTGATTCAGAATATCGATGGGAGGCTCGACGATCTCATCGCCCGGCCCGGCGGCTCGCGCTTGCACGCGCTCTCCATCCTGCCGGGGCTTCAGTCCGTCGAAGGTGTGCAACAGGTGCAAGTGGTCCAGGAGGAGCTGGACAAGTTCCTCCTGCGGGTGGTCTGGGCTCGGCGCTGCGAACCACGGCCCGCGGAACTGGTGCAGCGCATGACCGCCGTGCTGGGCGAAGGCGTCCGCGTGTCCGTAGAGGCGGTCGAGATCATCGCGCAGGAGCCAAGCGGCAAGGTCAAAACGGTGGTGTGCGCGCTCCCGCTCCCCTGATTCCGTCCCCAAAGCGGCCGAATCTGATGCGGCGTCTTGCTGCGTGTGATGATGATGTTTAGCGAATCGCGTGATCAGAGAATTCATTCAGGAGCAGGCTGCGCAGCATGCCGCTGCACCCGCCATTCTGGCGCCAGGCTTTGGCGTTCTTACCTTCCGTGATCTTGACTCCGCCGCCGGCCGGGTCGGCGCTGCGCTCGCCGGCCTCGGGCTGACGAAGCCGTCGCGGGTCGTACTCGTCTGTTCCAACGGGCCTCAGGCGGCCGTAGGATTTCTGGGCCTCGCGGCGCACGTCGCCTGCGCGCCGTTGAACCCCGCCTATTCAGCCGGCGAGTTCGAGTTCTTCCTGGCGGATCTGCGCCCGCAAGCCGTAGTGGTGGAAGCCGGCCTTCACTCCGCCGTGCGGCAGGTCGCAGCCGCGCTCCATATTCCGCTGCTGGAACTCAAGCTGCGGGCATCGGGACTGGCGGGCGATATCGACCTCCACCCGGGTGATGCGAGCCTGCCTGGTTCGCCCTCCGGCGGTATTCCAAACCCCGAGGACTTGGCCCTCCTGCTCCACACATCGGGAACCACATCGCGGCCCAAGCTGGTGCCGTTGACGCAGGCCAACCTGCTGGTATCGGCACGTCACATTGCCGCCTCGCTCGCGCTCACCCCCGCCGACCGCTGCCTGAACGTGATGCCGCTGTTTCACATCCATGGGCTGGAAGCGGCCGTGCTGGCCTCGCTCGCGGCGGGCGCAAGCGTGGTCTGCTGTCCGGGATTCGTTGCCCCGAGGTTCTTCGATTGGATCGAGGAGTTCCAACCCACCTGGTACACCGCTGTTCCCACCCTGCATCAGTTGGTTCTTGCGCGCGCGAAATCCGGTAAGCAACTCCCCGTCCGGACTTCCCTGCGCTTCATCCGCTCCTGCTCGTCCGCACTGCCGCCGTCTCTGATGGAGGAGATGGAACTGGTCTTTCAGGTCCCGGTCATCGAGGCCTACGGCATGACGGAGGCGGCTCACCAGATGGCGTCGAACCCACTCCCCCCGGCTCAGCGTAAGCCGGGCTCGGTTGGAATCGCCGCCGGGCCGGAATTATCCATCATGAACGACGCCGGGAGTCTTTTGCTGCCCGGAGCCACCGGGGAAGTGGTGATTCGCGGCCCAAACGTCACCGCCGGCTATGCCGAAAACCCGGTGGCCAACGCCGCGGCTTTCACCCAAGGCTGGTTTCGCACCGGCGATGAAGGGTGGATCGACGCCGGCGGATATCTCTTCCTCAGCGGGAGGAAGAAGGAGATCATCAATCGCGGCGGCGAAAAGATAGCCCCCCGCGAGATCGATGAAGCTCTGCTCGCCCATCCGGCCGTTGCCCAGGCAGTCGCGTTTTCGGCGCCGCACTCGCTGTTGGGCGAAACCGTAGCGGCTGCCGTGGTGCTGAAACCCGGCGAAAGCACGACCGGGACGGCTTTGAGAGAATTCGCCGGCCGGCGCTTGGCCGCTTTCAAGATCCCGGAGAAGATCCTGTTCCTCGACGAGATCCCTAAGGGACCCACGGGGAAGATTCAGCGCATCGGCCTCTCCGCGCGGCTCGGCGTCGCCGAGATCCGTCCCGTGGCTGCGGCGCGGCCGGCATTCGTGGCGCCTGGCTCGAAGACCGAGAAGCGGCTTGCCGCAATCTTCGCCGGGACACTGGCTGTCGGACCCGTCGGCCTCCATGACCGGTTCTTCGATCTGGGAGGCGACTCCTCGCTGTGCGCCGTTCTGCTGGCGCGAATCGCAGCCTCGGAGGGAATGGAAATCTCCTTCGTCGAATTCACCGCAGATCCGACCGTGGAGGGTGTTTCAAAGCTGCTCGCTGCGCCGCCGGAGCAGCCGTCGGCCAGCCTCCAATCCGCACCGCAGGAGTTTCACCTTGTTGTCAGTGCTGAGCCTTCCACGCCCGCGCTGTTCTGCGTTCCCGGTTCATTCGGCGATCTGGCGGCGTTCTTCAGTCTTGCGCGCAGTCTCGGCCCCGGCCAGCCGCTCACCGCGTTTCGTCTTCCGCCGCGCGGCTCCGGCGGCTATCGGCTGGAAGAACTGGCGGCGCGCTATGTCGCCGAGCTGCTGGCTCTGCAGCCCGAAGGGCCGTACCACCTCGCCGGCGTCTGCACCGGCGGCTTCGTGGTTTATGAGATGGCGCGGCAACTTTCCACCACGGGTAAGGATGTTGGCCTGGTCGCGCTGCTGGACTGTTACAACCACGCGTGGGCCGGGCGCATTGGAGCGCTCGCCCGCTCGCATTATCGCCTCCAGCTCCTTTACCGGCGGTTCCTCTATCAACAGCGCAAGCTGCGCCATGCCGGCATCTCGGGTGCCGGGCCGTATCTCCGCCGGAAGATCGGCGCGCTTCTGGCCACCGAGCGGCAGCGCATACAGCGCCTGCCAATCCGCAGCGCCGCCGCCCGGTACCTGCCGCCGGTCTGGCCTGGAAGCCTGGCTCTATTCCGCGTCGAGGAGCCGCACGTCGGCGGTTTTGACTATCCCGACATGGGCTGGCGCGGCATGGCTCAAGGTGGTATCGTGCTCCACGATCTCCCCGGCAATCACCTGGAGATGCTGTCGGAACCGAACGTGAAGCTGGTTGCGGAGAAACTGCTCGCCGCGCTGCAGGAAACGGAGCTCGCCGGCGCTCGATTGCGGAGAGACACCGCAGACTGAAGGCCTGAGCTCACTCCTGGTAGGCCATCTCGGTATTCACTTCCCATAGCTTGCTCTTGCTCGTGTCGCCCGCGATGATGTTGTCCACGGCAATCATTGCGGTGAGCATCGAGTGGTCCTGGTTGTTGTAGCGGTGCATGCCGTTGCGGCCGATCAGGAACAGGTTCTCGTACCGGTCCATGTGCTCCCGGATCTCGCCAAATCGACGGTAGGTGCCGAAATAGGCGGGGTACGCTTTCTCCATGCGCAGGACCGTCGCATCCAGCACTTCGGCTGCGTCGATGATGCCGATTTTCGCCAGCTCTTCCTTCGCCAGCGCGGCCATCTCCGCATCGTGCAGATTCCAGATTGCGTCCGATGTGTTGCAGAAGTATTCAAGTCCCAACCAGACTTGGGAGGGATCGGCCACCAGGAACGGGCTCCAGTTGTTGAAGATCTGGAGCCGGCCGAGTCGCACATCGGGATCCTGAATGTAAATCCAGTTGTCGCGGATCAGCTTCTCGCCGCGCTCTGCCGAGTCGCGAATCCTAAGCGAGCGCACCAGAAGGCCGACCGTAATGAAATCGCGGTAAACCAAGCCGTCGGACACTTCCAGCACATTGGGCGGCGGCGGCACATCGAGAGAACGCATCAGTTCCTGGATTGGCGCAGTCGAAAAAAAGTAATCTCCCTCGAAGGTCGCCTTCAGCCCGGTCGCCTCGCTGGTGGCCGCAACCGACTTGATCCTCCACCCTTCCGTGGTCAGCCGGTCGCACCTGTGCCCCGTAACCACCTGGCCGCCCATCTCCTGCACGCGGCGGGCCACCTCCTCCCACATCTGTCCGGGGCCGAACTTCGGATACAGAAACCTCTCGATCAGCGAAGTCTCGGTGCCCTTTTGCGCCAGGCCGCCGTCGCCGCTGCGGAACGCTTTCTTCAGCGCGTGCCGTAACGCTGCCCGGATTGACAGGCCCTTCATCCGTTGGGCGCCCCATTCGGCGCTGATTTGGGTGCAGGGGACGCCCCATACTTTCTCGGTGTAAGACTTGAAGAACGTCTTGTAGAGTTCCGCGCCGAACCGGTTGATGAAGAACTGCTCCAGCGTGCTCTCCTGTTTGAGTGGAAACAGGGCGCTGCGCAGGTAGCTCGCGCCGATTCTGCAGGCACGCCATAGTCCGAGTTTCATCAGCGTGTCCGCACTTAGAGTAATCGGATAGTCGAAGAAGCGGCGCACATAGTAACAGCGGGATTTGCGAGGCCGCAGCAGCATCACTCGATCCTCTGTGGCCGGGTCCGGACCGGCCGAGCTGGTGGCCAGCGTCCGCTCGTTCCCCTGGTATCGGATGGCCGCGGAATCGCCCGTCGAGGCCTGCAAAGGAAGCATGCGCAGCCACCACTCCATCACCCGGTCCGACTTCGAGAAGAAGCGGTGGCCACCCATGTCGATCCGGTTTCCCTTGTAGTTGACGGTGCGGCAAATGCCGCCGACGCAGTCGCTCCTCTCCAGCACGATCGGCTGGATCGAGGTGCGGCTGAGCAGTTCGTAGGCAGCCGTCAAACCGGCCGGACCGGCTCCGATGATGATGGCGCGTTTCGGGTTCATAAGATGAGCGCGCCGCCTGTCAAGCGCCGCGTGACGCGCCCTCGCCATTCACCGGTTGAAGCAGCCTGAGCCATGACGAGTATCGTGCCCACTGGGGAAACCGGCGGCAAAGCCATTGGGCTGCGGATCACGAGGTCGTGGGATGCGGCGCCGCGGCCGCGTCCAGCGGCAGCTCAAGCCCTGCTGGTGCCTCAGCCGGATCCGCCCGCAGCGGCTTGTCTGCCTCAAGCCTTTTCGCAACCGGCCGGCCGCTCCACCGGGCACACAAATGTGCGGCAAGCCCGGCCGCGAACCCGGTACCGCCGCACAGGAAGTAAAGGCCATGCAAGGGAAACGCACGCAGGCAGAACCAGGGACCCCGCACGCGCGCGAGAAACCGATAGAAATCGTGGTTCAGGGCCGCCACGGCCAATGCGGTTATCACTGCCGACAGAGCCAGCGGCGCGGCCAACCGTGCACTGGAGGCCGTCGCGAAAATGGCTGACAGGATGAACGCCAGCGCGGCCCAGCCCGCCGCGAGAACGCTGAAACGCTGGCTCCATTTCAGATTCAGGTCGGTCGGCATCTGGCGCGAGCGCAGGATCAGCCGCGTCCACGGAATGGCGCGGTCCGCCAGGTCCGTCTTCACCACCTCCCAGAAGCGGAGCCGCTTGAGGTGTTTGACCTGGAGTCCTTTGTCCAGCCAGATCTGCCGCCCGGCTTGCCGGAGGCGCGCTCCCAGTTCCAGGTCTTCAATCGACGGGCGCGTGTGCGCCTCGTCGAAGCCCCCCTGCGCCAAAAAGACAGCCCTGCGAATGGCGCCGCATCCCGTCCAGAATCCGCAGGTGCGAGCCTGTCCGCGCTGGTGCGTATAACAATGCAGCAGGTTGCGGTACTGCGAGAGCAAGTCCGGGCCGGCTGGATCCTGGTCATAGCTCCCGATTACCCCGTCGCGCGCCGCATCTTCCGAGAACCGCGCAGCGAGGCGCGCCAGCGTGTCCGGCGGCACCGCCACGTCGGCGTCTACAAAAAGCAGTATCTCGCCGCGTGCCATTCGGGCGCCCAGATTCCGCGCAAAAGCGGGCCCGCGCCGGTCGGGTGCCGAGACCACGCTCACCCCGGCTGCCTGCGCGATTCGCGCCGAGCCGTCCGTAGAACCGTCGTCCACCACAATGCACTCGAGCGGAGCTGGACTCAGATTGTGGATGGCCTCGAGACACTGCTCCAGGTAGGCTGCCCCGTTATGCACCGGGATGACGATTGAGATGTTCGGCGTCATGCGAGAGACCACTCACGGTATCACGGAAGCAGCGCGTCCGGCCCGGAAAAACCTCCGCTTGAGATCCAAAGCCGCTCTCGCTCGCCGCAGGCGCCGCGTCGCCGGCTGTGCGGCGATTGCGGCGGTGGCGTTGCGCCAATTCGCTAGGGCTCGAGTGTGAAGGTACTTTTTCCGGCGCTGCCCGTGTACGTCAGCTCGATCGTATGGATCTTCTCGATCTTGCCCCCGTACTGGAAGAAAATCAGTCCAGCCACGGGAAGAGCGCGGTCGCCTTCCGGAAGAGCCGCCTTTTGAACGCGCTGGTTCAACGCGCGCTGAATCTCGAGCGGAACCCTGACCGGAAAGGCCGGCTCCTTCGATTTCGGCTCTGGTTCATCGCTGCCAATGTTGAGGTTCTTCTCCTTCGGTGCTGGCGGCTCAGGTGGCACCCAGGTGGGGTCTTTGACGTTGCCGAGCACCATCCCGTATGGCAGGCTTGGCAAGGTTTTCTTGCCGTTAATACGAAGCGCAAAGTCCTCAGAGGATAGCGTGATCCGCGCACCCGGCGGGCCATAGAAGCCCATTTCGACCACCACGTAGTCTTCCGTGGTCAGATTTCCTTCGGCCGTGGGGACAGCGTGCCCCTGGAACTCGGCCCCAATCGTCACCTTGCCTGCCTGGCCCTGGTCCGGATAATCGGTCGGATTCGATCTAGGCGGCATTCCCTTGATTTCGATCTGTGCTTCCTTCCCTGGCGGGTTTTGGCTCGGCGGGTTTTGCCCTTGCATGCACAGGCAAATGGCGGCGATCGGAACACCGATCCTCAATACGGGAAAAAGTCGCATTCCAGCTATGAACCTAGCATAATCGAGGGCCTCGTTGCGGGCGTCTCCTGAAGAGGCCGCTCAGTTCTCCACGGGCGCTTTTTCGGAGTGGTCGACCACCAGCATATCGAGCGGGCCCTTTTTCTGCTCCAGCTTAAGTCCGAGTTGCTCTTGCAACGCGGTGAAGAGGCCCGCGGCTTCGGTTTCAGAGGGATTTGCGCTTGGTCCACCTCCGCCGCCGCCTCCCGGCGGTGGACCGTCGGGCAGCCTCATCATCATCCCGCGCCCGCCCATCGAGCCCTCGGGGTCGAAATCCAGGGTGAAATCGTACGTGCCGGTCAGGCCGGTCTTGTCCGCCACCGGACGCCCCAATTGGCGCGACAACGCATCGGCTAGCTTGGATATGGGCTGGCCGTTGCCGATCATTCGGGCTCGCCCAGGCATCATCATCATCATTACGCCGCCCCGCCCCGCACCCGGCGGCAGCTTCGGAAATCCATCTTTGCCCATTTCCGGGCGGAACGGGAGGCCACCGCCGGGCGGAGAACCTCGCGGCGGGCCGGTTCCGGGGCCTGGAGGCGGAGGCGCCCCGGCCTCCGCGGCTGCATCCTTGGGCGCCGCGCCATCGGTGGCCGGCGGCGGAGCCGATTCCTTGAGCTTGGGCCCGCTCTTCGCCACCACCAGCGCGTATAGCGGCAGCTCTTTGGTTTCATGATGGAGGGTCAGCTTGAACCGTTCCGCCAGCAGGTTCTGCAACATCACCTGGAACTGCTCTTTGGTGGTGCCCTTCGGCACTTTGACGACGATCTGATATCGCTCGGTGTCGAGCCAGCCTGGGCCCGAAATCTGGTAGTCCTGCACGCCGTAGGCTTTGGCGAGAAGCAACCGCTGCGTGACATTCGAAAAGGTCGCCTGCCCCGGGTCGGAGGTACCAGGGCCGCCTCTCATCCCCATCATCATCGGACCGCCGCCTGGCAGGTCGGCCGCCTTCACCGAAGCTACCTCAAACGTCAACTTGTCCGGCGTGGTTTGCGCCAGCACAGCGACGGCCGGCAGTACCGCCAGGCAGATCCGGATTATGGCTTTCCGCATGCTGTCAATCTCCTTCATTATGATGACGCGTCCGCCCTCGCCCCGCGCCCGCCTCTGTATTGGACGATTGGGCGGCCAATTCGTTTAGCCAAACAGCCAAAAAGACGCGCCGCTTTCCAAACTCGGGCGCGCTACAATAATCGCTCGGGGAGCGCAGCATCCGTGCCTGATATTATCATTCGTCCCACCACCAAGTTCCTGAAGGCCGGCGCCATCGCCGCCGCCATTGTGTTTCTCGGTTTGGAGATCGCTTATCTGGCTTTGTGGGAGGGCCAGTTCCCACACCACTGGGTCATGATCCTTCCACCGCTGGTGCTGCTATGGCCGGCCGCGCGCTGGCTGCGCCGGCAAGCCCAGCGGACGGTAGTGACAGGGGACCGGCTGCGATACGAAACCGGCCTCGCCTCCAAAACCACCCGCACCATTCAGCTCGCCAAAGTCCAGGATGTGCGCGTACAGCAACGCCTGGCGCAGCGCGTTTTTAACGTGGGCGATCTATCTATCGAGACCGCCGGCGAAGCCAGCCGGCTGACGCTGGCCAGAGTAGACGACCCGCACAAACTGGCTGACGAGATTATGAACCGCGCTCAAGCCGGGCAGGCCGCCGGCCCCGTATAGCCCGAACGGTCCGCGTCTCCGGCCATGCGCTTTGGTGGGGCATGCTTTAGCTTGCCAACGCCCGCTTGCGGGCGCATTGTTCTTCAGCGCATTGTTTTTGAGCACCCGGAGCCGCTTGCCGTAAGCCGTCCCGGCTTTTCCCGCCCGCCCTATTCGTACCGCAGTACTTCGGCGGGAGCGATTCGCGTGGCGTTGCGCGCCGGATACAACGTCGCCAAAAAGCTGACCAGGATGGCCGTGGCGGCGATCCACACCCCGTCCACCCAATGCGCCTCGAAGGGGACAAAGCTCAGCGAGTAAACCGTTTCATCCAGATGTACCCAGTGATATTTGTCGGCGAAATACGCCAGCGTGTAGCCGCCCGCCAGTCCGATGGCGCTGCCCACCACGCCGATCAGCACTCCCTGCAGCATAAAAATGCGGCGCACTTGCGCGGTCCGCGCGCCCATCGACATGAGGATGCCGATGTCCCGGTACTTTTCCATCACCATCATCACCAGCGTGATGAAAATATTCAGCGCCGCCACCAGCAGAATCAGGCCGATCACAATCATCGAGACGACGCGCTCCATGCGCAGCGCGCCCAGCAGTTGCTTGTTGCGCTCCTCCCATGTAGTGGTGGTGTAGCGGCTGCCGGCCACGCGTTCCACGTCGCGTGCGATCTCGGGCGCCCGGTTCAGGTCGTCCACTTTGAGCTCAATCTGGTTGATCACGTCCTCGAGCGACAGCGCCTTCTGCGCCGCGGCGATGGAAGTGAACGCCCAGGTGTCGTCGATATCGAAAAAGCCGGTCTCGTAAATCCCGCACACCTTGAAGCGGCGGAGGGCCGGGAGCGCGCCGAACGGCGTCAGCTCGCCTTCCGGGCTTACCACGGTGATGTTGTCGTTGACCCGCATGCCGGTGTCCTCGGCCAGTCGCGAGCCGAGAACAATGCCCGGCGGCGTCGCATTCGGATCGCGCAACCGGGCGATGGAGCCGGCTTTGAGATGGCGCAGAGCGTCGCTGATTTTCAGCTCCGAGTCGACCTCCACTCCTTTCAATACCGCGCCGTGCGATTGAATAGCGCCGGCCAGAAATACCGGGGTGTAGAGCGCGGGCGATACCGCGGTAACATGCGGAACGGTCCGCAAGCGAGCTGTGAGATTGCGCCAATTGTCGATGCCGTCATTCAGCTTCTCGGCCACGCTGATATGCGCCATGGCGCCGAGCAGGTTGCGCTCCAGCGTGTTGCGAAAGCCGGTGGTGACGGCGATGGCGATCACCAGCGCCATCACCCCCACCGCGACGCCCAGCACGGAGATGACGGTGATGACGGAGATCACCGATGCGCCGCGGTGAGCCCGCAGATAGCGCGTGGCGACGAAAAGCTCAAAGCGGTATCGCGTCATGATCGTCTCAGGAGTTGCAGTGTAATTACCGTACCGGCCGCTCTGCACTCGCGATCTTGTCCGGTTTGGCCATTGCCAGGGGCTAAAGCCCGATTCCTCACTATGACTCTGCGGCACGGCTAAAGCCGTGCCCTGATACGCAGCTAATCATATTCTTGCGGGAACGCGTCATAATTGTCTCGGGAGTTGCACTGTGATTACTGTACCAATCGCTCTGCACTCACGATACACAGCTAAGCATATCCTCCGCGCTGGGAAGAAAACGCGGCAGGGTGCGCGACACGAGAGTGGATATCTGAACGAAAGCCCCGAACAGACGGAGATCACCCATGCGGCGCGGTGAGCCCGAAGGTAGCGAGAGGCGACGGAGGAATCGAAGCGGGAACGGGTCATAGGCTAATAGCGGCAGACATCTGGAAAGGGCCCTGAGTCCTGCGGCTCTAGGGCGCCAGGGAGTTCCGACCACATGTTGTCGGCAGTGGTTTCGACCGGGAGCCCGTCCACGGAACGGATTCTGATCAGGCTAAACCTGCGGCGCTTGCAGTGAATTTCGAAGTCGACCGAGATTCTTTCCTTTCCAGATGCCTGGAGATGTTCAACGAGGCCAGCGACGACCACGCCTTCGTGGAACTTCGGGGCTTGGGTAAAGGTGAGCCTGACGGCGCCCTCCGGAAGCGTGTCGATCCGGCCCGGCACCTGTGAAACAACCGACCAGGACATCTCACGAGTAACGTGCTCGGTATGGCTGCAGCCGGCGAGTAAAGACAGAGCCGCAATCAAAAGCCCTTTGCCAGGTGGCGCTAGTCTGGACTTCGTGTCACTCATTTGCCGAGCCGCCTCACTCATCCAACTCGCGCAGCGCGCGCACCAGATCGATCGGGCCTTCGGGCCGCAGCAGCGGGAAAAGAATCACGTCGCGTATGGAACCCGAGCCGGTCAGAATCATGGTGAGACGGTCTATACCGATGCCCTCGCCGCCGGCGGGCGGCATGGCGTAGGCCAGCGCACGCACGTAATCTTCGTCCATCTGGTGCGCCTCTTCGTCGCCGCGCTCACGCATCGCAAGCTGCATTTCAAAGCGGCGCCGCTGCTCCTGCGGATCGTTGAGCTCGGTGTAAGCGTTGCCGATTTCCATGCCCGCTGCGTAGATTTCGAAGCGCTCGACGAAGGCCGGATCCTCCGGCTTGTTCTTGGAAAGGGGCGACGTCTCGACGGGATAGTCGTAAACGATCGTCGGCTGAATGAGCTGGTGTTCCACGCGGCGCTCGAAGATGTCGGTCAGCGCCTCGCCGGCGGTGGGCTTGCCGGAATGAAGCCGCAGCCACTCGGGATTGGCGACATCCTCGATCGCCGGCCGGCCTTCGCCTTCCCAGAACTGCACCACAGCTTCGCGCATGGTGTAGCGCTCGAAGGCGCCGAAATCGAGGCGCTGCCCTTCATATTCCACTTCCGCCGATCCGGCCGCATCGAGCGCCGCCTGCTTAAGCAACTCTTCGGAGAAGTCCATCAGCCCGCGATAGTCCGTGTAGGCCTGGTAGAACTCCAGCATGGTGAATTCGGGGTTGTGCTGCGTGGAGAGGCCTTCATTGCGGAAGTTGCGATTGATTTCGTAAACCCGCTCCAGGCCGCCCACCACCAGCCGCTTCAGGTACAGCTCCGGCGCGATCCGCAGGTACAGGTCGATATCGAGCGTGTTGTGGTGCGTGACAAACGGCCGCGCCGCGGCCCCGCCGTATAGCGGCTGCATCATCGGCGTTTCCACTTCGATGAAACCGCGCGCTTCCAGTTGCCGCCGCAGCGAGGAGATCAGGCGCGCCCGCGTGACAAACACCTTGCGCACTTCCGGGTTGGCGATCAGGTCCAGGTAGCGCTGGCGGTAGCGAATCTCCACATCTTCCAGCCCGTGCCACTTTTCGGGCATCGAAAGCAGCGTCTTGGAGAGAAACTCCAGCTTTTCCGCGTGGACGCTCAGCTCTCCCGTCCGGGTGCGGAACAGGTAGCCCTCCACGCCCACGATGTCGCCGATATCCAGCATCTTGAAGAGCTGGAAATCGCGTTCGCCCACCGCGTCTTTCTTCACGTAAATTTGCAGCCGCTCGCCATTTTGTTGCAGATGGGCGAAGCCCGCCTTGCCCATGTGGCGAACCGTCATCATGCGCCCAGCCACGCGCACGCGCACCTCGGGCGTCAGTTCCTCCGCGGTCTTGGAGCCGTATGCGCCCAGGATCTCCGGAATGGTGTGGGTGAAATCGAAGCGCCGGCCGTAAGCCCGGTACCCCAGCGCCTCAATTTCGCGAACCCGCGCCAAGCGCTGCTTGAGTAGGTCGTCTTCCAGCGACAAAGGTCTCTCCTGTTGAACGGAAACACCTATTATAAGGCTTCGGTTTCTCGGAATCCCTTTATAAGTGCGGGACATAACCGTCGATGCCGCCGCCCAACCGTGCTGGCGCCCGCTCCACTGTAATGCCGCGAGC
>CAVXJY010000106.1:0-8047 GCA_963761855.1 Bryobacterales bacterium | reverse complement strand
CCACACCCACATGAGCGTCTCTTCCGGTATCGGCTTCTTGGCGCTGTTCGGCGTCGCCGTGCAGACCGGCGTGATTATGCTCGAATACATTAACCAGCTTCGTGCGCGGGGCCACACCATCCTCGAGGCCGCCATAGAAGGTTCCGTACAACGGCTGCGCCCCATCATGATGACCATGCTGGTGGCGAGCTTCGGGCTCTTGCCGGCCGCTCTGTCGCACGCTATCGGCTCGGATTCGCAACGCCCCTTCGCCATCGTGATTGTAGGTGGCCTGATGGCCGCGCTGATTCTCGGGATCTTCCTGCTGCCGGTGCTCTACGTCTGGGTCGCGCGCGAGCAGGATAGCCTGCCGGAACCGGATACGGCGGAGGAGTAGGTCCGCACACGGCCCGCATCACGGAAGGCCACACCCCTGCTGTATCCGGCGCCGCGGTATATCCGCGGGCAGCGCAGCGCCCTTATTCGGCCCTTTCTTCGCGGCGACTTACTTCTTTGCTGGAGCGCCCTTTTTCTCGCTTGTAGGAGGGACGATTCCCTTCAGCCGCATGTATGTGACCATGTTCCCGTAATGTTCGTAGTCATGTGCGGTATTGGCCGAGAGCACCGTGAGCTTTGCGAAATTGGCATCCATCAGTTTCGTCATCTCGCTGCCCTTGGCATCGGTCATGCCGGCATAAACCTTGCTGCAATAGGCAACCGCCTCCTTCAGTGCAGCTACCAGCTCCGCTTTGCTGGTCTTGCTTTTCTCGATCCCACTAGCGGGCGCAGGTTCGCCTGCTACCGACGAGCAAAAGAAGTACTGGGAATCGGCGAGATGGCCGACCAGTTGCCCGAAACTCCGAACTTCTGGGGTCGGCTTGAACGAATAGTTCGCTTCAGGCATTTTCTCGGCAGCGGCGATGACGACGCCGCTGAGCATTGTGTACATCTTGTTTTCGCTGGCGGAAATGGGATTAGCCGGTGCTGATGGCGAAGGTTGAACGGGTGCTGCTGCCGACCCTTGTGCGAGGACTGCAACCGGTACAGCAGACAAAGTAACGAGCAAGAGAGTGAGTCGTCTGGTCAAGTGGAACGCTCCTTTGAGATGGGATCGCTTCGCTCCGAGAAAGGCCTAAAACAGCGCTCGGAGCCAGCTTGACCGGTACGTACGCGTTTGCGGTCCCAAAGGTTCAGTAAAAGATCGACCTGGCCGCAAGCGTTAACAACTTCATATCGGTACCTGCCCCTGGCTGCCGGAGCCGGTGGTCCGTGCGCAACTGGTCGCGGCTGTCGCCCAGCCGTCGCGCCAACCGCCTGGCGCGCTTTGCTGGCCGGCTCGGCAATGACAGTCTGGGCCGGACGATAGCGATATAATCGCCAGAGCAGGGTGGCATGGCAGAGGCGGCGCAGAGGGGAATCGGAGCTCCCGTTCAGGATCGGTTCAACACCGCGCTAGCTGCGCTGGTCGAACAAGTCAAACGCGATCGCTCCATCCTCGCCGCGATTCTCTGCGGCAGTCTCTCGCACGATACGGTCTGGTCTAAGTCCGATATCGACCTGGTGCTGGTGACGATCGACGATAAAAAGCCGGACTGCAAAGGTGTCTTCCTGTATGCAGACGGCATCAACGTCCATGCCAACCTCATGACGCGCGGCGATTTTCGCAAGACCGTGGAAGGCTCGCTTGCGAACTCGTTCATCCATTCCCTGCTGGCCAAAGGACGCCTCCTCTACACTCACGACGAGACTATCGCCGCCCTTTGCCAGCGCCTGACGGCACTGGGCGAACGCGACACCCGGCTGCAGCTTCTGGCCGCGGCCAGTCACGCCCTCCCCTGCTTATACAAGGCGCAGAAATGGCTGATCACACGCGGGGACCTCGACTACGCGGCGCTATGGATTCTCTACGCCGCCAACGCGCTGGCCAGGATTGAAGTGCTGCAAGCCGGGTTGCTGGCGGACCGCGAAGTGCTGCCGCAGGCCCTGAAGCTGAATCCCTCCGTTTTCAAGATCGTCCTGGTGTCCCCACCAGACCTCAGGCGCCCGAGTCTCTATGTGGACGGGCAGCCTGTGCCCTGGGAGGACCTCGAAACGGTGGTGGTGAGAGAGCTCAAACTCCGCCCTCCAAGCCGGCCCGTGTACCTCGACGGAGACCCGAATATGGAATGGGAATGGGCTGGGAGGACCATAGACAGAATCCGGGGCTTGCAGGCCGAAGTTGTCCTGCTGGCCCGACCCCTAGCCTCGTCCCAAAGCTAGTCTCGACCAAGACCAACTCGTAATCCAGCGAGCACGCTTCAACCTGGCCAGCGCTAAATCAGGCTCACTCCCAACCCTACTTAAACTGCAGCGTGATCCGGTTTTCCTTGCCGCCGTAAAGCAACTGCAGGTCCTTCATCTTCTGCTTCTCCATGGGGAAATAAAGCAGGCCGGAGACCGGCTGGAGGGTCTTCTTACGGGGCAGCATCTTTTGATCGAGGGCCTTTTCGAGTGGGTTGTCCTGCTCATCGGAGGTGACATGCACGGTGGCCTTGTTTGAGTCGACCTGACTCGAGCCGCCGCTGCCCACGCCGACGCCGTTGGAAGGATACATGATCGGTCCGCCGACAGGGACGGGCATGCCGCCGTAAGTCGGCCCGGTCTGCAGCCCGCCGCCGGAGTCTGTCCCTTTGGCGGGGGATATCACCATGACGTTCTTGCCCGCCACCTGGCTGGCTTCGTAGGGCTGGGTGTGCTCGCCGTTCTTGTTGGTCCAGAGCACAAAATCATCGGGGTCCACGGCGATTTCTTTGCCATACTTCGGCTCGACCTTGATCTCGGCGACGAAGAAGTGGCCTTCCAGATCGGAACCGACCACTTGCTTGATCTCCTGCGGATCGATATACAGGGTAGCGGTGAGGATCAGGTCCTCGTTTTCGCCCTTGGCGGTCTCAGTTGTCTTCTTGGGACCGGCCATGACAAGGAAGCCGGAAAGCAGCAACGCGGCGAAAATGCGGCGCGTCATGAGGCACCTCTCGCTCCAATTATACGGCGCGGGAAAACCTCTGAGAGATGGGGCCCGCCAGCGGCACTACCATCTGTTGGGGCTGCTACAATGAGCATTCACCCCATCCAGGAGTATCATCCACCATGGACGAAAAAGAGCGCGCACGCGCCTTAGAGCTGGCCCTTAGCCAGATCGAGAAGCAGTTTGGCAAAGGCTCGATTCTGCGGCTGGGGTCGAAGGACGCCATTGTACCGGTCTCGGTGATCTCGACGGGCTCAATCTCACTGGACGCGGCCTTGGGTGTTGGCGGCGTTCCGCGGGGCCGCGTCTGCGAGATCTTCGGACCGGAATCGTCGGGCAAGACCACCATCGCATTGCAGATTACCGCTGAAGCGCAGAAGAAGGGCGGAATTGCGGCGTTCATCGACGTCGAGCACGCGCTTGACCCGTCCTATGCGAAGAAGTTGGGCGTGGATGTGGACAACCTGCTGGTATCGCAGCCGGATTACGGCGAGCAGGCGCTGGAGATCACGTCGCACCTGGTCAGCTCCGGGCAGATCGATGTTCTGGTGGTGGATTCGGTGGCAGCGCTGGTGCCCAAATCCGAGCTCGAAGGCGAGATGGGCGACAGCCACATGGGCGTGCAGGCAAGGCTGATGTCGCAGGCGCTGCGCAAACTGACGGGCGCGGTGAGCAAGTCGCGAACCTGCCTGATCTTCATCAACCAGATCCGCGAGAAGATCGGCGTGATGTTCGGCAATCCGGAAACCACCACCGGCGGCAGGGCGTTGAAGTTTTACGCGTCCATCCGGCTGGATATCCGCCGCATCGCAGCCATCAAGGATGGCGACACCGTGGTCGGCAACCGCACCAAGGTCAAGGTGGTGAAGAATAAAGTTGCCTCGCCGTTCCGCGAAGCCGAATTCGACATCATTTACGGGGAAGGCATTTCGAAGGAAGGCGACCTGCTCGACTTGGGAGTGGCGCAGAACGTGGTGGAAAAGAGTGGCTCCTGGTTCAGCTACAAGGGCGAGCGCATCGGCCAGGGCAGAGAAACGGCGCGCCAGTTCCTGAAAGACAACGCCGATATCCGGATGACCATCGACGCCGAGCTGCGGAAGTTGCTGGGACTGACGAGGGCGGAAGCGGCCGTCGATGGTGCGCCCGTGCCGGCGCCGCCAGCGGCAGCACCGAAGCCGGCACCCGCCAGAAGGTAACCCCCGCGCAGGGGCAAAGCGGCTCGCTCCGTTTCGAGCCACGGATGAATGCAGATGAGCCCAGAGAAGCCCCTTGATTCTTATCCGTGTTCACCTGTGCCGACCCGTGGCCATCGTCTTTTCACGGCTGACGAGAAGCGCGGGTTCCGATGACGGAGCAGGAGCGGCAGCGCGCGATCCTGCTTAAGCTGGCCCGGCTCGAGGGTGAAGCTCAGTTGCGTACGCCGGGCATCATCCCCACCGGTTTGGAGCCGCTCGATCGAGCGCTTGGCACGGGCGGCCTGCCGCTGGGAGCCATCGCCGAAATCTTTGGCGCCAGCGGATCCGGCAAGACCACGCTGGCATTGCAAATGGTTCGCCGCGCACAATCGCGTGGCGCGGGCGCCGCCTGGATCGACGTGGATCGCACATTTGATCCGGCTTACGCGGCAACCCTGGGAGTGGCGCTGGCGCCGCTGGTGGTGGTTAGACCAGAGTCGGCCGAGGAAGCGTTCGAGATGGCAGCCAAACTGGCCGCCACGCAGGCCGTCGGCCTGCTGATCGTGGACCCGGCCGCGGCGCTGGTTCCGGCGGTCGAACTGGATGCGGCGATCGGGACCAGCGGACCGGGACTGCAGAGCCGGGTGCTCGCCTCCGGGCTGCAAAAACTGGCCGGGGCCATCGCCCGGGCCGGAGCCGCCCTGGTTTTTCTCAACCAGACGCGCTCCCGGATGGAAGCGGATGCGGGAGCCGACACCAGCGCCGGCGGGGCTCCGCTGAAGCTTTACGCGGCGGTGCGCATCGCGCTGGAGCCGGTGGAAGCCGGCCAAGTGCGCTTCCGCATCCTTAAAAACACGGCTGGCGAAGGGTATGGGCGCGGCGAACTGCGGTGGATTCCCGGCGCCGGCTTCGCCGAAACCGCGTAAAACGGGGCTTCGAGCTCGCGTCTACGAAAAAAACCTCGAAAAATCGGGGTTTTTGACGCATTCGCTCTTTACATCCCCATGACCTTCCCGTATGATTATTATCGATTGAGGCCGCGCTCCAACGGAGCGGCGGGCCTTCAGTACGGTTCGATGGAGTGATGTGGCGCTGCTAGGGCGCCGAAGGCCCGACCGACGGCACATCGAAAAACAGGTACGGGAGAATCAAATCAAAGGAGAGATATGGCGACGACAAGAATGACCCAGACGCAACTGGTGAAGGCGCTCGCCGCGCACGGTCAAGTCAGCAATAAGGTGGCGAAGGACATCCTGGAAGGGCTAGCCACCACGGCAATCGGCGAAGTGAAGAAGAACGGCATGTTCGTGCTGCCCGGCATCGGCCGGTTGGTGCGCGTTGACCGCAAGGCCCGCATGGGCCGCAACCCGGCGACCGGGGAAGCCATCAAGATTCCGGCCAAGAAGGTCGTGAAATTCCGCGTGGCCAAGGCCGCTAAGGACGCAATCGTTCCACCCAAGAAGAAATAGGCTGCGAGTCCCGCCTAGAAAGCCAAAACCCCGCTGGCTCGGATGAACCAGCGGGGTTTTTTATTGCCTAAATCCAAAAGCCGGCGGAGCGCCGCCCGAGATTCGGGCGGATCCAGGAAGCCAATTACTTCTTCGCTTCGACTCTTTCCGGGTCCTTTTTTACTTCTGTTTCTTCGTCGCCCTTGAGGGCGGTTTTGAAGTTGCGGATGCCTTCACCCAATCCCTTGCCGAGATCCCCGACCTTCTTGGTGCCGAAAAGCAGTAAGGCAATCAAGGCAATTACCAGAACCTCGGGTAATCCGAGATTGAGCGGGCCCGCAGTCAAAAGTGGCTGCATCTTTGGCCTCCTTCGTCCCTCTCAATTGTAGCCGATTCCGGCGCGCCCCACAGAAGCTCTGCCGGAACGGAGCCAGCGGCCATCGGCGAGCGTGCGCCGCGGGTGCGGGCGGCCATGCCGCAGGTCTAAAGTGCGGGTGTTATCCGAACTCCCGCCACGCCGGCGGGCGCACCAAGAAATGTCGAGACGACTCTCGACACAGCAGGCCAGGGCGGCCCGCGCCACGATCGCCAGATCGGCGTGGCGGCTTACGGACCCGCGCCGGCCGGCGCGTGCGCGGACCATCTGCCAGCCCAGGGTGACACTGCGGGATAATACACGCAAGGCGCTATGGATTTCGTCGATCAGCTCAAGTCGCAGGTCCGCATCGAAGACGTGGTGGGCGAGTATGTGAAGCTGCGGAAATCGGGCCCGAGCCGCTATATGGGGCTGTGCCCCTTCCACAGCGAAAAAACGCCATCCTTCACGGTTCACGTGGTCCACCAGTTTTATAAGTGCTTTTCCTGCGGCGCGGGCGGCGATGTGGTCAAGTTCATCATGGAGAAGGAAGGCCTCAGCTTCTGGGAGGCGCTGAAGCAACTGGCCGAGCGCTATGGCATTCCGCTGCCCAAGCGCTCGCAATACTCCGACGAGGACTCGCGGCAACGCGGCGCAGCCTTCGAGATGCATGAAATGGCGCAGGAGGCTTTCCGCGCCAACCTGGAGTCCGCGGCGGGCGAGGCGGCGCGTGCATACCTGGCGAAGCGCGGCGTGGCGCCGGAGACCATCGCCCAGTTCGGTCTGGGCTACGCGGAGCGATCCGGCTACGCATTGGTACGCATGTTCGAGCGCCGCAATCTCTCGAGTGCGCAGATGGAGCAGTCCGGCCTGGTGGGCAAGCGGCCGGACGGCAGTTTCTATGACCGGTTCCGCAATCGGCTGATGTTTCCCATCCACAACGAATCGGGGAAAATCATCGCTTTTGGGGGACGCGCGCTGGCGGCCGATGACGAGCCGAAGTATCTGAATTCGCCCGAGACCGCCATTTACAAGAAGAGCTACGTGCTGTACAACCTGCACCGCGCCAAAGAGACCATCCGCAAGCAGGACCGGGCGATCCTGGTGGAAGGCTACATGGATGCGATCGGGGTCACGGCGGCGGGTATCGCCAACGTGGTGGCGAGTTGCGGCACGTCGCTGACGGCGCAACAGGTGCAGGCGATGAAACGGCACTCGGCGCGGATCGCCGTGAACTTCGATCCCGATGCTCCGGGCTCGAACGCCGCCGAACGCTCCATCGGGCTATTGCTGGAAGAGGGCATGCAGGTGCGGATCGTGGAGCTCGATGGCGGCCTGGACCCGGACGAGTATTGCCGCGAGCGCGGTGCGGCCGAATACCAGCAGCGGCTCGAGGAGGCCAAGGGATACTTTTACTGGCTGGCCGACCGCGCGCGCTCGAAACACGACGTGCATTCGAGCGAGGGCGTGGTGGCGGTGCTGAATGCGCTGCTGCCGGCGGTCGATAAGGTTGCCGACCCGCTGGAGCGCAGCGCCATCGCCAACGACCTGGCGGCGTACATCGGCGTACAACCGGGGATGGTGCTGGACAGCTTCCGCAAAACGGCGGCCAGCCGGCGGGAGAAGCCGATGGAGCGGCCGAAAGTCGCGTTGCGGCACGACGAACGGCTGCTGCTGAATGCGATTCTGGCCGATGAGGAAGTTGGCAAGGAAATACTGAGAGAGCTGCAGCAATCGGATGCGGCGGCCGGTTTCGCCTCCGGCCGTGTGTTTCAGGCCGCGTGTGCGCTCGAATCCGCGGGCGGACGGTTAAATTTCGAGAATCTGCATGCCCGTCTGGAGGAGGCCGACCAGAATCTGCTGGCGGAGGCCGTGCTCGAGGGAGAGGCGGAAGTTACGCCTGGCGCGGTGACGGCGGCAATGGAAAGCATCCGGCGCAGCCAGCAGCGGGGTCTCCGCGACCAGATGAAGGCGCGCATTCGGGAAGCGGAGCGTGGGGGCAATTCGGAAGAGGCATTGCGCCTGATGGCGGAGCTGGAAGGAAGCGATCGGGCGGCGCGCGGCCGCGGTTGATGGGGGGAGC
>CAVXJY010000105.1:0-5610 GCA_963761855.1 Bryobacterales bacterium | reverse complement strand
TTATGTTGACCGCTAACGATTACATATGCTCTATTGGGATCGCCGAAAATCTGCAAGCGACCGTTGCCGTAATCCGTGACATACACATAGCCGCTGGTATCGGCCGCAATGTGATGCGGGGAGTTGAGCTGGTTGATGGCGGAACCCGGTGTAATCGTCACGAAGTTCGGCTGGCCGAAGACCTTGGTAGCGGCTTTGCCATTGTCGGCTCCGGCGGTGAAGGTTTGGCCGCTCGAAAAGGGAATATAGAGGACGCGATTGTCGGTAACGTCGGACACCAGCAGGCCGTTGGTGCCGGAAAATGCGAGGCCGTAGGGCGCAGCCATGTGGACGGCGCTGGGATCGGTGATAGGAGCGCCGGTAAGGCTGGTTTGGCCCAGCACCAAGTCAGCGGACTCGAGCACCTGTGTCTGCGGCCATTTGGAGAAAGGCGCGGGAAAACGGACCACGCGGCCGTTGCTAGTGTCGGCCACGTAGAGGTTGCCGTTGGAATCCGTGAGCACGCCGCGTGGGAAGCAAAGGCCGGAAGCGGTGGTCAGGGTGTAATCGCCGGAAGGATAGTTGCAGAGCGCGGTATTGAAGTCCGGCTCGCCGATGACAATGTCGGCGTGCTGGCCTTGCGGCACTCCGCCGGCCTGGAGCTTGCGCGCATCATAAAACCCGAGCACGCGATGGTTATATGGATCGGCCACATAAAGATGCGGCACCGGGCCGGAGGTATCGAGCGCAATTCCGGCGTCGGCACCCTGTCCGTTATAGAACTGGAATTCGCGGCCCTCGATGAGGTTGGCCGAATTCATGGTCATGGTATCCTGCCCGAGGACGCGCGTCGCATTGCCGAACGGCACCGAACCGGACTGATTCGGCATCACTACCACGCGGTTGTTGCCGGTATCCACCACGAACAGCTCACTGGTGGATGGCAGGAATGCCGCGGTGATTGGGTTGGAGAATACCGTCGCGTTAGCCGGCGGAGTGATCACGGTGAGAGTGGAGTTGCCGTTGACGCCGAAACTCTGGAAGGAGCCGCTCTGGCCGAGCACGCCGGTCGCCTGCGGAGAAAAAGTGGTGGTTGCGGCGGGCCAGGAAGCATAAGGCGGGAAAACCAGAATGCGGTTATAGTTGGTGTCCACTACGCCCACGCTGCCATCGGCGAGAAAAAAGATGCCGCCCGGGTTGTCGAGCGTGGTTGCATCGATAGCCGCCTGTTGCTGAGCGGCGGTGAGACTTGCAATTTGCGACGCCTCGATCACGCCCATAATGCGTGCGGCGGCCTGATCGCTGGTAAAGGGCGCCACTCCGCTGGTGGCAGAGGGAGTGAAGACCAACACGCGGCTCAGATTAGCCGGGGCAGTCGGGTCGGCGTCGGAGACATAGAGATTGCCGGCCGCGTCGAACGCCAACTGAGAAGGCACCGCGAACTGATTGGCAATTAGTTGGCTGCTGGCGCTGTACGGGCTCAGCGGGGTCTGCAGGCTGACGAAATCCAGTTGCCCCAACTCGACTTTGGCAGTCAACAGGCCGCCGCCATTGGCGACATCGGCAGCCTTGAATTCCAACACGCGGCGGTTGCCGGGGTCGGTGACCCACATGTCTCCGCTGCTATCGAAGGCAATGGCAGCGAGAAAGACGGTGGAGTTGCCGGTCGAAAAAGACAGACCCTGGGCGGTGGGGGCGCCACTGGGATAGTTGGCCGTTTTCGATTTCAGCGATGGCTGGCCGACGAACAGATCCGGCGTGGGATACGAACCCGTTTGAGCGTACTGCGTGAAGGGCGCCTTGTAGCGCAAGACCCGATTGTTGCCGCTATCGGCGACGTAGAGGTCGCCATTATAAATCGCCAGGCCGGTGGGATAGCTCAAGCCGGTGGTGAAGGTGGTGCCCGGACCGGACGGAGTAGTCGTGTACTGGTCCGGCTGCCCGATCACCAGGTCGGCTACCTGCCCGTTAGAAAAGCCGGTCGCGCTCTTCCACGCCAGGACGCGATTGTTCAGCGTGTCGGCCACGTAGACCAGGGCAGGCGAAGCGGACGTGTCGAAGGCGATGCCGTTGGGCCTCCAAAACTCCCGGCCTTCCACCAGGTTGGGGTTGGAGGTTTTCGGGATCAGGAATGGCTGGCCGATCTGACGCGACGGGCTGCCGTTAAGCGTGACCGAGCTGGATTGCGCATCAGCCGCCACGGCGGACGACAAGAGCACGATGGAAAAAACAAGGTACTTATGCTTCATTGACTTTCCCCGGAAGGCGCGGACACGGATGTGCGCTCCTTATGAGGATACCAAACCGCACATAAGGGTTGAATATGCATCACGCTCGCACATAAATGCCGGCCTCATCGTCGAGGCGCGCGATCCGCTTCGTCATGGAACCCGTCCGGCCAATGGATTCCCTCTCGCACCGTCAGCGATCATTCGGTAGTCCGCCAGGTTGTAAACTCTTCGCATTTAGCTGCGGGTGCTGGCAGCACTTGTGCTGGTCAAGCCATTGATCTCCGGCGTGGGTCGTGATAGGCTAGAGCCGACGTGGAATGATTTAGGGCGGTTCGCCGCCCGGCTAATTGCAACCACGGAAAAAAATGCTAAAGGCGATTCGGTCCGTTCGAGAGCAATTGCGACCCTGGCGCCCAGAGCTCCAGGGCTTTTTGTTGTCGGATGCCCCCATCGCCGGATGTGAGGGAGAAATCGCCCATGAGCGTCTGGCTGAATCCGGCATCGGCCGGTTCTCATCTGTCTACCAGTGAAGGCGAGTTGCTGGCGGTGTCGATAAGGGTCGACCCGCGGCGTCTTGAAGCCTTGCTGGAAGCGCTGGCCCTGGTGCCGTTCCCGATCAACCCGCAGATTCATCACGGCGCCGAGACGGTGGTCGAGTTCCCGGCGTACCGGGACCGGGTGGGTGAGGTCGAGCGCGTCATCGAGACATGCGGCTTTGCCCCGCAAAGCCTGCGCACCACTACGATGCTGGAGGAGATCCACGCGGCGGCGGGAAGGGTGCAATAGAAGGCGATCAAGCGCCCGACACAGGGCCAACCAACGCCCTACAGCCCGGCCAGCACTTGCGCTGCGTGGCCTTTGGCTGTCACCTTGGCGTAGATCTTTTCGATCTTGCCGTCGGGGCCGATCACGAAGGTGCTGCGCACGATCCCCATCACCTTCTTGCCGTACATATTCTTCTCTTTCCACACGCCGTAGGCCTGGGCCGCAGTTTTTTCTTCATCGGCCAGCAGCGTGAACGGAAGATCGTACTTGCCCTTGAATTTGGCTTGCGCAGCCGGCTTATCGGGCGATATGCCGACCACCGCCGCGCCCTTCTTCGCGAACTTCTTGATGCCGTCGCGGAACTCGCAGGCTTCGATGGTGCAACCGGGCGTATCGGCCCGGGGATAGAAATAGAACACCACGCGTTGGCCCTTGAGAGAGGAGAGCTTGAACTCCGCGCCGCTATCCGTGCGCAGCGTTATATCGGGAGCCTTGTCGCCAACCTGCAACATGTTTCACCCCAGCTTCTGCTTCAATAATTCCGTCACCACCGCCACGCTGGCCTGCCCGCGCGTGGCTTTCATCACCTGGCCCACCAGGTAGTTCATCACCGTGGTCTTGCCGCCGCGATACTGCTCCACCTGCCTGGCGCTGGCGGCGATTACATCCGCAATCACCTTTTCCAGTGCGCCTGTGTCGCTGATCTCCCTTAAACCTTCCCGTTCGATGATGGCCGCCGCGGCCTCGCCGGTCGAAAACATCTTGGCAAAAACTTCCTTGCCGAGCTTGCCGGAAAGCTCTCCGGCGACGATCAGCCGGGCCAATGCGCCCAGATTCTCCGCGCTCACCGGCGAGTCGCCGATCTCCTTGCCGTCGGCCTTGAGCGCGCCCATCAGGTCGCCCATCACCCAATTCGCGGCGGTCTTGGGATCGCCGGAGACACGCGCCACGGTTTCGTAGTATTCGCTTAGCGCGCGGGTCTGCGTGAGCACTTGGGCATCGTATTCGCGCAGCCCGTACTCAGCCGCGAAGCGCGCCCGCCGAGCGGCCGGCAACTCGGGCATGCCGGCTTTCACCTCGGCCAGCCAGGCCTCGCCGATCCGCAGCGGCACCAGGTCGGGCTCCGGGAAATAGCGGTAATCGTGGGCGTGCTCCTTGCTGCGCATGGCGGCGGTTTCACCCAGGTCCGGATCGTAAGACCTGGTTTCCTGCAGCACCGTGCCGCCGCCTTCCAGCAGGGCAACCTGACGCGCGATCTCGTAATCCAAGGCCTCTTTCAAAAAGCGGAACGAGTTCAGGTTTTTGATCTCCGCCTTGGTGCCCAGCTTTTCGGCCCCGCGCAGCCGCACCGACACATTAGCGTCGCAGCGCAGGTGGCCCTTTTCCATGTCGCAGCTCGAGACTTCGATGAACTGGAGCGCCTGCTTGACCTCGGTCAGGTAAGCATAAGCTTCATCCGAGCCGCGCATGTCCGGCTCGCTGACGATTTCGATTAACGGTGTGCCGCTGCGGTTTAAATCGACGTAAGAAAAACGGCTCGAATCCTTGAAGCCCTCATGCATGCTCTTGCCGGCGTCGTCTTCCATGTGGACGCGCGTCACACCGATACGCTTGCGCTCGCCGCCCACTTCGATATCCACGTAACCGCCTTCGGCGAACGGCTCGTCGTATTGGGAAATCTGGTAGCCCTTGGGCAGGTCCGGGTAGAAATAGTTCTTGCGGGCGAAACGCGAAACCGGGCGGATGCGGCAATTGAGCGCCAGCGCGCCCCGGATCGCCAGATCCACGGCTTGCCGGCTGAGCACAGGCAACGCGCCGGGCAATCCCAGGCACACCGGGCACACATTCGTGTTCGGCGGCTCGCCGAAACTGGTCGGGCATCCACAGAAGATTTTCGTCGCGGTGGCGAGCTGGACATGAACTTCCAGCCCAATCACCGCCTCGTAGCGCGCGATGGCATCCGGGCTTGCCATCTGGGTACCGGAAAGCGGCATGATTTCCTTACATTATAGTGTCCGCGTGCGCGGCCTAAGCGGCCTTAGTTCCGAGGAAGGGAGTCGGGCGGGCCGAGGTGTCCCTCCAACTCGCGGATGAAGGTTTCGAGCGCCTGGCGTTGCGCCGCCTGCCACTTGACGACCACGAAAAAGTGGCCGCGGCTGAAAAACACGGTGTCGGCGGAAGGCCGCCACCGCTGGCTCAGCTCCAGGCCCACCGTTGCCGAAGCGAGCGCGTAGACGCGCGCGTCGATCTGGCCCGGGCCTTGGTACAAGCCCTCTTTCAGCCACTCGATTTCATTGCGCGGCACGGGATCGGGAGCTTCCGATATCGGAACATCGCGCTCGACTACGCGCCGCCATCCGCCGGCCGTGCTGGCCGAAAACAGATCGGGAGGAATGGCCACCGTGCTGTGGCAGCCGGCGAGCGCGCCACAAGCAGCCGCCGCCAGAATCTTCAGTCCCCGCGTCATCAGCTTTGATTCTGACATGATCGCGGGAACTCAAAATAATTGGAACCGGGTAGCTGGCATTATCGTATACCTGGCATTGTGGAGTACTCAGACGAAGGCAGAGAGCGGCGGATCACCCAGCTACGGAAGGGCATCCTGGAATTGGCGGTGATGGGGGTTCTCTATGAT
>CAVXJY010000104.1:0-156992 GCA_963761855.1 Bryobacterales bacterium | reverse complement strand
AGGGCCGGCCTTCGCGGGTTCAGCACGGCCCTTTCGAGAATTTGGGAACATACTCCAGGTTGCTCCTCGGCACACGCGCGCGAGTTGTAGCGCCGGCGGTCTTTGCCGCCGGTCATGGTCCCGGCGTGCACGGCCCTACATCGACGGGAATGCCCACGCGGCCCGCAAAGAACCGGCGGCATGACCGCCGGCGTTACAGCACCTCACCCGCAATTCGCGCGATAGGTCGCAATCATAATTGCGAAATGGCGCCTTCAGCTCCGCGGCAGAGAATCCGGCGGCCCGAGGCGCCCTTGCAGCTCGCGCATGAAGCTTTCGAGCGCTTGCCGCTGGGCCGCCTGCCATTTGATGACCACGAAAAAGTGGCCGCGACTGAAGAACACGGTATCGGCCGAAGGCCGCCAGCGTTGGCTCAGCTCCAGGCCCACCGTCGCGGAAGAGAGCGCGTATACGCGCGCATCGACCTTGCCGGGGCCTTCGTACAAACCCTCTTCCAGCCACTCGATTTCGTTGCGCGGCACGGGATCGGGAGCTTCCGACACCGGAACCTCGCGCTGCCACCACACGCCGCCATCCGCCTGCCGCGCTGGCCGGAAACAGATTGGGAGGAATCGCCACCGGGCTGTGGCAGCCGGCGAGCGCGCACACGCGCCCGCCGCCAGAATCTTCAGTCCCCGCGTCATCAGCTTTGATTCTGACATGATCGCGGGAGCTACTCAATAATAATTGGAACCAGGTAGCTGGCATTATCGTATACCTGGCATTGTGGAGTACTCGGACGAAGGCAGAGAGCGGCGGATCACCCAGCTACGGAAGGGCATCCTGGAATTGGCGGTGATGGGGGTTCTCTATGATGAGCGGCATTACGGCTATTCGCTGGTCCGGGTTCTCTCCGAAAGCGGCTCCATCTCACTCAAGGAAGGCACGATCTATCCCATACTCGCGCGGCTGGATCGGGACGGCTTGGTCCGCTCCGAATGGGTGGAGTCGGATCAGGGACCGCCTCGCAAATACTATGGCCTGACGTTGTCCGGCCGGCAGCTCTTCGATGCGCTGAGCCAGGAGCTCGACGTATTGGTTTCCCTGGTTCAGCAGAAGTGGAAGGCCTCGGAGCAATCCGATCATGCCAGGAAGAAGATTGTGGTCCGAAAGGGGTAAGACAAAATGAACAACTATCCCGAAGTGGTGGCGAAGATTGCGGGTGACTATCTTGAGCGTGTGAAGTCACAGCTCCGCCTGGTTCCGGCCCATGAGCAGGCCGAGTTTCTGAGGGAGATCGAGTCGCACCTTTATGAGGCTTACCAGCGCACGCCGGGCGAAGACGACGTTGCGAGAATACTCGCCGTGTTGCGGAACTTCGGCGAACCCGCTGAAGTAGTGTCCGACAGGTTGCCCGGTGCGATGGTGCGCTCCGGCACCAAGCGAAACCTGCCGCTGTATATTGTGGGCGGGATACTCATCGCCCTTTTCGGGCTTCCCCTGGGCGCGGCGGGCATGGGGGTAGCAGTGGGCCTCCTGGGCGCATTATTAGGCGTTTTGGTCGCGTATTACTCGGTCGCGGGAAGCTTCCTCCTGGTCGGCGCGCTGACCATGTTGTTGGGCCTGACCCGAATTCTGCTGCCGCAGTTATTTGACAGACTGGTCGTGCTCGGCTATGTCCAACTGAACGGTCCGATAGGCGAGTTCTTCGACAACTTCCCTCCTTTTTATCAGGGCCTCTTGATGATCCTCTTCGCCAGCGTATTTGCCGCCGCCGGGCTAGGCATGCTGTGGCTGGGAAAATACCTGTTACGGGGGTTGCGTTTCCTGTTCAGCCTCACCTTCGACTGGATGCGGCGATTCGCGCAAGGCCTTCGCCGGAAGCCGCGCCAGGAATATCGGGAAACGCCTCAGCTCAGCAAGGCCTTATTTGTGAAACAGTGAGCGGCCGGCGCCGCCCGGCGTGCGGCGCGGAAGTGGGAACAGAGCCCGGTATCAAGCATGGCTTCAGCCGTGTCGCAAGGCCGGCAGTCAAAAGCGTCGGCAGTCAAAAGGCTGCTGAACCCATACTCTTCGGATCCGACGGCGGCTGAAACCATGCCCTGATACAGAGCCAGAGACCAGATCCTTGCGTACCTGCGTGCTGAGATTCTTGGGAATCCATTAAGAACAGAGAGCTTCGCTATTGTTGTGCGGCACTCGCAGCCGCGCGAGCCACTCCCCATCCTCGGGCGCGCGAAACCGCGGTGCTACCATCGCATAGATGGCGAAATTCAAGCCGCCTAGGGGTAAACGGGCCAGTCAGGCCGTCCCGCAGGGCGCTCTTCCCTGCGTGGTTATCATCATCGGCGGAATTCTGCTGCTCATGCTGTTTCTGTATTTCGTCCTGAGAAGTTCGGGGCAATAACACCATATGCGGATCGACAATCGGAAACCGGACGCAATGCGCCAGGCGGAAATCGTTACCGGCTACCTGATGACGGCGGAAGGCTCGGTACTGATGAAACTCGGCCACACCCAGGTGTTGTGCGCCGCCACGGTTGAGGATTCCGTGCCGCAGTTTCTGCGCAACAGCGGCAAGGGCTGGGTGACGGCCGAGTACTCCATGCTGCCGCGCGCCACCGCCAAGCGCACGCCGCGCGAGGTGGTGAAGGGCCGGCCCTCCGGCAGGACCCACGAAATCCAGCGTCTCATCGGCCGCTCGCTGCGCTCCGTGATGGACATGACGGCGCTAGGCGAGCGCACCGTGATGCTCGATTGCGACGTGCTGCAGGCCGATGGCGGCACGCGCACGGCATCCATCACGGGGGCCTTTGTAGCCTTGGCGCTGGCGCTGCGGCGCCTGGTCGAATTCGGCGTCCTGAAGTCGATGCCGGTGCGCGACTACGTCGCCGCCACCAGCGTGGGTCTGGTCGGCGGCTCGCCGATGCTCGATCTCTGCTACGAAGAGGACTCGCAGGCCGACGTGGATATGAACGTGGTGATGACCGGCGGCGGCCGCTTCGTCGAGGTGCAGGCCACCGCCGAGCACAGCCCATTCGACGACGCCCAGTTGGCCGAACTGCTGGCGCTGGCGCGCGGTGGCATCGCTCAACTGGTCGAATTGCAAAAGCACGCGGTGCGCCTTTGAGCGCCGGCGAGATCCCACTGCACCTCTTCTGCGCCACCAGCAATGCCGGCAAGGCGCGCGAGTTCGCTCTGGCCGCCGGCGAGCGCGTCGCGATCCAGCCCTTGCCCGATTTCCGTGCCATTCCGGCCTGCGTGGAAGATGGCGCCACCTTCGCCGAGAACGCCATCATCAAGGCGCGCCACTACGGCGTCCGCGCGTCCGGCCTGCTCTTCGCTGACGATTCCGGGCTGGTGGTGGATGCGCTGGGCGGCGCTCCCGGCGTGTTATCGGCGCGCTTCTCCGGACCCGGCGCCACCGATGAATCCAACAATCGCCTACTGCTCGAAAAACTGCGCGGCGTGGCGGACCGGCGGGCGCGGTTCGTCTGCGCCATCGCCCTGGTCGACAACGGCCAGCTTGTCGGCGTTCACTCCGGCAGCGTGGAAGGCGTCATTGCCGATGCGCCGCACGGCAGCGGCGGTTTCGGATACGACCCGCTTTTCTATTACCCTCCCTTCGGCTGCACCTTCAGCGAGGTGGAAGGCGAGCGCAAGTTCACCGTCAGCCATCGCGGCCAGGCGCTGCGTACCATGCTGCGGGCGCTGCTCGGCAGTGAACATGCGCGTTAGCGCAGTGAGACGGGACCGCCAAGTCGACCTACTGGTGCACGACTCCAGTTATCAGAACCCTTTTCTCCTTTTAATAATTTCGAACAAGTCTCGTGCGACGCGCGCCGGGTTGGATGGCATGAGCTTCGTCTGCGCGTCGTTTGCGTACCGCAGACCGCATATGCGGCAACGTTACACTTGCTACTGAGCGCCCCGCCGCCCGCAAATGGGGGTAGCGGATTATCGGACCCCCTCATCCGCGCATGGGCCGTTCATGATAGCCTGACAATTCATGGAGATTTCGGACCTGTATCGCGGGTTGGGCGAGGAGGGTTTCGCTCAACTGCTGCGGAGCATTTCAATCGGCAAGCTGAGGACCTACCAGATTTACGAAGGCTTCAAGGTCAGGGCGCGGCTGCACAAGTTGAACACCGAGACTCTGCGCAAAGCGGCCCCGCGTCTCTGGGCGCGGGTGATGGAGGGCGATACTGCGTTTGGCGCGGAACTGGCGCAGGCCGTGCTGGTCTCGCACCTGGACCTGATCATTGCCGTTCTTGATTTTCTGGGCGTGCCGCATGAGAACGGATTTTTTGCCAAAGACATGGACCCGAAACCACACTTTACGGAAGGGTGGGAAGGGCGTGTTTACGAAAAGTTTCGGAGTACGGCGCCTGAAACGGTGCTGGTTTTTTACATTAACCATCTGCGTTGGGAGCTGCTGAAGGCGGAAGAGTTGTACCGACCCGAAGCAACGCCGGCGGCATGACTGGCCGATGGCGTGCAGATTATATGAGATCGATGACAAACGGGGGTTGGCGGCAGTCGGCGAGGGTGGTCCCAGACAAGCTGGGCCGTCGTTTGAAGTCCCTGCTGCTCAGCACATTGCGCCCCCGCTCACGATTCGTCCGAGGAGTTTGCGCTTCATGACAGGTGTGGGCTTTTCCCCCAGTTGCACGCCTGTTTGCGCGGTATCACCCAGTTACGGGAAAATGCGATCCGATACTTTTTTCGCCCGCGTTGCGGCGCCACGCTCCAGCGCAGCTTCGCTCGCGGTCAGCGTGTCGGCCGCCAGATTCCCTTCTTCACTTAAGATTGCGAGGTTCCGGCAATGAATCATTGCGATTTCCATTATTCACATCTGCTGCCCAAGAAACCGGGCATTCTCCCGCTAGAGGAGACCATGAAGAAGCAGTGCCGCCGCTGCGGCGCGGAATTCGTGACGCGGTCGCGCATACGGAAGCGCTGCGATGCATGCCAGACCGTCGTTTCAGCGGAGAAGCAGAAAAAAGCCAATGAGCGTTTAAAGGCCCGCCGCGCGGCACGCCGGATGTGCCTGTTGGCCAGCTAGCCGCCTGTCGGCAATAAGCTCGTTCAATCGCCGGCATTCCCTCGTGGTGCACGCACTCGCGCGTGCCATGTCGAGAGTCTTCGCGACACCCCTCCGCGCATGGTAGCCGGGCGTCGGAACAAGTGCTGCGGCACACCGGAGTCCGTGCGCCACTTGGCTAGCGCTCTAGGGTTACGACTGCTTGTGCCTCGGCGGATTTGCCTTCCCCGACCGGGCCTACCTTCTCGGCGGTTTTGAACTTGACCGAGACGCGATCCAGTTCCAGACCGAGCGTGGAGGCCAGCCGTTCGCGAATGGCTTCACGATAGTCCTTCAGTTTGGGGCGCTCCAGGATCACGGTCGAATCCACATGCACAATGCGGAAACCGGCGGCTTCCGCCATTTGCCGTGCGTAGCGCAAAAACACCAGGCTGTCGGCGTCTTTCCAGCGGACATCGGAATCCGGGAAGTGCATGCCGATATCGCCCAGTGCTGCAGCGCCCAAAATGGCGTCGGTGATGGCATGGGCAAGAACGTCGGCGTCGGAGTGACCCTCCAGGCCCATCTCGCTGGGCACGCCAACGCCACCCAGGATCAGGGCGCGCCCGCCGGCAAGCCGGTGCACATCCCAGCCCAGCCCGGTGCGGATCTCGCTCAACCGATCGCTTCCTTGGCGGCGTCTTCGTGCAGAAACAGGCGCGCCAGGTCCATGTCGCCGGGCCGGGTGATTTTGATGTTACGGTCGCTGCCCAGCACCACGGTGACTTCCACGTCCAGCCGCTCCACCAGGCTGGATTCATCGGTACCGATGAACCCGTCGCGGTGCGCGGCTTCGTAAGCGCGCGCCAGCAACTCATAGCGGAAAACCTGCGGCGTCTGCGCCAGAACCAGTTTGTCGCGCGGCAGCGTAGTGCGGACGCGCGTCTTGCCGGTGCCGCGATTCACCTGCTTCACGGTATCCATCACCGGAAGACCGACGATGGCGGCGCCGCTTTCGGCCGCTTCGTCAAAAGCGCGGTGGATGATCTCCAGGTCGATGAACGGCCGCACCGCGTCGTGCACGGCTACCAGGTCGGTCTCCGGCCCCAGCGAGCGCAGGGCGTTTTCGACCGATTGCTGACGGCTGTTGCCGCCTTCCACCACACGCACTTTGCGGCCGTGAAACTCGCCTGTCAGCATGGCGCCGACCCACTCCATGTCTTCCGCGCGCACCGCTACCACCAACTCATTGACGCGGTCGGAGGCGGCGAACTTGCGAATGGTGTGCAGCAGGATGGGCGAACCATCGAGCAGCATGAACTGCTTGCGGCTGGTGCCGGTCTTTTCGGCCGCACCCTTGCCCATGCGCGTGCCCAACCCTGCCGCGGGCAATATGACGGCGACTCTCATGTGTTCTACGATTCTATCGTGGTTTTCTCGGCCACGATGCCGGCCACCGGCTGCGGCTCGCCCTTCTTCACGGCCCGCTCGTGCCCGGCGGCGCCGGCGCCGTGCTGCCGCTCATCGTACTTGCCGAAAATCATCTTCCCGGCCGTGGTTTGCAACACGCTGGTGACGGTGATGTCGATGGTCTTCGAGATCAGCCGCTTGGCGTTGTCCACCACCACCATGGTGCCGTCGTCGAGGTAAGCCACGCCCTGGTTGTATTCCTTGCCTTCCTTCAAAATGAAGACGCGCATGGTCTCGCCGGGCAGCACGATCGGTTTCAGGGAATTCGCCAGCTCGTTGATGTTCAACACGTCCACGCCATGCAGTTGGGCCACCTTGTTGAGGTTGAAATCGTTGGTGACCACTTTGCAGTCGTAGATTTTGGCCAACTCAATCAGCTTCATGTCCACTTCGCGCACGTTGGGAAAATCTTCTTCCACGATGCGCACCGTCAAGTGGGCCATCTTCTGGATGCGCTGCAGGATGTCCAGGCCGCGGCGGCCGCGGTTGCGCTTCATCGAATCGGCCGAATCCGCCACCAGTTGCAATTCCCGCAGGACGAACTGTGGAATCACCAGCACGCCATCGAGGAAGCCGGTCTCGGCAATGTCGGCGATGCGGCCGTCGATGATCACGCTGGTGTCGAGGATCTTGAATGACTTCTGCGAGGTCTTCTCCCCGCCGAAGACGCCGCCCAGAGCCGCCAGGTTGAGCATGTCGCCCTTCTTGGCGCCCACCACCAGCCCCACGTAGGTCATCCACAACAGCAGGCAGACCGGCAGGAACGGCTGGCCGGGCAACGCTTTCTCCACCACCAGGGACATCAGGAACGCACCTGCAATCCCCAGCACCGAGCCGATTGCAGCCCCAATCAGGCGAGTGAGGCTGACTTTTTCCAGACGGATTTCGAAATAAATGATGCCGCCGCCCAGCAGCAGGCCGCCCACACTCGAAACCCACGGCGATACCTGAGCTGGATGGAGGAGAAAAGCGGCGAGGGAGAGAATCAGAATGAAGAAGGCACGAACGAAAATAAGGTCGAGCACCATGACACCCCCCTTTAGGGTGAGCCCATGCTTCCGGCGAGAACTCCACGAGTCCTAGCCGCAGAATCTATGAGTATTATGCCGCCAAAAGTATAGCACCTATGAGCGTTCGCGGTTGTTGGGTTGAAGCTGCGATCCCTCCCGGCCAGGCAACTTTCATCAGGCTTCGGGGCGAACCTTCCATGGCGTAAACCGCGGAATCCACCTTGGGACTTCGGCGCAGAAAGACTGCGTTCCGAAGAAGGGAGCTTCGACGCGCCAATGCGAAATCCGCCATGGCGCCAACCCGGCAACAAACCCGGGAGCGACGACCAGGAAGATTGCAGAGCCAGCGATGGCCAACGCCTTCTTCGTCATGTCCACATCGGAGCAGGGCGCACGGCCGCGCGCAACCGGGCGTCAGCGCCGCCGCCAACCCACCGCCACCACTGTGGAACCGGCTATTTCGCCGCGGGCACGGCTGCGTCCAACAGAATTTTGACCGGACGCACGGCCGCCAGGCGCAGATCCGCGTCCGGCTTCGACATGCGCGTGAGTTCGGCTTCCTGGGCCGCCAGCCAGTCGGGTGGCGCCGCTTGACCTGCGGCGAGAGTATCGAGCAGTTTTAGCCCCAGCGCACCCACGGCGGACAGATCTCTTGAAATCGGCTTAAGCTCATCCAGCAGCGCATTGGCGTCCGCCAGCGGCTGAAAGTCGCGGTCGTTGGCTGCCCACCGGCTGAACTGCACCCGCAGGGTTGCCATGTCGGCGGTGGCGACAGCCGGACCCGCCGCCACGCGGGCAGCGGCTAATTCGAGCGCGCGCACGCTTTCGCTCTCCGGGCGGGCCGCATCCGCCATGCGGTTGAGCGGCGTCTGAGTGGTATTGCGATGGGCCTGCCGCGGCCCGAGCCCCAACGCTTCACAGGCATCGGCCAGCACGCGGACGGGCGGCGCTGGGCGGTCGCCGCTCAGCCGGTCGAGCATCGGCGCGTAGTTGGACCGATGCTCGATGCCCGTCCACTCCAGCATACGGCTGACTGCTGCCAGACGCCGATACATCGCGTCCACATCGGTCACGTCCCGCGCCGACCAGAGCCGCTCGGCAATCGCTGCCAGGCGCGGCCAGATGCGTGAATCCACCGTTTCCGCGTCCACCAGCTCGGACCACATGCACGCCTCGCCGCCCAGAATGTGGCTGGCTTGTGCGGGCGGCAACTCCGCCGCGTCGCCGCCCAGCGGATCGATGCCGTAATGATAGCTCGCCGGCCTGAGGTGATCGAGGTAATAGCCCCACGACAAAATGCCCCGATAGCCCTGCTTCACCGATTCGGCCAGCGACGCGCGTCCGCGCCAGGTCTCGATCACGGTGCCAGAGCCCAATCCCGGTTGCAGAATCTCGTCCCAGCCGACCATGGTTTTGCCGTGCCGCGCCAGAATCCTCCGAATGCGCTGGCTGAAATACAACTGGATGTGACGCGCGTCCTTGAACCCATGCTGTCTGGCAAACGCCTGGATGTGCGCCGACTGGCTCCATTGCTTGCCGTTCACCTCGTCTCCGCCCACGTGGAAATAAGGGTCGGGGAACAGCGTTGCCATTTCGCCGATGAAACCATCCAGGAAGCGGTAAGTCTCCTCGCGGCTTGGATCCATCACCGGATCGTACTCGCCAAAGTCGCTGCCGATTTCAAATGGACCCGGCCCGCTCGCCAGGCGCGGATAGCCGGGGAACCAGCTCGTAGTATGGCCCGGCATATCGAATTCAGGCACCACGCGGATGCCGCGCTCGCGCGCGTAAGCCACCACAGCACGGATTTCAGTTTGCGTATAGTAATGGCCGCCGGAGCCGAATTGCTGCAAACGCGGATAGCGTTTGCTCTCCACGCGAAACCCCTGATCGTCGGAGAGGTGCCAGTGGAAGACGTTCAGCTTCACGGCGGCCATCGCATCCAAGTTGCGCTCGACCACCTCGAGCGGCATCCAATGGCGCGAAACGTCCAGCATCAGCCCGCGCCAAGGGAAGCGCGGCCGGTCGTCGATACGCACCGCCGGCGCCTCAAAGCCGCCGGCACCGGGCTCGACCAGTTGCGCGAAGGTCGCCAACCCGCGCAGCGCGCCATCCACGGTAGCGGCCTTCAGCAGCGCGCCCTCGGGCGTAACCGCAAGCTGGTAGGATTCATCTTCGCCCAGGGTTGGATACGCCGGGCCGCGCGCCGAGCACTCGACACGCAAGGTGGCGTGCGCGCCGGCGGCCGGTTTGCCGCGCGGAATGGCCATGCCGGTCTGGCGCGAGAGCCGCGCTAGCAGCCGGTTCAACGCGCTCTCGAGGCGGGCGTCGGCCAGCCCCGCGGTTACGGTGAACTTCTGGTTGATGGCGAGCGCGCCTGCATCCGCTTCCAGCTTGAGCGGCATCGGCATCAGCGCGGGAGGTTCGGCGGCGCGGGCGCTAACGCCCGAAACGGCGATGGTGGCAGTCAGGAGCAATCGGTGCATCCTCTATACTCCAACACTGTAGCGGGTGGTCGGGCAAGCGGCCGGCGGCCGGCGATCTGGAGGTTCGACGCTAGAGAGCGGGCCTGATTCGAAGCGCCGATCCAGAAGTTGCATGGTGACCTTATACAGGAGTCAAAGCGAACGGCATACATTTTTGTCATTGTTGGTGACTGAGCATGAAGGAAGACCATAGGAGCGGCCCGGAAAAAGGAGGTGAACTGTTATACTCAGACAGGCTTTATGCGGGTAACTGTAATCGGAACGGGGTATGTGGGAACGGTGACAGGCGCCTGTCTGGCGTATCTGGGGCACCGCGTGACGTGCGTCGATACGGACGAGTCCAAAATCGCCAAATTGCAGCGCGGCGAGTCGCCTATCTATGAGCCGATGCTCACCGAGATTCTGGAATTGGCGGCACGGCGCGGCGGCATCGATTTCCGCAGCTCGCTGGAGGGAGCAGCCGCGGAAAGCGACGTCATTTTCATCGCCGTGGGCACGCCGCCGCTGCCTTCGGGCGAGGCCAACCTGGCGTACCTGGAAGCCGCCGCGCGCAGCGTGGGCGCGGCTTTGGACAGCTCCCGCTTTCGCGTGGTGGTGAACAAGTCGACCGTGCCGGTGGGCAGCGCCAACCTGGTGGAGACGCTGGTGCGGGAAGGGATGGCGGAAGCTCCGGCCGAAGAGCGCCGCAGCATTCGATTCGGCGTGGCCAGCAACCCGGAGTTTCTGCGCGAGGGCTCGGCGATTGCCGATTCGCTCTATCCGGACCGCATCGTGGTGGGTTCGGGCGACCGACGGGTGCTCGACATTATGCGCGAGCTGTACGCGCCGCTGGTGGCGCAGACGTTCGAAGCTCCGGCGGGGCTGCCGCGGCCGGCTTCGATGGGGCAGGTGCCGCTGCTGATCACCTCGCTCACCGGCGCGGAGATGATCAAGTACGCTGCCAACGCGTTTCTCACGGTGAAGATCGGCTACGCCAATGAGATCGCCAACATTTGTGAGCGGGTGGGTGCGGAGGCCACGGAAGTGATGGCGGGCATCGGGCTGGATTCGCGCATCGGCGCCCGGTTTTTGAACCCGGGTGTAGGCTGGGGCGGCAGTTGCTTCGGCAAGGATGTGAACGCGCTGATGCACACGGCGCGCGAGTATGGCTACCAGGCGCGCCTGCTGGAGGCTTCGCTCGAAGTCAACGTGGCGCAGCGGAACACCGTAATCCAGAAACTGCAGGAGAAGCTATTCATCCTGAAGGGACGGACGATCGGGTTGCTGGGCCTGGCTTTCAAGCCGGATACCGACGATCTGCGCGACGCGCCCGCGCTGCACATCGCCGAGCGCCTGCTGCAGATGGGGGCGCGGGTGAAGGCCTATGACCCGGTGGCGGGGCCGGCCTGCCGCGTGCAGCACGCGGAGCTGCGGATTCGTTACTGCGAATCGGCGGCGGAACTGGCCGAGGATGCGGATGCGCTGGTGCTGGTGACGGAGTGGAACGAATTCCGCGGGCTGGACCTGGCGGACCTGGCGAGGCGGATGGTATCGCCGATTCTGGTGGACGGTCGCAACCTGTACTCGCCGGAGGCGGCAGCAGCAGCGGGCTTCGACTACACCGGCGTCGGCCGCGGCGCGCGGCCGCGAGCCGCGCGGCAGGACGCCAAAGCGGGCGCGATGCAGAATCCTCGCTGACGGACGCGTGGCGCCGGCGCGGCGGGGACTGCTACACTACGCATCGATGATCGTCACGTTGAGTTGGCTGGTGGCGTTGTGTATTTGCGGCGACGTGCTGCTTCCGCCGTGTCTGGCGATCTACGCGCTGCTGCGGTGGCGGGGCGGCTGGAGGATCGCCGCGGCTGCGCCGCTATTGGTTGTGGTCCCAGCCGGGGTATCGTTTTGGCATAGCCGGCGCGGCCATCCTGCCGTTGGCTCTCTATCGCTCTTGTTGTATATTCTGCTGGCGCTGGTGCTGTGCAGTTACTCCGTGGTGGTGCTGCTACTCCACACCAGACGTAAGCCTCCGCAGGCGTGAGCCGCCATTCAGCGGGCATACTCACTCGAACCTTGGAGCGCTCATGCCTGCATGGCAGGCAAAGGCCAGAAACGCGCTATTTCTCGGAAAGCACCTGAACGAGGCCATCCACCTCCTCGATTTTTACCAGGAATTGCTTGCGCGACTGGAGTTGGGAATCAGGCACTTCGAAGCGGGCCGCGATCATGCGGTCGAGCGTAGTGTGCGGCGGCACACGCTCGCGCACCATCAAACTCGGATTGTACTTTTCGCCTAGCAGAGGCACACCGGCCATAAGGCGTTGCGCGTCCATTTCCGAGGCCGTGGCGCCTTCGGTCTGGGCGCCGCTCTGGCTTTCCAGTACCACGGTTACGCTGCGCACCTGGAAGGGATAATCCGACGGATTGGTGACGCGAAAATCGATCACCGCGGCCGCGCTCTGCTCGTCGAGCGGCGCGGTGCGGACTTTGAGAATCTTGCCGGGCAACTCGAGATGCGCTCCGCGCTGCATATAGACGACGCCCGCCACGGCGATGGCGATGACGACGATGCCGATCGCAAATGTAATCAAAAGAGTTCGGGACATAGAAGAGCCGGGGCCAGAATCGCCTAACCGGACATAGAACGATTCTAGAACAAACCGTGGAGAGCCTCAGGCATACGCTGGCCCGTTGTTGGCGTGGAGCCCCCTTGAGGTTTTGGGATTGGGATGGCCGTGTATGAGGATCTGGTGGACGGCATGGGATTCGAACCCACGACCCCGGCGTTGCGAACGCCGTGCTCTCCCAACTGAGCTAGCCGCCCACGCTTTCCTTATGATACCAAACAGCCGCATCGTGCAGCCGTGCAAGCGCTGGCATGGAGAGTCAGCAGCGGTCCTCGTGCGAATGCCCGGGTTACGCCTTCTGTTTGCGGCGATTGGCCCAATATTTCTTCATACGCGCGGAGACCTCCGCGCGCTCTTGCAAGTTCATTGACTTGCGTCCACGCCGTTTGCCGACATCAGGAAGCCGGGGAAATTCGCCACCGACCCGCTGCAGCGCTTCCAACGAGGCAATCGCGCGCTCCAACTTTTCCTTTTCGTCGTATAAGTCCTGAAGAGCCTTAGTAAGATCCATCGTGCTAAATGCCGCTGCGTGCGGTTACCTTGACGATCACTCGATGTTAACTTAGCGCTGCGCATTTCGCTACCAGACGATGGTTAGTAACGGCGCAGGAAAGGCCAGTGCGGTACTACTCTAAGAACGTGTCGAGTAATGGCTATATATAGCCCAACTCCCAGTAGCAATAGTACAGCTATGACGATGATTGTGACCGTTTTCCACGGGAATCGCCGGTTCTCTCTGTGGAGCGTCAGTATGTAAGCTGCGAAGACACCCACGTAGAACAACGCGCACATAGGCAGCGCAAACAGCATCATATTGAACGCATCGGGCGTCGGAGTCACGACCGCGGCTATGATGAAGATGATCAGAATGGCGTAGCGGCTATGCTTGATTAAGAATGACGGAGTGACGATTCTCAACAGGGTAAGAAAGAATATAACGACGGGGAGTTCGAACACCAAACCGATTCCCAGTACGACGTTGACGAACATGTCGAAATACTCGCTGACCGAGACGAAGGGGGCGATGTCTTTGCCGTGGCCCATGCCCAACAGAAAAGTGAGGGCGAATCGGAAGGCGACGAAGTAGGCGAACAGGCCACCTAGAATAAACAGCCCTGCGGAGGACACGATGAACGGGGCGGCCCATCGGCGCTCCCTGCGGTACAGTCCGGGAGAAATGAAGGCCCACACCTGATAGACCACCCAGGGCGACGCAATAAAGATGGAACACACGATCGGCAGCTTGAACCATATGATATTGATGGTTTCCATGGGAGTGATCTGCACCAGGCGCTGCTGGTAGCCAAGCGTCTTCAGCGCGACCACGGCGGGCTGCTTAATGATGTCCCATAGCTGGTCGCAGAACAGGAAGCTGAGACAGAATGCCACAGCGACCCCAATCAGCGCCCAGATGATTCGCTTGCGCAACTCCTCGAGGTGCTCGAGAAAGGACATGCGCAGCATGCCCTCCTCTTCCTCCGGGGGCGGTGGGGGCGGAGGCGCCCCGCCTCCCAGCCGCCGCCTGGCTCTGTCGAGCGGACCGCCACCGGCAGGCGTCGAGCCGCGTGGGGGCATGCCGCCCCCCGTTTGTTCGTCTGAGGAATCCATTCTTTACGCTTGCGGTTCCGCGTTTGTCGAAGCCGGGGCGGAGGAATGATCTCCGGCGGCGGCGATGGCCGCGTGACCGGAACTCACGTCCGCATGTTCCTTCGCCGGATCATGGGCGATGGCTCCCTCAGGTGCGACAACTACGGGTGATTCAGCGCCCTCAATTGCGGATGCGCTTGTAGTAGACGGGTTGGCGGGGGACTCTGAAACGGGCGCCACGTATGCGCCATCATAGTTGGTGTCGTAAGAAGAGTAGTCATAGTTGTAAGTATCGTAATGATACTGGTTGACCACCTCCTTGACTCCCGTTTCAGACTCCAGGTTTTTCATTTCGCGGTCAAAAGTGGCCTTCAATTCGTTGGAGGCGCGCCGGAATTCGGTCAATGCCTTGCCGACCGTCCGTCCGATCTCAGGAAGTTTCTTTGGACCGAACAGGATGAGCGCCAGCAGGAAGATGACGATCATCTCCTGGGTGCCAAGGGTTCCAATCATGCCGATTCCTCCAGCAATGTCTTCCGAACCAATGATAACACGCGCACCGTGATGGACCCGGAGGACGACCGGGCACGGCGCACCTGGGGAGTTGCGGTGCGGCCCGCTACGGCAGGGTTTCGCGAAGCACTTTTTCGCTCTGTTCCTGGCGGAAGCGCCGGAGCTTTTCGCGCAGCGCGGGCCGGCCAGCGGCCAAAATGGCGATGGCCAGCAGCGCAGCGTTGCGTGCGCCGGCGGAGCCTATCCCGAGCGTCGCCACGGGAATGCCGGCCGGCATCTGCACGGTGGAGAGCAGCGAATCCAGGCCCTTCAGCGACGCGCTTTCCATCGGCACGCCCAACACCGGAAGCAAGGTATGCGCGGCACAGACGCCCGCCAGGTGCGCCGCTCCGCCCGCGGCGGCAATCACCACTTCGATGCCGCGCTGCTCGGCCTGACTCACATATTCGGCCGTCTGTGCCGGCGTGCGGTGCGCCGAAAGCACACGGCATTCGTGAGGAATGTCAAACCTGGCGAGCGTCTCGTCGGCCTGGCGCATTACTTCCCAGTCCGATTTACTGCCCATGATGACGGCGACCAGCGGCGGGGTATCGGCCATGCTCTATATTCTACTGTCCCTGGGCGAGCGTAAAACCCGGCTGGCCATCGAAGGTGTGCAGCGCCTGCGCGACGGCGATCTCGATACCTGCCTGGACGAAGCGCGAGAGCAGGCTGACGCATTTCGCCATATTCGTGCCGCCTTCGGCCATAAAGCGGCAGCGGAAGCTATCGGTGCAGAAGGTCTCCGCGCGCCCCGCCGGCCACACTTTCACGCCGCGGTTGTCGATCATTTGCAAGGCCAGCCCATCGCCCGCCATTTTGCCGGCCACGGCGGCCAGCGCATTGGGATCGCGTGAAGGCCAGAAGACGAACACGTCGATGCCCTTGAGCTCTACGGCGGTGGAGAGATCGGTCGCCGCGCGCGCCGCTGCCTGCGCCGCACGCCGCGCGTAGCTCACGGCTTTCAACCGGTTCGGTTTTTGACCGACGCGCGCGATCACGGCGGCGGCGAATTCCTTGGTCCCGACTTTCTGCGTGCTGACGCCCTCGGTGAAGATATCGTAAGTGTGGACGCCGTCCTCGATGGTGCGCAGCCAGGCGTTGTGGACGCGCTCGGCCACCTCCGGCTGATCGATGTGAACCAGCATCAGCACCGCGCCCAGCAGCAGACCAGAGGGATTGGCCAGGTTCTGGCCGGCGCGCCGAGGCGCCGAGCCGTGGATAGCTTCGAACATGGCGCACTTGTCGCCGATATTGGCCGAGCCCGCCAGACCCACCGAACCCGCGATCTGCGCAGCCACGTCGGACAGAATGTCGCCGTACAGGTTCGGCATCACGATCACGTCGAAATTCTCCGGCCCGTCGGCCATCTTGGCGGCGCCGATATCCACGATCCAGGCTTCGTTCTGGATGTCCGGATACTCCTTGGCGATTTCGTTGAAGACCTTGTGGAACAGGCCATCGGTCATCTTCATGATGTTGTCCTTCATGAAGACGGTGACCTTCTTGCGATTGTGACGGCGCGCGTACTCGAAGGCATAGCGCACGATCTTCTCGCTGCCCGGCCGCGAAATCAGCTTGATGCAAGAGGTCACTTCCGGCGTCAACTGGTATTCGATGCCGGCGTAGAGGTCCTCTTCGTTTTCGCGCACGATCACCAGGTCCATGTTGGGATGCTTGGTGTCGACAAACGGGTGGTAAGAAACGCACGGCCGCACGTTGGCATATTGGCCCAGCGTTTTGCGTGTGGTGACGTTGAGGCTTTTGTAGCCGCCCCCCTGTGGAGTGGTGATGGGCGCCTTCAGGAACACCTTGGTGCGCAGCAGAGAGTCCCAGGAAGCGGGCTCGATGCCGGTCGTGTTGCCGCGCAGGTAAACCTTCTCGCCGATTTCGATGGTCTCTATGTCGAGAGCCGCGCCGGCCGCCTCCAGGATCTGGAGCGTGGCGTTCATGATTTCCGGTCCGATGCCGTCGCCGTGAGCGACCGTGATGGGAGTCTTGGTAGCCATAAAGGGAACAACCACGATAAGAGAATGCGGGCGCGGGCGCAACTGTTGGCGCCGGGGTTCTCTACAAACTGTGAATTTATGGCCACCCGGCGGTCGCGACGGTAGATGGCTCGTTATATCGCCTTGCTTATGATGAAAGCGCCATGTCACAACAAGCCAGCTCGGATGATTCCCTACTTCGGGGATGGGTGGAGACGTGGCGTCGCGCGGGCGCAGAACTGGAAGCCCTTCGCCGAATCGAGCTCGAATCTGTCGGCACCGAAGAGGCTGTGCGGCAGGTTTTCGGAGAGAACGGCCCGTCGCCTTCGGGCTGGGAGGGGCCTTCTTAGGGAGGTAGCCAGCATTTTGCCAACTGAGCGACAATGAAGTCGTGACACACGCGATCACTGCAGACCCGGAAACGATGAATGGCGTGCCCGTATTCCGGGGAACGCGAGTGCCCGTGCAGACGCTGTTCGAATACCTGGAGGGCGGGGATACCCTGGAAGACTTCCTCCTCGGGTTCCCAACCGTTCCGCGCGCCCTAGCCCTGGAAGCGCTAGAGGAAGCTCGCAAACTCCTGCTCGCGCGCGCCTCATGAAGCTCCTGCTCGATGAATGCGTCGATGAGCGGCTGCGCCTTCTATTCCCTGGTTATGAATGCCAAACCGCCCGGTTCGCCAACCTGGCGGGGTTGAAAATCGGGCGTCTCCTGGAGGCAGCCGAAGCGGCCGGTTTCGACGTTCTGATCACCGCCGATCAGAACATTCCGGACCACTCGTCGGCCTTCCATCCGTCGTCGGCCTCAGCGATTTCGCGAAGCATAGCTTCGTCGAAATTCACTTGAAACAGGGGTGTGAGTGCACTCTCGTCGGGATGCAACGGCGTTAGTAGCAGTTGCTCCGTCATGGATTCCGCGTCAGACCTTGATGTGCTTCCAATTGGCGATGCAGCGTTCGACGCCTTCGAGTTCCGGGAAGCGGCTGCCTTCCTGCTCGATGAGGTAGTATTCGATGCCGCCGCCATTCTCGGCCGCTTGAAAGATCTGCGGCCACGGCGCCACACCCTCGCCGAACAGCACCTTGTAGCCCTTGCCTTCGCCGGGCGCCCAGTCCTTGCAGTGCATGATCTTGATCCGGCCGGGGTTGGCTTGAATCCAGGCCACGGGATCGGAGCCGGCTTCGATGCACGTGCCGACATCGAGCTGCAGCACAACTTCGGCGGGCGTATTGGCGGCGATAACCTCGATGGGGCGCTTGCCTTCGATGGGAGTGAATTCCAGTTGATGGTTGTGATAGCCGGTGGCCATGCCGAGCGGTTTTAATCTGTCGGCGGCCGCGGTCAGCGTTTCGGCGACTTTTTTCCAACCATCCAGGCCGTCGGGCCGGCCGGCACTGGCCCAGACGATATACTTCGCGCCCAGGATCTGGTTGAGCTCGATCGCCTTGCCCATGCCTTCGGGAGTGAAGGATTCGCCGCCGTTGTGGGTGGAATTGCAGCGGATGCCGAGCGAGTCCATCAGCTTGCGCACCTGCTTGGCCTGGTCGGTGGTCCAACTGTAGTAGGGCGCGTAGAATTCCACGACCTGGTAACCGTCCCGTGCCACCGCGCGCACGGTTCCAGTCAGGTCCTTGTCCAGTTCCTCGCGCACCGAATACATTTCCAGGCCGACCGGGATGGATGAAGCGGGCGCACCGAACGCCAGGCCGGCGACCCCCGTAGCGGCGAGAAAAGAACGGCGGGAAACAGCATGATCCGACATCATGGCCAGACTATAGCATGGTGAAGCGCGAGCAGGGGCGGCTGTGGGACCGGCGTGTCCGCGTACCGATGCAAGCGGGTCGCCGGCGCATGCGTGAGGCGCCTGCGTCGTTCAGGATCACACTTACCGCACTGGCCCGGCCCTGGATTTATAATTGAGCCATGCTGCGCACAGGGTTGTTTCGCTTGACCATAGCCTTTCTCGCCAGCCTGGCGTTACTCGCCACCGAAACGGCGCCGCCGGCCTCCACCATTATGGAATCGGCCCGAGCCGCGGCCACAGCGCCGCATAAAAGCATCTTCCTTATCTTTCACGCTTCCTGGTGCGAGTGGTGTAAGAAGCTGGATCAATTCATCAAGACTCCCGAAATCGAGCCCATCGTCGACAAATACTTCGTGGTGGCCCATCTGACGGTGGAGGAGCGCGGAGCCAAGAAAGAACTGGATGATCCCGGCGGCGATGAAGTGCTGGCCAAGGCTGGTGGAAAGGATGCCGGTCTTCCGTTCTATGCCTTTATCAACGAAAAAGGCGAGACCATCGTCACCTCCATCCGGCCGGGCGAAGGCAAGGCTGGCGAACGCAACATCGGCTACCCGTTGCAACCGCAAGAGGTCGATTGGTTCATGGCGATGGTCAAGAAGGCGGCGCCGGCCATGTCTCCGGATGAAGCTAGGGTCCTGGAAAACCGGCTGCGGGCCAAGACGAAGTAAACCCCGCCGGCCTCGAGTGGCGCCGGCGCGCCGTTTTTCGAAGGCATCGCGAATGTGCAGAAACATCAAAACCCTCTTCAACTTCGATCCGCCGGTGACGGATGAAGAGATACGAGCCGCTTCGCTCCAGTTCGTGAGAAAGATCAGCGGGTTCCACCAACCGTCGAGGGCAAACGAAGGCTCGTTCCGGGCTGCGGTCGATGAAATAGCCCGCGCGTCGATGCGTCTTCTCCGTTCGCTCGAAACTAACGCACCGCCGAAGAATCGAGAGGAAGAAGCGGCCAAGGCGAAAGCTCGCGCCGAGGTCAGATTCGGAGCTTGAGCCGGCCGCGCACCAAAGGCTGTTCCGCAAAAGCCGTACGGACCGCTGCCTCACAGCCGTGGCTCCGATGGGCGCTAACCGGGTGCACCGCGCTGCTGGCCCGCCTGCGGTCGTAATCTCCCCGACTCAAGCTGCCCAGTCCGGTCTTCAAAGACTCGCGAGGCGCCGACTTCGGTATACGCACAAGTACTAACCGTCCTACGTACCTTGGTTAACGTTGGTTAGCTTGTCGGAGCTACCTTTGGCTGATAATCTTAGGCCGGGGAATAAGCGCGTCGACCCACTCCGAGGCATTCACCGCGGTGAGGCGGGGTGCAGGGCGGGGGACACGCCTTCATTCATCGCAACGGCAATAACAGGAGGTGCCAATGCGGATTGAGATGGTAGCAGTGTCATTATCATTTACAGGTTTGGTAGCTTTGTTTGGATACATTACTAACGAGGCGGTCAAGTTCATCGAGAACGCACGAAAGAAGCGTAAAGCCTTGAGCCGTTTGTCGTCGGCAAGCGTCCGCATGTGTCCGCCGCACCTTTACCCGAACCCAACCATCCCCGACCGGAGCGAGATGAGTTGATGGCTTAACGACTGGCCATTGTAAGTTCGGCCAGGTCAATTCGACGAGGTTTCCGGCGTTATCGGTAGGTGCCCTACCAGCCAGGAGCCCGAGATCCAGGAATCGCCGCTAACTGGCCAAACATCCCGCGAGATCCGTCAAGCTCGGCTCTCCACATCGTAAATCGAGTAAGTCTTGGGTTGGGTGCTCAACGCACCTGCAGCGAAACACAATCGCATTACAGAGCGCCATTTATGAATTCCAAAGCTGAGTTACTATGGCCCCACCAGCGGTGTGTTAAGCTGTGCGTTCTCCCCATGCAGGACGGTAACGGAGAAGGGCCGCCCGGTCTGGCGGAAAGGATCCTCGCTGGAGATCGGCAAGCCGAAGCTGAATTGGTCGATTACTTCGGCCCCCGCGTTTTCGCTATCCTCTGTGCTCGCACGCAGGACCGGGAAGCTTCGCGCGATCTCCTGCATGATGCGCTTATCGGTGTTCTGAAAGCCCTGCGTCAGGGTGAACTTCGCGAAGCCGGGAAGCTGCCGGCATTTGTCGCCTCGGTGGCGCGGAACATCGCCCACTCCCACCTGCGCGGACGGGCTCGCGCCAGGCTCAGCCAGCCTATCGACGAGGGCGACCTTACCTCTCCCGGCCATGGGGACGCGGTCGTGGCAGCCGAGCGCCAGGTATTGGTGCAACGGGCCCTTTCTCAGTTGGATGCGATAGATCGGGAGATTCTCGGACGAATCCTGGGCGAAGGGCAAAAGCTGACGGCCATTGCCCGGTCATTGCGAATGAGCCAGGAGGCGGTACGGCAGCGGAAGTCCCGTGCCCTCAAAAAAGTGGCCGAAATCGTCAAAGGATTGTAACGGAACCGGCGGTGCGGATACATAGTATCCGGAGAAACTCGATGGACTGCGATCAAATCGATAAGGCCGAAATCGGGGAGAAGTACGTCACGGGCCAGCTCGATGATGTCGAACAAGCCGATTTCGAAATGCACTTCCTCGGTTGCCGGCGATGCTTCGAGCACTTGCAACTGTTGCAGGACATGCAGCTGGCGTTAGCGCCACGCCCGCAAAGAAGTATGCGTTGGTGGCCGGTTCTGGCCCTGGCGGCCAGCTTATTGGTGGGCGCGGGAGCCGCCACATGGTTTCGGCTGCGGCCCGCAGGTGCTCCCGCCACCGCTTCCAACCGCGCCCACTCCCGTCCAGCCCTGAATCTGACGGCATTGGCGATGGTTTCGCCACCGCGCTACTTGCAGCCGCAATGGCGCTCAGCGGGCCCAACTGGTTTCGACGTGGCCATGCAGCGCTACGCCAGGGGTGACTACGCCGCCGCCGCGCCAGGCTTGCTGACGGTGCTAGAGCGCGACCCGCGCAACAGCGCCGCCGGGTTTTTCCTGGGGATCTGCTACCTGATGCAGGGCCGGGATGACGAAGCCAGGGCGCAACTGAAGGCCACCATCGCGTTGGGGGACTCTCCCGAACTGGAAGAGGCCCACTTTTATCTGGCGAAGGCGCTTTTGCGCAAACGGGACACCTCCGGCGCGATTGCGGAACTTCGCCGGGCGATTCGATTGCATGGGCCCCGGCAGCGGGAGGAGCGCAGTCTGCTGGAGAGTATTCAGAAGGAGGCGCCCCCCACTCAGTGACCCGAACTCTCGCGGTGTATCTGGCGGCAGCGGTAATGGCATGCGGCCAGACGGGTCCCGGCGAGGACGCCGTTCGCAAACTGGTTTTGGACGGCCGCTTCAGCGAGGCTGAGCCGCTGGCCCGCCGCGCGCTTGCGGACGCGGAGGCGCGTTCGGGAACCCATTCCAAGGATGTAGCCGACGCACTCGATGTTCTACTGGAAATCAGCGAATTCTCCGACCGCATACGCAACCCCCAGGACCAGGCGCTGGCGGAACGGACAGTGGCAGTCACTGAAGAGGCGTACGGTTCCGGTTCCAAGGAACTGGCCCAGGCGCTGCGTCACGCGGGCGGACTCGCCCGGCACAACGAAGATTATGCGGCGGCGCGAGCGCTTTACAAGCGAGCCATCGAGTTGCACGAAGCCCTTCCCGCCGCAGCGGATTCTTTGCGGGAAAGGGCACAGGCCTGGAACGGCATGGCCCTTCTGCTCAAGGACACATTCGACTACCAGGGGGCGAAGGCGGATTACGAGCGCGCTCTGCCTCTTTATGAGAAGGCCCTGGGCCATGAGAACCGGGATGTGGCAGTTTGTCTCAATAACCTCGCCACGACACTTGCCAGGCTGGGCGACTACGCCGGCGCCACGGTTCGCTATCAGGAGGCCTTGCGCATCTACGAAAAGACCGTCGGCCCCGAACATATCCTGACCGCCGGATGCCTGAACAACTTTGCCTACATGCTGACCGAAACCGGCAAGCCCGCCGAGGCGGCGGAACTGTTGCGCAAAGTCGTACGAATCGCCACTGCCACGTACGGCGAACGGCACCCGCGCACCTCCAGTTCGCTAAGCAACCTCGCCGACGCGCTGAGCGCTTCCGGACAATATGATGCCGCAGCTTCTTACTACGAGCATGCAAGCGAGATCCGGCTCGCCCTGTTCGGACCTCTGAGCTTGCAAGCAGCCGGCACTCTGGACCAGCAGGCGGTCAATCTCGGGCTCGGCGGCAAGACCGGGCAGGCCGCTGAGCTGGCCGTTCAATCGGAAGATATCTTGCGTTCTTACGATCTCATCGCCATCCGCACCATGCCGGAACGGGAAGCTCTGCTCTATGTGGGCGCCAAAGCATCGGGACAGAGGCTATCAGGCTTGAACACGCTGCTGAGTCTGGCGGCGGCGGGTGCGCCTGGCGGAACGGCACTGGATGCCCTGATTCGTTCCCGGGGCGTAGTGTTTGACGAAATGGCATCGCGGCGCCGGGCGGTCGACGAGGGAGATCCGGAAATGGCACGACTGGCTGCGCAATTGGCGACAGCGCGCGAGGAACTGGCCCGTCTGGTGACGCGCGGCCCCAAGTCCATGACCGGTTCGCAGTACCAGGCAGCGCTGGATCGTGCGCGGGAAAATAAATACCAAGCCGAGCGGCTGCTGGCCCAGAAGAGTCTGCCGTTTCGCCGCGAACTGGCCAGCCGGCAAATCGGGCTCAGCGAGGTGGCCGCGGCTCTGCCGAAAGATGCAGCGCTGATTTCGTTCGTGCGCTACCCGCGGACCGCCTTCCGTCTGGATGCGCCCGCCTTGAATCCGGCCGCGAATGCCCGCGCCAGTTACCTGGCTCTGGTATTGCGGCCCGGGCAGAGCCAGCCTGCGGTGGTTGACCTGGGAGCGGCTGCGGACGTGGATTCACTGGTCGCCCAAATGCGCAGAACCATCTCGCAGGAGGCAGAGGACCCCGGGCGTGCGTCGAAGCAATCCGAGACTTCGTACCGGCGTGCGGCGGCGCGGTTCCGATCGCGGGTCTGGGATCCGCTGGCTCCTTTTTGGAAGGGAGCCGCGCGGCTGTTCCTGGTGCCGGATGGGACGCTTCATCTGGTGAGTTTCGCAGCTCTGCCTGCGGGTCGCGGCTACCTGGTAGAGAGCGGTCCTGTGATTCATTACCTCTCGACAGAACGCGATCTGGCGGCAGCGCCGCGGTTGGCCGAGGGGCGTGGTATGCTCCTGGTGGCCAACCCCGCGTTTAACCGCGAACCGGCGCTAGCCTCCGCCGCCAGCGGCTTTCGCGGCGCTGCCACCGGGTGCGACGCGTACCGGAATCTACATTTCGATCCCTTGCCCGGAGCTGCCCGGGAGGCGTCGAGCGTTTCGGCGATCTGGCGCCAGAGTGGCGGCGCGGCGCTTTCCCTGATCGGAACCAGCGCTCGAAAAAGCTCGGTTCTGGACCAGGCCGCGGGTAAACGCGTATTGCACCTGGCAACCCATGGTTTCTTTCTCGGCGGCTGCGGGTCCGCCAGCGCAGCTTCGCCGGGCGCTTCCGGAGGCATGGAGAACCCACTGCTGCTTTCCGGCCTGGCCCTGGCTGGCGCCAATGAGGGCAAACGCGCCGGCGAGGGTATTCTCACCGCCGAGGAAATCGCCTCGATGAAGTTGGACGGGCTGGAGTGGGTGGTGCTTTCCGCGTGCGACACCGCGCTTGGCGAGATTCAGGCCGGCGAGGGCGTGTTCGGCCTGCGCCGCGCCTTTCAGCTTGCCGGCGCCGGAACGGTGATCATGTCGCTATGGCAGGTCGATGACAATAGCTCGCGCCTCTGGATGGAGGAGCTATACAGGGCCCATTTTCTGCGCGGCGCGGCGACCTCCGAAGCCGTCCGGACAGCGACCCTGTCTGTCCTGGCTCATCGCCGCGCCACGCATCTCAGCACCCACCCTCTGTACTGGGCCGGATTTCTGGCCTCCGGAGAGTGGCGTTAGACCGTTCACCTTCCCAGGGGAAGCCACTCCCCGTGGCGATAGCACCAGAAGGAGCCGATTTCCAGCAGGGCCTCAGGCTCGCCGCCGGCGGGGATATGGGCCGGAAAAGCCCGAATCGGAGCCGCCCCGTTTTCGCCCGTCACTCGGAACAAGCGGCCGTCGTAATAAGTTTCCACCTTCAACTCCTTTGGCAAATCCGTCACCGTGCACGACCTTAAAGACTGCTGGAGTTGGCGCATCATTTCGTCGAACCCGCCCAACTGTCTCAGGTTGGGCGAACTGTCGTACACCGGGCGGAGTGAAGCTGCGATGGTCTTATAATCCCGTTTGAGGAAAGCCTTGTGCAGAGCCTGCACTGCGGTCAGCAAGGCCGCTGGATCGGCGTGCCAGGGCGTGGCATCGTCGAAAAAGTGATGAGGCACGTTGCGCAGGGTCACGCTATGGCGGACCGTCCCGGCTCCCATGATCTTCTGCCGGAACAGCGGGTGTTGCAGGGCGGAGTCCCGTTGCTTGAAACCGGCGCCGGCCACGAACAGAGCCACGTCGGTCGAAGCATCTCGCGCCGGACGCGCGGGCTTCGCCTCCACCACGAGTGTGTTGACGCCGCTGACGCCATACTCCGCCAGTCCGATTGAAAGCGTAGTGGCGCCGTCCCCTTGAGTGCCCGTCTTTCCGAAGCGTTCGAGCGGGATCCCGTTTAATCGGACCAGGCCCTCCGACCCCTCATAGACTACGTTGAGCACCAGCCTTTCAGCGTCGCGCGCAGGTTCGCGCGGCGGCGTTTGTGCGGTCATCCAGAGCGTCGTTGTAGCCATAAGCGGCAGAATACCCAGAGCAGTGCGAAGTCCTTTCTCTCGCAGCAACGCTTTCACAGGATATATGTCGTGCGGCTGCGGCAATTGTGACAAGAATTCGAAAAATCGCTCACATGGCCTCCTTTTTTGTCACGTTCAGGCTCCTGATTTAACTTAATCTTTGAGGATCTAAAAGAGACAAACAATGGTTATTGCAATTCTGGCGGCCCTGGGACTACTTGCAGGGCTCGCCGCATTTCGCGCTTATAACGGCTTGATTCACCTCGGGGCTCGTTCCGAGTCCGCATGGTCGAACATCGAAGCTCTCCTCAAGGAACGTCACGATTTGGTTCCCAACCTCCTCGAAACGGTGAGGGACTATGCCGCCGATTAGAATCGGGACCTTCGAACACATCGCCAATTGGCGTTCGGCCGCGGGCGGGACTACGTTCGACCAGGTCCGCGTCAACGCGGAGAAACAATTGACGAATGCGCTACGCCATTTGTTCGCCATGGCGGAAGAACACCCGCAACTGCGCGCCTCCGAGGAGTTCAAAGCGCTCGAACAGGCTTTGGAGAACGTCGAGGACTCGCTCAGGAATGCGCGGCATCGTTACAACGCTACGGTCCGGGATTACAACCGGCGGGTGCGGACGTTTCCGGGCAATCTCCTGGCGGGCCTGCTCGGGCTGCAACCGAAGCCGCTCTTCGAACTGCCCTCCGCGCGGGAAAAAGAAACCGTGGCCGCCGAGTACCAAAAACTCGCCTGATTGGCCGCGGAATTCTGGCGCGCCCGGAGAGACTCGAACTCCCGACCTACTGGTTCGAAGCCAGCCGCTCTATCCACCTGAGCTACGGGCGCGCGCTACCGCAATTCTAGCAGGGACGCGCCACGCAATCCCGCCCCAGACCCGTTATGGCTCGGCGACGACGGGGTTGAACAGTTCACCCAGGCCTTCGATCTGAATTCGCACCTCATCGCCGGGCTTGAGCCAGCGCGGCGGCTTGCGGGCGAAGCCTACTCCGGCGGGTGTGCCGGTGGCGATGATGTCGCCCGGCTCCAAAGTGAACACGCTGGATAGATAGGCGATGAGTTGGGGCAGCTTGAAGATGAGGTTGCTGGTGTTGGAATCCTGCATGGTCTCGCCGTTGAGGGCGAGCGAAATGCGGAGGTTGTGCGGGTCCGCGATTTCGTCGGCAGTGACGATGGCGGGGCCCATGGGCGCGAAGGTGTCGAACGTCTTGCCGATCATCCACTGTGACGTGGCCATCTGAAAATCGCGGGCGCTGACATCGTTGAAGATGGTGTAGCCGAAGACGTAGTCGCGCCAGTCATCTTCGGCGATGTGGCGCCCGCGGCGGCCAATCACCACGGCGAACTCCGCCTCATAATCCGGTTTGGCGGAGTTCTTGGGCAGCACGATGGGATGGCCGGGGCCGACCACCGCAGTCGGAAACTTGGCGAACATGGTGGGCACTTCGGGACTGGGCAGTTTGGCTTCCGCCGCGTGATCTCGATAGTTGAGGCCGATGCAGATCAGCTTGGGCGGCCGCGGAATGGGCGCGGCGAAGGTGATCGCGGCCGGGTCCAGGTTGTGGCTGGAAGGAGGGCCGCCGATCCATCGCCGTACCCGGTCCAGGGCGTCGGCGCCTCCTTCAATCACATTCATCAAGCTCGAGAAGCCTGCGCCATGGATTCCTATCACACGGTCGTCGAAGAGGACGCCGGGTTCCCTATACCCGTCCCGCTGAATGGTTACGTAACGCAATTTAACGATTCTCCGCTCGAAATTGTATCATTGCGGGGGGCTTTGGTCTGCTATGATCGATACAACGACGTATTTTGAGCCCGCCTGGAATTTGCGCGCGGCGCCTTCAAGAGAATCGAATCCCACACAATTGAGGGGTACTGGGTAAGCAAATGAGCATTCTGTGGATGTCAGTGATCACGCTGGTGATCCTGCAAGTGTCGGTCTTCTGTACGACGATTTATCTGCACCGGGCGAAAACCCATCGAGGGTTGGAACTGCACCCGGTGGTGGGCCTGCTGATGCACCTTGAGCTGAGCCTGTTCACGGGCATGGTCCCGCGCGAATGGGCCGCCGTGCATCGCAAACATCATCATTTTTCCGATGTGGCCGGCGATCCTCACAGCCCTTACATCTACGGGCTGTGGACGGTGCTGTTCGGCAACTATTTCCTCTACCGGCGGGTGTGCAAAGATAAGGCCGTTGTCCGCAAGTACACGCCGGACTGGAAGAACGACGCTCTCGACCGGCTGCCCTTCATGCATTACGCGGGGTTCGGCGGGATCGCCATTTTCATGCTGATGTTCGGCGTATGGTGGGGCTTTGCCGCCTGGCTCACGCACGCGGTGCTGTACGTGCTGCTGAATTCCTCCGTCAACAGCGTCTGCCACATGGTGGGCTACCGCAACTTCGACAACCAGGCGACCAACCTTAAATCGATCGCCATGCTGACGGCGGGTGAGGGGCTGCACAACAATCACCACGAGTTTCCAACCTCGGCGCGGTTCGCCTGGCGCGGGCATGAGTTCGACCCGGCGTGGACAGTGATTCGCGCGCTCGAAAGGCCCTGCACCTGGCTCGGGTGAAACCTCTGCCGGCGGAGAGAGTGGCCGCGTAAGGCAAACGCGCTGGAGACCGTTCTTACTCACGAAAGTGCGTAAAAATGCGCCCGCCGGCGAGCGTTGGCAAGCTATAAAAGCATGCCCCACCGATGCTATCCTGAAACCAACACTCCGTTTTCGGATACACGCGCTTGAAAATCGGTTTTGTCAGTCTGGGCTGTCCCAAGAATCTGGTCGACAGCGAAGTCATGATGGGCGCTCTGGTGGCCCGCGGCCACGAGTTAACGCCCCATCCCGGCGATGCAGACGTGCTGGTGGTGAACACCTGCAGCTTCATCGATCCCGCCAAGAAGGAATCCGTAGACACCATTCTGGAGATGGCCGAGTACAAGAAAACCGGCCGCGCACGAAAGCTGATTGTCGCCGGCTGCCTGGTGGAACGCTACCACGGCCAGATCCGGAAGGAGATGCCGGAGGTGGATGCGCTGGTGGGCACTAACGATCTCGAGCGCATCGTGGCGCTGTGCGAGGGCGTGCCAGAGGGCGACGATGCCGGCGCCGCGCCCGCGCCGGTTCCCTATCTCTACCACGACCTCACGCCGCGCGTGCTCTCCACGCCGCGCCACTTCGCTTACATCAAGATTGCCGAGGGGTGCGATCACCCGTGCACCTTCTGCGTCATCCCGCAGTACCGCGGTGCGTTCCGCAGCCGCCGCTTCGAATCCGTGATTGCCGAAGCCACGCGCCTGTTTCAGCGGGGCGTGCGCGAGATCAACCTCATCGGCCAGGACACCACGTGCTATGGCGAGGATTTGGGCCTGCGCGACGGCCTGGCGGCTCTATTGGAGCGGCTGGCGCAAATTGAAGCCGGGCACGAAACCTGGATTCGCTTCCTTTACGCCTATCCGAACAAAGTGACGCAGCGCCTGTTGGACGCGATGGCAGCGCACCGTCCGCTGGTGAAGTACATCGACATGCCGTTGCAACACGCGAGCGCGCGTGTGCTGCAGCGCATGAAGCGCGGCGGCTCGGGCGAGATTTTCCTGCGGCTGATCGAGCGCATCCGCCGAACCATTCCCGGCGTCGCCATTCGTACCAGCTTCATCGCCGGCTTCCCTGGAGAAACGGCCGCGGATTTTGACGAGCTTTGCCAGTTCGTCGAGGCCGCGCGGTTCGACAATATGGGCGTGTTCATTTATTCGGATGAGGATTCCAGCCGCAGTTACGCGCTGGATGGCAAGGTGGACGCCCACACCAAACGCAGCCGCCAGCGGCGCCTGATGGCGTTGCAGCGCAAGATCGCACGCACACGCACCCACGCGCTGGTGGGCGCGGAAGTTCCGGTGCTGGTGGAAGGCGTCTCCGCGGAGACCGATCTGTTGTGGGAATCGCGCATGTCCACCCAAGCGCCCGAAATCGACGGCGTCACGCTCATCAATGATGTGGAGGGCGCGGCGCCGCGGCCGGGCGAGATTCGCCGCCTGCGTATCACCGAAGCGCACGATTACGATGTGGTGGGCACGCTGCTCGCGCCCACCGAAGCCGCACCCGTGCTGCCGCCGCCGGGCCTGGTGCACATCGAGCCGCTGGCCGTCCGTCTATGAAGTGCCCGATCTGCAAGAAAGAGGTTGCGCTGGGGGACGCCGAGTTCCCGTTTTGCAGTGAGCGCTGCCGCACCATCGACCTGGGCAATTGGGCATCGGGCAAATACGTGATCTCGACACCGCTTCCGCCGGGCGACACGGACACCGGGGCCGCGGCCGAAACGGACGAAGATGAGTAGCGGCATGGCCGCGATATTCGGCGTGATTGCCAAACCGCTTGCTCACGCGCGCGGCTCCGAACGGAGCCACGACCGTAAGGGAGTGGCCCCCATAAGCGCTCGCTTAAGAGCATCCCGGCCCGCAACGCCTCGTCTTCGCGCATTCTCAAAGCCCGGTCAGTGCTACGTTAGCGCCTATGGGAAACGGTCGACCGCGCGGGCGTAGGATCACATGATGAAGATGAATAGCGGCCCACGCACCAGAATCGCTTTCGCCATCGCCACCTGGTTCGGCTGCGGCCGCTCGCCATGGGCGCCGGGCACGGTGGGCTCAGCCGCGGCCGTCGCTATCGCCATCGCGCTCCATCGTTACGCGGGATTCGCGCCGTGGCACTTTCTGCTGCTCGCCGCCGCGCTGGCCGGTCCGGCAATCTGGGCCGCGGGCGTGGCGGAGAGCGCCTCAGGCGTGACAGACCCCGGTTTCGTAGTGGTGGATGAAGTGCTGGGCCAGTGGATCGCGCTGTCGGCGGCGCGTCCCTGGAACTGGATAAGCTGCCTCGCCGCTTTCGCCTTGTTCCGCCTGTTCGATATCTGGAAGCCGCCGCCGGTGCGGCAATTGGAATCGCTACCGGGTGGACTGGGCATCAATGCCGACGACGCGATGGCGGGTCTCTACGCGGCACTTGTGCTATTGCTGGCGGGATGTTTCAATCTATAGTGAATGCCCCTCCGGAAACCGTCCGCTTCCCGGCCGCAGATTGTGCAGGTTTCTCCGCACGCCGCCATTGCCGGCGGCGAGTTCCAGATTCGCGGGAAGGGGTTTGCGAAATCGGACCGGCCCCGCGTCATGATCGGGGATGTGGGAGCGCCCATCGTGATCGGCTCGGATTCCTTCGTCATCGCCCGCGTCCCGGAAGGCGCCACTGCCGGCGAGCTGGTGATCGAAAGCGGCAAGCAGTCGAGCGAATCCTGGGCCTGTGACATCGGTGTGCCCATCGCCGACAATCTGCACCCGGTGGGCAACCCGGCCATCGACGCCCTAGGCAACATCTACAGCACCTTCAGCGGTTCGCGTGGGCAGAAGGTGCCGGTAGCGGTTTACAAAATCGACCTCAACTTCAACATGAAGCCGTTCCTCAACGACCTCATGAACGCCACCGGCCTGGCGCTTGATGCGGAAGGGCTGCTCTACATTTCCAGCCGTTACGACGGTTTTATCTATCAGGCCACGCCCAGCGGCAATGTGACGGTGTACGTGGAAGGGATGGGCGTCGCCACCGGCATCGCCTTCGATCGCCAGCGCAATCTTTACGTCGGCGACCGTAGCGGAACCATCTTCAAAATCAATCCCGAGCGGCAGGTCTTCGTCTTCGCCACCATCGAGCCGTCCATCGCCGCCTACCATCTGGCATTCGGTCCGGACGGCTACCTTTACGTGACCGGTCCCACCACCTCCAGCTTCGATTGCGTCCACCGCGTCTCCGATCACGGCGAAGTGGAAGTGTTCTATCGCGGCCTGGGCCGGCCGCAGGGTCTGGCGTTCGACGAAGGCGGCAACCTGTACGTGGCGGCTTCGATCGGCGGCCGCAAGGGCGTAGTGCGCGTGACGCCCGAACGCGAGGCCGAGCTGTTCCTGTCCGGGCCGGGCATCGTCGGCCTGGCCTTCGCGCCGTCGCGCGCGCTGGTGGTCTCGACCACCAACGCCCTCTACCGCGTCGACGTTGGCATCAAGGGTCTGCCTCTTTACTGATGAACGCCGAGATCATCGCGGCCGGCTCCGAACTGCTCACCGCGGAGCGCGTCGATACCAATTCGCTCTATCTCACCGCCGAGCTCAACAACCTGGGCGTGGAGGTTACCGCCAAGGCCGTGATTGGCGATGACCGCGACCGCCTGGCAGAAGCCGTGCGCGCCGCGCTTGCGCGCTCTCCCATCGTGATTCTCTCCGGCGGGCTGGGGCCGACCGAAGACGATGTCACGCGCGAGGCCGTGGCTCTGGCGCTCGATCGCAAGCTGGTCTTCCACCCGGAAATCGCCGCACAGCTCGAAGCGCGCTTCGCACAAACCAAGCGCAAAATGGCGGAGGTGAACAAGCGGCAGGCGTTCGTCATCGAGGGAGCCGATGTGCTCCTCAACGACCGCGGCACCGCGCCCGGCCAATGGGTGGAGGAATCGGGAGTAGTCATGCTGCTGCCCGGCCCGCCGCATGAGCTGAAGGCGATGTTCGAGCGCCAGTGCCTGCCGCGCCTGCGCCGCATCGTGCCGGGCCATGCCATTCGCACTCTGCTGTTGCGCGTCACCGGAATGCCGGAATCCGACCTGGATCAACTCATCTCTCCGGTGTACAAGAAGTATCTCAACCCGGTCACCACCATCCTGGCAGGCAATGGCGACATTCAGATCCACCTGCGCGCGCGCTGCGCCAGCGTGGGAGAGGCGGAAGCGCTGCTGGCCGAGGTGGGCGCGCCCATCGAAGCCCTGCTCGGCGATAAGATCTATTCCCGCAACGGCGATCCGCTGGAAATGGTGGTCGGCGAAATGTTGCATAAGGCCGGCGCCACCGTGGCCGTGGCGGAAAGCCTGACCGGCGGCATGCTGGGCGAGCGCTTCACCACCGTCCCCGGCAGCTCGCGCTATTTTCTGGGCGGCTTCATCGCTTATTCGAACGCCATGAAGGTGGAACTGCTTGGTGTGGACCCACAGCTTCTGGCCCATTTCGGCGCCGTGAGCCGCGAGACCGCCGAGGCCATGGCAGCCGGCGCCCGCCTCCGCACCAACGCCACCTACGCGCTTGCAGTCACCGGCGTGGCTGGCCCCGATTCCGGCGAGGACGCAGCGCCGGTGGGGACAGTCTACATGGCGCTGGCCGATCCCGAAAAGACTGTCGCCTTACATCGCCAGTTCCTCGGCGACCGCACCCGCATCCGCGTATTCACGACGCAGATGGCGCTCGATGTGCTGCGCAGAAGGCTGATGGGCCGCGCGTAGCCGGGGCTTGCCTGTCCTCGTGCGGCCTTGACTCAGGTACTGATTTCCCGTAGTATGATAAAGTTGGAATTTGAATGGCACGACGCCAAGGCTGAGGCCAACTTGCAGGCTCATGGCGTGAGCTTCGGTTTGGCAACGACGGTATTCAAAGACCCGCTTGCCGTTGAACGCCTCGACGATCGCGAAGACTATGGCGAAGAGCGATTCGTCATCGTCGGTATGGCCGAAGGCGGCGTGGTGCTGTTTGTGACTTACACTGAGCGCGAGGGCCGTATGCGCATTATTTCAGCGCGGAGAGCGACGCAAAATGAACAAGACGACTACTTCCAGCAAAGCCGTTAGCCCAGCCCGGCCGATGACCGCGGAGGCGATTGAGCGGGCCGCGCTTGCGGATCGTGACGCACAGCCGCTTACCGGGACGGACCTCAGGCGAATGCGGCGGACACCACAGGCGAAGATCATCCGGCGTGCCTTGGAACTGACGCAAGAGGAATTCGCCTCCCGCTATCACATTCCGCTCGGTACGCTACGGGATTGGGAGCAGGGCCGCGCGGAACCGGACCAGCCTACGCGAGCTTATCTTACACTGATTGCCCGCGATCCCGACCATGTGAACCGGACCTTGAACCCGAAGGCAAGCTGAGCAAGACAGATGGTCAAGGGACAAGGTTCGGGCTGCATTTCAATCGCATCGCAACTCGGGGTCTGGCGGTGCCAGATTATCTCCCGGTCGCTGCTCCAGTTGGACTGGTGAGGTGGGCACACTCCTCGGCTTCCTAAGCGGTATTGGCGTCTCTCTCGTCAGCGGGATATTCGCAAACATGCTTGCCAAGCGGAGGGAGCGGCTGCGCGGCGTCGAAGATGGACGCTTCAAGATCTAAATGAAGTTGATGGATCTCCATAGTTCCTATTTCTGGTTTACCGTTGCCGAATCGCACGGTGAAGAGGTACCCGTTGATGCCCGGCGAAACTGCTGTGCTCTCGCGTGGCAGATCTCAGACCTCCTCCGCGCAACTGACGACGCCGATTTCGTCGATCAAATACTCGATGTCACGTTGAGCTCAAGATTTGGTACCGCGAGCGAACGGTACGCGGAAATGGGGCGAGTTCTGGACTTGATGGGCCAAAGAGTGAACCCAAGGTATTCGAAAAAGATTCGCGAGATTGGCGACGCGAACCTTCAGACCTCGGTCTCGAGCAGATCGTCGAACGCCCCCGGTGCATTCGATATCCGGTGCATCCCGCCAGCAGGGACCGGAAGGCCGGAGGAGTCGGGGCTAGAGGGCGCCGGCGCAGCCGAATAGTCGCTGGCCAAGCTCGGGCGTGCGCCACGGGCCCTAGAACCCATTGCTCCGGTGATTCACCAGCGCCAGGAATTCATCCCGAGTTTTCTTGCGGGCTCGGAATGCGCCTAGCATGGCGCTGGTCATAGCGCCGGAGTGCTGCTTTTCCACGCCGCGCATCATCATGCAGAAGTGGCGGGCCTCGCAAATCACGCCCACGCCGACGGGGTCGATTACGGCGTTGATGGTCTGCGCCACTTCCTGGGTGAGGCGTTCCTGAATTTGCAAGCGGCGCGCGAACACGTCGACGATGCGCGGAATTTTGCTCAGACCGATCACCCGGCTGCGCGGAATGTAGGCCACGTGCATTTTCCCGAAAAAGGGCAGCAGATGGTGCTCGCACATACTGAAGAATTCGATGTCGCGCACCACCACCATCTCGTCGTAGTTCACTTCGTACAACGCGCCGTTGAGGACCTTGCGGACGTCGGTGTGGTAGCCGCTGGTGAGAAACTTGAGCGCCTGATCGACGCGTTCGGGCGTGCGCCGGAGGCCCTGGCGGCCGGGATCCTCGCCCAACTTCTCCAGAATCTCGCGAATCTGCGGGGCAATGCTGAACTCGCGACTGGCATCGATGCTCGGGTCGATGCTGAGCTCGTCCCGCTTCGGCTGCATCACTTTGACCAGTGCTTTATGGGATTTCATGGGCATCCATTTCAAAGATGTTGCGCGCCGTCTCCGCGATGCGAACCTTTTCCAGCTTCGGCCATTCGCCCGGAAACATCGCGGGCCAACTGTGTTTCAGGCGGCGGCAGATTTCCAGCGCCAGATTCTCGGAGGTCGGCGTCAAATGGCGAAACGCCTCCACGTCGCAATTGAGGTTTCGATGGTCGAAGGGTGCAAGCACCTCGCGCGCCACCAGTTCATCCAGCCGGCGCGGATCCACCGCTGAGCCCGTGCCTGGGTCCGCCGGCCCGCGCGCGCTCACTTCCACCACGTAATTGTGGCCGTGCCCGAACGGGTTATTGCATTTGCCATAGAGGCGCCGGTTCTCTTCGTCGCTCAGTCCGTGCGCGTGCAAGCGATGCGAGGCCGCGAACTGGTAGCGCCGGGTTACGCGGAACACGGCTGCTCCCCGAAGTAGTCCACGTAAAGGTCCGGCGTTTCGTACAGCCGCACCGAATGGAGACGGCCGCCGCGGCCGGCAAAATGCGGCTCGATGCGCCGCCAGATGTCGCGTGCGATGTTCTCCGGCGTTGGAATCACACGGTCGAATGGCGGCACTTCGTGATTCAGAAAACGGTGGTCGAAAGGCTCGACTACCTCGCGATGCAACACCTCCTTGATCTCTTTCAGGTCGAACACCATGCCGGTCGCCGGATCGGGCTCGCCCTCCAGGCTGACCTCGAGCACATAGTTGTGCCCATGGCCATTGGGGTTGGCAGCCAGGCCGAACACGCGCCGGTTCTCCTCGTCTGACAGCCGAGGGTTGCGGCAGACGTGCGAAGCCGAAAACTCTACTTTCCGCGTAATCAGCATGGACAAGTATTCGACGTCCGAGCCAGCCTGGAGATACAATTAAATTATAGTTACACCTCATGCAGAGCGTCAAAACCGACCTTTTTCTGAAGCTCGCCATCGCGGCGCTGCTGGCGGCGCTGGTCTACGTCATTTACGACGGCATTCACGAGCGCGTTATCTCGCAGGGTGACGCCGCGCCCGCTTTCAGCGTGGTGGCCGATAACGGCGCCACAATCGGTGTTCCCAACTTTGGCGGCAAGCTGCTGGTGCTCAACTTCTGGGCCACCTGGTGCCCGCCCTGCGTCGAGGAAACGCCGTCGCTCAGCCAGTTCGCCGCCCAATTCAAGGACAAGGGAGTGGTGGTGCTGGCGCTGAGCGTGGATCGCGACGCAAAAGCTTACCGCGCGTTCCTGAACAAGTACAAGCCGGCGTTTCTGACGGCGCGCAATTTCACGGTCCACGCCGATTATGGCACCTTTATGTATCCGGAAACTTACATCATCGATGCGCGGGGCAAAGTGCAGGCGAAGATTCCGGAGCCAGCGGACTGGACCGATCCCCGGCTGACGCAACTCGTCAGCTCGCTGCTATGACATTGGCGACGTTGGCGTTTGCCGCGCTTTTCGCATACGCCTCATTGGCAGACGATGTGCGCGCCTTGGCGGCTCGCCACGATTTTGCCGGCGCAGAACGCGCCGTCAGCGCATACCAGGCGCAAAACGGCGCCACTTCGGAACTGGCCGCGGCCCTTTCCTGGCTGGCCCGCGGGGAGCTTGACGCCGGCAGGTACAATCAGGCGGATGCTTACGCCACCCAGGCGCGCCGCATCGCCGCCGGCCTGCCTGGCGCCCGTCAGCCGGATGCCGACCCCGAACTCGCGACCGCTCTCGGCGCTGCCATCGAGGTGCACGCGAAAGTGCTCGCCGCGCGCAGTGAGCGCCCTCAGGCGGTTGCCTACTTGCGGCGCGAACTGGCAGCCTTAGGCAACACCGGGCTCGCCGAGCGCATCCAGAAAAACATCAACCTGCTCGGCTTGGTTGGCACGCCGGCGCCGCCGCTCGATGAGGCGAGCTGGCTGGGCCCCAAACCCGCCAGCCTGGCTGGCCTCCGCGGCCACGCAGTGTTGCTGTTTTTCTGGGCCCACTGGTGTCCCGATTGCAAAGCTGAAGCGCCGGTGCTGGCCAAAATCGCGCGCATGTACGGCCCCAGTGGCTTGGTCCTGATCGGACCCACCAGGCTCTACGGTTACGCCGCGCAAGGCGATCCTGCCACGCCCGCCCAGGAAATGTCATACATCGACTCTATCCGCCGCGGGTTCTACTCCAGTTTGTCCGGTATGGCCGTTCCGGTGAGCGCCACCAACTTTCGCGTCTATGGCGCCAGCACCACGCCCACAGTGGTGCTACTGGACAGTAATGGAATTGTCCGGTTCTACCATCCTGGCGCTGTCTCCGAGGCGGAACTGGTCCGCAGGATCGAGGCTCTGCCAAAGCGGTAGGGCTTATTCAGGCGATCTTCATCAGACGGGTGGCCAGTCGTTTGGCGCGCAGCCGTTTGTAGGCTTCCAAGCTGCGAATAGCCAGCGCCAATGCTGTCCGGCGGGCATAAAGAGAGGCCAGGCGTTGTTGCTGGGACTTGTGAAAACAGGGGCAAACGGTAGCCTTGCCACAAACCATAGTACTGTATTTACCAGAACTGAGCAGACAATACAAGGGGTGAGGTAAATGCTGCCCCTCGAAATGATAGGGGCTGCGGCTAACCATCATGTGGGGTGTTACTGGGTGTTACTGAGTTATTCACCCAGCAATCCGGCGATCCGGTCAGCCTCAGCCGCCACCACCACCGGCGGGTTGGCGTATGTGGATTTCAGCAAGGTGCCATCGGGCCCATTAAGGGTTCCGGTGTGATAGCGGTGGATGTAATCCGGATCCTTGAGCAGGTTGCCGGTCAGCACCGCGACAACGTCCGCGTCGCCCGCCATGGTTCCCGCGGCGGTGAGTTTGCGAATGCCCGCCAGCGTGGCTGCGGAGGCAGGCTCGCAGCCGATGCCGCAGCGGCCAATCACAGCCTTAGCGTCGGCGATTTCCTGCTCGGTCACTTTTTCCACCACGCCGCCCGACGTCGTCACCTCATGCAATGCCTTCGGCCAGGAGATCGGGTCGCCAATCTTAATGGCCGTCGCCAGGGTTTCCGGGTGGGCGACCGCGTTGAGGCGCGAGCGGCCGGTAGCGCGGTATAAGTCGTAAAACGGCGCGGCTCCCTCCGCCTGGATCACCGCCAGTCGCGGCAAGCGTCCGATCAGGCCGAGCGTCTTCAGTTCCCGCAGCGCCTTTCCGAACGCCGACGTATTGCCCAGATTGCCACCCGGCAGCACCACCCAATCCGGCACGCGCCAGTCGCGCTGGTCCAGCATCTCCACCATGATGGTTTTTTGCCCTTCGATGCGGAACGGATTAATCGAATTGAGCAGGTAGATGCCGAAGCGCTCGGCCAACTGCCGCACCAGCGCCAGAATCTGGTCGAAGTTCGCCTCCACCTGGAAGGTGCGCGCACCATATTCAAGCGCCTGCGCCAGCTTGCCGAACGAGATATTGCCGTGCGGGATAAAAATCACCGGATCGAGGCCGGCCGCGCTGGCGTATGCGGCCATCGAGGCCGAGGTGTTGCCTGTCGAAACGCAAGCCACGCGCCGCGCTCCCAGCCGCACCGCCTGCGCCACGCCGCACGTCATGCCGTTGTCCTTGAAGGATCCGGTGGGATTGAATCCCTGATGCTTGAACGCGATGCGGTCCAGGCCGCCATATTGGGCGGCGTGCGGCGCATCGAGCAGCGGCGTGTTGCCTTCGCGCAGCGTCACCACCTGGCGGTAGTCGTCCAGAAACGCGATCAATTCGCGGTAGCGCCAGACGCCACTCTGATCGAGCGGCGCGTTCGAGGTGCGGCGTTCGCGCCACATCCGTTTCCAGTCGGCCGGATGGCCCTCGGGCGTAGAGTAGACAGTCTCCAGTAAACCGCCGCAACGCGGGCAGTTATAAATGATTTCGGTTACGGAGAAGCGCGCGCGGCAGCGCTCTTCGAAACAGGCAAGTTCCGCGGGCATGAAGCCTTATTATAAGGGAATGCTCCGCGTTCACCTGGAGAACGGCGCGGTTTCGGTGGCGGAGGCGCCGCTGCCGGAGCGTCCCACGGGCTACGCGCTGTTGCGCCTGCTGGTGGCCGGCATTTGCAATACCGACCTGGAATTGCAACGCGGCTACTACGCCTTCGCCGGCACGCCCGGCCACGAATTCGTAGCCGAGGTGGTCGAGGCGGACAACCCCGGGCTCGTGGCCAAGCGCGTGGTGGGGGAAATCAACCTCGCGTGCACCCATTGCGACTGGTGCCGCAAGGGCCTGGGCCGCCACTGTCCCAACCGCACTGTGCTCGGCATCGTGCGCCATCCCGGTGCGTTCGAAGAATTCTTCACTCTGCCCGAATGCAACCTGCATGTGCTGCCGGAGGGTATACCGCTCGAGCGCGCCGTGTTCACCGAACCGCTGGCGGCGGCATGCGAGATCCTCGACCAGGTGTCCATCCCGGCCTGCGCGCCGGTTGCGGTCCTGGGCGACGGCAAACTCGGCCTGCTGGTGGCGCAGGTGCTCGACGTCTACGGCTACCCCGTGCGTCTTTTCGGACGCCATCCGGAAAAGATGCGGATCGCGGCCGCTTCCGGTATTGCCACGGAACTCGCCGATGGCCGACTTCGAGTCGCTGAGTTCGACTGGGTGGTCGATTCGACCGGCTCGCCCGAAGGTTTGCGGCAGGCCGTTGCCATGGCCCGCCCCCGCGGTACAGTGATCCTGAAATCCACCGTGCATGGCGCCCTGGGGGTCGATACCGCGCCCATCATCGTCAATGAAGTGACGCTGGTCGGCTCGCGCTGCGGCCGCTTCGAAGCCGCCATCCCGCTGCTCGATCACGCGCTCATCCGGACCGAGGAGATGATCGCCGCCCGCTTCCCGCTGCGCTACGCCGCGAAAGCCTTCGAACGCGCGGCGCAGCGCGGCGTGCTGAAAGTGCTTCTCGATGCGTAGGGGGGCAATCTTCAGCCTGCCAACGCCCGTTTGCGGGTGCAATTCTTCGCCGTCCTGATAGCGAGCGCTCCGATCCGCGCCATCTCTCCACGCGCAACAATTTGTACCAATGTACCGTGGTACAATCAAACCATGAAAGACAAACAGCCTCACATCAAAGTCGAGCGCGTCCAGACGGGCGTGCGCATGGAAAAACGGGTGCTCAAGGTGCTCAAGGCACTGGCCGAGTATCATGACCTGACGCTGGGCGATCTCCTCGAAGGCATGGTCCTGCACGCCTTCGAGGGCAAGGCTCCGTTCAGCCGCGAAAATCTCAAGTTGATTGTGGATCTGAAGCGCATCTACAAGCTGGACCTGGATGCAACCGCCAGCCACCGCCTGGTGGAAGAGTGAAGCGGCGCAGGCGGTCAGCCTCGCCCTACTTCTTCAAATTCAGCACTTCGTTGAGTGAGCCCTGGCGGTAGCCCTCCAGGTCCAGGGTGACATAGCGGAAGCCCAGCGTTTTGAAGATTTCGGTAAAGCGCGCCGCCATCTCCAGCGTCAGAGCTTTCGCCATCTCCTCGCGCGCGATCTCCACCCGAACCACCTCGCCATGGAAGCGCACGCGAAACTGGCGGAAGCCCAGCGCCTTGATCTGTTCCTCACCGGTTTCGACTGTCTTAACCGTTTCCACCGTCACCGGCGTCCCGTAGGGGATGCGCGAACTGAGGCACGCCGAGGCCGGCCGGTCCCAGGTCGGCAGGCCGGCCACGCGCGAAAGTTCGCGGATGTCGGCCTTGGAGAGTCCCACATCGGCCAGCGGCGCTGCCACGCGATGCTGCGTAGCGGCGGTTTGGCCGGGACGGTAATCGCCCAGGTCATCCAGGTTGACGCCGTAAATGATGTGCTCGAAGCCGCGCTGGCGCCCCACCTGTTCCAGGCGCGTGAATAGCTCGTCTTTGCAGTGGAAGCAGCGGTCGGGATTGTTCTGGGTGTATGCCGGGTTCTCGAACTCGCGGGTCTCGATATATTCGTGGGCGATGCCGAATTGCGCGACGAAGGCTTCGGCATCGCGCTTGTGCGATTCCGGAATGGAAGCGGAATCGGCCGTAACGGCGAGCGCTCCGGCGCCCACGGCGCGGTGCGCCGCCCAGGCAAGGTAGGCGGAATCTGTGCCGCCGGAAAAAGCCACCAGCATGCGGCCCATACCTCGCAGAATCTCGAAGAGCCGCTCTTCTTTTTCCCGCCGGCGCGCCGGATCCGAAAGTTCTACTAGAGCGGCCATGTTGCTCCCACAGTTGGCAGATCGGGGACCTGCTTCACTTTAGTCTACTGGACGGGTAGCTCCTCTTGGGTGGGGCCGTTACCGTTCTCGGTATCCGGGATCACGCTCGCCGCCGCCACCTTGTCGCCTTCCTCCAGGCTCACCAGGCGCACGCCCTGCGTCGAGCGGCCCACCTGCCGGATGGTGGAAGATTCGATCCGAATAATCTTGCCGTTCTGGCTGACAATCATCAAGTCGGTATCTTCCTTCACGGAAAGCACCGCAACCACTTTGCCGGTCTTGGCGGTGGTCTTCATGTTGATGACGCCCTTGCCGCCGCGCGCGGTCAGCCGGTAATCCTCCAGCTTGGTGCGCTTGCCGAAGCCGTTTTCCGCGATCGAGAGAATCAGCCCCTCTTTTTCGACGACTTCCATGCCGACCAGGAAATCGCCCTCCGGCAAATGCATCGCGCGCACGCCGCGCGCCTGCCGGCCCATGGGTCGCACCTGGCTTTCGGCAAAGCGGATGGCCTGGCCGCCGTGCGAGCCGAGGAAAATGTAATTGTCGCCATGGGTGATCTTGGCGCCGATCAGCTCATCGCCCTCATCAAGCGAGACCGCGATGATGCCGCGCGACATGGGATTGTCGAACTCGGTCAACCCGGATTTCTTGATCACCCCGTGCCGCGTCACCATCACGATGAACTGGTCGGGCACGAAATCCGCCACCGCCAGAAATGCCTTCACGGTTTCATCCGGCTGCAGATTGATCAGGTTGGAAATATGCTTGCCCTTGCCAGTGGTGGTGGCGTCGGGAATCTCGTATGCCTTCAACCAGTACACGCGCCCGCGCGTGGTGAAGATCAGCAGGTAGGCGTGCGTGGAGGCAATAATCAGGTGCTCCACGAAATCTTCCGTGCGCGTCCCCATACCGATGCGCCCCTTGCCGCCGCGCGTCTGCCGCCGGTAGGTATCGACCGACGTGCGCTTCAGGTAGCCGCCGCGCGTCACCGTCACCGCCGTGTCTTCCACGGCCACCAGGTCCTCCAGGCGGATTTCGCCGGAGTCCTCGATGATTTCGGTGCGCCGTTCGTCGCCGTACTCCTTTTGAACCTCTTTCAATTCCTTGACGATCAGATCGCGCAGCACTTTGTCGGAGCCCAGAATCTCGAGGTATTCGGCGATGCGGCGTTGGATCTCGGCCAGCTCATCGAGGATTTTCTGCCGCTCCATGCCGGTAAGGCGCTGCAGTTGCAATTCGATGATGGCCTGCGCTTGCCGCTCCGTGAAATCGAAACGCCCGATCAACGAATCGCGCGCTTCGCGCGGTAGCTTGGCGGCGCGGATCAGCTTGATGACTTCGTCCAGATTATCCAGCGCCTTCTGGAAGCCCAGCAAGATATGCTCGCGTTCGCGCGCCTTCCGCAGTTCGTACTCGGTGCGGCGCCGCACCACTTCCACGCGATGGTCGATGAAGCATTTGATGATCTCCACCAGGCCAAGCTCGCGTGGCTGCCCATTGACGATGGAGAGCATGATGATGCCGAAACCGGTCTGCAGTTGGGTCAGCTTGTAGAGGTTGTTGAGCACCACCTCCGCCTGCTCGCCGCGCTTCAGTTCGATGGTGATGCGCATGCCGTCGCGGTCGCTGTGGTCCAGCACGTCCGCCACGCCTTCGATTCGTTTTTCGTTCACCAGCGCAGCGATCTGTTCGAGCAGCTTCGACTTGTTCACCTGGTAGGGAATTTCGGTGACGACGATCTGATCTTTGTCCTTGCCCACGCGCTCGATGGCGGCCCTGGCGCGCACTTTGATATGGCCGCGGCCCTTGGTGTACGCATCGATGATTCCCTGCCGGCCGAGGATGAATCCGCCGGTCGGGAAGTCCGGCCCGGGCACCATTTCGAGAATCTTTGCCAGCGGCGCGTTGGGATGCTGCACCAGGTGGACCGCCGCATTCACCACTTCGGTCAGGTTGTGCGGCGGGATGTTGGTCGCCATGCCGACCGCAATGCCCGACGATCCGTTCACCAGCAGGTTCGGCACCCGCGTCGGCAGCACTTCCGGCTCCTGTTCGCTGCCATCGTAGTTGGGTTTGAAATCGACGGTTTCCTTGTCGATGTCTTCGAGCACCGCCGTGGCCACCCATGAGAGGCGCGCCTCGGTGTATCGGGAAGCGGCCGGCGGATCCCCATCCACCGATCCGAAATTGCCCTGCCCATTCACCAACGGATAGCGCATCGAAAAATCCTGCGCCAAGCGCACCAGAGCGTCGTAGATGGCCATGTCGCCGTGCGGATGATACTTACCCATGCAATCGCCCACGATGCGGGCGCACTTGCGAGTCGCCTTGTTGGGCGCCAGGCCCATTTGCTGCATGGTGTAAAGGATGCGCCGATGCACCGGCTTCAACCCGTCGCGAATGTCCGGCAGCGCGCGGCCCACGATCACGCTCATGGCGTAATCCAGATAGCTGCGCCGCATCTCCTCTTCGATGTTGATCGGGACGAGGTTTTTGTTGCCGTCGCCGCCCGGCGTTCCGGGCAAAGGCAGCGTCCCGCCGGATGGCGGCGGAGGCGGCCCCTGAGGTGGTAGTTCCTGGTCTGGCAAGTTGGCTCCTGTTGCGGGGTAAGTCCTATTTTAGCAAATGCTTAGTCATTGGGACAAACGTGCACGATTTCGCCATTCATTCGCCTGTGGCAGCGGCCGCTTCCGCGCGCTCCGCCACCCGGTCGCTCGGCTACCGCCCAAGTCCATGTATGATGGGGGTTCGTGACTCAACTCCGGAGCCGGAAGCGCGCCCAACCCGCGCCCGTCTCATCGTCCCGCAGCGCGTCTCCCCGCCGCATGGGCCTGCTGCTGGCCGCGCTTTCCGCCCTTCTCTGCCTCGGGGTGCTATCGCCGGAAATTCGCGATTCCGATTTCTGGTGGCAATTGCGGACCGGCCAGTTCATCGTGGAAACACACACGCTGCCGGTTCCCGACCCGTTTGCCTATACAACGGCTACCGCTCCGCCGGCGTACCGGGGCGAAGAAGCCGTGCGGCACTTTAACCTGACTCACGAGTGGCTGGCACAAGTGCTCCTTTATGCCGCTTACCGCACCGCCGGTTTCCCCGGAGTGGTGCTGTTGCGCGCTCTGCTGCTGGCGGCGTTTTGCGGGCTCGCCGGCTTGGTGGCGTGGCGGCGTTCGGGCGTGCCGGACCGTGGCTGGCTGGCAGGCCTCGCCGCGGCCGCCATCGCGGCTCCGTTCGCGCTCGACCGGCCACAGCTCTTCACTTATTTGTGCCTCGCGCTGACGGTGGCGATTCTGGAATCGCGCCGGCGTTTGTGGCTGTTGCCGCCCTTGTTCCTGATTTGGGCCAATTGCCATGGCGGCTTCTTCCTGGGCTGGGTGGTGGTGGCGGCATACTGCGCTGAGGCGCTGGTTGCCCGCTTCGGGCGCCGGCCGCTCCCGGAAGAGCGCGGCCTGTGGCTGTGGTCCGCCGTCGCGGTATTGGCTTCGGGAATCAATCCCAACGGCTTCCGCGCGGTGCAGGTTCTGTTCCTCTACCGATCGAGCGAACTGCAATCCCACTTGCTCGAATGGGCGCGGCCGCCGCTGTGGCCTCCGCCCTTGTTCGCCCTGCTGTTGGCCGCCGCGGCCGGCACTATGCTGTGGGCGCGACGCACGGTTCGAATTTGCGACTGGCTGCTGCTGGCCGCCTTTGCCGCAGCCGCGTTCACCGCCGAGCGGAACACCATCTTCGCCGGCTTTTTCGCGCCGGTGTTTCTCGCCACCTATTTGCCCTGGAAACGGTCGCTGCCTGCGATGGCCGGTTGGGCCGCAGCGGCTGCGTTGACCGCCGGCATCATTTGGGGAACGGCGGCGGGCGATTTCTTTGAGCTTCGCGCCGCCGAATGGCGTTACCCATCGGGCGCAGCCGATTTCCTGACCGCGCACCATGTTACGGACCGCATGTTCAATACGTACGAATACGGCGGCTACCTTATGTGGCGCTTATGGCCGCAGCAGCACGTCTTCATCGATGGCCGCGCGCTGAGTGAGCATGTGTTCAACGACTACGCGCGCATACTCTATAATCACGACCAATCCGGCGGCAAAAGCGCGAAGCAGTTACTCGACCAGTACGGCGTCGGTGTCATCGTCATGGACACCTTCGAGTATGCTACGGGTACCGTGTATCTGCTGGCCCCCGCGCTGGCCGACCCCGCCCAAACGGAATGGAAGCTGGTGTATCGAGACACCCAGGCGCTGGTGTGGATGCGGCGCCCGCCCACCGGCGCCGTGCCGCTCGATTCGCTTGAGGTCTTCGGCCAGATGGAGGCTGCCTGCGGCCTGCACCTCGACCGCGACCCCGGCCTTCCCCGCTGCGCCCGCAGCCTGGCGCAGACCTTCGCCAAAATCGGCGACTTTACCCGCGCTCGCCGCTGGCTGGGAATATATCTCGACCACCCTCACCCTCCCGACCCCGAAGCCGAGCAGGCGTACCGCCAGTACGTTGGTGCAGGGAAGTAACAAAATCGCGCAGCCGCTCAAATACAATCGGGAACCTGGCAGCCCGGGCCTTACGGGCCTTGGTTGCCTTCGCCCCCGGGACTTTTGTTTAATCGGATAGGTAGCCGTCGTGATTCAGGCTCCAGGCTTAGTGGCGGAGTTCGACTGTTTTCTGATCGCTGACGACCTGACGGGTGCCTGTGATGCCGCCGTTCAATTCGCCATGCGCGGGTGCCGCACCACGGTGCCGATTGCGCCGGCCGCCGAACTCGCGGACGCGAGCGTGATCGCCATTAGCACAGACAGCCGCGATCTCGATCCCGCGGCTGGGCGGGACACGATCTCAGCCGCGGCCGCGCGTCTGCCGATTGGTTCACCATCGATCCTCTTCAAGAAGATCGACTCCACGCTGCGCGGTCATACCGGAGTGGAAATCATGGCGGCCTTGACAGCCTTTGGGTGCGATGCCGCTTTGGTTTGCCCTGCTTTTCCACGCATGAGTCGCATCATGGAAGGGGGATATTTGAGCATCGCCGGCGCTGCGGATTTTGCGCCGATTGCAGTTGCCGCTCACTTTCGCGCACAGGGTGTAGAGGGATGCGTGCGCGCCCACCGCTCAGCCATTCCGGAGGCAATCGCTAGCGGCAGCCGAATTGTAATCGTCGATGCGGTTTGCGATGACGATCTGGATGGGATCGCCGCGGTGGGCCTGGCGCTCGATTGCCGCCGCATCTTGTGGGCGGGATCGGGCGGCCTCGCGTCGGCGCTGGCACGCACGCTGCGGGTAAGGCCGCAACCTAATCGTCGACCGATGCCCAAAGGCCCAGTGCTGTTCTGCATCGGGTCAGATCATCGGGTGACCGTCGCCCAACAGACGGCTCTCGTGGGCCGGCGCCCGGCGGTGTTGCTTGACTCAGAGTCGACTGACGCCGCGTGCATTGAAGCTGCGCTCGATCACGGCCAGCACGTGGTGTTGCGCATTCCACGCGCTCGGGCCTCCGCCGACCGATTGAAGGAACTGGTCGCCTGCGCTCGCGCCTCCGCGCTTGTGCTCTCCGGTGGCGACACAGCGTCGCTGCTCTGCCGGGCCATGGGAGTGCAGCGTATCGATTTGCTCGATGAGATTATTCCCGGCGTTCCCTGCGGTGTAATTCGCGGCGGCGCGCTAGATGGGATTTTAGCCGCCACTAAGTCCGGCGGATTTGGGCCTCCGGATGCTCTAATTCAAATAGCGGACTATTTTACATGCCTCACTCAATAGAGAGCTTGCCGGCCATAGCGTTGACCATGGGCGACCCAGCCGGAATCGGCCCCGAGATCGTTATCAAGGCCCTTGCCGACTCGCAGCTCGCGCCGCTGGCCCGCTGGATTGTGGTGGGGGATGCCCGCGTGCTCGAAAGGGCGGAGCGGGTTACCGGCCTGAAGCTCGAATCTGCGGAACTTCGCGACGTCAGGGCCCTCACCGGCATCGAGGAATTCACGTTCGGCCGGCTGGACGCCGGCTGCGGAGCCGCGGCGGTGGAATACGTCCGCATCGCCACCGAGCTCTGCCTGCGCCGAGAGGCCGACGCCATGGTGACGGCGCCCCTCAACAAGGAGGCCGTGACGCTCTCCGGCCGCCGGTTTTCCGGCCACACCGAATACATTGCCGAGTTGTGTGGGGCCACGGAGTCCCGCATGTTGCTGGTGAGCGAACGGTTTTCCACGGTGCACGTCACGACGCACCTTGCCCTGCGTCAGGCATGTGACGTGGATACGCCGCGAATTGTTCGTACCATCGAGCTCGGGAATGAAGCCATGAAACTGCTCGGGTTCGAGCAGCCACGCATCGCGGTGTGCGGACTGAATCCCCACGCCGGCGAGCACGGTTTGTTCGGCAATGAAGACGAGCGATTCATCGCGCCGGCCATCGAGGCGGCCTGCCGCCAGGGCATGCTGTGCAGCGGCCCGCACGCCGGCGACACGGTTTTCCTTCAGGCCTCCCGTGGCGCGTACGATTTGGTGGTCGCCATGTACCACGACCAAGGCCACATCCCAATGAAGCTGATCGATTTCGAGGGGACGGTCAATATTTCTCTCGGCATTCCGATCATTCGCACGTCCGTGGATCATGGCACGGCGTTCGACATCGCCGGCAAAAACCAGGCCGATCCGCGCAGCATGAAGCAAGCGATGCGCGTGGCGGCGCGCATGGCTTCTGCCAGGCGGGCCGCAGCCATGCCCCTCACTCGCTCCAGGCGCTCAACCTTCGACGAACGACTTTAGCCTGGCCAGTGCCTGATCCCACTCCTCAGAGACGAAAGCCAGGAACTTCTTACTTTCTTCAATCGGCCCCGGATCGAATTCAAACAGGCTCTCGCGGCCCGTGCGGACGCTGTGCACGATCTTCGCTTTCTCCAACACGCGAAGATGCTTGGTGATGGCCTGCCGGGTAAGCCTGGATCCCCGGGTTAGCTGAGAGATCGACCGTGGCTGCCCGCCGCAAAGGTTCGCCACCAGCCACAGCCGCGTCTCGTCGCCCAGCGCGGCAAAGACGGGCGCATGAGCCTGCCCTCTGGCGGCCACGCGGCTACGGCTTTTGCGCGACATAGCCTTCAATATTCTTCATCTGCTCGGTCCAGCCGCCATCATTCCTGCGGAATGCTTCGAGGCGGCGGTCCGCGGGGATTTCGTCGAATCCGGACTCAGTGAGCAGAAGCAGTGTGCCGTTCGCCGTCTTCTCCAGCTTGAACTCGACGAGGGTCGGCGTCTCCTTCGAGTAATCCGTATTGGGATCGACCGAATAAGGGTGCCAGGTGAAGGAGAACAGTCGTTCGGGCTCCATCTTCTGCACCACGGCCTCCCATTTGACATGCTCGTAGCCAGGGTAGGTGATCTGGCCCCGCGCCACCTGGCCCGGTACGAACGGGCCCTCCAGTTTCACGCGAAACCACTCCCCGAACTCGCGGTAATCCGTCAGAGCGCGCCAGACGCGCGAAACCGGCGCCTTGAGTTCAATCCGCTTCTCAATTCGTTGCTCCATCCTTACGCAACCTCCAGGTTGCAGAATAGCGCGATCTCCCGGCAAAGGCAACCTTTTTGTTGCGCTTCTCTTGCGGCTGGAGTGCCAGCATGCACGGCTTGCTCCGGTGGAAGCCGGCCGATGCGGGACTGGAGGACCGGTTTAGTGGGCTGCCGGTCGCTTCACCACCGTCAGCGTGATCTGCGATGGATACTCCTGGGAGTGGTGCACCGCGTTGTGCGCTACCACGCCCTTTACCTCGTCGTAGGTGTTGCCGCCGGTATTGAAATTCCGGTCGAACCGCGGAAAGTTGCTGCTCGACACCTCGATGCGAACACGATGCCCTTCCGCGAAGTAGTTGCTCGTGTTCATCGGCTCGAGCGTCACCTTGTACACCTTGCCCGCCTCCATCCAGACTGGCGGCTTGTCGTATCCCTCGCGATAACGAACGCGCTCGATCGTTTCGTCCAGGTTATAGGCCGTGCCATCCGGATAGACGTCGATCACCTTCACGGTGAAATCCGTGTCTTTCGCATCGGAGGATACGTAGAGCGTGGTTTCCATGGGGCCGCTCACTTCGATTCCTTCTTTCAGCGGCGCGGAAGTATAGACCAGGATGTCCGCCCGCGCTTCCATCCTGCGTTGATCGAAGGCGCCGCCCGTCACCGCATTGCCGGTACAGCAAACGTTGCCACCGTACGACGGCACAGGGTTCATGGGATCGTACACGAACCCGTCCGGCGAGTCCGAACCGGGTGCAGCGGCCACGAGAGCTCCGTCGCCATACAGGGTGTTGGCCTTCCCGCCGCTCGCCAGATAGAAGGTCATCGGCTGCGCGCCGGCCGGGGGCCATGTGTCCGATGTCTGCCACTTGTTCAACCCCATCGTGAAGTAGCGTACTCGGGGCGTCTGCTCCAGAATGTGGTTGTCCGCTCCTTTAAGGAAATGATCGAACCACCCGTAAGTGAGAGCGTCATAGTCCAGACGCGCGTCCCCCATATCCCGCTCTCCGACTATCGTGTGTTCGGTGGCTCGCTTGTACGCGCAATGCAGCGTCGGCGCGATCACGGCATATTGTTGGCCGGCGATCTCCGGCTTGGCCGTCTTGCGGACGAAGTTATAGGCCGCCAGGTTGGGCCCAATCGACACGTCGTACCACGACATGAACCAGAATCCCGGCACGTTAATCGTCTTATCGTCGTGCCATAGCCCGCCGCGATACCATGCAGGATCGTTCGGAGTCCGCTCGATCATCGCGCCGCCGGTGGGGACGTTCTCCCGGTCGGCGAAGATTCCATGCGGTCCGTCGACGGCCTTGATGATATCCATCTCCGGAAGGTGCTGCAGCGCCTTCGACCAGTCCACTGGCGGCAACTGCTGCGCCAGATCGAACGCCTTCGCTGCGCGGACCAGATCTTCCGTCGGGGTATTCGGCGGAAACATCGGCCGAACCTCATTCTGCTCTCCGTACAGCCAGGCGATGAACAGCATCTGCACGGCTCCCCCGCGATACCAGTTGCCCTGCTCGTAATACGGTCCGACGCGCCCGACGCCCGCGCCGAAACCTTGCGGGATCATGGCCGCAAAAGCCGGGTTGCCCAGCGCCGCGACACCCAGTTGCCATTCAGCCGTCGACGAGCACCCGATGGTGCCCACCTTGCCGTTGGACCAGGGCTGCGACGACATCCAGGTGATCTCGTCTTCGCCATCCGTGAGCGGTGCGCCCAGGATGTCGTAAGTGCCTTGGGAGAAAAACTGGCCCCGCTCATTCATCTCGACGTATGCGTAGCCGCGTTTGACGGCCTCCAGGGGCGCCTTCATATCGGCCGGCAAGCCGTTCTTGACGTCCCAGAAGTTGAAGTTGTACGGTGTGCGGACAAAGATGATCGGGTATTTCCCTGAGGTGTCCTTCGGGCGGTAGATGTCCGCGGCCATGCGCTTGCCGTCCCGCATCGGCACCATCACCTTGCGCTCGATGATTGCCACCGACTCGAGCTCCTCCTCCGACGCCCTGCGCGCCGCGGCCAGCTGTGCCGGCCCTTGCGCCGGTTGTGCGGAAACCATCGGAACTGTGCTGGCGGTAATTCCCACCACCAGCACGCGCGCGCTGTACTTGCAAATTCTTGCCAAAGATAGTCGCTTGGGTTTCATGGTGATTACGGAATTATACGCCCATCGGCCAGGCCCGGATTCCACCCGCCGTGAGATCGCTTCCGCTTCCGCCGGCCGCTTCGGTAATCGGCAGGGCGCGGAAGCCGGCCGGCATACACTCACGAGATCAGCGTTCAGCCCGCTCCAGGGTGTCGTAGAGTGGCTGCGCCGGCTTCAGTTCGGGGTTGGTCTCGGCCACCGAAACTGCCAGCACGCGGATTTTATCGTTGTCCGGCAGGGTCAAGGTTTTCGTTCCCGCGGGCAGATCGATCGAGTAAGCGAACAGGTACGAATAGCTGTAGGGAACGTTGCCGCCCTGAGCATCGTGATGATGCGAGGCATACCAGGCGATCGCAGCGGGTTTGATGTAGCCGGGCGTGAGACCGACCATTTCGTGATATGGATCCTGCTCGGTCTGGCCGCGGCGGTCGGTATACTGGCCCGCCTTCCAGATGCGATTGTCCCACTGGCCGACGAAGCCGCCCCAGTTTTCCACGGTCACTTCCTGAGTGTGATTGCCGGCGCGAAAGGCAGCCTTCTGATCTCCATCGGCGGAGGCGGCAAGCACGTAAGCGCGGCGGAACGAGCCGGCGGGCAGCGCCAGGGCCTGCCCCTTGGCAGCCACGGCGTTGGGCGATCCGGCTTTGGCCGGCGCCAGGCGGAACGAGACGCCATCGAAGGTCAAAGTGTTGGGCAGCATTTCGGCGGGATACGAATCGCCATGGCCGTCGAAACCGGCAGCCGATTTCGCGCCGTCCTCGGTAGCGGTGGCGAGATCGTAAGCGAGATCGACGGGCCGTGATCGGACAGCCGGAACTCTGGATGTCGCAGCAGCGAGTTTCAAAGCGAAGGTGCGCGGCTGGAAAGCTGTAAATGAAGTTACCAGAGCACCGCCCGAAATGGTCGCCTCGCCTACTGGTTGCTCCTGGCCGTTGACTTCGCGCGCGGCGAGAATCGGACCGGCCAGCGATACGCGCACGTTATCGGCAGGGCGTCCATCGAGCTCCACCATGCGCACGATCACTTCGTCGCTGGCCTCGGCCTTCTTCAAGGCCAGTGCGCGAATACGGGGATTGGAGATTCGGAGCAGCGAGAACTGCTTGCCGAGCGCACCGGGATGCCTAGCCGATTGGAATGCGATCGGCGGTTGGTTGAGGCGCCATGCCTGCCAGTCCGTCCCCGCATGCATGCGGTCGCCCGAATGCCCGGCGATTCCGTAAACGAATTCGTGATGGCCGATATCCTGGGTGCCCTGATCGTGATACCCGCCGCGCGTGCCGGGCGTGCGCAGCAGGGTAAGGCGAATCACGTTATCGCGCGGTTTATCCGAGCCGTTCTTGCAATCGGTCAGGACAGTGGCGCCGAAGGTGGCGGAGGCATCGGTCAAGTCGATCCACTGGTGGGAAGGCACCTCGAACTTAGCCGGTTCGGCGGTGGGCCGCTCAATGGTGCCGATATCCCAGTTGTACGTGGCCATGCGGTTGTAAGCGGTCAGGGGGAACACCGCTTTCAAGTTAGCCTGGCGGGTGTTCCAGTCGATCGCGTTGCCGATCTCGATGCGATTGCCGGAATCGCCCGCCGAAAGGCTGACGGTCTGGACAAACTTGGAGCCTTCGGTTTCGCGGGCAATTTCGAGCGAGACCCGCACCGGGCCGCTCTCGGTAACTTTAATGGTGGCAGGGCCGCTCACGTAGTAGCGCGGCGCGGTCTGCTCCTGGTCCCAATCCATATTCCAGGCGGGCCACTGCGCGGGATTGTCGTAGGAAATCGCCAGCCGCGCCGGCGCGGACAGCAGTTCCTTTTTGGTGGACTTATCGAAAATGCTGCCGATGTCGCCGTTGGCATCGATGCGAACGCGGTAACGAGCGTTCTCGAGAGTGGATTCGGTGACGTGCAGCGCGGAGTTAGGAGCCTCCTTATCGGCCGGCTCCACATCGTACACCGCATAACCCACCGAGGGTACTTTGGCTAGGAACAACACGCGGCCGTGAGAGAGTTGTGCAGCCGCGGCGATACCATCCGGCGCGACCACCCGAACCGCTTTGGTGCCGGCGGGAAGATCGACTTTGGCTTCCACCACATCTTCGCGGGCGATGTTGAGAGGGTTATAGACCACCAGCGCGGCTCCCCTGGTTTGAGTGTCGAGGCCGGCTGCCACGGCTTCAGTCGCATCCGCCACCACGCCGGCAAATTGGTTCATGGCGATGACATCGTCGTTCCAGGCGAACTCGTAGGATTTAGGCGTGGCTGTGCCGGCGGCGAGATCGTGAAAATGGCCGCCCATAGCCAGGGTCCAGGCATTGTTCAAGCGCTCACGCGGGTAGGGACGAGCGCCCAGCCATTCGGCCGCGATGGATGATTTCTCGGCGGCGTCGGCCAGCAATTCCTCTTTTCGGATCCAGCGCTTCTGATACGCCTGGGACGTGAGCGAGCCGGCCGAGTGGTTCGTCAACTCCATTTCTCCCGTGTAGCGCGGCAGGTTGGCGGCTTCGGCGGGAGTGATATCGAGAAACATCTGGTCGGCTCTCGAGGAGATTACATGGACGGGGCCGTTTCCCACGCTCACATCGGGATCCGAGCCGATTTGCCCCGTGCCCTTGGTGACGATGGCTTCGAGCAGTTTCACGGATGGCTCACGCGGAGCGCCGCCGATATCGCCGACGCCATAGTAGTGGTAATCCGTGTAGACGCCGGTGAGTTTGCCGTTGTGCTCGACGCGCGCGGCCCAGTCGCCCTGGTAGCGGAGAAAAGCCTGGTCGGCGGTCAGCTTTTCGGTTGGCGCCGGGAGCGGTTGGCTCAGGTCGGTAGTGATATCGCGGTCGTAAGCACCGGGGTTGAGTGCGGCCAGGACACTCTTCCCATCGGGCCCGACCCACACGCCGACGTCGAAAGGCGTGCCGGCGGGAGTTTTTTCCAAGGATCCGGGACCGCCGCCATCCGCGGAGGAGCCCCACTCGAGCTTCTGCGTCGAGAAGCCTTTGACGCCCGAATGAGCCAGAATGCTGGGCAGGGACGCGGGAAAGCCAAAGCAATCCGGCAACATATATTCGGCACTGGCTTTGCCCAATTCCTCGCGGAACCAGTTATTACCGTAAAGAATCTGGCGAATGATGCCCTCGGCGCTGGGCGCATTGACATCGCCCTCCTCGACCGACGAGCCGGCCGGGAACCAGTGGCCCGAATCCACGTACTGCTTGAGCCTGGCGAAGTCGGCCGGGAAGTATTCTTTCATGAAGCGATAACGGTTCGAACCGGAGAAATTGAAAATATAGTGAGGATACTTTTCGAACAGGGCAAAGTTATCATGCATCGTGTTGAGGAGATATTCGCTGATGACTTGCGGATACTCCCAACGCCACTCCGTATCGAGGTGAGCGTAGCCGACCACATACAAGGTGGGTTGGCGGGTGAGATCCGGCGCGGGATCCGCGGCATTGGCGTGAACGGGCCAGAATGCGAGAGCTGCGACGCAGAGGGGAAGCAAGAGACGCGTAAGTTTTGCCATGGGTCGATTCCTGCACCTCTCATCATAAGGCGGATCGCGGTCACTGGCGGCGTTGAACGATCGGCGATCGTCGCGCCGGAGGGCGCGTGATATCATCGCAGTTAACGTCGCTGATGCGTGTGCACAAGGACCGGTTAGCGGACTTGCGACACGATGTACGTGCCATTCGACTTTTCTTTTCGGGCCGGTTAGGCTGAAACAAGTAAGAAGAAGCAGGCAAATGAAAACAGCCTTGATTTTCGGAATCACCGGGCAGGATGGGTCGTTTTTGGCGGAGTTTCTGCTGGCGAAAGGGTACGAAGTTCACGGTGTCATCCGGCGCGCGTCCACTTTCAACACCGACCGCATCGACTTCCTCTACCGCGATCCGCACGAAAACCGGGCGCCGCTGCGGCTGCACTACGGCGACGTGTCGGACGGCACCGGGCTGCGGCGGGTGATCGCGCTGGCGCAACCGGACGAGATCTACAACCTGGCGGCGCAATCCCACGTGCGCGTGAGCTTCGACCAGGCCGAGTACACGGCCGATGTGGTGGCGACCGGAACGCTGCGCGCGCTGGAAGCGGTGCGCGACCACATGAAAGCCGGCGGGAAGCCGGTGCGATTTTACCAGGCCGGCTCGTCGGAAATGTTCGGAGCCGCAGCACCGCCGCAGAACGAGACGACGCCGTTTTATCCGCGCAGCCCATATGCGGCCAGCAAAGTGGCGGCGCACTGGTACGCCGTGAATTACCGGGAAGCGTACGGCCTGTTCGTCTCCAACGGCATCCTGTTCAACCATGAATCCGAGCGGCGCGGCGAGACGTTCGTGACGCGGAAAATCACGCGCGCGCTGGGCCGCATCAAGCTGGGGATGCAGGACAAGCTGTACCTCGGCAACCTGGAGGCGAAACGCGACTGGGGCTATGCGGGCGATTACGTGGAAGCGATGTGGCTGATGCTCCAGGCGCCGCAGCCGGACGATTACGTTGTCGCCACCGGCGAGTCACACTCGGTGCGCGAATTCCTCGACCTCGCCGGCGAATATTCGGGGCTGGACTGGACGCGGCACGTGGCAACCGACCCTCGCTATTTCCGGCCGTCGGAAGTGAATCACCTGCAAGGCGATGCCTCGAAGGTGCGCGCTGAGCTCGGGTGGCGTCCAAAGATGGACCTCCCGGCGCTGGTGCGGTTGATGGTGGAACACGACCTGGACCTGGCGAAACAGGAGCTCACCCTGGCGGAGGCCGGCCACCGCGTGGTGTTCCGCGGTTCCGCTCACGAATAAGCCGTGGAGAAAAACAGCCGCATCTTCGTCGCCGGGCACAGAGGGCTGGTAGGATCGGCCATTTGCCGGCGCTTGCACCAGGAGGGGTTCGAGAATCTTTTGCTGAGCACGCGGCAGGAACTGGATCTGCGCGATCAAGCCGCCACGCGCCGGTTCTTCGCCGAAGAAAGGCCTGAGTACGTGTTCATGGCGGCTGCCAAGGTCGGTGGGATTTTGGCCAACACCACTTACCCGGCCGATTTCATTCACGACAACCTGGCGGTTGAGACCAACGTGATCGACGCTGCCGCGCGCCCAGGCGTACAGAAACTGCTCTTCCTCGGCTCGTCATGCATTTACCCCAAATTCGCGCCGCAACCGATTCGGGAAGAATCTCTATTGACGGGCCCGCTCGAGCCGACCAACCAGTGGTATGCGATCGCCAAGATCGCCGGCATCAAGCTGGCGCAGGCCTACCGCGCGCAATACGGGCTCAACGCGATCAGCCTGATGCCGACCAACCTGTATGGGCCAGGCGACAATTTCGACCTTGAGACATCGCACGTTTTGCCGGCATTGATCCGCAAGACACACGAGGCCCTGCGCGCGGACGCGCCCGAAATCGTGGTTTGGGGCTCCGGCACGCCGCGCCGGGAGTTCCTGCACGTCGATGACCTGGCGGACGCGGCGGTCTTCCTGATGCGCGAGTACGACGCGGGCGAGATCGTCAACGTGGGAACCGGCACGGACGTGACCATCCGCGAGCTGGCGGAAATGATCGCCCGCGCCGCGGGTTACACGGGAAGAATCGCGTTCGATGCCTCGAAGCCGGACGGCACGCCGCGCAAGCTGCTGGATATCGGCCGGCTGGCGGCGCTGGGGTGGAAGCCGAAGGTGGCGCTGGCCGACGGCATCGCCGAAACCTGGCGCTGGTACGTGGAAAACGTCGCTGCGCGGGGTTGACAGCGCAATGTGGCGCAAGCAATCCTGCGTGTCGCGTCGGCATTCGTGCCGGCGCTTTTGGCCCACGGCGCCAGGTCAAACCCCTATGCCGGCCCGCCACAACAGGTAGCCGACCGCTTGCCGCAGATAGTTCCATCGCTCGCGCTGTGGCGTGTTATGGTCCTTGCGGGGCGATCCGTATACCTTGAGCCCGTGGTTTTGCAGCATCCGCTTCACGCGGTAAATGTGGTACCCGTCGCTCACCACGATCACCGAGTGGAGGCCCATGCGGTGGATGATCTCGGCTGCCAGGTCGGTCGATTCCACGGTGGTCTCGCCTTCGTTTTCGACCACGATTGCTTCCGAGGGCACTCCGTGGCTCATCAGGTAATCGCGACCCACCCCGCCTTCAGTGAAGACCGGCTCTCCGCCCGAGCCACCGGTGGTCATGATGCGGGAGGCCAGCTTGCGCGTGTACAAGTCGAGTGCGTGATCAAGGCGGGCGCGCAACACCGGCGAGGGCCGGCCATGATATTCCGCCGCTCCGAGCACGAGAATGATGTCGGCGGGTTGCGCCTCATCCACCGTGGACTGGCGTTCTATGCGATTGGCCACGCGAAGAATGCTGATCGCCAGGATGGCCAGCGCCAACAGCGCCACCAACCCTGCGGCCCATACCACGCGCTTCATCTGCGATAATCTGATCGTCCGAATCTATTGTAATCGCATGTCCCGGCCGGAGACCATATCGAGCGCGGCCAACCCGCTGGTTAAAGACGTGCGCCGCGCCGTCGCCAGGGGCAGCCTGACGGCCGATGGCTGGTGCGTGGCCGAAACGTTTCACCTGCTGGAAGAGGCGCTCAGGAGCGAGTGCGAAGTGAAGATCGTGCTGGCGGCGGAGTCGGTGCGCTCGGCCGCCACGGGACATGTGCGTGGCCTGGCGGGCGTCAAGGTTGCGATCCTCCCCGACAGCCTATTTCAAAGCATTTCCGGAACCGAAACCGCGCAGGGAGTGATGGCGCTGGTGAAGCCGCCGGAATGGAAGATCGAGCAACTGTTTCGCGGTTGTCCGCTAGTGGTGGTGCTGGATGGCCTGCAAGACCCCGGTAACGCGGGCGCCATTCTGCGCGCCGCCGAGGCCTTCGGCGCCACCGGTGCGCTGTTCGTCAAGGGCACGGTGAGCCCGCACCATCCCAAGACGATCCGCGCCTCGGCGGGCTCCGTGTTTCGCGTTCCATTCCTTTCCGGGATGGATGCGGCGCTGGCGCGCGCCGCGCTGCAACAGAACAGGGTGGATCTGTATGCGGGCGTTCCGGTCCGCTCCGGAGCGACGGCGCGGGCGCTCGACCGCGTGGATTTCGCACGGCCCTGCGGCCTGGTGATCGGCAATGAGGCGCGCGGCGTGGGCGGCGTGCTGCGCACGGCGGCGATCGATGTCTCAATTCCCACGGTGGGCGTGGAGTCGCTCAACGTTGCCGTGGCTGCCGGCATTCTGCTTTACGAAGCCCGGCGGCAAAGGACTATCCGCGCGTGAGCCTGTTCGATTCTACCCCGCCCGTTTCCGATGCGTTTGCGGCCAAGGATGAAAAACGCCCGCTGGCCGAGCGCATGCGGCCGGATCGCCTCGAAGACTTCATCGGCCAGGAGCACATTCTCGGACCAGAGAAACCGCTGCGCCGCCAGATCGAGCGCGATGAGCTCAGCTCGGTAATCCTGTGGGGCCCTCCCGGCGTCGGCAAAACCACCCTAGCCAAGCTGATCGCCCGCATCACGCGTTGCGAGTTCATCCCATTCAGCGCGGTCTTGAGCGGCATCAAGGAAATCAAGGCGGTGATGGCCGATGCCGAAAAACTGCGCCGCATGGGCCGGCGCACCATCCTGTTCATCGATGAAATCCATCGCTTCAACAAAGCCCAGCAGGATGCGTTCCTGCCATACGTGGAGCGCGGCGACATCATCCTCATCGGCGCCACCACGGAGAATCCTTCCTTCGAAGTGATCTCGGCGCTGCTGTCGCGCTCGCGCGTTTATGCGCTACGGCTGCTCAGCGTGCCGGAGTTGACGACGCTGCTGCGGCGCGCGTTGCCGGTGGTCCATCTGGAAGCGACGGACGATCTGCTGGAGCAGATCGCCATCTACTCGAATGGCGACGCGCGGCAGGCCTACAACACGCTCGAAGCCGCGGCCGCCGCCTCGCAGGGGACGCTCACCCAAGCCGCGCTCGAAAACGCCATCGAGCGCAAAGTGCTGCTGTATGACAAGGGCGGCGAAGAGCACTTCAATCTGATTTCCGCGCTGCACAAATCGGTGCGGTCGAGCGATGTGGATGCGGCGCTGTATTGGCTGGCGCGGATGCTCGAATCCGGCGAGGACCGGCTGTACCTTGCGCGCCGGTTGATCCGCATTTCGATCGAAGACATCGGCCTAGCCGATCCTCGCGCGCTCGAACAGGCCATCGCGGCCATGCAGGCGGTGCATTTCCTCGGGATTCCGGAAGGCGACCTGGCGTTGGCTCAAGTCGCCATCTACCTATGTGCCGCGCCCAAGAGCGATGCTTCCTACAAGGCGCTGGGCGCGGTGGCGGCGGACGTGGGAAACACGATCGCCGAGCCGGTTCCCATGAACCTGCGCAACGCTGTGACCCGCGACATGAAAGCCTGGGGCTACGGCAAAGGCTACGAGCATGCGCACCAATTCGAGGACGCCATCACCGATATGGAATGCCTGCCGCCATCGCTGGCCGGACGCCGCTACTATTTCCCGACCGACCGCGGCATCGAAAAGCGGATTGCCGAGAGGCTGGAGGAGATACGGCAGGCGAAGGCGGAGCGGGGCGGAGGCGGGAAGTAGCGATGCAATGCATATACAATTGAAGAGTAGTGTTCGATTGGGATCAGAGCAACCTGAAGAAGATTAGGGCGCACCGAGTCAAGGTGGCAGAAGTGGAACAGGCGCTGTCTCGCGAGCCGATCCTGATCTATGAGCAGGTAGCGGATGACGAGGCCCGGTATGTTTACTACGGAGAGACGGAACGTAACCGTCTCCTCGCAATAGTCCTGACGGAACGGGGCAAGAAGATCCGCGTGATTACGGCCTACGATCTGGACGCTGGCCAAAAGCGCGACTACCTGGAGCGGCGCGTGCAAGGAGAGTGATGCTATGAATGAGAAGAACAAGCAAACCTCGACGGCTTCTAAAATGCCCAAGTTCATGGACGAGAACGAGGAAGCAAAGTGGTGGGCGGGTGCGGATGGCCGAGAGTTTCTGAAGCGGCAGTCTGCCACGAGAACCGCGACCAAGCGGAAAGGTTCGGCTCTTGTATCCGGCCTGAACCGAGCGAGGAGCGTGCAAATCGCGTTGCGGTTGCCGGCGCCGGATCTGGCCAAAGCTCGCAAGATCGCCAGCCACAAAGGGATCGGCTACCAGACCCTGCTCAAGATGCTGGTACACGAGGGGCTGCACCGCGAGGCAAGACGGCAATAGGGGAGCAGTGCAAGTGCCTACCTTGAAGGAAGTCAGGGAAATGCGCTCCCCGTTGCTCGCCGGGGCAGGGGGGTGCTACAAATCCTGCGTATGAGCTTTGAGGGATACACTGACGACGAAATGAAGAGGTGGTTGTGGCTTCGCGCCATTGAGTGGGGTAGCTTCCCTGCAAGGCGGTGGTGCCGGAAGCTGGCTCGCTGTCCCCAATCGGCGCTTTGGGGCCTATCGCCGGGCTTGCGCCCGGTGCGCCGAAGGCCTACGGCGCGCCGGTGATCAACCGGCCCCACAAGGCAGCAACAGAGGTGAATTTACGCCCCCACCCCCGCCAGCGCCGTCCCCGGTTGCAGCCATTTTCTCCGGCCGGTGTGGGCGAGCGCGAATAGGACTATGAAGCCGGCCATCAGGCCGACGCTGGCGCCGAGACCGATCCATTCGGGGCGGAAAGAGCGCAATCGCAGGGTGATCGCGACGTTGAGCGACAGGGGGACTACGGCGGCGAGCACCGGCGGCCAGGGGCGGTCCAAGGCGAATAGCGAACGGGCAGTCACTTCAATCAAACTCCAACCAATCATGCTGGGCCCCATCCCCAGAAACACTGCGGCCACCAGGCGGGTGGAATCGGCGGTGAAGCTGCCACGCTGGAAGGCGATACGGATGGCGGGGTGGCGAAACAGGATTGCGAAGCTACAACCAGCCACGGCGGCGAGCGCCGTCAGCAGCACCGTCCGATCGATCAGGTGGAAGGCGTCGCGCATGCGTGCCAGGCTGCGCAAACGGCTGATTTCGGGAAGCAGCGAATTGGAAATGGGACTCACCAGCAGTGCCAACGGTACGCCCACGCCGCGCATGCAGTAGTCCAGCGCAGCGGCCATTCCAGGCCCCACGTGAGTGGCATACGCGCGAGTGAACACGATATTCAGGCCCAGGCCCGCCGCGTAAACAACGAAGAAAGCCGGCTTGGCCGCGATCTCGCGCCAGGAGATTGCGCAGGGCTCGGCGGCGGTGTGTGCGAGCTCCCGGCGCGTGGCGACCCAGACGATGGCCAGTTGCGCAAAAGCGCCCGCCGTGTAACCGATGGCGAAAGCATAGACGCCCACCGCGCGCCACAACGCGAGCGCCAGCGCGATGGTGAACACGTTGAGCACCGCCTGGTAGAAGGCCATGGGGCCGAAGCGCCGGCCGGTATAGAGCAAGGCGCAATATACCGCGGCGGTTCCGGCTGCGAAAGTGGACAGCGCGAAGATGCGCAAGTTGAGAGTTGCAGTCGCGAAATAGGCCGGATCGAGGCCAGGCGCCAGAAGCCGCATCAGCCACGGCGCTGCCACGGCCACGGCCGCCGCGATGACGGCCAAGACCCAGGCGAAAACGCGCAGGAGGCGGCCGAAAAGGGCACGCGCATTTCCGCCGGCCCCGGTCAGCATGGGCACAAAAGCGAACACGATGCTGTTGATGACCACCGAATTCAACGTGTCGATAGGTCCCATGGCGACGGCCAGGGAATCGGCGCGGGAGCGTGTGCCGAGCAGGTACGCCGTCAGCGCCACGCGCAGGAAGCCCAGCAGATTGCCGGTGATCAAGCCGGCCATGATGACCAGTCCGCCTCGCACCAGCGGGCTTTCCACCGCGCGGTTCAGGACGCGCTCAGCGCTCAATGGCGGGGTTGGTTGGGTAGAGCTCAGTTGAAAAACACCTCACGCGCGAGCCGCAAAGCGGGACAGACGCTTTCGTCTGTCAACCCGGTCCGCCCTAACGGCCGCGGTTCAGGCCGTGGCCGCAAACGCGTTCCGTGCCGCCAGCAGCGCCGCGTCGTAATCGGGATGGTCGGCCACTTCTTTTACATATTCCGCGTGGCGCACCCGGTTGTTCCGGTCAATTACGAAAATGGCGCGGCTTTCGATGCGCAGTTCCTTGATCAGCGTACCGTAGTGGGCGCCGAAGGAGGCGTCCTTATGGTCGGAGAGCATTTTCACCTTGTCCACGCCGAAGGCGCCGCACCAGCGCTTTTGCGCGAAAGGCAGGTCCATGCTGACGGTCAGAATATCGATGCCGGGCAGGGACGTCGCCGCCTCATTGAAGCGCTTGGTTTGCGCGTCGCACACCGGGGTATCGAGCGAAGGCACCACGCTGACGATGCGGACGTGTGCGCCGGTATCGGCCAGCGTCACCGGTTTCAGGCTGCCATCCACCACGCTGAAATCCGGAGCGGCATCGCCGGGTTTGAGCTCCGGCCCGACCAGAGTCAGGGGGTTGCCTCGCATAGTGGTAGCTCCCGGTCTTTCCATAATTCCTCCCAGTAGACTTTAGCGATTGAGTTTTTATTGTAGCAATTCGGTCAGTTGGGCAACCTCGGTAACCGGCAACTGGCAAGTGTAATTGCGGCAGACGTAAGCGCTGGGGCGGCCGACGGCCGGTTGCATGCTTTCGATGGCGGGGATGCCGCGGACGAGGGCTCGGCGGGTTTCCTCCGTGTCCACCAGCAGTACGATGCGGTTGGCCACGAACCTGGCGTGAAAAGCGCGCAGCAGGGCGCGAGTGCCGGACGCGTCGCGCGGGCCGACGATGACGATCTGGCGCGGCTCGGCCAGGTAGAATTCGCAGGCCGTCAGCATGGCCGGCAGGGCGACCGGCACGCGGGTCAGGCGCGTGGCGAAAGCGGCCAAGGCGCGTTCGGCGGAAGCGCGAAAGTCCTCGCGGCCCGTGAACTGCGCGAGGCGCAGCAGGTTGAGAATCGCCACCGAATTGCCGCTTGGTTCGGCGCCATCGTAATCTTCCTTGAGGCGCAGCACCAGGCTGGAATCGCCGGCCGCGGAGTGGAAGAATGCGGCGCCGGCGGAGTCTTCAAACAGGGCGCTCTGCTTTTCGGCCAGGCGCACCGCCCATTCCAGGTCGCGGCGGTCGAATTGCGCCTCGTACACATCGAGTAGCGCCTGCGTCAACAAAGCGTAGTCTTCGAGGAAGCCCGGAATGGCGGCCTCGCCTTCGCGGTAGCGGCGCAGCAACTGGCCGGTCTCCGGCTGGAAAAGCCGGTTAAGCGCAAAATCCGCAGCGCGGCGCGCGGCCACGGCGTACCGCGGCTCTTCCAGCACGGCGCCGCCCAGGGCGAGAGAGGAAATCATCAACCCGTTCCAGGCGGTAAGGATCTTATCGTCCAGATGCGGGCGTACGCGGGCGGCGCGGGCCTTGAGCAGCGTGGCTTCGGCAGCTTCCAGCGCGGCGCGGACCTCGTCTACCGGACGGCCAAACTGCTCCGCCGTTTCTTCCACGCTGGCCGCCTGGTAAAGAATGTTGCGGCCGGCGAATTCGTTATGCGGGTCGTTCACCACGTTGCCGCCCTCCGCCACGCCGTAACGGTAAGCGAACCATTCGGCAGCCGGCGCGGGAACCGCCTGGCGGATCTCATCGGCGGACCAGATGTAGAAGGCTCCTTCTCCCTTGACTGCCGGCTCGTCCGCACTGATGACGCTATCGGCATCTTCGGCCGAGTAGAAGCCGCCCTCAGGCGCCGTCATGTCGCGCAGCACGTAATCGAGAACGCGGCGTGCGGTTGCGGCGAAGGCCTGGTCGCCGGTGATCTGGAAGGCTTCCAGATAGGATGTGGCGAGCTGCGCCTGGTCGTAAAGCATCTTTTCGAAATGCGGCACGAACCAGCGCTCGTCCACCGAATAGCGATGGAATCCGCCGCCGAGTTGATCCTCGATTCCGCCCTCGGCCATCTTGCGCAGCGTATGGATCGTCATCTCGAGCGCCTCTTGGTTGCCGGTGCGGGCGTGGTAGCGCAGCAGAAACTCGAACACGGCGGGCCGTGGGAACTTGGGCGCCTGGCCGAATCCGCCCATATCGGAATCGTAAGTGCGGCGGAACACGAAGAAGCCGCTGTCGAGCGCGGCGGCATCGATGGCCGGACGGCTGCCGGGGCGTGCGCCATCGAAGGCCGCGCCCTTGCCGAGTTGCGCCACCGCCTCGCGCGCCGATTCGGCGATGCGTTGGCGGTCGCTGCGCCATGCCTGCGCGATCTGAGTGAGGACGCTGGAGAAGCCCGCGTGGCCCCAACGGTCTTCGGGCGGAAAGTAAGTGCCGCCAAAAAAAGGCTGCAGCTCGGGTGTCAGCCAGACCGACATCGGCCAGCCCCCACCGCCGGTTGCGGCCTGCACAAAGGCCATGTAGATGCGGTCCACATCCGGGCGCTCCTCGCGATCCACTTTGATCGACACGAAATCGCGATTGAGCTGGGCGGCGATGGCCGCGTTCTCGAACGATTCCCGCTCCATCACGTGGCACCAGTGGCAGGTGGAGTAGCCGACCGAAAGAAAGATGGGCTTATCCTCGGCGCGCGCCTTGGCGAATGCCTCTTCTCCCCAGGCGTACCAATCCACCGGGTTGTGCGCGTGCTGCAACAGGTACGGACTCTTTTCGAGGGCCAGACGATTCGACTGCATCCAAGTGACTTCAGCGTAAGGAGGAAGAACGAGGAGTGTCAAGTTCCAAATGTTGACTTGCTTGGTGGGGCGCCGGCGGTTGAAACTGAAAGCAAGGAGGCGGTATCTAATCCGGTATGCGGTACTGGGGCTTCCTGTGCGCGAAGTTGGCCGCTGGCGCCGCGGCGCTCTATGGACTGCTCATGTGGCTCTCTTCGTTTTTCCCCGCCGATACCCATCCGGACGCAGACGCGCCGTTGCGCAATGGCGGCTTGAAGCTGTTGTGCGTCGCGGTACTGATGGTCTGGTTTCTGCTGGCAGCGGGAACTCTTTATGTGATCGTATGGGATCAACGTCATCGCTGCCGCACCTGCCTGCGCCGCCTGCGTATGCCGGTCGAGACCGGCTCTTGGGGCGATATGCTGCAATTCGGGCGGCCGCGGATCGAGTACATCTGCGCGTACGGGCACGGCACGCTCAAGGAAGAAGAACTGCAGATCACCGGCCTGGCCAACCCGGAATGGACTGCCCACTCCGACGATTTCTGGGAAGAGCTGAGCGCTTCGAGCGAGCGGGACCGCAAAGACATAAGCCGCCTGGCTTCGGCGAATCATCGTCGATTCCCAGCTTAAAAGAATTACCGCCGCCTCCAAGCGCCAAGTCCATTCTGCGTCAAAATGCACACTCGTCGCTCGCCTGTCTGCCAGGCGGCGCGCGGCGTTCACAGCGTGAAGCCGTTGAAAAGGCTGGCCTGCGTTCGAAAACGGGCGGATGGAAGACGGCGTGCTCGCGTAGAGTGGAGGCGGCGAATTGCGCCAGAAGTGTCGCAATTTCGAGAGCTTCTTCGACTTCATGAGACAATTGAAACAAGTGGCCAAGAAAGAAATGAAAGTCCGCATCCCGCGGGCTGCGGGACTGGCGCGGTTCTTCCTCGGTCCGGTCGGCCGCTGGATGGTGATCGGGGCGTCCGTATTTTTCATCCTGGCGCTGGGTGTTTTCATTCACTATTACGCCAAGTATGCGCAGTTGATGGATGAGAAGCTGCGCCTGGGGCCTTTCGCCAACACAACCAAGATTTACGCTGCGCCGCAATCGGTAGCGGTGGGGGACGAGCTGACACCGGAGGACATCGCGGCAGACCTGCGCCGCAGCGGGTACGGGGAATCGCGTTCCAATCCGGACGGCTACTATCAGCTCCATCCGAACGCGATCGAGATTTTCCCCGGGCCGGATTCCTATTTCGACCAGGAAGCGGGGCTGATCAAGTTCTCTCACGGGCGGATTTCCTCCATCGTTTCTCTGCAAGACAACACAGCGCGCAACGAATACCGCCTGGAGCCGCAGCTCATCACCAGCCTTTCCGGCCCCAATCGCGAGAAACGGCGCATCGTGAAGTTCGCCGACATTCCCAGGGTGCTGGTGGACGCGGTGACCTCCGCCGAGGACAAGCACTTCTTTCAGCACGCGGGCTTCGACCCTTCGCGCATCCTCAAAGCCGCATATGTGGATTTAAAGCAGGGCAGGAAGGAACAGGGCGCGTCCACCCTCAGCCAGCAATTAGCGCGCATGTTGTGGCTGGACCAGGACAAGCGCTGGAAGCGGAAGCTGGCAGAGATGGTGATAACGCTCGAGCTCGAGCAGCGGCTTTCCAAGGAACAGATCTTCGAAGATTACGCCAACGACATCTATCTGGGGTCGCGCGGCACGTTCCGCATCCACGGATTCGGCGAGGCGTCGGAAGCGTTTCTGGGCAAGGACCTCAGCCAGATCACATTGCCGGAAGCGGCGGAGCTGGCCGGAATGATTCAGAACCCGGCGCATTACGATCCGTATCGCCACCCGGACCGGGTGAAGGAGCGGCGCAACGTGGTGCTGGGCATGATGCGGCAGAACGGCTACGTGAGCGACCACGATTACGAACTGGCAGTGGATGCGCCAATCGTCGCCCCCAAGGGCGCGGCGCAGTCGCAGGAAGCGCCGTACTTCGTCGACATGGTGAACGACGTGGTGCAGTCCAAGTTCCTGGATACGGATTTCCAGACCAACGCCTTCCGCCTTTACACCACGCTCGATATGCGGCTGCAGCGGGCGGCGGCGGAAGCGGTCCGGCTGGGAATGCAGAACGTGGACGATCAGATCAAGCGGCAGTGGCGCTTCCGGGGCCAGACGCCACCGGAGCCGCAGGTGGCACTGGTGGCCATGGATCCGCACACGGGCGAAGTGAGGGCTCTGGTCGGGGGCCGGAATTATGGCATTAGCCAGTTGAATCACGTGCTCGCCAAGCGGCAGCCGGGTTCGATCTTCAAACCGTTTGTGTATGCCGCGGCCATGGATACAGGCGTCGAGGGCGGTCCGCGCGTGATTACGCCGAGCACCATGGTGGATGATGAGCCCACCACCTTTTGGTTTGACGGCAAACCTTATGCGCCGACCAACTTCGCCAACGAGTTTCATGGCCGCGTGACGTTGCGTGAGGCGCTGGCGCATTCGCTCAACGTGGCGACGGTCAAGGTGGCGGAGATGGTGGGATTTGACGCGGTGGTGGAGATGGCTAACCGCGCGGGGATGAACTATCGCATCCACCCGACTCCGGCCGTGGCGCTGGGCGCGTATGAGATCACACCGCTCGAAGCCGCCGGCGCTTACACCATGTTCGCTAACCAGGGCACCTACGTGAAGCCCAGCTTTCTCAACATGGTGCGTACGGACAAAGGCCAGGTGATTTACAAGAACACCATCGAGCAAAAGGCGGTGCTCGACCCGCGCGTCGCTTACCTGATGACCAACCTCATGGAGGAAGTGCTGCGCAGCGGCACGGCGGCCGGTGTGCGCAGCCGCTACGGGTTCTTGGCGCCGGCGGCGGGCAAGACCGGCACTTCCCGCGACGGCTGGTTTGCCGGCTATACATCTGAGCTGCTGTGCGTGGTGTGGGTCGGGTTTGACGACAATCGCGACCTGGATCTGGAAGGGGCAAAATCGGCGGCACCGATCTGGGCGGAGTTCATGAAGCGCGCGCTCAATTACCGCGAGTATCGCGACGCCCAGGAGTTCACCGCGCCGGCGGGAGTGGTGAGCGTGGAAATCGATCCGCAATCGGGAATGCCAGCCACGCCTGCCTGCCCGAAGACGGAGACCGAGGTGTACATTGCCGGTACGGAGCCGGTGGGCACCTGTCCGCTACACGGCGGCCGGACCGGCGTGACCAATGTGGCCGGCTGGGACACCAGCGGCCAAACGCCGGTGGCCGCGGCGGACAACCCGCCCGCTGGCGGTTCAACCGCTGCGCCGGCACCGGCGGCGGTCGCACGCCGCGCCGCGCGTCAGGCTTCGGCCGCTGCGGCACAGCCCCCGCCCGGTCCGGCGAAGAGCCCCGACACCCGCAAGCCGGAGGAGAAGAAGAGTATCTTGCGCCGCCTGCTGGGTGTGTTCAAATAAGGCTAAGGGGGTCAGTCGCATATGCCGATCCTGCTGGCGGGCCTGCTTTTGGCAGGCGCCTTGAGTTCCCAATCGGCCCAGGCGACGGCGGACACGCCCACTCCGGTAGTCAAGCCGCCAGAGCCTGCCCTGTCCAACGAATCCCGCGGCGACGTTTTCATGGTCGAGAAGAGGTTCCGCGAGGCCGTCGAAGCCTATCGGGAAGCTCCCGCGAAGAATGCCGTGGTGCAGAATAAGCTCGGTATCGCCTATCAGCAGTTAGATCAAACCGACAATGCCCGCAAAGCCTACGAACGCGCCATCAAGCTGAAGCCGGACTACATGGAGGCGATGAACAATCTCGGCACCATCTACTATGCCCGGAAAAGCTACCGGCGCGCCATCAACTGGTACAACCGAGCGTTGAAGGCCGCGCCCGGCGAGACCCGATCCGCCATCGTCTACGAGAACCTGGGGCGTGCGTGGTTCAACCGCAAGGACTACACGCGCGCCTACGCCAGTTTGCAGACCGCCTTGCGCCTGGATCCGTCCGTGTTCCAGAAGCACGGCAGCGTCGGCGAGATTCTGGAAGAGACCAGCGTCGAGGAACGCGCCAGGTATCACTTTTACTTGGCCAGAGTTTACGCGAAATCGGGACGCAACGATATGGCCCTCCAGTACCTTCGCAAAGCGCTCGAAGAAGGATTCAAAGCGAAAAAGGGTCTGGATGAGGAACCGGATTTCGCCGGTTTGAAGGACCTGCCGGAATTCAAGGAGTTGGTGGCGCGGGGGCCGCATGCCCTTTAGCCGCCCTCAGCGGAGGGCGCAGCGTAAAACAGAGCTCCATCGTGGGGCGGCCACGATGGCTTTGTGATACCGGGTGTGCGGTCAGGGGCCACTCTCCCACGGCTGTCTTTCCGGTTTGCAGTGTTGGCGTTCGCGCTGGCCCCTGTTTCCTGCACGCGCCATCCGGCCTCGCCCGCACTGGAGCGTCTGGCGGTGCTGCGGTTCGAGAACCTGGGCTCCGATCCGGCTGCCGACTGGGTGGGCCGCGCCCTCCAGGAGATCCTTGACACGGAGCTGGCTGGGGCGCCGCAGCTATACGCTATTCCGAGCTCCCGATTATTGGCGATGGACCGCGCGCTAGGGGCGAGGCCGGTATCTGCGCCTGGCATCTCCACCGGCCGGGCAGCGGCATTGTCTCTTGGCGCCACGCGTATCGGTTATGGCGACTACGCTATTCGCAAGGGCCGGCTCGAGGCGCAACTGAGCGTGTTCGACCCGCGCACCGGCCGGAGGGTTGCCGGGCTGACTGCCGAAGCCGATGCCGGCGATGTTCTGGCAGCGGGCGCCGCCTTGGCGCGGCAGATCTCCCTCCAGGCTTCCGGTTACCCCACGCGCAGCCAAGCCGCGCTGCACGCTTACGTCGACGCGCTCGAATCCGCGGAACCGGCCGAGGCGGAATCGCGGGCGCAAGCGGCTCTCGATGCCGATCCGGCGTTCGGCCCCGCCGCGCGCATGCTGGCCGGACTCATGGTGGAACGCGGGGATCGCGCCGGCGCGCTGGATTGTCTCAACCGGGCGCTGGCTCGCGCCGCCGGGATGCCCTCCATCGAACAGGCCCGGCTGCGGCTCGACAAGGCCATCCTCGAAAACCAGGCGGCCGCACGGCAGCAGGCGCTCGCCGCAGTGGCCTCGGCCGAGCCGGCGAACCCGGAGGCGTGGCTGGAGCTAGGAGATTTTGCGCTGTCCCGGCGCGATTACGGCCCGGCGCAAGCGGCCTTCCGCAGGGCGGTGGATCTCGATCCCACCCAGTCAGCGGCCCTCAACCAGGCTGCCTACGCAGCAGTTTTCAACGGCCATCCGGACCTGGCGATGGCGGACCTGCGCCGCTGCCAGGCGTTGCGGCCCTCCGATCCCAACACCTTCGATTCGCTGGGCGACGTGCAGTTGTTGATAGGCCATCTGCGGGAAGCTGAGGCTTTCTATGTGCAGGCAGCCAAGCACGATCCGCACTTCCAGAACGGCGGCGAATGGCTGAAAGCGGCGATGTCGCGCCTGATGACCGGCGACCGGGCCGGCGCCGACGACCTGTCGGAGAAGTACGTCCAGGCGCGATTCGCGGCCCAGGATCCGGGAGCGGAGATCTACCGTGCCCAATGGCGGTTCCTGAGTGGCCGGCGGCGGGAAGGGTACCGCGATCTGGAAGCGCTGGCGCGCCGCGAAGGAGACGGTGCGGCACGCGGCCTCGCAGCCGAGGCGCACGCGCAGTTGGCGATCTGGAGCCTCTACATGGGCGATCGCGCCGCGGCGCGGGCGCACGCTCAGGCGGCTTTAGGAACCTCGCCGCTCGCCCCTCTGGCCGCTTTCCTGGCCGGCCCGCCTGCAACTCCAATCGAGTGGAGTGCACGCGCGGACAAGCTGGCGCCCCGTCCCGGACAGGCTGAGATGCGGAACCTTGTGCTCGCGCAGGCTTTCCTGTTGGGGAAACAGTTTGATGCCGCTCTGCCCGTGCTGCGGAGCGCTTACCAGAATTCCGCGCCTACGAATCCGGAAATGCCGGTTCTGCTCGCCTGGGCGTACCTGCAAACCGGGCAAGCGGCAAGCGCGGCGCCGCTGCTCGAACACAATCCAATTCCGCAGCCAACCGGCATCGATGTGTTCGCGGCAGGCTGGTTCCCGCGCCTCTTCTTCCTGCGCGGCCAGGTCGCCGGGAAGCAGGGACGAACGGACGCGGCCCGGGCGAATTACAAACTCTTCCTCGACCTCTCCGGTGACACGCCGTTCCAATGGGGCGAAGAAGCAAGCGCAAGAGCCAGCCTGGCAGGCAAGTAGCAGAAGCCGGACAGAGTTTGACGCTGACTAAGTACCTTGAGTACCAATTCCTCGCGAAAGTCCCTCGGGCACTAACGTCGCGTTTTCTTGGCGAGCCTTCCCGAGCCACGCAGCATTGGTATTTGCAGCATAAGTACCAAGCACCTGCAAGATTCACCTTGAGAGTGATTTGAATTGACAATAAAATAAAGCCCCATTAGGATCTCTTTATGCAGAACCTGGCCTTTGTACTCGTTATCGGCTTGGGGCTCGCCGCTCCTGGCTTTTGTAGCATGAGCGTCCCCATGCCCGAACCGGCGATGACCGGAGAGTTGCTCGCCGCGGCCGTGGGTTTCGCGGGCCTGGTCTTTATATTCCGCAAGAAGAAAAAATGACGCGGCGCACCGATGGTGCGGCACCCAGCGGCTACTTCACACCACCGTACGCTCTTGCGGATCTACACCGATTCCCAGCGGCGCGCGAAATGGCGCGCGATCAGGAAAAGGAGCACGCCGGAGGCAAGTAACACGGCCACCTGAGGGACCAGGTGCGACACTGGCTCGTCGCGCCAGAAGACCTTCGTATAGCCGTCGATGGCCCAAGCGTTGAAAGTAAGCAGCCCCACTTTCTTCATGGTTTCGGGCATGAGGAAGCGCGGGAACATGCTGCCGCCAATCGCCGACATGGTGAGGATAATCAGGGTGGCGACCGCGGCCTGCTGCGCTCGCGTATGAGAAACGCTGGCCAGCAACATACCGAATGCCGCCACGGTGAACGAGGTAGCCACTGTCATCACTATGAAGCCGGGTATGTGCGTAAACAGGTCGAGGTGAAAGACCGCCGCGCCCCATAGGAACATAAGTACGAGTTGACAGCAGGCGAGCAGCATGCTGTAAGTCAATTTACCCGCCAGCAGCGTGGTCATGCTCACACGGGCACTCAAGATGCGGTCGAGCGCGCCGCTTTCGGCTTCGTCCAGCAGGCTGCCTCCGGCGGCGCTGGCTGTGAACAGCAGAAACATGACGCCGATGCCCGCCGCGTAAAACGCGATCATGGGGTTGCGCTTGTTCTCGCCGACCACGTCTTGCACCTCCACCGCCACCAGCCCGCCGAAGCTGTTGCCGGCCGCGGCCGCCGTTTCGCCTTGCACATTGCGCCGTTCGGCCAGGTCGTGTAAGCGCGCAAGACTCGATTCGAGGCTCTGCCGCTGTTGCGGCGTCAATCCGCCACTGGCCTGCGCGAAATACCGCATGCCAACGTCCGCCATGGAGTCGGGCATGGAGGTCATCACCACCTTTTGCAGCAGGCCGGCGACCAACTGCCCGGCCACCGGATTGGAACTGTCGTGGAGAATTCGGATGGCCTTACGCTTCGCACCGGGCGTGAAGGAGATGGGATTGTTGCCGAAGCCGGCGGGGATGATAAGTGCGGCTGGAGCCGTGCCCTGCTTGACGGCGGCTTCCGCGGTGGCAGCGGTATACTGGGGCGGCGGCGGCTGGCCCTCTTTGGCCTCGGGGCGGGTGGCGACGACCAACGCGCCCTCCTGTTGCAGACCGCGCACCAGGCGTGCGGAGGTTGCGCTGTGGTCTTCGTCCACCACCAGGACATTGACGCGCGGCGTGGAATTGCCGGTCATGCCGCCGAAGACAATGGCAAAGATGCTGAAGAAGGCCACCGGCAGGATGAAGCAGAGGATCATGGCCCCGCGATCGCGGCGGAGGGCGCGGAAACCGTTGCGGACGATGGTGCCGATCATTGGCGCAGGTCCCTTCCCGTGAGCTTTAGGAATACGGATTCAAGATTGGGCCGCCGCAGGACCAGATCGATGACGTTGAAGCCGTCGTGGGCGGCCGCTTCCAGCAGCGACGCAATATCGGATGGGCGGTCGACCGGAAAATGCGCCACACCGTCCTGCAGCGTTCCGCCCCTCTCCACCGTCCATGCCGCCGCATTTGGAGCCGCGCCGTCGAGACGCATGAGGACGTCGCTGCGTGTGCCGAAGGACTGGGCCACCAACGCATCCTTCGATCCTTGGGCGATGATCCGGCCGTGATCCACGATGGCGATGGTGTCGCAGAGGCGTTCGGCCTCTTCCATGTAGTGCGTGGTATAAATCACCGTGGTGCCTTCGCCGCGAAGCGCCTCGACCATCTCGAAAATGCGGTTGCGCGATTGCGGATCGACGCCGACGGTTGGCTCGTCGAGCAGCACGATGCGCGGACGGTGGATCAGCCCGGCAGCCATGTTGAGGCGCCGCCGCATGCCGCCTGAGAGGGTCTTGACGACAGAGTCGGCGCGGTCGCTGAGAGCGGCCCATTCGAGGCACCATTGGATGGCGTCGCGCAGGGCCCTGCCGCGCAGGCCCTGGTAACGGCCGAAAGCGTCCAGGTTCTCGCGGCCCGTGAGCAGCGGGTATAGCGCCAGCTCCTGTGGCACCCAACCCAGCTCTTGGCGCGCCGCCGGAGAGTCGGCCGGCCGGCCGAACACGCGTACGCTGCCGGAATCCGGCCGCACCCGGCCGACAATGCTGCGGATCAGCGTGGTCTTGCCCGCGCCATTGGGGCCAAGCAAACCGAGACAAGCGCGCTCCTGCACATCGAGCGAAATGCCGGCGACGGCGGTGACTTCACCGAATCGCTTGATGACGGAGTCGATTTGCAAAGGAATCGTAACATCGCTGGCCGATGCAATAGTTGCCATTACGGAACATAGTACGCGATTGGCGGCGGCAAAGTTCGCTGTCGCCTGGAAGCCTTCCCGGTCCCGGCGGCGGCCGCCAATAGCGCTGTAGGACGCGGTTGACTGCCCTTTCCGCCGGATGTTACGCTGAGCGTTGAATTAACGAGGCCTCTCTCCGATTTCCCATGGATGCAATGCTGCACGACTTAGGGCAGCTACTGCTGCACTCGGTGCCCACCTTCCTCTTGGTGGTGGCACTCAACTTCTATTTGAAGTACATGTTTTTCAAGCCCCTGGAGAGAGTGCTCCAGCAGCGCTACGATGCTACCGAAGGCGCCCGCAAGCGCGCCGCGGAAGCGCTTGATCGCGCCGCGGCAAACACCGCACAATATGAAGCCGCCTTGCGAGCGGTGCGCGGCGAAGTCCACCAGGCGCAGGAGCAGGCGCACCGGAAACTTGCCGAACAGATGGCTGCCGAGCTTCACGCCAGCCGCCAGCGAGCCGAGCAGTTGGTCCGCGAAGCGCAGCGCCAGCTCGCGCAGGACGCCGAGAGTCTGAAGCGGGAGCTGGCCGCCGGGAGCGATTCGCTGGCCGACCAGATTGCGAATTCCCTCCTGCGCGGGAGCGCGGCATGAGACGGCTGCTGCTGGCGGTTTGGTTGGCTGTTCTGACGGCCGGCCTGCCCGGCGCGGCGGTGGCGGCGGAGACCGCAAAGAAGGAATCCTCCTCCGGGGAAGGCAACCTCAAAATCTGGGAGTGGGCGAACTTCGTGCTTCTGGCTGGCGGATTGGGCTACCTGATCCGCAAACACGCCGGCCCTTATTACGCGGCGCGCGCCGCTGCAATCAGCCAGGACCTGGTGGAATCGGAGCGCACCTTCAAGGACGCCGAGGCGCGCGCCGCCGAGGTCAACCGCCGCCTGGCCAGCCTCGACGTCGAGATCGCCGCCCTGCGCGCCGAATCGCAGAAGGAATCTGCCGCCGAAACCGAACGCTTCGCGCAGCAGACGGCCGCGGAAATCGCCAAAATTGGGGCCAACGGCGAGCGCGAGATTTGGGTGGCCCAGAAGGCCGCGCGCCTCGAATTACAGCGCTATGCCGCGCGCCTGGCGGTGGAACTGGCGGAACAGAAAGTCAGTGCCCGGATGGACGCGGATGCGGAAGACCGGCTGGTGGGAGGCTTCGCGCGCGGTCTCCATCCGCCCGCCGTTGGAAACTGAGCCGCTATGCCTGTTTCAGCCGTAGCCACACGATACGCGAACGCCCTGGCCGATGTAGTCACCGCCGCCGGCTCCACGCTTGCTCCGCAGAACGCGGTTGGCGAATTGCGCGCTTTCGAAGGCGCGCTGGGCTCAGCAGAGCTGCGCAACGCCCTGATTACCCCCGCGGTGCCGCCGGGCCGCAAGCGCGCCGTCGTCAGCCGGGTGGCGGCCATCCTGGGGCTATCGCGCATCACCCGCAATTTTTTGTTTGTGCTGGTCGATCGTCGCCGCATCCCCGCATTGAGCGACATGGTCAACGCCTTCGAGCAGATACTCGATGAGCGTCTGGGGTTCGCCCGCGCCCACGTGGCCTCGGCGCGCGAGCTGAGCGAGAAGCAGCGCGCGGCGCTTACCGCGGCGCTTGAAAAGGTCAGCCAGAAGCGCCTGCGGACCCAGTTTGCCGTCGACCCCGCGCTCATCGGCGGCGTGGTGGCGCGTATCGGCTCCACGGTGTATGACGGTTCGGTGCGCGGCCAGTTGCAGGTCCTGGAGCGGCGGCTCAGCGCGGAAAGCTCAGTGTAACGGAAGAGAATATGGCGCAGATTCGAGCGGACGAGATTACCACCATTCTCCGCCAGGAGATTGAGAATTACGAAAAGGCGGTCGATGTCTCCGAGGTCGGCTCGGTGATTTCGGTGGGCGATGGCATCGCCAGAATTCACGGCCTGGAAAAGGTGATGGCCGGCGAGCTGATCGAGTTCCCTCACGATGTGGCGGGCATCGCCATGAACCTCGAAGAGGACCAGGTGGGCTCGGTGCTGCTGGGCGACTACACGGAGATCAAGGAAGGCGACGAGGTGCGGCGCACGCGGCGCATTATGTCGGTGCCGGTCGGCGACGCCTTGATCGGTCGCGTAGTGGATGCGCTCGGCCAACCCATCGATGAAAAAGGTCCCATCCAAACCTCGCAGTTCAACCCGGTCGAGCGCCTGGCGCCCGGGGTGGTGGCGCGCCAGCCGGTCAAGGAGCCGATGCAGACCGGCCTCAAGGCCATCGACGCCATGATCCCGATCGGGCGCGGCCAGCGCGAGCTGATCATCGGCGACCGCCAAACCGGCAAGACCGCCATCGCCCTCGACACCATCATCAACCAAAAGGGCGGCGACGTGATTTGCATCTATGTCGCCATCGGCCAGAAGCGCTCCACAGTGGCACAGGTGGTGAAGACGCTCGAAGATTTCGGCGCCATGGAATACACCGTCGTGGTGGCTGCAACCGCGTCCGACCCGGCGCCGATGCAATACATTGCTCCTTTCTCCGGCTGCGCCATGGGCGAATACTTCCGCGACAGCGGGCGTCACGCCTTGTGCATCTACGACGATCTTTCCAAGCACGCCGCCGCCTACCGCGAAATCTCGCTGTTGCTGCGGCGGCCGCCCGGCCGCGAAGCCTACCCCGGCGACGTCTTCTACCTGCACAGCCGCCTGCTGGAACGCGCCGCCAAGCTGAGCGCCGCGCACGGCGGCGGCTCGCTCACCGCTCTGCCGTTCATCGAAACCCAGGCCGGCGACGTGTCCGCCTACATTCCCACCAACGTCATTTCCATCACCGACGGCCAGATCTTTTTGGAAGCTGACCTGTTCAACTCCAACGTGCGCCCGGCCATCAACGTGGGCATATCCGTTAGCCGCGTGGGCGGCAACGCGCAGGTTAAGGCGATGAAGCAGATCGCCGGCAGCATGCGCCTGGACCTGGCGCAATACCGGGATCTGGCGGCGTTTGCCCAGTTCGGCAGCGATCTGGATAAATCGTCGCTGGCGCAGCTCAACCGCGGCAAACATCTGGTCGAGATTCTCAAGCAGAACCAGTATCTGCCGCTTGCGGTGGAGAAGCAGATCGCCATCATCTTCGCCGGCACGCAGGGTTACCTCGACGATCTCCCGGTCGAGCAGTGCCGTAAGTTCGAGGACGAATTGTACCGCTTTATCGACAACGCCCACCCCGAGTTGTGGGACGAAATTCGCACCAAGAAGGCGCTGGACAACGAGTTGCGCGGCAAGCTGAAGGCCGCAGTCGAGGAGTTCAAAGCGCGGTTCGTGGCCGATCAGCAAACCGCGGAACCCGCGCATGCCTAGCCTCATCGACATCCGGCGGCGCATCCGCTCCGTCAAGAACACGCAGCAGATCACCAAGGCCATGAAGATGGTCTCAGCGGCTAAGTTGCGCCGCGCGCAGGATCGCGTCATCCAGTCGCGGCCCTACGGCGCCATGTTGCGAAGCGTGCTGGCGAACGTAGCTGCGGCCGCTGCTTTGGACGACCTGGCCGGCCAGAATGGGCTGCTCGCCCGCCGCCAAGAGCACAACATCCTGCTGGTGCTGATCAGCGCCGACAAAGGCCTCGCCGGCGCTTTCAATACCAACCTCATCAAAGGTGCGCAGCGCTTCCTGGCAGAGCGTCCCCAAGCTTCCGTCAAGCTGGAGCTGATTGGCCGCAAGGGCCGCGATTTCTTTCGCAAGCGCCGCGTTTCCATCGCCGGCGATTCCATCGGCTTGGCCAACAAGCCTGCCTTCGCCGACACCGCGGCCATTGCGCGCAAGGCGATGGACATGTACTGTAGCGCCGAAATCGACGCCGTCTACATCCTCTACAACGAGTTTAAGAGCGTGCTTTCGCAAAAGCTGACCTTGGCGCAGGTATTGCCGGTGGAAATGCCCTCCGGGCCGGGCGGGCCCGTCGTGGATTACATCTTCGAGCAGTCGCCCGCTCAAATGCTGGACGCCCTGCTGCCGCGCTACGTGGAAATGGAGTTCTTCCACGCGCTCATCGAGTCTGCAGCCGCCGAGCATGCCGCGCGCATGACCGCCATGGAGGCGGCCACTTCCAACGCGGCCGAAATGATCGACAAGTTGACCCTGTTCATGAATCGCGTGCGCCAGGCCAGCATCACCAAGGAAATCATCGAGGTGGTCAGCGGCGCCGCGGCAGCAGGATAAAAGGAAGTTATGGCAAGCGACGCAACTCTAATCGGAAAAGTGGTCCAGGTGGCCGGGCCCGCAGTGGACTGCGAGTTCCCCGAGGGGCATATCCCCATCATCTACACCGCCATTCGCATCACCAGCGAGGGGTTCGATGTGCCACAGCCCATCGATATCATCTGCGAAGTCGAGCAGCACATCGGCGAAGGCCGCGTGCGCACGGTGGCCCTGCAACCTACCGAAGGGCTGGTGCGCGGCATGCAAGCCATCAGCCTCGGCCGCCCGGTGGAAGTGCCGGTGGGCCCGGAAACGCTGGGGCGCGTGCTCAACGTCATCGGCCAGCCAGTGGATGAAATGGGCCCGGTGGAGGCCAAGACTCATTTCCCCATCCACCGGCCCTCGCCGTCATTTGAAGACCAGTCGACGCGCCTCGAGATGTTCGAGACCGGCATCAAGGTGATCGACCTGCTCGAGCCCTATCTGCGCGGCGGCAAAATCGGCCTGTTCGGCGGCGCCGGCGTCGGCAAGACCGTCATTATCATGGAGCTGATCAACAACATCGCCCAGAAGCATGGCGGTGTCTCGGTGTTTGCCGGCGTGGGCGAACGCACGCGCGAGGGCAATGACCTGTGGCTGGAGATGCAGGAGTCCGGCGTCATCGATCCCAAGGATTACCACAAGTCGAAATGCGCCATGATCTACGGCCAGATGACTGAGCCGCCCGGTGCGCGCCTGCGTGTGGGCCTCACCGGTCTCACCGTGGCTGAATACTTCCGCGACCAGGAAGGGCAGGACGTGCTGCTCTTCATCGACAACATTTTCCGCTTTACCCAGGCCGGCTCGGAAGTTTCGGCGCTGCTCGGCCGCATGCCGTCCGCCGTCGGCTACCAGCCCAACCTCGCCACCGAAATGGGTGAATTGCAGGAGCGCATCACGTCCACCAAGAAAGGCTCCATCACCTCGGTGCAGGCCATCTACGTGCCCGCCGACGATTACACCGACCCCGCTCCCGCCACCGCTTTTGCGCACCTGGACGCCACCACCAACCTGTCGCGCGACATCGCCGCGCTGGGCATTTATCCGGCCGTCGATCCGCTGGCTTCCACCTCGCGCATCCTGGACCCCAACATCATCGGCCAGGATCACTACTCGTGCGCTCAAATGGTGAAGGGCATTCTGCAGCGCTACAAGGACCTACAGGATATCATCGCCATCCTGGGCATTGATGAGCTTTCCGACGAGGACAAACTCACCGTCGCCCGCGCCCGCAAAATCCAGCGCTTCCTTTCCCAGCCCTTCCACGTCGCCGAGCAGTTCACCGGCTTCAAGGGCAAATACGTGAAGCTGGAAGACACCGTGAAAGGCTTCCGTGAAATCGCCGAGGGTAAGCACGATGACTTGCCTGAGCAGGCGTTCTACATGCAGGGGCCCATCGAAGAGGTCTTGGAACGCGCCAATGAACTGAAGAAGGCGTGAGATGGCGGAACGCATCGAACTCGAAGTGGCTACGCCCGAGCGCCCCATGGTGAGCGAGCAGGTCACCGAAGTGCAGGTTCCCGGCCAGGATGGCTACCTGGGCATTCTCCCCGGGCATGCTCCGCTGCTCAGCCTGCTCGGTGCCGGGGCGCTGAGTTACGTTACCGGCGGCACGCGCCGTTTTCTGGCCGTGCAAGGCGGCTTGGTCGAGGTGCTCCCCGGCCAGGTGCGCGTGCTGGCCAACCTCGCCGAGCGCGCCGAAGATATCGATATCGCGCGAGCCCGTGCCGACCTGGACCGCGCCCAACGCGAACTCCATGCCGCTTGCACCGGCGACGCGTCTTCCACCGCGTTGGAAGCCGTAGCCCTGGCGCAGGCCAGGATCGCTGCCGCCGAACGGAAATAGCTGCGCCGCCGCGGCGCGCGGCAAGCGCGTTCGTGCGCAAGCATTTACATCTGCAGTCCCGTTTTCACAGTTGAACGAACGAATCGATCTGCCACAAGGAACCCTCCACCTGTCGATCATCTGGGTCGGCTGGCCCTGGCCTGCGCCGCGCAATGCCCCGCTTCGCGCCCTCCGCCGCTCGGCACTTGACTGATGCCATTCAATTCCAGTTGCAACTGATTTGCTGATCTTCGTTGACTTGAACGTGAACCTCCAATAGAATAACCGAGATGTTTGTTGCATGTCTGCAAACCAGTTGCAAGCAGAAGAAGATGCTTTTCCGTCCCTCCGAACCGTTCCCGGGCGGGATCAGTCAGTTCCTGACCGTCGCTCTGCTCATCCTGCTGGTCCCGCCTCTGCGTGCCAGCGACGGTGGAACCATCTTGGGAACCATTGCAGACCCCAGCGGCAAAGCAGTCCCCGGCGCGAAGGTAACAGCGGCCGACACTGCCACAGGCATGAAGCAGACCATCGCAACCGATGGCCAGGGTTTCTATTCCTTCCAGAGCCTGCCACCGGGACGCTATGACGTCGAAGTGGATGCGTCCGGGTTCAGGCCTCTCCGGCGCACCGGTGTCGCCGTCGATGTCAACAGCAAGGTGGTGGTGGACGCGACGCTCGTGATCGGCAAAAAGACCGAAGCGATCACCGTTTCCGAATCTGCCGCTCATGTCGAAACGGCCGATACAGAGATGGGACAAGTCATCTCGGGCAGACAGATGACGGCTGTGCCGCTCAATGGCCGCAGCTACACGGACCTCCTCGCTCTCCAATCCGGCGTCGCTCCCGTTACGTCTCTGACATCCGGGACGAGCCAGGATGTTGGGGTCAGCGCATTTTCTCCCTCCGGCGATTTGAACCCCGGAACCATCTCGATCAACGGTCAGCGGGAATTTGCCAACAGCTTTGTGCTGAATGGAAGCGACGTCGAAGAAGACGTCAATATGGGCGCGGCGATCGTTCCCAACCTGGATTCCATCGCCGAATTCCGGATTCTCACGAATAACTTCGACGCGGAACACGGCGAGTTCAGCGGAGGCCAGGTCGAGGTGGTCACGAAGTCCGGGACGAATGCCTTTCACGGCGATGCCTTCGAATTCCTGCGCAATACGAGTCTCGATGCCCGCAACTACTTTTCGCCCACGCGCGGCGCGTTTGACCAAAATCAATTCGGGGCCACGCTGGGCGGGCCCATCCTGCAGCACAAGATCTTTTTCTTCGCCGACTATCAAGGCACCCGATTGACCCAGGGAGTCGATACGGGAGAAATCCCGGTTCCTTCGCTCCAGGACCGCAGCGGCAATCTGTCCGATGTTGCGAGCTCATTCACGACCGTCGATCAAAATGGGAAGCCGGTCCCCACCACCGTGAGCGGCCCCTATTGGGCGAGCCAGCTTTCGCAGAAACTCGGCTACGCCGTGACTGCGGGCGAGCCTTATTATTTTCCGGGATGCACCAGTGCCGCGCAGTGTGTTCTTCCCAACGCGATCATCCCCAAGAGCGCGTGGTCGGCTCCCGCTGCCAACCTTCTGAGATATATTCCCTTGCCCAACAATCCCAATGGCACCTTTTCCACGTCGTCCTATGACGAAACTTTGCGTGACGACAAAGGTGCCTACCGGCTCGACGGCACGACGCGCTGGGGGATGTTGTCCGCTTATTACTTTCTGGACGGCTGGACGCAAAACAATCCGTATCCCGTCGCTCAGGGTGGCGCGAATGTTCCCGGCTTCAACGCCCTGAATTCTGCGCGAGCGCAACTGATCGCCCTGGGAGATACCAAGACGTTCGGCTCGACCGCCGTCAACGAATTCCACTTCAGCTTCATGCGCGACGCCACGGACTTGGGCCAGCCGATTGGCGGCGTCGGCACCAGCCTCGCGTCCCAAGGATTCGTTGTGGGCCAAGACACGCCCGGCATCGTTCCCCTATCGCCCACAACCGAGGGAGTGGAAAGCGTCGACTTCAATAACTTCTCCATCGGCACCAACACCAACCAGTTGAAGCAGGTCAATAACACGATTCAATGGCGCGATAGCTTTTCCAAAGTCGTGGGAACGCACACCATCAAGGTCGGCGGCGAATTCCACTACGATCAGGTCAATACCCACCCGATCGCCCAGTTGAACGGTAATTTCATATTCTTCGGCAGCGAGACCGGTGTCGACTTTGCGGACTTCCTGCTGGGCATTCCTAGCCAGTTCAACCAAAGCCAGCTTCAGGCGTTCTATGGCCGCGATAAGTATGCCGGCCTGTACGCCCAGGATAGCTGGCGCGTGAATCAGAACCTCACCTTGAATTATGGCCTGCGCTGGGACCGCATCGAGCCCTGGTATGAGAAATACAATCAGATCGCTACCTTCGAGCCCGGCCGGCAGTCGGTCGCTTTCCCCGGCGCGCCGGCCGGCATCTTGTTTCCCACCGATCCCGGTGTTTCGCGCACCCTGGCGCCAGCCGGAAATCTGGATTTGGCGCCGCGTATCGGTTTGGCTTACGCTCCCAGCGCCGGTGAGAACAGCCTGCTCGGCAAGCTCCTTGGCGGCCCCGGCAAGACAAGCGTGAGGGCCAGTTATGGCATGTTTTACACTGCAATCGAAGCCCTCACCATTGGAATCATGAGCGCGAATGCGCCGTACGGAACCACCTACACCAGCCCGGCTCCGCCGCTGTTTTCCACTCCATTCATTACCGCCGCCAACGGCCAAAATGTGGGCCAGTTCTTTCCGGTTCAGCTTGCGCCGCTGAATACGACGGCGAGCCATCCGGACGCAAGCCTCGACTGGTCGCAGTTTGAACCCATCAGTGGCATGCCAACCTATCCCACTAACAACAGGATTCCTTACGCAGAAGATTACATGCTCTCGATCGAGCGTGGCTTCGGAAACAACACCGTGCTCGATGTAAGCTACGTAGGCACTCAGGCGCATCACCTTCTCGTGCTGAGGGAAGCCAACCCCGGCAACCCTGCGCTCTGTCTGCAACTTAGTAACCCAGCCAACCTGGCGCCCGGCCAAACCCCCTGCGGCCCATTCCGCGAAAGCGATGTTTTCACCACCGCATCGGGCCAGGCGATCAGTGGGACGAGAGGGCCGTTGGGGTCCGACTTCGGAAGCGACACGTTGGAGACCACCATTGGCAACTCCAACTACAACTCTCTGCAAGTCGCCTTGCGGCACACCAGCGGACCCCTGCAGTTGTTAGCCGCGTATACGTTCGGCAAGTCCCTGGACCAATCCTCCAACCTGGGCGAAGAAGTTAACCCTCTCAATCCCTCGCTCAGCAGGGCGCTGTCCGCTTTCGATATTACTCAGAACTTCGTCGTGAGCTACAGCTACCAGGTTCCCTTCAAGCGCTTTCTCCATGTCACAAGCCGCTGGACTGAAGGGTGGGAATTCTCAGGGATCACGCGCTTCAGCACCGGTTTGCCTGTGACGCTCATCAACTACGGAGACAACTCGCTGTTGGGCGCGGAGCCAAACGGGATTAACAACTATGGCGTTGATGAACCCGATGTCGCAGATGGTTCCCTCAATCTGAATCGCAATCCCCGGAACGGGCGCCCCTACTTCAATGCCGGGCTCTTCAGCGAAAATGCCTTGGGCACTCCGGGCAATGCTTCGACGGCGCTATTTCCATGGCCCCGGAATCGAGAACTTCGATATGGCGTTTCTCAAGAACCTGCTTCTCACCGAATCGAAATCCGTGCAGCTCCGGATCGAGGCCTTCAATGTCTTCAACCACGCTCAGTTCTTTGGGCCGCAAGCCGTTGACGGCAATATCAGCAGCGCAACGTTCGGCCAGGTCGTCAGTGCCATGGCCCCCCGGCTGGTTCAGGCCGGCGCGAAGTTCATATTTTGAAGGAGAAGAGGTTCCGAAACTGGGACGCGTCTGGCATCGCCGCCGCCCCCGCGGCCTAGGGGTACATCGCCGGATGCGCTTCCCGCATTTCCTGCGCCTGGTCGCGCGCGGCCTCGATCTGGATCAGCGGGCCCTGGCCGATGCCGGGGCAATAGCGCGCCGTCTTGCGCCACTCCGCGCGGCTTTCCACCGCCTCCGGCCAAAAGGGAAAAATGCGGCACTGGAGCGGCTTGACGGCGTGAATCGAGCATCCGCCACCTCGCAGGAAATGACATTGCGCCTCGCGCGGAACCCGCAAACGAAGCTGGCGGCGCGTGCGGTAGCAATACCGCTTCTCAAATACACGCGCGCTCAGCCCCAGGTATTCCGCGATGCGTCGCGCATCGGCTTCGGTCAGATACACAAACCCCTTTTGCGTGCAGCACGCTGTGCACCCCGGCTGGCAGGCAAAACGTAATCCCTCGGCCATGTCTTGATTATGCGGCAGCCGCGCGCGTGGGGGAACCACAAAAAACCTTGCCCGCGATCACCATAAAGCAGTACCAATGCTATACAGCAGGACCGCCAGCACCAGCAGCGTGCAAACGACATAGATGCGATCCCTTTCCAGCGCGAACGCCACCAGCGAACATGCTACCCGTGCTACGGGAGTGGCGATCAGCAATAGCAGCCCGACCAGAATCAACGCCTGTGGTCCGGGCAACTGGGCCACCGCGCCAAGCCCGCGGACGCCGGCTTTGAATCGCCCGTAGTGAACCATCCCGTGCCCGCTTTCCGCCAGGTACCAGACGCCGCCCGAGAAAGCCAGGGCAGCCGAGAGCATTACGCCGCCGCGCAGCAGTTTGGCGATCATCGAATCCAGCCGTTCATCCGTCATCGGAGTTTACCGGTCAAGCCGCTGTAAAGCATCTCGAGGGCCAGCACGCCCACGACCGCGGAAAACACCACGCGCAAAGCGCGGGTGCGTGTGGTCGCCAATCCGCGCGCCCCCACCAGCGACCCGGCCAGCACGCCGAGCATCACCGGCATGGCAAGGCCTGGGTCGATATAGCCGCGGCTCAAGTAAATTCCGGCGCCCGCCGCCGCCGTTACGCCGATCATGAAGTTGCTGGTGGTGGTGGAAACTTTGAAGGGGATGCCCATGATCTGGTCCATCGCGACCACTTTCATAGCGCCCGAACCGATGCCCAGCAGGCCGGACAGCAGCCCCGCGCCGAACATCAGGCTGAATCCGGCTTTCAGGCGGCTCACCTGGTAGTGGACAATGCCGTCAATGCCGGGGTAGCTGCCGTTCAGCTTGAGACGCCCGGCGAGCGGATCGGGTGTGCGCCCGTCGCCGTCGGGGATGGCGTGAATGGAGTTCCACGCCGAGTACAAGAGCACCGCGCCAAACACCACCGCCAGCGCGGACGCGGGAATCACCGCTGTCAGGTGAGCCCCTGCCACCGCCCCCACGGTGGTGGCGATTTCGAGAAACATGCCCACGCGGATGTTGGAGAAGCCTTCCCTCACGTAAGCCGCCGCCGCTCCCGACGAAGTGGCGATCACCGACACCAGGGATGCACCCATGGCGTAGTGGAGATCGACGCCCAGCATAAGGGTGAGGACCGGCGTCACCACCACTCCTCCTCCCAGGCCCGTGAGCGCGCCCAGAAAGCCCGCCAGCACGGAGGCGCCGAATACCACGGCTGTGAAAGCATCCACGTTCATAGGTCGTTTTGCCCAGTTTAACCCGTCCGCCTGCGCTCCCTGCGGCGGCTTCTCACGGCGCGTGCGGCCAATTGGCTCGAAATGGCCCAGAACGTCCCGTGACTATAGAAAAACGAATCTTCCCGGCCGGCAAACTTCGCTTGCCCTTTTTCGCCCCACCCTTGTTAGACTGAAGGTGCAGCAACATGCACGAAATCATCTCAATTTCAGGAGGGCGCCCTTATGTGGAATAAGCGCCGGGAGGACGAAATGCCAAAACCGTTCGTTCCTCCAGCCAGCTATCCGCCGGGTCCGGCGGCTACACCCTCGGCTCCCAGTTTTTCAGATTCGAAGAAGGAGGCAGCACCCGTGTCCAGCACGCCTAGCGCAAGATTCGATGCCGACGCCCGCAGTGGAATGGCCAGCATCGGGAAAGCGGTCAAGATCGTCGGCCAGATCTTCAGTAAGGAAGACCTGTATGTCGATGGAGACTTGGAGGGCACAGTTGAGTTGTTGGAGCACAAGCTCACCGTCGGCCCCAACGGTAACATCCATGCCGGCATCAAGGCGCGGGAAGTGGTCGCGCTGGGCACCATCCAGGGCAATGTGGAAGGAGCCGACAAGATCGAGATCCGCAAGGACGCGCGTCTGGTAGGCGACATCCGCACGGCGCGCATCGTCATCGAGGACGGCGCCTACTTCAAGGGCAGCATCGATATCATCAAGCCGGAACCTGCCCGGGCTGCTGCCAAGCCGCAACCAGCCGCACCGGCGGCCACTCCCTCGGCGCCGCCTGTCGCCGCCGTCGAAGTGAAACGCTGAGGCAACCACGTAGCTAATGCCGCTGCCAGGCCCACTCAAGAACTTTTTGCGTGGCCAGGGGCGCAGTTCCGCAACCGGCAGCGGCTCGCCGCCAGGCCGCTTTCGCCATGGCGGGCCCGATCGTCCCGATGTGGTCACCACCCGGCGCAGCCGCGCGCTCGAGGAGTTTTTCCTGGACATCCGCGGGCAGTCCGGTCTCACCATTCTCGATTTGGGCGGCGCGTCGCAAGAGAATGTAAACTTCATTACCAGCCTGGGACACCGGCTCTACTCCGAGGATTTCCTGCAAATTCTCTATGACACGTTCGGCGCCGCCGCCGCCGTGGAGCAAGCCAATCCCGGCCGCATCGATTTTTTTCTGCGCCAGGCGCTGGACTATCCGGAGGATCATTTCGATGGCGTCCTGCTCTGGGACTCGCTCGAGTACCTGGCGCCGGCGTTGCTAGGCGCAGTAATCGCGCGAGTGCACAAGATCGCCCGCCAGAAGAGCCAGATGCTGGCATTCTTCGAATCGGACGACAAGCTCGAAATGGTTCCCTGCTACACGTTCCGCATCCTCGAACAGAGTGCGCTGCAATTGACCCAGCATGGCACTCACCGGGCCGTGCAGTTGTTCAACAACCGCGCCCTCGAAAAACTGTTTGCCGATTTCCAATCCGTCAAGTTCTTCCTCACCCGGGAGCGGCTGCGCGAAGTGCTGGTACGGGTTTGAAGAAGGTGGGGCAGGCGCCCTGGTTTTCGGGTCCGCTGCGGATTTCGCCTGCCAACGTCTTTCCCCGGCCTTTCAGTCTCCCTCTTTCAGCGGCCCGCGGGCCGGAATTCAAGCCTGCTGGAGGCCTCGATCTTCCGGAACTGCATGGCGATGCCGCGGCCGGCGTAATAGTCGTCCCACTCGTCCCGGTAATGGCTCGACAGCACCTGGCCGGATTGGCCGACGATCACATTCAGCAGCGAGCGGTCCCAATCCGCCAGGTCGGCGTCCATCCGCATTGAGGGCGCCAGGCGCGGCGTGATCTGTTTCACGGTGACCGCCGAACCGCTCATGGGCACCGGTCCAATGTCGAAATACTTGCCGATCCACGGCAGCCGATGGGTCACGGGATTGACGATCAGCATCCTCGAATAGGCACCGTACTGCCAGCGGCTGTGGTCGCGCCCCTCTATCCGCTCTCCCTCATCCACCGCGTCGACCAACGCCGTCAGGAGCATCTGGTCGTAATCGGCGAACCAGCCGGCCGGGCGTTCGCGCAGCAGTTTTTCCGTCACGGCAGAGCTCATCGGGAAGGTGTACTCAACCGTGGCGCCGGGAGCGGCGTTTTCGAGCAGCGCCGTGCGCACGTGCTCGAACGCCAGGCTGACGACAAACGGCGCGCCTTCGCGAATATCCATCTGGCCGTTCCACGCGCGCAGCATGGCGATGACATCTTCGAGGTTGGTGACGTGCGCATTGCGCCTGTCGTACGCGGCTACCAGTTGCCCGGCCAGAAACTTGCCGAACGCCGAGTACACATCGCACTGCACGCCAAGCATTTCCACCGCCCGCCAGCCCTGTCGGGCCTGGAGGCGCGCCCGCTCCTGGTTGGCGCGGTATGGCGGCGCAAAGCGTCCGTTGACCGCGTAAGCATAATCGGCGGGAAACGGGTCCTGATTGGAAGTGGTGATGATGCCGCTTGGCGGGTTGAAGGCGGTGGGAAGTTCGTCAAACGGAATGAAGCCGTCCCATTCGAAATTACCGGATGCGCCGTCCACCGGCACGTCGCCCAAAAAGCCGCGCCGCACGGGCAATTTGCCGGTGACCTGGTAGCCGATGTTGCCGCTGGTATCGGCATACACGAAGTTGGAAGCCGGCCCTGGCATGCGCTCCAGGGCGGCTCTGAATTCCGGCCAGGTTTGCGCACGGTCGATGTCGAGGAACGGATATTGGAAGAAGCCTGCCTCGGCGGCAACCCAGCGCAGAGCCATTTGTGCGCCGTTCTCATTCACGAACAGCGGCCCGTGGCGCGTCACCCAAATCAGCATTTCCTCCGTTCGTTGGTTTCTCACGCGGATGATCTCGCGCTCCAGCCTCGCCTGCTCCGTCTGTCCGCGGTAAAGATAGCGGCCAGTGCGCGCATCCAGCTTTTCGATGTACAGATCCTGCGCGTCGAATTCGAGATTGGTGATGCCCCACGCGATACGCTGGTTGTGCCCGACGATAATTCCCGGAACGCCGGGCAGCGCCACGCCGGAGACGTCGATGCCGGGCGCCTCCAGGTGCGTCATGTACCAGAGGCCGGGCAGCCCGAACTCCAGGTGCATATCGTTGGCTAGCAGCGGCTTGCCGGAAGCCGTCCTGGCGCCTGAAAGGGCCCAGGCGTTGGATCCCGGCGGCGCCTCTCCGCTGCCGCGCGTCGGAAACAGGAAATCGATTTTGTGCGCGTCGCCGTGAGCCAGTAAGTCGCCCTTCCGCAAATCGTCCTTCCAGGAACTGCTGAGAGTCCGGAACATTTGCAGGCAGATCAGCAGCGAATCCACCACGCTCCAGGGCCGCGGCTGGTAGCCGAGCAGACGGAATTCGAGCGGCAAGTTGCCGAGATGGCCGTTCATGAACGCATTGACGCCGCGGGCGTACGCCGCCATCGCAGTGCGATCCGCTGCCGGCAAATCGACGTAGGCCCGCTCCGCGATGCGGCGCATCCGCAAGCGGCGCGATTCGCGGTCCGCCTCGAGCGTCGCCGTGCCGATCACTTCCGACAACTCGCCCGCGGCCAGGCGGCGCAGCGAGTCCATCTGCCACAGCCGGTCCTGCGCGGTCACGTAGCCTTGGACGAACAGGGCGTCTTCCAGGCTGGACGCCTCGACGTGCGGCACACCGTGTGCATCGAATCGCACCACTACGGGCGCCGATACCGGGGCTTCGATGGATCCGGAACGCTGCGGCAGCGGCCGCCAGCCGCACCAATACACCACCGCCAGCGCCGCCATCACGGCCACGGCTATCGAAATATTTGCGATCTTCACGATTCGCGCTAATGCCGAATGTGTCATACGGGGCTGACTCTCATTTGGGACTAACCCTCATGATAACGGTGCGGGTGCACACTTTGGCCGGAGATGTCGGATAAAATGTCATCGGCGGATCGTGCCCTACTTCCCATCTCGACTCCTGCTGGTCGCGCTGCTGATCGCGGTGAACGGTTTCTTCGCCGGCGCCGAGGTAGCGCTGCTTTCGGTGCGCCACTCGCGCCTGCGGCAGATGGCGGAAAACGGTGCCGCCGGCGCGCAGTCGGCGCTCAACCTGCTTTCGAATCCAGGGCGGCTGCTCTCGGTAACTCAAGTGGGTGTCACCCTGGCCAGCCTGGGGCTCGGCTGGGCCGGCGAAAGTACCTTGTACCAGATGCTGTTGTCCTGGCTGCATCCGCGGACCACCCCGCTGGGGGCCGACATTCTGCACGCCGCCTGCCTCGTATTGGCCTTCCTGGTGATCTCGTACCTGCACGTGGTGCTGGGCGAGGTGGTCCCCAAGAATCTGTCCATCGCGCAGGCCGACAGGCTGGCGGCCATTGTGGCACCGGCGCTGCTGGTCTTCTACCGCCTGTCTCTGCCGTTCGTCGTCGTGGTGGAGCGCTCCGCCGGCGTCATCACCCGAGCCCTGAAGTTGAAAAATGCGGCGCATGGAGGCGGCCATTCCGCTGAGGAGCTCAAGCTGATCGTCAGCTCGAGCCGCGGTTTGGGATACCTGCCGGAGGCGCAGGAGGACATGATTCACCGCGTGCTCGACCTGGATTATGTTGTGGCTCGCGAGATTATGGTGCCGCGCAACGACATCGTCTCAGTCAAGGCCGGCGCCAGCCTGGATGAAGTGCTGCGCGCCATGATCTCGGAAAAGCATTCGCGGCTGCCGGTCTACCGCGGCTCACCCGAGAAGATCGTCGGCATTCTGCACTACAAGGACCTGCTGCCGGTTTGGGAAGAGCGGCGCCGCGCCATCCGCTCCGGCCAGGCCAGCCGCAGTTTTCGCATTGGCCGCATATTGCGACCCCACCTGGTGGTGCCGGAGACCAAGCCAATCTCGCAATTATTGGAAGAATTTCGCGCCGGCCTCTCTCACATTGCCATGGTGGTGGATGAATTCGGCACTGTCGTGGGGATGCTCACGGTGAAGGATGTGCTGGAGCACCTGGTGGGACGCATCGAGGGTGAGCACCACGATAAAGACGTGCGCCGCGACACCGAAGCCGATGAGACCGAATTGGATGGCGCCACCCGCATCCTCGATCTCGAAACCGAGTTCGGAATTAAGCTCCCGGCCGATGCCGGGTTCGAGACGCTGGCCGGCTTCCTGCTCTTTCGCTTAGGCGCCATCCCGCGCGCCGGCGACCACGTGGAGCACGACGGCCGCCGCTACACAGTGCTCGAGATGGACCGCAACCGCATCGCTCGCGTGAAAGTGGAAAAACTACCGGAAACCGCCTAGGTGGGGCATGCTTCGGCTTGCCAACGCCCGCCTGCGGGCGCGTCTTTTTACAGCTTCCTACCCCCGCTTTCGCAGCCCCCCGCCCATCGCCCGCTCGCGGGTGTGGTATCACTGGAATCTGGATTTGCCATGGCAAACGAAAAAGCATTGCAAGCGGAAATCGAGCGGCTGCGCGCCGAAAACGAAGCGCTCAAAAGGCCGCGCGGACAGATGTCGCTGCGGGTCAGCGAAAAGGGAGGCCTGTCGGTCTATGGGCTCGGCCGGTTCCCGGTGACGCTCTACCGCGAACAGTGGGAGAAACTGCTCGGCATGGCCGACCAGATTCGCCAGTTCATCCAGGAGCACGACAACGAGTTGAAGAAGAAGGAATGACGCGCGGCGCACGCACGCGTGCGTGCCGCGGCGCTCCTCCTGCCGACGCCCCATTTTCTATACCCGAACAGGTGTCGAGAAGAGTTTCGACACGGCACCGACGAGTGGGCGCCACGGCGATCGCCAGAAGTTGGCACGGCTATTTCATGACACAGCCCGAGTCCCGAGTAATGCTCGAAGCCTTCGAGACCGCCGGTGTCCGCGGCGTGCTGCATCGTCCACCGTCTACGAATGGCGATGCGTTCGCGCTCACCCACGGTGCCGGCTCGAACGCCAACGCTCCGCTCCTGGTGCGAATGGCCTCCGCGATGGCCGAAGCCGGTTACCTTGTGCTTCGCTACGATCTGCCGTTTCGCATCGAACGTCCCAAGGGTCCACCCTTTCCAGCCATGGCAGCACGAGATCGGGAGGGCATTGCCCGCGCCGTGGATGCGCTCCGCAAGCTCGCGCCCGGGCGCGTCTTCGCCGGCGGTCATTCTTATGGAGGCCGCCAAACCGCCATGGCCGCCGCGGAGCACGCCGGACTCGCCCCAGCTCTGCTGTTGCTTTCCTATCCTTTGCATCCGCCGCAGAAACCCGAACAGATGCGCACCAGCTTTTTCCCGGAGTTGCGCTCGCCCGCTCTTTTCGTCCATGGAACCGCCGATCCGTTCGCCACCGTTGAAGAGTTGCGGGCGGCGATGACTATGATTCCCGCGCCCACGGACCTGTTCGTGGTGGAAGGCGCCGGCCACGACTTGAAGAACGCGCTGGCTGCTGCGGCGGCCATTTTGGAGCGCTTCCGCGCCTTGGTCTGCTATCCTGAAACATAACTTTCCAGGGAGTGGACCATGCGCCAATACCGCTACACGACTCCCCACGGAATTGAGGTCACCCGCTTAGCCTCGCAAGGCAATTACGGCAAGGGGCTGAAGCATCTTCTGCACGATCTGGACCGCCACCGTGGGATCTACCTTTCGTCGGGATACGAGTATCCCGGGCGGTACTCGCGCTGGGACGTCGCTTCCACCTGCCCGCCGCTCGAGATCGTCTCCTACGACCGTCGCGTGGAATTCCGTCCGCTCAACGAACGCGGGCGCAAGCTTCTCGAGATCCTCTATCCTGTGCTCGCCGCGCATCCCCATTGGGAGGAGTTCGCCGCGGCCGGAGGCGCGCTCGAAGGCCGTTTGAAGCCGCTGCCCGCGCTGTTTCCCGAAGAGGAGCGCAGCAAGCAGCCATCCGCGTTCACCATTCTGCGCGCGCTGATCGACGAATTCCGCGGCGAGGAGAATTCGCGGCTCGGCCTGCTGGGAGCTTTCGGATACGACCTGCTGTTTCAATTCGAGCCAATCCAAAAGAAGCTGGCGCGCAATGGTCACAAGGACCTGCACCTGTTCCTCTGCGACGACATCTGCTTCATGGATCGCAAGAAAGAGAAGATCGAGCGCTTCCGCTACGATTTTGAACGCGGCGCCATCTCGACCGCCGGCCTGCCGCGCGACGCGGAGCGGATCAAGCCCCCGAAACGCGCCTTGCCAGGCCCGATTGTCTCCGACCAGACGCCCGAAGACTATATGGCCAACGTCGAGAAGGTGCGCGAGGGCATGCGGCGCGGCGATTACTACGAGGTCGTGCTGCGCCAGACTTTCTCGACTCCCTATTCCGGCAAAGCTTCCGACCTGTTCGCAAGCGTGCAGCGGGCCAGCCCGAGTCCCTACCAGTTCCTGCTGCAATTCGGCGAAGAGCAGCTCGTGGGCGCGTCGCCCGAGATGTTCATCCGGGTGGATGGCCAGCGCGTCGAGACTTGCCCGATTGCCGGCACCGCGACACGCACCGGCGATCCGCTGCGCGACGCCGATAACATCCGCGAGCTGCTGAAATCCGCCAAGGAAGAATCCGAGCTGACCATGTGCACCGACGTGGACCGCAACGATAAGTCGCGCGTCTGCGAGCCGGGCAGCGTCAAGGTGATCGGGCGCCGCTTGATCGAATCCTACGCCGGCCTCTTTCACACGGTGGATCACGTCGAAGGGTTCCTCAAGGAGGGTTTCGATTCGCTCGACGCCTTCCTCAGTCACATGTGGGCGGTAACCCTGATTGGCGCTCCCAAGAAAGCGGCGGCGCAGGCGATCGAATCGCTTGAAAAAGACGCGCGCGGCTGGTATGGCGGCGCCATCGGCATGATCTCGTTCAATGGCGATATCAACACCGGCATCCTGATTCGCACCACTTATCTGCGCAATGGTGTGGCGTCTTACCCGGCCGGAGCTACCTTACTCTACGATTCCGTGCCGGCCAACGAAGAGCGCGAAACGCGCCTCAAGGCTACCGGTTTTTTCCGCGCGCTGGGCACGAAACCAGCGGCGGCCACCACGCCGGCCGGGCACGAAGCGGTCGGCGCCGGAGTGCGCCTGCTGCTGGTCGATAACGACGATTGTTTCATCCACACGCTGGCCAATTATGCCCGCCAGACCGGCGCTGAAGTTGTCACGTATCGCGCCGGCTTCCCGCCCGACCTCATCCAGCGCGTGGCGCCGGGCTTGATCCTGATTTCGCCCGGTCCTGGACGCCCGGCGGATTTCGGCGTTCCCGAACTGGTGAAGACCGCCGTCCGGCTGGGCGTGCCCGTTTTCGGCGTTTGCTTGGGTCTGCAGGGCATTGTCGAAGCGTTCGGCGGCGAGCTTGGCGTGCTCGATTACCCCGTGCACGGCAAACCTTCCATGGTGCGTCACCGTGGCATCGGCGTTTTCGAAGGCATGCCGGAAGAATTCGCAGTGGGCCGCTACCATTCGCTGTTCGCGCGGCGCGAAACGTTCCCCGCCTGCCTGGAGGTGACCGCCGAATCCACCGATGGCGTGATCATGGGCGTGCGCCACCGCGAGCTGCCGATCGAAGCCGTGCAGTTCCACCCCGAATCCATTCTCACCGCCGAAGCCGGCCATGGTTTGCGCCTGATGGAAAACGCCGTCAAGCTTGGCAAAGCCGCCAAGGTGGGCACGCGGTAGGGCGCATTGGTGGGGCGGGTTGATAACCTGCGCGCCGATTGCCAATCGGCGCCGCCGGGCGTGAGCCCGGCCGGTTTCCGTTCGTACGCCGCTCAGTTTCGCTGAAAACTTCAATCCAGCCACCCACTCGAACAGCGCACCGCGGTCTGTGGAACGGCGCCGAACCTTCGATCGCGAGTGCGGAAATCGCGCACTGCCGCCGCTAGCTCACCGGTGCCGAAATCCGGCCACAGGACGCGCGAAAACACTAGCTCGGCGTAGGCGCTCTCCCACAAAAGAAAGTCGCTCAGGCGCCGCTCGCCTCCGGTGCGGATCAGCAGGTCCACCGGTGGCCCCAAACGCCGATCGATTCCGGCGCGGGAAAGCTCGCTCGCACCGCCGGCAGCAGCCAGAATGGCATCGCGGCCCGAATAGTCGAGCGCCACGCGTAGCCACAGTCTGGTGCCGCGCGCGGTTGCCCTTTCCGTAGCGGCGATGGCCGCGGCCAGCGTCGCAGGCAGGCGGTCCCGCCGTCCAATCGCTTCCACTCGCACCCCCGCCGCAACCGCGCTCTCCGTCTGGCTCTCCAGGTACCACGCCAGCAGGCGCATCAATGCCGTCACCTCCGCCGGCTCACGCCGCCAGTTGTCGCTCGAAAAGGCGAACAGCGTCAGAACGCCGATGCCGCATTCGGGGGCTGCGTCCACCACGCGGCGCGCGGCTTCCACTCCGGCGCGGTGGCCGGCCACTCGGGGCAGGCCGCGACCCAGCGCCCAGCGGCCGTTGCCATCCATGATGATTGCTGTATGCAGAGTACTTTGCAATTCAAAGTTAATAGCCATAAAAAAGAACCTCACTTGTCGCGCGTGGCCTGAATCAGCGCTTCCATGTGATCGAGATAGCGTTCCAGCGCCCGCCGCCCCGCCGCTGTCAGCCGGTATTCGGTCTTGGGCATCCGGTTGGCGAACGATTTGGCGCAGCCTACGTAACCCGCTTCCTCCAGCTTGCGGGCGTGAACGCTGAGGTTGCCATCCGTGGTGTCGAGCAACCGCTTGAGCTCGTTGAAGGTGAGTGATTCGTTGACCGCCAGCGCGCTCAGGATGCCCAGGCGCAGGCGTTCATGCACCAGCCTGTCGAGCTTGTGCGCATTGGTCGGCGGCGCCGCCACCGGGCCCGCCGCGAGCCGTTTTTCACGTTCTTTCTTAACCGAGCTCTCTCTAGCCGCCATATTTCACCGCAATGATTGTGCCGAACACGATGTGCAAACCGCCGAAGCCGGCCGCGAGTAGCGCGCCACCGGACGCGGGCTCGACCAGCGCCGCCGCACCGGCGGCCATGAAGCAAAAGCCCATCAACGGTACCACCCGGACCGAGGCCGAACCGCCGGAAACGATGGCCGACCCATACAGCAGCAACCACAGCCCCGGCAGCAGCGCCGTCATTCCATGCTGGAAAAGTACCGCCGTCAACAGCGCCCCGGCCGCCATGGCCGGAGTGAAGGCAGCGGCGAATTTCCGTCCCGGTCCGGAGAGCAGCGGCAGTTTGGCGCGGTGCGACTTCCACGCGGCGCCGGCCACGCCGATTACCGCCGCCAACAACGCCTCCGCCATCCACACCGCAACCCACCGCCCGCCGCGAGCCGCCGGTCCGGCCGCCAAGGCGGCTGCCAGCGCCGTCGACCCCATCAGCACTCCGCCGAGACCCGGCACTGCGGTGAAAGAGCCCGCCCGCTCGATGGTCTGGCGGATGTACCGCAGGTTGTCCATCGCGTGGGCTTGCAGTTCCAGGGGCTGGGGCCGCGGAATCGCCATGTTCCTAGAGTACGCCCGCACGGACGATTCTTCAAGTACTTTTTGCGGTAAAGGCGATCGCTCGTACCTCCCCTTCATGTGGGGCAGCCGCTTTGGCCTGCCAACCTCAGAATCTCGCCCGAGTTCTTCACTGCGACACGATTCATGCGACACGATTCCTCGCTCCGCACCGAGCGCCTTGTTAGAATGGTCGCGTGCTGCCTAAGGCGCCGAAAGAGGAATACTCGAGGGCCGATGTGCTGCGCCAGTTCGGTCTCTCCGAGCGCCAGTTGCGAAGCTGGGAGCGGCAGGAACTGATCCCGCCGTCCGACAGCTACTCCTTTTCCGACCTCATCGCCATCCAGACCATCGTCAAGCTGCGCGAAAGCCGCATCCAGCCCAGGCAAATCGGCCGCGCGCTGGTATCGCTGCGCCGCAAGCTCGCCGTCCAGCAGCCGCTGTCCGAGCTGCGCATCGTCTCCGATGGCCGCAAGATCGCCGTGCACATCGCCGGGCAGAGGATGGAGGCCATCAGCGGCCAGATTCTGCTCGACTTCGAAACCGCCGAGCTGGGCGGGCTGGCGCCGTTCCCCGACCGAAAGCCCGGCGCCGGCAGGCTGCGCGAGGCGGAAGCCTGGTTCCAAAGGGGGCTCGATCTCGAAGAAACCGGCGCTCCGGTCGAGGAAGCCATCGAGGCTTACCAGAAGGCGCTGGAACTGAACCCCGAGGCAGCCGGTGCGCTGGTCAACCTGGGCACCATCTTTTACCGCCAACGCAAATTCCTTGAGGCCGAAACCTATTACCGCGAAGCGGTCGACGCCGATCCGGATTACCCGCTGGCGCAATTCAACATCGGAAATCTCTACGACGAGTTGGGACGGGTCGACGAAGCCGCGGAGCACTACCGCTTGGCGCTCCACCTGAATCCGCAGTACGCCGACGCGCATTTTAATTTGGCCCTGTTGTGCGAGCGCCAGGGCGAAAATCTGAAAGCCGTGTACCACTGGCGAAACTACTTGAAGCTCGATCGCGGCGGCCAGTGGGCCGAGATCGCGCGCCGCCAGCTCGACCGCCTGCGCCAGGCCACGCTGCTGCATTCGCCCACCTGATGGCCGGTTCCGATTAACCGGATTATTCGTCGATACTTCGCGCGTCTAGCCGCGTGGCTATTTCTTTTCCGCCGCTGTAGTTGAAATGGCTGCCTCCTGGTCTTTGTAAGTGAGCGTCCACATTTCTCCCTTCTGGCCGAAAGTTCGCTCTTGCGCCGAGGTCGCTGGAAATGATCTCAATGACTAAAGCATGCAGGCGCCTTGTTATGGCGCTCTCGTTCGTGGCATTCCCCTTGGGCGTAATTGCGGCGACCAACACCCTCTCGTTTACCGCCCACTCATTGAATCTCAATCCCACGGACTCGGTTGGACTGGTAGCCGTGGACGCACAAGGCTATGCTTACGAAGCCGGAACCGTCCTGGATTCTTCAGGAAATCCCTCCGTTCGGGTCACCAAGACCGATCCGACCGGCCAAATCCAGGCGGTTGCCTCCTACCGGCTGGGGAGCCGGGAAAAGGTGCAAGCGATTCAGATCGATCAGCAGGGTTCGGTGATCGTCGCGGGCACGGGCTATGAGGCCGATTTTCCGACCGCTTATTCTTACGGGCCGGCTACCTCCTCCAAGGTCGTTTTTGTAGTGAAGCTGGACCCCCAACTGACCGGCGTCACCGCGGCTGCGGTGATCGGCGGGAATAAGCCGGTGAACGGTGCCGAACCGTATACCACCGCGGCTGCCGCAGTGGTTGTCGATGCTGCGGGCAACATCTATGTCGGGGGATCCACATCGGTGCTGGATTTTCCGGTATCCGCCGGCGCATACGAGACCAGTTACGGTGCCGGCTTTTTGGTCGAGTTCACACCAGGTCTGGACCAGATCGTGTTCTCCACCTACCTCTTCCCCCTTGGCTTCACCTCAATGGTTGTCGACAATACCGCGGCGATTGTTGTCGCCTTCAACGGCCCTTTGTTTCCTGAGACGACAGTGTTCAAACTCGCGCCTGGCGGCGGGAGCTTGTTGTGGTCCGCAGGGTTAGGAGAGCTTTTAATGACGATGTCCTTGGCGGTGGATGGCAGCGGGGACGTGATCGTCGTGGGATCCGAACTCTCTGGAGCTGGCTTGGTGTATCCGACGGGCACGCTCCAGTCCTGTCCATCGCCCGGTGGTGGGGGGTTTGTCGAAAAGCTCGCCAGCGCCAGCGGAGCGACCGTTTTCTTCACCAACTTTGGCTGCACGGCGCCCATTTGCTCCATCAACGGCGTATGCGCTGAAGGGGGAGAACTAGTTAGCTCGGCCGCCCTTGACGCATCGGGTACGATCTGGATTACCGGCGACGCGGACCCATCGACGCTGCCGGTTACGCCTTCCGCGCCGTCCGGCCCCTCCTACCTGGCAGCGCTGGCGCCGGACGGGTCATCGGTCGAGGCGCTGTACACGGCCGGCACCGGCATGTTCGGACAGGCACTGCTAATTACGCCGGCCGGGCGCCCCGTTGTGACCGGCAGCGCGGGGTTTCTGATGCTGGCGAACTCCGCGGGTGGCCCGTCGTTACAGGGCGTGGCGAACTCCGCGGGCAGCGCGGTGTCCAACGTAATTGCGCCGGCGGAGCTGGTGTCGTTTTATGGCAGCGGCATAGGGCCGGCGACGCCGCTCGATGCTCAGGTTGTGAACGGTGTGGTCGGGAGCACGCTTGGCGGTTATCAGTTGCTGATGGGCGGCGTGGCCGCGCCGCTGCTTTACATAAGCGCGAATCAGATCAACGCCGTCGTGCCCAACGAAGTGTCCGGCCAGGATTCGGTGTCCGTTACTCTGGTTACTCCCTCCGGCACCTTCCCCTTGGCGGATCTCTACATTCGGCCTTCCGAGCCCGAAGTCTTTTACTACCCCGTGTCGGTCATCCCTTCGACATACAATTACGCGGTGGCAATCAATCAGGACGGAACGCTCAACTCAGCTACGAACCCGGTGCACGCGGGTGAGCTAGTATCGGTTTGGGGCACCGGCGCTGGAGCGGCAGCGACAGACAATTACGCGCTCCCCGACGGCTTTATCATCTCTGGCGCAGGTGTCCAACCCGCGCTGCCCGTTTCCATGCTTGCCGGCTACGGGCTTGCCGGCTACGGGGCTGCCGGCTCTGATTCGTTGGAAGTAGACTACGCCGGAGACTCACCCGGCGAGGTCTTCGGGCTGTTGCAGGTGAATTTCCGGATTCCACAGCCCTTGCCTCCAACTCTCCAGAATGGATCGTTGTGGGTGAATCTCCAGGTTGGCGCAGCCATCAGTGCGCCGGTACTGATTTATGTAGCGCCATGAACGGTCGCGCTCCCGGCCTACGCGGGATACAGTGATCCTATGGACTGGACCATTCGATTGAGCTCACCTGCTCGCGCAAGGCTGCGTTTCCGCTCCAGATTAGAAGACGCCAGTGGAAGCTCGCTCTTGCGCCGAGGACGCTGGAAATGATTTCAGCTATCAAAGCATGCGGGTGCCTGGTTGCAGCGCTGTGGTTCGTGATCTTTCCATTGAGCGGCGTCGCCGCGAGCAACACCCTCTCGTTTACCGCCCACTCACTGAACCTCAATCCCGGGGACTCGGCGCTGCTGCTAGCCCTGGATGGACAAGGCGACGGTTACGAGGTGGCGACGGTGGCGGACTCATCCGGGCGTGAGTGGATTCGCGTCACGAAGACTAACCCGCAGGGCGCGGTGGCGGCAACTTTTCAGTTTGGCGGCACGGGCAAGGATACGCCGGCGGCGATCAAAGTGGACGCGCAGGGCGAAGTAGTGATCGCGGGTTCGACAACCTCCACTGACTTTCCGGTGACGGCCACGCTGGTGCCGGCCATTCAAAAGAGCGCGGCATTCGTGGTCAAGCTGGATTCCGGGTTGAGCCGCATCATCGCTTCCACCTTGCTGGGCGGGAGCCAATACGCTGCCTCTTACCTTGCCGGCACGGGCGCAGGCGCGGTGGATGTGGACTCGGCGGGCAATGTTTACCTGGGCGGATATACCGCGGCGCTGGACTTTCCCGTCACCGCGGGCGCATACCAGATCACGCCTCCCGCTTATAGTGACTTCGGCGCGGCCACGCTGGGATTCGTGGCGGAACTGTCGCCGGGACTGAATCAGATTATCTTCGCAACTTACTACGGGTCGAGCACAGTACAATGCTTGGGCAGTGAGTGCATTGGAGCCTTTGGCTCGACGAGTGTTGCGGCGCTGGCGGTGGACACATCCGGCGCGATCCTGGCGTCCGCGAACTCTTTCCTGTCAGCGGAGTCCTTCGCGACAGGAATGGTTGCCGCCAAGTTCGCCGCGGGTGGCGGATCGGTCGCGTGGAACACTCTGATTGGGCCTGTGGGCAGCACCGGCGGGAGCCAACATGGTTACGCGCTGGCTCTCGATGGAAGCGGGAACGCTGTGATAGTAGGCAGCGCCGTGACTGGTGCGTACCCGTCCGCAGACGCCGTGCAGTCGTGCAACGCATCCGGCGGCTTCGTGGCCAAGGTATCCGGCTCCAGCGGAGCGATTCAATTCTTGAGTTACTTCGGTTGTAAGACCACGGCCCTGGCTCCCCCGTCGGTTAACTCGGTTGCTGTAGATGCATCGGGCACGATTTGGATCACCGGTGTGGCGGACCCATCGGCGTTGCCGATTACGCCAACTTCTTCGTCCGGTTCCGCCTACCTGGCGGCGCTGGCAGCGGACGCGTCGTCGGCACAGGCGTTGTACGAAGAGCCGGCGGGGATATTCGGGCAGGCGTTGGCCCTGACGCCGACCGGGGGCCTGGTGGTTCTCGGCGCAGAGGGGTTTCTGACACTATCGAACGCCGCGGGCGGTCCGTCGTTACTGGGCGTGGCGAACTCCGCCGGCAGCGCAGCGTCCGGCTTGATTGCACCTGCCGAGCTGGTGTCATTTTACGGTACCGGCTTGGGGCCGGCGACGCCACTCGATACTCAGGTGGTGGGCGGCGTGGTCGGGAGCACCCTCGGCGGTTATCAGTTACTGTTCGGAGGCGTGGCTGCGCCGCTGCTTTATATAAGCGCGAATCAGATCAACGCTGTCGTGCCCAACGAAGTGTCCGGCCAGGATTCGGTGTCCATTGCTCTGGTAACGCCAACCGGAACCTTTCCTTTGGCGGATCTCTACATTCGGCCTTCCGAGCCTGAGATCTTTTACTATCCCGTGGTGGACAACGGTGTTACAAACAATTACGCGGTGGCAATCAATCAGGACGGGACGCTCAACTCAGCAACAAACCCGGTGCACGCTGGCGAGCTAGTATCGGTTTGGGGCACCGGCGCCGGAGCAGCAGCAACAGACAATTACGCGCTCCCCGACGGCTATATCATCCCCGGCGCAGGAGTCCAACCCGCCCTGCCGGTTTCTATGCTTGCCGGTAATGATTCGCTGGAAGTAGACTACGCTGGAGACTCACCCGGCGAGGTCTTCGGGCTGTTGCAGGTGAACTTCCGGATTCCGCAGCCCTTACCTTCCGCTGCTGCCGCATCCGGCTCGTTGGCGGTGAGCCTTCAGGTTGGCGCCGCGATCGGCGCGCCAGTGTCGGTATACGTGGCACCGTAAATGGTCGCGTACCCGGCGCGGCGCAGGCTACAGTTATCCCATGGAGCCATTGATTCGATTTAGTCCGCTGGTTCGCAAGGGACTGCGCTTCCGCCGCAGATTCGAAGACGCCAAGAAACTCGCCGGCGCGCGCGGATTCGAATGGTATCCGTATGACTGCTTTTCCAACCTCTTCCTGCTGCAGCGACTCAGCCGAAGCGCCGGCTGCGACCTTGAGTCAATGGCGGGCGATGAGCCCATCCTGGATGTTGGCGCCGCCGATGGCGCGCTGAGCTTTTATTTTGAATCGCTTGGCTATCGCGTTCATGCTATTGACCACGCCGGCTCAAACATGAATGGCATGCAGGGGATCCGCGCGCTCAGCCGGCAGCTCGGCTCGAAAGTAGAAATCACGGATGTGGACATTGACAGCCAGTTCAGCCTGGGCGCGGAGTATGGCCTGGCCCTCTTTCTGGGTACGCTTTATCACCTGAAGAACCCGTTCTTGGCTCTTGAAAGGCTTGCCCACCACGCACGGTTCTGCTTCGTCAGCACTCGGGTAGCCCGCAGGAGTCCGGACGGGAGCGCGCGTCTCGATCGAATGCCGGTTGCGTATCTTCTCGGCGAAAGCCAATGCAATGCCGACTCGACCAACTATTGGATTTTTTCTCCGCCAGGTTTGAGGCTGCTGCTGGAGCGCACCGGCTGGGACATTCGCAGCGTGGCCAGCACCGGGAATCCGGACTCGGACCCCGCCTCACCGGATCATGACGAGCGGATGTTTGCGCTGGTATCGAGCCGCCACCTGGTCTCCCGGCAAGGCTTGGAAACAGAATCTCAGTTATCCTGAGATTCTGGAGCCACCGTGAGCCGCATTGTTCTTGCCTTCCGCGCGTTTTTCGATCTTCTATTCTCAGGAACGCTATCCGACGGCGTTCTGGACGGGTTGCGTTTGACGCGGCGCGGCGGCGCGGCGTCCAAACCCTCCGTTGCGGCCAAGGCCGCTCCGCCAACGGCGCCGCCGGCCACAGCCCGTGTATCGGATGGGGCCTTGCAGCTTCTGGCGATTCTGCAACGCGACGCGCGGCTGGTGGACTTCCTGATGGAAGACATCGCCGCATATGCCGACGATCAGGTTGGCGCTGCCGTGCGCGAACTGCACGACCAATGCCGCGACTCGCTGCGGCGCATGATCGCGCTGGAGCCGGTGATCGATGGTGTGGAGGGTACGTTCGCCAAAGCACCCTCCGCAGATCCGAGCGTTGTCAAATTCATCGGCAACGTGCCCGCCAAACCGCCCTCCGGGGGCACGCTGCGGCACAAGGGTTGGAAAGCGGTGAAAGTCGATCTGCCGGCACTGGGCGGCAAAGACGCCGCGGTGATCGCGCCGGCCGAAATCGAGATTGAGTAAGAAGGGCCGTGGGAGAAGCTGGTACCGTGGCTGCGGGAAGGTGTTCGTTTGTGGGGCAGGATGGTATCCTGCGCGGCGGTTGGCAACCGCCGCGCGGGCCGATTGACAATCGGCCCGCAGCTTGCCAAGCTGCCCCACAGGTGATCGCCTTCGAAGATGTGGAATTGCTGCCGAGCGTTTTGACGCCAGACCGCCGAGTTTTGAAGCGTCGATAGCATCGCATGAAAGTCGGTATAGATCTTGGCACCACCAACTCGGCGCTCGCCTGGATCGACGAGCGCGAGGCGGAGGACCGCGATTTTCCGCCGGTCCATGTTTTCGAGACGCCGCAATTGATTGCCGCCGGGCGAACGGAAGCGCGGCGCACGCTGCCCTCGTTTCTATACCTCGAGGACGGCCAACCGGTGGGCGTTTACGCACGCGAACAGGGAGCGCTGGTGCCGACGCGGCTGGTGCACTCGGCGAAATCCTGGCTATCGAATCCGGACGTCGACCGTACAGCGAAAATCCTTCCTTGGGATTCGCAGGAAACGGGCCGCGTGCTTTCGCCGGTGGAAGTTTCGGCGCGAATTCTGGCCAAATTCCGCGAGGAATGGGATCGGGCGCAGAGCGCGCCGCTGGCCGAGCAAGACATCGTTCTCACCGTGCCGGCCTCGTTCGACGAAGAGGCGCGCGAGCTGACCGTGATGGCGGCACACGACGCCGGAATCGAGCGCCTGACGCTGCTGGAAGAGCCGGCCGCCGCTTTCTACTCGTGGATCGCGAACAACCTGGCGCAATCGCGGAAGAAACTCTTCGACGGCCAGACGGTGCTGGTCTGCGACGTGGGCGGCGGCACCAGCGACTTCAGCCTGATTCGCGTTTCGCGCGATGGCGACCTCATCAACTTCACGCGCACGGCGGTGGGGAAGCACCTGCTGCTGGGAGGCGACAACCTGGATCTGACGCTGGCCTGGCTGGTGGAAACCAAGCTCGGCGCCAAGCTTTCCATTCGCCAGCGCAGCGGCCTGCGGCGCCAGTGCTCCGCCGCCAAAGAGAAGCTGCTCAACGAACCCGATTTGCCATCGGTCGAGATCACGGTGCTCGGTTCCGGGTCGTCGCTGATCGGCAAAACGCTGCGCAGCGAGATCCGCCGCGAAGAGGCGCTGGAACTGGCGCTGGATGGTTTTCTGCCGTTCACCGAACGCGGCGAGGCGCCCCAGGAGGAAGCCCGCAGCCTGTTCCGCGAGCTCGGCCTGCCGTACGTTTCCGACGCCGCCGTCACCCGGCACTTGAATGCTTTTCTGGAGCCGCTCGGGGCACCGCCGGACGCCATCCTTTTTAACGGCGGTTTTTTCATTCCGGGCATTTTGCGGGAGCGTGTGGCGGACGTGTTGGCGCGCTGGTACGGCAGGCGTCCGGAGATCCTGGAAAACAGCGAGCTGGATCTGGCGGTGGCGCGCGGAGCGGCGTATTACTCCTACGTGCGCTCGACCGGCAGCGGCGTTCTGGTGCGGGGTGGTTTGCCGCGCACCTATTACATCGCGCTGGGCGAGGCGCGGGAAGGAAAATTCTCCGCCGTGACGCTGGTGCCGCGCGGCGCCGAGGAAGGCACGGCCATCGGGATCGACAACGACGCGCTGCAGCTTGTGGCCAACCGGCCGGTCTCGTTCCGTTTATACAGCTCGCTGACGCGCAGCGACGACCGGCTGGGCGACGTGGTCGAATTCGCCGCCGACGACGTGGAACTGCATCGACATGCACCACTCCACGCCGTGATCCGCTTCGGCAAGAAGGCAGAGGAGCGATTGATTCCCGTGAAGCTCGGGGCGCGGCTGACCGAAATCGGCACGCTCGAGACATGGTGCGAATCGAAAATCAGCGACAACCGATGGAACCTGGAATTCCAACTCCGCAAGCCGGCCGTCGAGCAACCGGTGGAGCGTAAGGCCGCCGCCGTGGTCAGCGAGCAGGCGCTGAAGTCTTCGATCCAGATGATTGAGGAGGTCTTCGCCACCAGTTCCAAATCGCCCATTCCGCCCGAAGAATTGCCGGCGCGCCTGGAACAGGCGATGGGACTGGGCAGGAATTCCTGGCCGCTTTCCGCTATCCGTCCGATGGCCGACGCTTTTCTCACTGCCGCAGCAGGCCGCAAGAAGAGCCCGGCGTTTGAGATTCGCTGGTTGAACCTGGCCGGCTTTTGCCTGCGGCCCGGCTTCGGCTATCCCGGCGACGATTTCCGCATCGAACAGGCGCGCCGCCTTTACTCGGGCGGCATCACGTACGCGAACCAGGTGCAGTGCGAAATCGATTGGTGGATTTTTTGGGGGCGCGTCGCCGGAGGTCTCAACCGCAATCAGCAGGCCGATGTGTATCAACGGCTGTCTGGGTTTCTGTTGCCGCGCGGCAACAAAAAACCGCAGCGCATCAACGCGGCGCTGCTACGTGAGATGTGGCGCGCGGCTTCGAGCCTGGAGTTGTTGCCGCTGGGCGCCAAAACGGAGTTAGGCGACGCGCTGATCAAACGCATCAAAGCGGGCGATTACAAAGAGAGCGAGCTGTGGTGCGTTTCGCGGCTGGGCGCGCGCCAACTGTTTTACGGCCCCATCAACCTCGTGGTGCCGCCGGGCACCGTGACGCGCTGGGCGGAAGCGATTCTAAACATCCTAGCGGCGGGCGACGCGCTGGCGGCGCTGGGACGCCGCACGGACGATCCCACGCGCGACCTGCCGGCGGCCACGCGCCAGACCATCCGAGGCAAGCTGGAGGCGATGCCTCATGCAGCTCGACTGCTAGCGGTACTCGATGGCGAAGCCGACGACGACCGCGCGCTGGGCCGCATCTTTGGCGAAGAGCTGCCCTCGGGGTTGGTGCTGGCGAAAGCATAGATCTGCGGCCCGCGTGGAGCAAGTTGCCCCACAGCTGAAGGGCTAAATCATTGAATACAGGACAGCGGGCTCACGATCCGCGGGGCGAATTCGCCCATTTTAACCAGCGGTGCCATATGGTCCTCACGGCCAGAGCAGGGCTTCCACACACGAGGGCGCGGCGCGAAGGCCGCGCCGGGCGCTGAAACAGAGCATGCCCTCCGTCCTGAGCGCGCACCGATGGGCCGCACATTGGGCGTCGATTAGGCCGCGATAAAGGGGATGTGCCGGCGGCAGCGCGTCCAGCGACTCAGCGACAGCGTTCAAGATCACGGTCAATTCGTCGTTAAACTCGTGAGCGGCGGCAGCCACCACGGCTGTAGCCCGGTCGGTTCGGGGATTCTTCTCCACGTCCGCATGATAAGCGTAAGCAGCGGGCCACAGGCTCGCCGCTACGCGGCAAAAACCTGGAAACGCTGGGCTTGCGAATTGAGGATGGGGCGTGATCGGCAGCGGACGGGCCGGCGGTGTACCGAGGCGCGAAGGCACGCGCCCGCAAGCGGGCGTTGGCAGGATGAATCCTACCCTACCTTTTACTGCACTGGTATGGTCACCGCGCCGTATGGCGTGCTGATGGGCGATGTCACGCCGCCGATCTTGATGGTGATAGGCACATTGCCCGTTTGGGCGGAGGTGGGCACCTTGACATTGACCTGGTAAAGCGCCGGGTAGCCTGGTGCCAGACCGCTGAACGTTACATCTCCCGCAGGAACCTCAGCGCCGCCGATGGTCACTACCGGGGTGGTGGTTGTATAGGAGAGCGGAGTTGCCGTGGCCGCGACTCCGTCTCCCGGCGGATTGGTCACCGGGCCCAGACCGTTGGCGAAGAGCTGAATGTAACTTCCCCGCGTGGCCGGGTTGTTAGTGGAGATCAGCTTATAGCTGAGATCGAGCGCGCAGGCCGCGTTGCAGCTCTGGAAAAACGCCGGAGCGTAATTGGCAATGGGCACGGTCACCACGTTGCTGAACAGATCGCCATCCCAGGTCACCTTGACCTGCGCCGAGGTTTGGCCCTCCAATTCCCATGGCACCACCAGGTTGGTCTGGCCCGAGGAGACGAAGTACGGAAAGCCGGGATAAGTGGCACCGGGCACGTCAAAGCTGGCGCTAATGTAGTCGAAGCTGATGGGATACACGCAAGGTCCGGTTGGGCATGGCAGCGCAAAGAGGGACTGGGACAGTGGATAATTAGCGTTGCTAAAGTTGCTGCCAAAAATCGCAGCGTACGACCCGGGCACGAGCGTTGTCTGGTATGACGCGGCGTCGGCCACTCCTCCGGCAAGAATGCCCGGGGGCGCTTGTATGTTCGCGAAGAAGTAATCCGAGAAGCCGACGGCGGTGTAGGTAATTTGCGGCTGGCTCGCGCTGGAACCCAGCACGACATCCATCCACGCCCAGCCGTACTGATCTGTAGGGCAGGTAACGCTGTTGGTGCTCGAAGCCGGGGAGCAAGCGGGATGACCGGACGCGCTGTTCATAGTCGCGGCGCCCTGGGGCGATACCGAGAACGTTACCGGAGCGTTAGCCACCGGCACGCCGAACGGGTCCGTCACCTGCAAATACGCCCAAGCGCCGGTGTCCGCGTTGGGCACACCTTCGAGAAACGTTCCTTCCCAGGGGAAGTTCGGTTCGATATTGTATGGCGTTCCCGAGCCAACCAGCAACATGAAGGGAATGTGCAAGCTGGATCCGAGCGCGACGCTGCCGGAATACTCGCCGGCGGCAGGCAGCGAACCGGAAAGCGTGACCGTCAGAGTGGAAGTTGCGCCGGCAGCCAGCGTACCGCTGGAAAGGCTTGCCGTGACGGTAGCTCCCGGAAGCGAGCCGGTGCCGCCGTTTACGGTGCAGCAGGAAACCTTGGGAGTGAGGCTCACCGAACTGGACGCGATGTTGGTCACGGTGACGGTTTTCGAGATTGAGAGTGAACTGGATTGCGGGATGCCGAACGAGACAGTGGCCGGCACGGCGGTCAGGGTGGCGCCGGTGGCAGCCCCAGCGTCCAGCAGGCCAGAGCCGATCCATTGCGCATCCACGGGGTAGGGCGTGGGGCTGGAATCGTCGATGGTCACGGTCTGGGCCGAAGAATTGACGATCAACGATCGGATCTGGGTGCCCTGGAGCCCCGGATGCGCCTGTATCGCCAGCGCGGCGGCGCCGGCTACCATGGCGCTCGAAAAACTCGTGCCATCCGCGGCGATGAATCCGTTGGCGCTGTACAGCTCCGAGTCGTATGCATCAAAGCTCTGAGTGGGCACGTAAAAGCCGCCGTAAAAAAGAAGAGAAGGGTCCCAGCCACCGGTAGCCACGATATCGGGTTTGAGTTGGCCATCGGGCGTGGGCCCGAACGAGGAATAGCCCGCCGTCATGTTCGCGGTGAGCGGGATGTACCCAAGGGAAACCGAGAACTGGCTGAGAGCCGCGACACTCTGCTCCTGCCCGCCCAAATCAATCGTGACCTGTGGCCAGGCAGTTGCGCTGGTGTAGCTTTGATCGATGTAGGTTTGCAGGTTCTGGCCGTCGGAGCTGGAGATCGAAACCGAGGGACCATACTCTTGGATGCCCGTGGGGGCGGAGCTGTAGTTGAACGGGGCAATGTTCGTTCCGGTGGGCATAATGTAGACGAAACCTATGGCACCCGCGGTTTGGGCGTTGGCCGCCGCCGTATCGAAACTGCATGAGCGATAAACAATCAAGGCAAAAGCGTTGGTCAACGATCCAGCCGGGAGCAAGCTGCAGGCCGTGGGGTCGCCGATTTTGGATATATCCACCAGCGGAGCGGTGTTGGCACCGTAGACGGAAGGGAAGAAATAAGAGTCTCCCGCCAGCGCAACAATGTTCTTGGCGTTGGAGGGAGCGCTGGTGGAGGTGGCGCTCAAGCTGGGTTGCATGATGTGCGAGTTGGTGGTGGCGCCGACGGAAATCACGTCGGGCGCATTGGAAGGCGAGCTGATGGTATTGAAACTGGGGTAATTGTAGCCGTCATCAGCCCCGTCCGCTCCATCGTTGCCGGCGGCTACCACGATAACCGGAATGGGAATTGTGCTGGTGAGAGAGCCCGCCGGCCGGGCCGTAGTCGCGGCCGTTTCGAACGCGGAGGCCACAGGATCGCCGGTGCAATTGGAACTGGTGCAGCCAGAAACCGCTAACGCTCCGTAGGGCATGAAAATCACGTCCATGCCATCTTTCACGGCGTCCTCGAGCGCCTGGACTTCGACCTCGTCGTCGCTAATGCCGAACGAGCCGGCAATTTTGTAAACGCCGACGTAGGCTTTGGGGGCCATGCCGACCATGGTGAGGGATGATCCGCTGATCGGAGCAGCCGGGGCCGTAATAGTTTCGCCCGCGACGATCATCGTGGTAGCGGTGCCGTGGCCATAACGATCGTGCGGAAATGGATCGTCCGGTTCCGAGTTTGCCGCCGGGGTGGCGCCGGTGCCGCCGCCCAGTAACTGAATGTAGCTGCGCGCCACGATCACTTTGCCATTGGTGTAGCTGGCGCACGAGCTGCCGCTGGGGATGGGAAAGCCGCTGCACAGGGGGAAGCCCGAGGGGGCGGTAAGTGAAGAGTCCTGAAACGCCGGGTTGGTGAGGTCGATGCCCGAATCGAGGATGGCGACCTTGATTCCCTTGCCCGCGCTCGATTGGCCGCCCACCGCGTTCCATGCGGTTTGGGCATCCACTAACGTCACGGCCTGATTGAGCTTCGCCTTGGTGCGGCGCATGGGAGTGACCGATTTCACTCCGGGAATGGCGCGCAGCTCGTCGATACTGTGCCCAGGCGCTGAAACGAAGAGGGCATTCAACAGGTGCGAAACCTGGCTGGTGACCTCAATGTGGCGGCCCGCAAGTTGGCTCGCCACGGCTGCCTGTTTAGCCTCAATCTGCCGTCGGTAATCGACGGCAGCCGCGGACGCCGCGTCAGCCTGCCCAGGAAAGCGGGCCGCTACAGGCGGGTCTTCGAGGACCATAACGTAGCGGTCGGGGATAAAAGGCCGGAAGGTGCGCGCCGCAGCCGCGTGGCGGCTAGGGACAGAACGCAGTGGGGCTCGAGCCGGCGCGGCCATGGCGGCTAACGCGAGCAGAGCGGCGCAAGCCAATCTCAGAGTGACAAGAGGCAGGCTGGAAGGGAGCCAGCGAGTTTCAGGTTTCGCGAGGTTGAGTTTCACCTTTACATTGTAAGATGGGCAACGCCCGAGCGGGCAGCTTACGAAAGTTGGCCTAACTGGCGTGAGCCGGATGCCGGGCTGGCAGGAAGGCGCGGGTTCCACGACGCTCGGGAGCATGAAAGGCTGACAGACGACGAAAGACGATCGTCTGTGCTGCCGGTCTCCACTCTCTTACGGTCGTGGCTCTTTCCGGAATTGCCAGCGGGAATCGAACTAGACTTGTCCGGCGCGGCCGAGCAGTTCCAGGGCGGTGGCGGTAACGCGGTCCGCGGTGAAGCCGAAGTGCTGGAGCACCTCGCCGCCGGGGGCGGACGCACCGTAGCGATCGAGGCCGATGATGACGCCTTCGTCCCCGGCGAAGCGGCTCCAGCCGAGGGTGGCGCCAGCCTCGACGGTGACGCGTTTACGGGTGGCATGGGGTAGCACGCTTTCGCGATACGCCGCGTCCTGCTTTTCGAAGAGCTCCCAGCTCGGCAGGCTCACCACGCGCGCCCGTACGCCTTGGCCCTGGAGCTTGTCGCGCGCCTGGACGCAGAGCGCCACCTCAGACCCGGTGCCGATCAAGATCACTTCCGGCACGCCACCAGCGGCCTCGGCCAGAATGTAGCCGCCGCGAGCTACGCCGGCATCTTTGGCGTTGCTGCGGTCGAGATGGGGCACGTTCTGGCGGGTCAGCACAAGCAGCGAAGGACCGTCGTGGGCGACGGCGAACGCCCAAGCTTCGGCGGTTTCGGTGGGATCGGCGGGCCGCAACACGGTGAGGCCCGGTATGGCGCGTAGGCCGGCCAGTTGTTCCACCGGCTCATGGGTAGGGCCATCCTCGCCGACGCCGATGCTGTCGTGGGTGAAAACGTAAATGACGTGCAACCGGCTGAGCGCGCCGAGGCGGATGGCCGGCTTCAAGTAGTCTGAAAACACCATGAAGGTGGCGCTGAAGGGGAGGATGCCGCCATGCGCCGCCATGCCGTTGACGGCCGCACCCATGGCGTGTTCGCGCACTCCGAACGCCAGGTTGCGCCCGGCGAAGGCCCACTCGCCGCCCACCGCGCCTTGCGTGCCGGGGCCTTCAGCCTCGGGCGGCTGGAAGTCGCCCAAGCCCTTGAGCGCCGTTTCAGTGGATGGGTTGAGATCGGCCGAGCCGCCCATGAGGTTGGGGATGCGCTGTGCCAGCGCGTTCAAGGCCAGCCCGCCGGCCACACGCGTGGCAATGGCTTTATCGCCCGGCTGCCACTTGGGCAGGCCGGCCGCCCAGTCCGCGGGCAACTTGCCGGCGATCAGCATCTCCAACTCGGCTGCCTCACTGGGGTAAGCCTTGCGGTATGCATCGAAGCGGCTCTGCCAGTCCTGCTGCGCTTTGGCGCCCCGGTCTACGGCTGTGCGGAAAAACGCTAGCGCTTCGGGCGGTATGAAGAACTTGTCCGAGGTGGGCCAGCCCAGCGCCTTCTTGGTGGCGAGCAATTCGTCTTCGCCGAGGGGCGAGCCGTGCGCGGTGAAGCTATCCTGCTTCTTGGGGCTGCCATAGCCGATGTGGGTGCGCACCAGGATCAGGGAGGGCCGGGTGTCGGCCTGAGCCTCGGCGATGGCGGCGGCGACGTCGGAAGTATCATTACCATCGGCCACCGCGCGCGTGTGCCAGCCATACGCCTGGAAACGCCGGGCGACATCTTCGGTGAAGATCAAGCCGGTGGAGCCGGCCAGCGAAATGTGGTTGTTGTCGTAAAGGTAAATCAGCTTGCCCAGCCTCAGGTGGCCGGCCAGCGACGCCGCTTCCTGGGTGACACCTTCCATCAGGTCGCCATCGCCGCAAATGGCGTAGATATGGTGATCGACGATGCGGTGGCCGGGGCGGTTGAAACGCGCCGCCAGCCACGCTTCGGCGATCGCCATGCCGACGCCGTTGCCGAAACCCTGGCCCAGCGGGCCGGTCGAGACTTCGACGCCGGCCGTGTGCCCGCGCTCCGGATGGCCCGGCGTTTTGCTGCCCAACCTGCGGAAACGCTTCAACTCATCGAGCGGCAGGTCGTAACCAGTCAGATACAACAAGCTGTAGAGCAGCATGGAGCCGTGGCCGGCGGAAAGGACGAAGCGGTCCCGATCGAACCAGGCCGGGTCCTTGGGATTGTACTTGAGGAACTGCGTCCACAGCGTGAAAGCCATGGCGGCCGCGCCCATCGGCATGCCGGGGTGCCCCGAGTTCGCATTTTGAACCGCGTCCGCGGAAAGGATGCGGATGGTATTGATGCACAGATCTTCGAGAGTGGTAGTGGCGGTCAAGGGTATGATTCCTTTCGTGCGACAAATATTATCTTACGATGCTGCGGGCGGGGCACGCTTTAGCTTGCCTTAAACTGAGATTGAATGAACCTGCTGATACCGAATCTGGGCTCGACGTCGCTCAAGTACCAGATTCTGGAGATGCCCGGCGAAGCTGTGCTGGCCAAGGGAAAGCTGGAGCGCGTGACGGATTACGGCGAGGCGCTGGCGCGCATCGCCACCGGGGGAATCGCCATCGATGCCATCGCTCTCAAAGCCGTGCATGGCGGGCCGGATTACCGTGGAACGTTCCTGGTGGACGCGGACGTGCTCGCGGCGATGAGGCGGTACCTGGCGGCAGCGGCCTTGCACAATGCGATTTACCTGGCGGCCATCGAGGGATTCGAGAAGGCCATGCCGGGCCTGCCGATCGTATGCGCATTCGAACCGGAGTTTCACTCGACCATTCCGGAGCACGCCCGTCTCTACGGCGTCCCGGCGGATTGGCGGGCGGAGGGCGTGGTGAAGTACGGATTTCATGGCGCTTCGCACCAGTACATTGCGGGCCGAGTGCGTGAGATGCTGGGCTGCGACGCGAAGCTGATGAGCTGCCACCTGGGAGGCAGTTCTTCCATTTGCGCCATCGCCGGCGGGCACTCGATCGACACCACGATGGGATTTTCGCCGCAATCGGGCCTGGAAAACGCCACGCGGCCGGGCGACGTGGACGTGTTCGCCGTGCTCTATATGATGGAGCGCCGCGGCTGGAGTGTGGAGGAAGTGCGCCGCCAACTGGCGCAGACGGGCGGCCTGGCAGGCCTTTCCGGAATTGCCGGGGGCGACGTGCGCGACCTGGAAGCGGCCGCCGCGGCCGGCAACCGCGACGCTGCGTTGGCGCTGGCGGTGTTGGTTTACCAGGTGAAGAAAACCATCGGCGCCTATGCCGCCGCCATGGGGGGAATCGAAGCCATCGCGTTCACCGGCGGCATCGGCGAAAACTCCGCGCGCTTACGCGCCGCGTGCTGCGAAGGTCTCGAATTCCTAGGCGTCAAGCTCGACCGCGAACGAAACGAAGCCGGCCAAGGCGACCGGACGGTCTCTGCGGCAGATTCGGCCGTCACCGTGCTGGCACTGGCTACCAATGAAGAACTGATCGTGGCGCGGCGGGCGTGGAAGGCGCTGGAAGCCGCGGGCAGGAGCGCCGGCTGTTGAAGGTAAGCGCGGCAGCAGTCGCGCGGATGCCCGATCCGCGAGCTTCCAAGCAGATGGAGCCAAACTTCACCGGCTGTCGGAAGGCGTACCTCGCAAAGAGCAGATGGAGCACTCTTTGGTTTCGCGTGGAAACAATATGGGCAAGCTGAAGCATGCCCCACCAAGGACGCTGACGCGGAGGCAAGTCATTGCTGGAATGGCGGGAGCGGCGGGCTTACCGTTGGCCGCGAGCAGCGGCAAGCTGGACCGGGAGGCGATCGTTAGACGGCACAACCCGGTGCTGCGGGCGCCCGACATCAACTCCGCCCTCCAGGTGGGAAACGGAGAGTTTGCTTTCAGCGCCGATATCACGGGGCTGCAAACGTTTTCCGAAGCCTATGAGGAGGGGATGCCGCTGGGCACCATGGCGCAATGGGCGTGGCATACCTTTCCGAATACGGGAGACTTCCACTTGCGAGACGCAATGCGCCCGTTCGATTCCCACGGGCGAAGCGTCCTTTATGCGGACGGCATCGCCGAATTCGACAGGTCGAACGTGCCGGAGCGCGTCCGGGAGGCGGTGACATGGCTGCGCGAGAATCCGCAGCGCATCCATCTGGCGCGCATCGGTCTCAGGTTCGCGGACCGGGACGGCAGGCGCGTTGCCCTGGCGAATCTGAGCGATGTGAGACAGAAACTCGATCTGTGGAGCGGCCTGATGGAGAGCGAGTTCCGGGTGGGAGGCGTGCCGGTGCGGGTCGAGACCGTCTGTCACCCGCAGCGCGACCTGCTAGCCATACGCATCTCTTCGTCTCTGCTGCGGCAACGAAGACTGGGTGTTGCCATCGCTTTTCCGTACGCGTCCACCTCCTGGACGATAGGCTATGACTGGAACTCGCCGGCACGTTATGAGACCAGAGTCGCCAGGACCGATTCGGGCGCAACCTTCGACTGCATCCTGGATGAGGCCCGATACACGGCAACCGCAGCCTGGTGGACTCCCGCCCGGTTAGAGGACCTTGAGCCGCATCACTTCCACCTGGTTGGCGAAGGAGAGGAAGAGATGGAGTTGGCGATCGCGTTTTCACCGAAGCAGATCACGGAACGCATTCCTTCGTTTGCGGCAGTTCGGGCATCGAGCGCCGGGCACTGGGCGACATTCTGGACCCGAGGCGGCGCGATCGATTTCTCGGAATGCACCGACCGGCGCGCCGCAGAGTTGGAGCGCAGGGTGGTGCTCTCGCAGTATCTGATGGCGGTGAACTGCGCCGGATCGATGCCGCCACAGGAGACCGGCCTCGCAACCAATAGCTGGTGGGGCAAATCGCACCTGGAGATGCACTGGTGGCACGCAGCCCATTTCGTGCAGTGGGGCAGGCCGGAGCTTCTCGAACGGAGTCTCCCGTGGTACCGCTCGATTCTGGCCAGAGCGAAGGACACCGCAAAACTGCAGGGCTACCGGGGAGCGCGGTGGCCGAAACAAATCGGCCCGGATGGAAGAGAGGCGCCGAGCGACGTCGGGGTTTTCCTGATCTGGCAGCAGCCGCATCCGATTTACTATGCCGAGCTGCTATACCGATTGCGGCCCGATCGCGAGACGCTGGACGAACACCGGGAGATCGTCTTCGAGACAGCGGAATTCATGGCTTCTTATGCGGCTTGGGACGAAGCAACCCGGCGCTACGTGCTGGGGCCACCGCTGATTCCAGCCCAGGAAAGCTACTCGAAGATAAGAAGAAGGGTCACTGATCCCACATACGAGTTAGCCTACTGGCATTGGGGCCTGTCCGCGGCACAACGCTGGCGTGAGCGGTTGGGGTTGGCGCGCCGGCCGGAGTGGGACAAAGTGATTCAGGAACTCGCCCGGCCGCTGGTGCGGAACGGTATCTATACGGCGATAGAAGAAGAACCGTTCACCGTTTACAACGACCACCCATCCATGTTGTGCGCCTTGGGGGTGCTGCCGGTGACGCCGCTGATAGACGCCTCGACCATGCGCTCGACACTGGCGGACGTGCTGGCGCGCTGGAACTGGGACACCACGTGGGGATGGGATTATCCCGTGATCGCGATGACGGCTGCAAGGCTGGGTGAGCCGGAGAAGGCGGTCGATGCGCTGCTCATGGACTCGGCCAAGAACCAGTACCTGACGGGAGGACAGAATCTTGGAACCAAGGGCCGGCTGCCACTTTACCTGCCGGGGAACGGCGGCTTACTCTACGCAGTGGCGACGATGGCTGCCGGTTGGGATGGCGCCAGGGGAAGCGCTCCGGGTTTTCCAAGGCTCGGCTGGGATATCAAGTGGGAGGGACTGCAAAAGGCGCTGTAGCGAATAAGTCACGTGCGTAAGCTTCACGTTCACGAGTTAGACAACGGAATCTGCGGTCAGGCCTCGGTAGTGATTGCGATGCTTGCCGGTTTCAGCCCCGGCGAGGTGGCAGTGATGCGAACCTGTCCGGCGCTGGCGGTGGATTGGACGATAGCCAGGCACATACCGTGAAAGGCTTTTCTGACCTTGCCCTTAAAGTCCGACATATCGGCCATATCGCCGTTGTCTACGCCGATCAACTTGCCTTCGCCCTGAATGTCAAACGTCACCTCATTGTCTGCGTTCGGATGCAGCCGGCCCTGGGCGTCGACCACCTTCACGGTTATGTGCGCCACGTCGCGCCGGTCTGCGCGGATTGCGGGGCGATCGACGGAAAGGGCGATGGCGGCGGGATCTCCGGTGGTGGAGATCTCCACTTCAACGACTTTGCCGCCTTTCATGCCAACCGCCTTGAGAGTGCCGGGCTGGAAGGGAACGTCCCAGGTCAGGTGCAGATCATCGGTGGTTCGAACTGCGCCTTCGGGGGCAGGCGCGAAATGCCCATAGCGGCCCACCATACCGTAGCGCGGAAAAACGTAGCCTTTGGCGCCGAGAGACGTGCCGTTCAGGAATAACTCGACGCGGTCGCAGTTGGTGTAACAGGCCACCGGCAGGAACTGGCCCTCGCGGCCTTTCCAGTTCCAATGCGGGAAGAGGTGCAGCACGGGCTTTGCGGCCCACTGGCTCTGATAGAAGTAATAGCCGTCTTTGGGAAAGCCGCAACTATCGATGACGCCGGCGGCGCTGCCATGGCCGGAGCCGCGGGCCTCGCCCAAGTAATCGATGCCGGTCCACATGAAATCGCCGGCAACGTAATCGTAGTCGCGCACGAATTTCCACAATTCCTCGGTGTCGAGCCCGCGCGCACGGCCAAATCCGCCGGCCATGAAAGCGCCCGCAGCCTGCGAATTGGCGGCAGCCGCGGCTTCGCCCGGCGGCGGAACGAAACCGCGATAGTCGCCGCGCGGGCCGCCCATACCGGAGCTTTCGGTGCCGATCATGCGCCAGTTGGGATGCGCGGCCTTGTCGATGCTGTAATAGAGCTCGCGGCGCTCGCGCCAGCGGTCCACGTAATTGTAGCCGACGATGTCCAGCAGGTCGAGAAATTCGGTGGAGACCGCCCTGGGTTGAGCGGCGATCTGGTCGCAGGCGGCGGTTACCGGGCGCGTCGGGTCCTCGCGGTGGAAGATGGCCATTAGCTCGCGCAGCAGCTCCACGCCGTTGGCACTGAGCTGGTCGCCGATTTCGTTGCCGCAGCTCCACAGCGCGACGGAAGGGTGATTGCGGTCGCGGCGCACGAAATCGGTGACATCGCGCTCATGCCATTCGTCGTAGTATCTCGAATAGCCGTTGCCGTGGACCTGGGGCTTGCCGACTTCCCACTCGTCAAACGCCTCATTCATCACCAGGAAGCCCATGCGGTCGCACAGGTCCAGAAACTCGGGGGCGGGCGGATTGTGACTGGTGCGGATGGCGTTCACGCCCATGCCGCGCAGGATCTCGAAGCGGCGCTCCCAGACGCGCTCGGGTACGGCGGAGCCGACTGAGCCGGCGGCGTGGTGCAGACAGACTCCGTTGAGCTTGACGCGATCGCCATTGAGCAGGAATCCGCGATCGGCGTCGAAGAGGGCTTGGCGAATGCCAAAGGGCGTTTCGTACTCATCCACAACGCGGTCGCCCGCATGCACGGTGCTGCGCAGCTTATAAAGATACGGGTCGCTCACGCTCCACAGGTTGGGCCGATCGACCTGCTCCTCCTGGACAAATTTGTACTCACCGTTGGCGGCGATTTCCTGGGACGCCTCGGCACTCTGCGCCACCTTGCCATCGCGATCGATTACGGCTGTCGATAGCGTGCAAACCGCCGGGCTGCTCGTCTCGTTGCGGACTCTGGTCTCGATTCGCAGCGCGGCGGCGTCTTTGGAAACGCGCGGCGTCATCACGAATGTGCCCCAGAGAGCCACATGAACGGAGTTGACCGCAGTAAGCCAGGTGTGGCGATAGATGCCGGAACCGGAATACCAGCGGGAGTTGGGTTGGAGGGAATTATCTACCTTGACGGCGATCACGTTATCGCCGGCGGCGCGCAGATGCGGAGTCAGATCGTAGGCGAAGCTGATATATCCATAAGGCCGCTTGCCGAGATAGTGGCCGTTGATCCAGACTTCACTGTTCTCATACACCCCGTCGAACTCGACGGAGACCTTGCGGCCCTGGTGCGACGGCGGAAGGCGAAAATGTTTGCGGTACCAGCCGATTCCGGTAGGAGCGTAACCGCCGGCGCCGCCACTCGGCTCGGTCAGCAGAAACGGCCCTTCGATGCTCCAGTCATGCGGCAAATCGAGGTTGCGCCAATTGGCATCGGCGAAGCCTGGCTGCTCGGCGCCGATGGCGTCGCCTTTGAGGAACTTCCAGCCGAAGTCGAAGCTATCGCGGCTGCGCGGCGGCGCTTCGGCAGTTTGCGCAGTCGCCTGGTTGGCGGAGTCCAGCGCTGCAACCAGGGCCGCTGCAGGGACCATGCGGCCCAGCAGACCGCGGCGGGTGATGGAACCCTCTGGGTATGCCACGTTTCCCTCCCTGTGGTTGGAACAGTTTCAGCATGCTCTCCGGCCTGGCGGCATGTCAAACCGATCGGGCGGGCGGAACAGTCTGCGCGCTAGCGATGGAGGGTGTGATTGCTCACGCCTTGCCGCACGCCGGCGCCACCGGGTTTCCTCGGGAAGACTACTTGACTGCGAGCGTGACGCCTGGCTGGCTGGTGACGCCGCCGATGGTAATCGTCACAGGTACGGCGCTGCCTGGTGCAATCGAATCCGGAACGAGCGCGTTGACCTGCATCGCGCCGGCTGTGAGATACGGAGCTTCGCCGCAATAATTCACCGTGGCGGGCTGGCCACCGATGGTGGCCGTGCAGGTAACGGTAAGCGGCACCGTCGGCAACGGCGCTCCCGATGCGTCGGACAGGCGGCCATCCATGCCTGGGGGCGTGGTCACTCCTTCGCCTGTCCCGTAGATCATGACGTACTGTTTGCGCGGGGCGGGATTCGAAGCGCTGTTGACACTAAAGTCCCAGTTCAGAATGGCGCCCTGTCCCTGGCCGCTGGTGAAGATGCCCGGTTTGACGGGCGTAATGGGAATCTGGAACGGCGCTGAAGCGTTGCCCTGATAGACGAGGACGACATTGGCCGTCTGCGCCTGTGCCACTTCATAGGGGACGATGGCGTTGACTTGCCCGTTGGCCGCGTAAGTCAGCGGAGAGGGAAAGCCGTTGATGAATACCTGCGTGCCGCCCAAGGAAGTGGTGAGCAGGCCGTTGGCATTGTACTGGAGGTTTGCGGCCGTGGCCGGTCCCAGATCCTGGCCCCAGATGGCCACGATCTCTCCGGGCGATATGGCGCTGGTATCGTACGACGCGGCACTGGTGACCGCGGCAACCACCGGTTGCGGCGCGATCATGTCGTCCTGCGACTGCGGGATCACGAACAGTGTCATGGAGTATTTCGCAAAAGTGGCGCTGATGCTGTTGCCGGACACGCCGGTGTCGGCCTGGCGCACGATAGCGTTGAGATTCGACGCGCTGTACTGCCACACCTGGGCCGTTCCGGCGGGTGTGAAGTCCTTCAGGGTGATGCTGTCGGTGAGAGGCGAGGCGGTCTTGTTCAGCACCAGCACGGTAAGCGCGGAATCGTGGCGCTGGGCGGCGAAGATGGAGAGGACGTCCGCATTGCCCGTAGTGGCGGAGACACTGGTTTCACCGAACTGGTTGCCGTTGCCGTCGTAGTTGAGGAAGATCTGGAAGGCGTAGGAGCCGGGAACGCCCAGTGAGAAGCTGCCATCCGGCCACATGGTCGCCATGTCGAGCCGCTCGCGTCCGAATATGCCGAGAATGTCCGCCTGGGCCACGGCGCCGGTGATGTCTTCTAGCGCGCCCCAGTTGTATTCGGTGATGGCGAGCTTGGTATTGGGGTAATTCGTGTCCACCCACCCGTGCATAGTGGGGACCAGAGCCGGGGCGACCTGATTGCCTTGCGCGTCGGAGTAGCCCGAACAGTTGGTGAAGCCCGGCACGATGTAGGTGGAATCCCAGAACGCCCGCGTGGAGGTCAGCCGCAGTGCAGTGTTCGCGGCGGTGGTGGTGTTGTCGAAGCCGACGCCAGGCGGAGTGATGTAGCCATGCACGTCGAGGTAATCCAGCAGGCGATAGCCGTTCTGCTGCTCGAACTGCTGCATCTGCTGCAAGAAATAAACGACCCAGGGCAGACCGCCATGGGCGTTCTGATCGATGGGGTTGTCCCAGTAGCAGTACGGCGACTTGTCCCAGCCGTTATCCATATCCGTTTTGGAAAAAAGCATGCCCGACCATCCCCCGGGCACCGGACCGGTAATCAGGGCGGTTGGGTCGGCCGCCTTCACGGCCTGCGCCGTGGCGATGTCGCGCTTTAACATGTCATCGTACGTGGCCGACTGATGGTACATATCCATGTGGACGCCATCCCACCACTCCGGCTCGTTATCGAGGCTCCACATTTGCACGCCGCCGAGGTTAGCGGGGCCGTATTTGCTCACGATGGACTGCACCCACTGCCCGGCGAAGTCGGGGGTAATCGGTTCATACACGTCGTTGGGATCGTTGCGGATGTTCTGGTTGGTAGCGGCCAATACGCCGTTGCCACAAGCGGGATCGTACGGATCAGTTGCCGTTTGCACGCCGTACTTCGCCACGGCGAAGCTGCAGCTCATCGGCGCGTTGAACAGCAGGGGCTGGCCCGAAATCAACTTCGGCGTCCAGTCGAGCACGGGGACGGTGCCAAGGCTGAGCGTTCCGGTCTGCAGGTTCTGCTCGTGAAACAGGTTAAATGTCGAGTTGACACCGTCGCCCACCACGTAGGTGGTGAAGTACCAGTCGCTGTCGTTGTTCTTTATGTCGAGCTTCCAGTTATAGCTGGTGGCGTTGTCGCCGCCCCAACGGCGCACCCCGACGCGCATGGCTTCGGACATTCCGCTGTCGGACCACACGTGGGTGGTGTCGTTGTAAGAGGGCCACTCGTTGATGCCGTATATCAACGGGCTGATGGGGTGGCGGCTGGCTGTGGCATCCACGGCGAGTGCCGGTGCGGATTGGGCCCAAAGCGGGGCGGTTGCCAAACAGGCAAGGATTATGGGTCGGGAGTTCATGGAGGGTCACCTTTATTTTATTGCGTGTTTCCTGTTTGTCAGTTGCCGGCGGGCTTCTTCGCGTAGCCGACGCTTTGGGCAAGGATCATCCGTTGGCCGGCGCGCAGGTTCAGTGCTTTGCCCAGATCGGCGCGATTTACCGATGCTCGCACCACCGTGGCCAGGCCTTCGGAAGCGCAGAACAGATACACGTTTTGCGCGATGAATCCGGTGTCGGCGTTGGCGATGGCCAGCCTTGCCTCATCGTCGCCGCCCATTTTGGCAATGTCGGCTACATACACCAGATTGACCGGTGCAGCAGCGACATACGCCTGAGTTCCAGCGAGCTTGCGGAGGTCGGTCTGCGTCACTGGCTTCAGTGCGATTGCTTTGGCATCGTAGACGTAGGCGCCATCAGCCATGATCAGGTAGACCTCGATCTCCTGCCGGTTAGATGCCGAAGGCGCTGTGCGGCGGCCGTCCTCGCGGTTGATGCCCCAGGCAGCCCATAGAAGATTCGAAAGCACCTGCCTGGAAGGCAACTGCGAACTGAAGTCGCGGACCGACTTCCGTTCCTTCAGGGCCTGCATCAACGGCATGCCGCCGCTGGTTTGAGGGGTTGGCAGCGCAACCGGCTTGAGCTCCTGGCCGGTGATCAGTCCGGCAGGGACCAATAACAGAGCAATAAGAGATGATGACATTCCGATTCTCCATGCGCAGTATAGCTGATGGCTCGGCGCGGAGCGGCGCAGGCGGCGTTCACAGCGTCACGAAGCGGGTCCGGGCTGTCTTGAAACTCAGGGTCCCCAAATGCCGCTCACTGGCCAGCTTCAAATACGGGAGCGCGCTTGAGTCCAGGTCCCAGTAAGCTTTGGCGGCATAGGCGTCGAGCATGACCGGATCGGTTCCAGCAATCATGGTCTTCTTCAAAGCTACGTCAGCGAGATTGCCTCCGCTTGGCCCGTTCCTCAAAAGCACGCGATAGGCATCGATGAGCGTCAACGTGGGACGCATGAAATCGGCGAGATCCACCAGGCTTTCGTGAATGCGCTGGTGCAATTGCTGGCGCGGGCCGCCCAGGATGCCGTACCAGTTCTTCATTCCCAGCGTGGCGCCGGTGAGGCTATGGTGCTTGGCAATGGGGATGTTGATCATCTTGTCGGCGCTCAGGAATGGCTCGAGCACGGGCCAGGAGTTCAGTACTTGCCCACGCAGATCGACTTCACGGAACAGGCGGTCCTCGGGAAGGATCACCTCGGCTCCGGCGGCGCGGGCGGCGGCGGCAATGCCGCTGCGCGTGAAACACGATCGCGCGTCGTTGATGCTGACATCGGTCACGATAACGCGCCGGGCGCCGGCCTCGAGGCAAAGCCGGCACACCTCGGCGACCACTAGCGGATTGGTGTTGGCGGCTTGTTCGGCGGTGCGGTCCCAGGCGGCGTTGGGTTTGATGACCACGACGTCGCCGCGCGAGATGAAGCGGCGGATGCCTCCCAGTTCCTGGATCGCCCTTTGCGCGAGGTGCGCGGGATCATCGCCCTGGATGACGGCCATTTCGGGCAGAGCCGCATCCGCCGGAACCTGAAAATGCGTGCGCACCGCGGCTGAGACCGGCGGCGCAGCCTGCCGGCCGCGCTGGTTCAGCCACACACCAAGCGCGGCAGCGGCGCCGGCCACGCCGCCCAGGCGAAGCAGCCGGATCATCGCTTCGCGCCGTCCCGCCGGTGCCGCTCCGGGATCATCCATGGCTGGTGAGCCTTTGACTTCAAGACCAGTTTACGTCTAATCCTGGAGGTGTGAAGGGCGGATTCGGAATTCGGGCGGCTCTTATCCTGATTGGCTTCACGGCCGCCGTGGCTCAGATCGTGCTGCTGCGGGAGCTGATGGTGGTTTTCTACGGCAACGAGAGCTCCCTCGGGCTGATGCTGGGGAGCTGGCTTTTCTGGACGGCCGCGGGCAGCAGCCTGGCCGGACACTCTGCCCGGCGCGTCCAGCAGCCGCGCCGCCTGATGGCCGCCATCGAGGTGCTGATCGCCGCCATCCTGCCATCGACGATCCTGGCCGTGCGCGCCGCCAAAGGCCTGCTGCAGACGGTCCCGGGCGAGGTTCTGGGACCGGGCGCCATGCTGCTCACATCATTTGCCGTCCTGGGGCCGCTGTGTGTTCTTTCGGGGGCGCTTTTCACGGCAGGCAGGAAGGTTTATGCAATGGCGGCCAGCGCATCCGCCGGTGAGGCACCGGGTTCGGTTTACCTATGGGAAACCGTGGGGTCGTCGGGCGGCGGCGCGGTGGCGGGATTAGTGCTGATCCAGTATCTGAGCTCGCTCGACATCGCCTGGTTGCTGGCCGGGTTGAATCTGATGGCTGCATGCGGCCTCGGCCTATCGAGGCGGCGGGTGCGCAACGTGGCAATGGGTGGCGTGGTTGGCATGGCTGCGGTAGTTGCACTTTTCGGCTGGCCGCAAAAACTGGAAGCGATTTCCCAGGCGCATTTCTGGCGCGGCCTGCACCTGGTGGCGACGCGTAATTCGGTTTACGGGAACCTGGCGGTGGTGGGAACGGAAGGAAGCCGGAGCGTCTACGAAAACGGCGTGGTTCTGTTCAACGTGCCCGATCCACCCGCCGCCGAGGAGGCCGTTCACTACGCGTTGCTGGAGCATCCGTCACCGCGCAGTCTGCTGCTGATCGGCGGAGGACTCAACGGGAGCATTGTGCAGGCTCTGCGGCATCCCACGCTCAAGCGGGTGGATTATGTGGAACTCGATCCCGCCATTCTGGACCTGGCGCGAGAGTACTTTCCGAACCAGTGGCACGACCTGCGGGCAGACCCTCGCGTGCATGTGCACATAACCGACGGACGGCTATTACTGAAAACTACGCAGTCCCGCTTCGATGTGGTGATCGTCAATCTGCCGGAGCCGCAGAACGCCCAACTGAACCGGTTCTATACGGTCGAGTTTTTTCGCGAGGTGTCGCGCAGGCTCACGCCAGACGGTCTCCTTTCCTTCCAGTTGAGGTCATCGGAAAACTATATCAGCCCCGGGCTGGGGCAATTTCTTCGCTCCATTTATAAGAGCCTGCTGGCGGTGTTTCCGGAAGTCGCAGTGATTCCAGGCGAGACGGTGCACTTCTTTGCGACGCGGCAGACGGGCGTGCTGGCCTCGGGCGCGGATGAACTGCTGGCGCGCCTGCACGCGCGCCATCTCGAAACCAGCTATGTGAGCGAATATTTCATCCCGTTTCGCATGACGCCGGACCGCATGGCCGACCTGGAAATGCAGATCCGGCCTGACCCGGAGGGCGCCCCACCAACACCGCTGAACCGCGATTTCGCGCCCGTGGCTTACTATTTCGACGTGGCGTTGTGGAGCAGCCAATTCAACCAAGGCTATCGCCGGCTTTTCGGTGCAATGGCCGGAGTTCGATTCGGAACGGTGGTGGCCACGGCCGGATTAGTGCTGGTGCTGGTGGTGTGGGGAGGGTGCGTTCTGACGACAGGAAAACGTGTCCGCAAGAGTGCGGGCACGGCACCCACGAGCGAGTGCGCCAGGTCGCGATTTGCGGCCGGTTTCTGCACGGCTGCCACCGGGTTCACCATGATCGGGCTGGAGATGCTGCTGTTATTGGCGTTCCAGGCGGTGTACGGCTATGTGTACCAGCAACTCGCGGTGCTGATTGCAGCTTTCATGGCGGGAATGGCGCTGGGAAGTTGGCTGGCAATGCGGCGGGCGGCGCGTGGCGGAATGCGCGTTCTGGCGATCACGCAGGTGCTGGCCGCGGCGGCGCCGCTGGTACTGCTGGGGCTTTTCATGGCAATCGAGCGAGCCAGCGGCACGCTAGCCCTGGTGGCGAGCCAGATTGCATTCCCCGCACTGGCGCTCGGTTCCGGCATGCTGGGTGGATTCGAGTTTCCAGTTGCCAGCCGGATCTTCTTCGGCGGAACCGAAACCAAGAATCCTGTGGTACATCGTCCGGGCACACTCTATGCGCTCGACCTTGCGGGCGCGTGCGTGGGCGCGATTTTGTTCAGCGTCTGGTTGGTTCCCGTATTCGGTTTTCTTAAAACGGCGCTGCTGTCGGCTCTAGTGAGCCTGGCGCCGGCGGCGATGGCCATGCTTGCGGATTGGGGAACAGATCCAGTGGAGCGAGCGCCGCAGACGGGCTCCTCTCGCCGAACACCAGGGCGGTAAAACGGAAAAGATCGGCATCGGCATCCTGCCACGCTCGCCCCGGGAGGCCGGCTTTGTGACAAACTTCCTGCAAAAGAGTGGCTCGATTCCAGCGTTCTTCTGTCGCCACCTGGGGGAGGAACAAACCCTCGTGACCGCGCGCGTGGATCAACAAGCCGTCCTGGCCAATTCGGATTTCCCGGACGTCCATGACGTGGCGCAAGGGGGATAACACGGAGATTTCGTACTGCAGGTTTCCCAGTTCGCTGGCGGCGACCGGGCGGAAGCGAGTATCTCTAAGCGCTGCCAGCGTAGCTACCTCGCGCACGGTGAGATACAGAGGTTTGACCGGTGCTATGGATCCGATGCAGCCACGGAGATCCCCGTTCTTGGTTATGGTTACGAACGCGCCACGCTCCTGCGCGAGCGCCTCCAGTCCGCCGGTAGAGCATTCGTAAGTCTTGCCCTCGCGGACCGCGGCTTCGACCGACTTGCGAGCGATCTTGAGCAGCGCATCCTTCTCCTGCCTGGTGAGCGAGAACGGAGCCTCATCGGTCTTGGCCGCGCCGGCAGCTTTCACCAGGGCAACCGCGCCGTAGCCGACCACGCGGCTGCGGTCGCCGGTGACGTCGCCGGTGTTGGCGTAACGGAGCACCTTGGCCTGGTTGGCGCCCAGCCGCTCAGCGGCGATCATGGTGGCCATGATCGGCCCTCCACCGCATGCCTCCCAAACCTGCAGCTCGAGGTTGCGCGACAGGTCGAAGTAATCGTACTCTCCGATGGCCTTCAGTGTTTTATGGTCGATTCTTACCGCTTCATCGTAAGTGTGATAGTGCGAGAGATCGGAGCTGGCCAGGATGAGCGTGTTGCTTCCCGCAACCAATTCTGCCAGCGCCACGCCGAGTGCGCGGCAGGCATCGTAGCTTTGATCTCCCATGACGATCGGCACCAGTTCGAACTGCCCAAGCACCCGTTGCAGGAAGGGCAGTTGGTCCTCGATGGCATGCTCCGGACGGTCCGGGGACGGCGTATGACCCGTACCTGAAAGCTTAATCGAAGGGCCCATTTTGGCTAGCTTGGCGGCAAAAGCCTGGTCAACCGGAACCTGGCCGAACGGGGTCGTATAGGCGGCGCCGTCATACACGGATGAGTAGTCGAAGGCTTCATAATGCGAAGGAGCAATCACCACTACGCGGTCGAATTTGCGGCCCTTCAACAAGGCGTAGGAGTAGGCGGCAACCGGACCCGAATACTGATAGCCCGCGTGCGGCGCCACCAGCGCCACCACATCTTCGAGCGGCGGCGGTGCGGCTTTCGAGAGGAAGCCGTCGATCATGCCGGCGAGCTGCTTCGGGTCGGCTGGATAAAATGAGCCCGCAACCGCGGGTTGCCTGATTTTGAGCGCTTGTCCGCTGCTGCCTGAAGCTCCTTCCAGCAGGAGGAGACCGGCAAGCAGAGAGAACGCGGTAATGCCGAGAGACAGAATCTTCATATGCGGTGTGCTCCGTCCCAAAACCCGGGGATGGCTTGCCGGCAGAACCGGCACTTGCCCCCGTCCAGGTGGATGGCTCGAACGGTGAAACCGGCGCGCTCTACCACCGCGCGGCGGCATTTCGGGCACCAGGTATTCTCGGCCGGATGGCCGGGAACATTGCCGATATATACGTAATGCAGGCCCTCGGCATCGCAGATGGCTTTGGCGCGTTCCAGGGTCGGTAAGGGTGTGGGCGGAAGATTCTTCAGCAGGTACTCGGGATAGAAGCGCGAAAAGTGCAGTGGGACATCAGGGCCGAGCTCCGATTTGATCCAGTGAGCGAGCCCGCGAAATTCCTCGTCGGAGTCGTTCAGGGCGGGCACCACCAGGTAAACCACTTCGCACCAGGTGTCTTGCTTGCGGATGGTCGCCAGCGTGTTCAGAACGGGCTTCAGCTCGCCATTGACGACCTCTTTGTAATACTTTTCGGAAAACGCCTTGAGGTCGATCTTGATGGCGTCCACGCGGGCGCACAACTGTTTCAGCGGCTCTTCCTGAATATAGCCGCCGCTGATGACCACGCTTCTGACGCCTGCGGCGCGGCCGGCCACCGCAGAATCCAGGACGTATTCGGAAAAGACCACCGGTTCGCTGTAGGTATAAGCGATGGTAGGGCACTGATACTGGCGGGACAGTGCGGCCAGATCCTTAGGCGGCAAAAACGTGCTGTTCACCTGCTCCGGACGGCTCTGAGAGATGTCCCAGTTCTGACAAAACTTACAATTGACATTGCAGCCGGCCGTGGCTACCGAGAATGCCATGCTGCCGGGGAGGAAATGGAACAGCGGCTTCTTTTCGATGGGATCGACGTGAGCGGCGCAGACACGCGAATACACCAGCGAGTAGTAAGTGCCACCACGGTTTTCACGCACGCCGCAATAGCCGCGTTCGTGGTCGTCGATCACGCACTCGCGAGGACAAAGCTTGCATTTGATTTTCTTATAGGGCAGCTTCTCGTAGAAACGCGCTTCGATGGTGAACCGGGCATCGGACTCTGTGCCACGCGCCGCAACAGCGGGAAGCGCCAGTAACTGTACGAAGGCCCTGCGATCCATCGGGTTACACCTCCACCACGCCGATCAGGTTGGGATCGTTGGTCCCCAGCCTGTGGCGGGCATCCGCGGCGGTGGCGATGTAAAGCGGCTCGCGATGCAAGTCGCGCAGCGGCTTCATCCCCTTCTCAGCCCGCTTGCGTTCGAGGATTTGCCAGCCGGTGTAATCGAGCGCCACCGGGTCGCGCGCCACGAGGAGGCCGTTATAGGGCCACGACCATTGCGGCATATAAGAGGGTCCGCCTTCATACTGGGCCGTCAGCGCGTCGCAGATAGTCAGCCGCACCTTTCGCCGGATCGGCTCAAACATATTGACGTCCGCGACGTAGGGGTCGCCGGCATTGGTGTGGTACTTATTCGGATTGTGAATGGCGCCGAACAAGTTCTTGAGGGCGAGTGTCACGCCAGCGATGCCGTGGTCCTTGAGCACGGGCAGGTTGATCACCGCATCGCAAGTGTGCACCAGCGTATTCGAGAGCAGGCTGCCCGCGCTTCCATAGATCGTCAGTTCGTCGCCGTAGCCGGCGGTATCGTTGCCGATCGAGCGGATGCGATCTTTGCGGGAAGCCACGCGGTAGCCGGCGCTCTCCAGGTCGGAGTTCAGGCGATCCCAAATCACGATGTCCTTCTGCGGAATTCCGGCTTGCTGCAAGCGCTCGCAGATGGCCTCGACCAGGACAGTGCTGGTGGCGGCGCCTCTGCCGGAGAGGCAGTTCACTTTCAGGCCAACCACTTCGCCGGGACGTGCCACTTTCTTCCAGGCGTCGATGGAAGAATCGCTGCCGTAGAACGACTGCATGGCCCGATCCAGCATTTTCAAAACGCGGCTGGAATCGGGGGAGCGTTCAGTGCCGCGCAGACCCGGATCGCGCGCAATAACGACTTTGGATTTTTCAACTGCAGCGGAAGCAACCTCGGCCGCGAAGGCGCCCGCCAGGCTGGCTTGCAGAAGCCCCCTGCGAGTGATGCCGTAATGTGGCCCGGCGCGCATGCCTCTTGCCCCAGGGGATGCCCCGCTGTTTCAGGTATTCCGATTCCTTTATAACACTGGGTGCAGACGCGGACCAGGGGTTGGGGTTAGGTGTGCACTTGTACACAAGTGCAGTTTTAACCGGAAAACGATGAAGCGTGAATACGATTTTTCGAAAGCGAAACGTGGTCCGGTGATCCCAGTCCCAAAGGGAAAGACGAGAATTACGATCCGCCTGGATGAAGACGTAATTGCCTGGTTCCGAAATCAAGTCGACAGGGCCGCGGGAGGCAATTACCAGAGCTTGATTAACGACGCTCTCCGCCAATACATCGCGCATACGCGAGAGCCTTTGGAGGAAACGCTGCGTCGGGTGGTTCGCGAAGAGATCCGTCGAGCCAGCTAGGGCGAGGGCGCAGCCTTCCCCTGATGAGGGAGTCTGACCAACGATTTGGATTTCCCTAAGGTCCTGGCGCACACGATGCAAGCTGCTCCCAGTGTTGTGCTTCTCCGTGGTGAACCGCTCGTGCCAGAATTGCGCGGTTCTGCGCTGCTCGGTGCGCTTCAGGACTGCGAGGCGGAACTCAATCAAGTGCCATCGTCACGCTTCCCAGCCTTCTCTCTATCGCCTGCGCCAAGCTTACCAGCGCCGTCTCAGTCTGCGGCGTGTCCTGGTAAGCCGTCAGGCGGATGAAGAAAGGGCCTCGGCGAAACGTGAGGGACTGACCATAGCTCCTGCCCGCATCGCCGAGCGCGACGGGCCGGCTTCCGGTGGCGGGCTCGGAAGCGAAAATCGAGGTGGCTGCGTGCGGCGAGTCCATCAGGTGAATGTCGGCGACGGCCTCGACGGTGTCGGCGTAACGGTAGTTAGCCGTGAAGGTGCGGCGGACGCCGGCGTGCAGATAGCGCTCGGCGTCGCCGTCTACATATTTCCAGAGGTCGGCGGCTTCAAACAAACGCGTCTCGCCCACTTTCGTCCATCCCTGCGCTTCGCCACTCTCCGGGAGCCAGGACACAGGCTTGGACGCTCGTCTCAGCAGGATCTGGTTGGTCTTCGAGCGGCTCTCGCCGGCGCTGGTCACGTAAACGGCCGGGCGATCCTTTATCGGACAGACAAACTCACACGCGCCGCAACCGACGCAGCGCGCGGGATCGATGTATGGCTGGCGGACCTGCTGGTTGTTCCCGGCGGCATCGGTCACCTCGGCCGGCTGCAGATAGACGGCCTTGGGTGAGGTTGGGCACCATTCCTGGCATACGATGCAGTCGGTGGCCATGGCCCAAGGCAGACATCGGCCGCGATCGTAAAAAGCCGTGCCGAGACGGATTGGCAGGGCGCCCGCTCCGGGCCCGGCGGGCACCGCGGCCCAGCCTTTCTCCTGCGACGTGAACTCCGCAATCGCGCCGGTGGGGCATACCTGGCCGCAGAGAGTGCAACCGGGCTCGCAATATCCGATGCGCGGCACCAGCACGGGAGTCCAGATGCCTTCCCAGCCCGCTTCGGTTACTGCAGGATGCAGGGCGTTATTCGGGCACACCTTCATACATTCACCGCAGCGGATACAGCGCGACAGGAACTGCGTCTCGTCGAGCGCCGCCGGAGGCCGGATCAAGCGCTCGTGCGGTTCGGCGCTGAGGCCGGTATTGGCGCGCAGCAGGGGAATCGACACTGCGCCGGCGGCCAGGCCGGTCAGCACCTTCCGCCGCTTGAGATCCGCGCCCTCGAAGGTTACGGAGCCGGTGGCCCGCGGAAAGAAGCGGAATTGGATCCCGCTTTCCGGGCAATCGGCCACGCAGTTCATGCAAAGATGGCATTCGGCTTTGCGCCACGGCGCGCCGGGAATGGGATCGTCTCCACCCTGACAATGGAGCAGGCAGCGGTTGCAATCCTCGCAATGGGCCGGGTGTTTCTGCAGGCCCAGAATGGACCAGCGTGAAGCCAGTCCTAACAGCGCACCGAGCGGGCAGAGCGCGCGGCACCAGAAGCGGGTGATGCGCAGGTTGAGCGCCAGGATGGCGATGAGGATCGCTCCGAGCAGGAAACCCTGGCGGAAGTGCGCTTGCTTGAAGCTGAGGAAAGCGGCCGGCAGCGCGGAGTGAGCGTGGCTCAGGCCAGGCACTGCGTTCAGCGCGTAGTTCCACGCCGGCAGAACTGAAAGCGCGAAAGATCTGACGGTCAGCGCGATCGGATCGAAAATCCCCACCACTGCGCTGCCAAGAAAAGCCATCACCAGCACGGCGAAAAGCAGATAGTATTTGAAAGATTGCCACGGTTTGTAACGATTGGAAGCGATAAGTTGGCGGCCCGATTTCTTTTCGGACCGGATATTGCTAACCAGATGGTTTAGCGTCCCAAGCGGGCAGATCCAGCCACAGAAGAACCGCCCGAGGAATAGGGTCGGGATGAGGATGGCCAGGCTCCAGAGCAATCCGCGATAGAGCGCGCGCGTGGCCAGCGCATTAGCGATGGCGACTAATGGGTCGGTCTCCAGAAAAAGGCGCACCGCTTTTGGCAGGCGGAACTCGATCCCGCCTGGCGGGAAGGAGGCGGGCAATCCGGTTTTGCAGAGAAGGACCAGGAAGAGTCCGAGGAAGAGGGTCTGCGACAGCCGGCGCAGCCTGGGCAGGGTCAACCAGCTCCAAACAATCGAGCGGTTGCGCGCGGGTTGTAGACTACGAGACCCGCGAAACAAAGCTTTTCAACTCAAGTATACACTTTGGCTACGAGCCTCTCGCGCACTTTCCGGTGCGTGAACCGCGTCGCACTGGGCCACACCCGGAGCGACTATGCGGAAACCGTTCTATTCGGTTTTCTGTGTGGCGCGGCTTTTCCCGGTGCGCGCAGCGCCGCCCGGCGGGAGGACGCGACCCCAAACCGCACATCAGGCCACGGGCACCGGGACGGACGCATTCAACACGATATCGATTGCGGGCGCATTCAGCAGCGTGTTGTGAATCAGGCACGATTTAACAGCCCGGAGAATCCCGGCCTGGTGCTGCGGGTCCAATTCGGGCGCCGTAACCTCAATCTGAAAGCGGCCCAGCCTCGCCGGCTGCGCAGCCTTTTCCGCGGTGACCTTGATTCTCAGTCCATCGGCGGGCAGGGATCGCGTTTTTAGGTATTGCGCCGCGTAAAAGCCCGCGCACGTGCCAAGCGATACCAACAGAAACTCCGGCGGCGTCATGCCGCTATCGACGCCGCCATTGGTGGTCGGCTGATCGCAGATCACGCGGTGGCCGCGCGCGATCGCCTCAAACTTCACTTCGCCTTTATGCAGGATTTCCACTTCCATAGAAAATTGCCCTCATCCACCAAGATGCAAAACTCCCGAAAACGTGACGGTGTCACCAACCGGGCGAAATTTGCATCTTGAGGGATGAAGCCGAGTGTCCGAGATCCAAAAATCATGAGAAAGTCACTCTTTTTGGTCCTGGCTGTGCCCTTATTGGCGCAGGATCCGCTCTCGTTGCGCGAGGCGGTGCGGTTGGCCCTGCGGGAAAACAAAGCCATCGCCGCCACCAATGCGGGGATGCGGGCTGCAGCGACACGCATCGACGAGGCCCGCGCCGGCAGGCTCCCCAAGCTGAACTATTCCGAATCCTTTGCGCGCAGCGACAACCCGGTTTTTGTTTTCAGCTCGCTGCTGACCCAGCACCAATTCGGCGTTGAGAATTTCAACATTGGTCCTCTGAACCGGCCGGATTCCATGAACAATTTCCAGTCACAACTGACGGTGGACCAGCCGCTGTACGACGCCGGCCAAACTCGCAACGCGGTGAAATCGGCCGATCTCTCGCGGCAGATGACCGGAGAAGAGCAGCGCCGAACCCAGATGCAAGTGATTGCCGGCGTGGTCAGAGCGTATTACGGCGCGGTTCTGGCGGCTGAGAGCCTCAAGACGGCGGAGCAGGCGCTCCGTAGCGCCGAAGCGGACTTGACGCGGGCCGAATCGGTCCACGCGGCCGGCATGTCGACCGATGTCGATGTGCTCTCGATCCGGGTACATCTTGCCGCTGTTACCGAACAGCGCATTCAGAGGGCGGCGGATCTCGATGTAGCGAAGTCCGCGCTGAACGACGCGCTCGGGCTGCCTCTGGACACCGCCCATGTCCTAACCACCTCGCTGAGTCCCATTGGATTTGCCGGACCTGACGCTGGCGTCCCTGGAAAAGGATGCCTCCGCCACGCGCCCGGAGAGCCCGCCAGGTGCACCTGGCGGCAGACCTCGCCAAGACGCAGGCGGACTCGGCCCGCAGCGCGCTGCTTCCGCAGGTGAGTTTCCACGCAGCCTTTGAGGCGGACCGCCAGCAGTTCATCGATAAGGGCGGGGCCAACTGGCTGGCCTCGGTTGGGTTGCATTGGAACCTGTTCAACGGCCTGGCCGACAAGGCGCGCATCGAGGAATCCAGCCACTGGCTGGAGCGTGCCCATGCCGACGAGCAGCGCATGGATTCCGCAGTGCGCCTGGAAGTGCGCCGCGCCTGGGCCGATCTGCAGGCGGCGCAGCAACGGATCGAGGTGGCAAAAGCGGCGGTGGCCGAAGCCGAGGAAAGTCTGAGGATCACGCAGAACCGCTACGAATCCGGCATGAGCAACGTTACGGACCTTTTGCGAAACGAAACCGCGGTACTGGAAAGCCGAACCCGCTACCTGGCAGCGGTGCACGATCAACGCATCGCCGCCACTATGTTGGACCTGGCGCAGGGCGGCTCTCGCCCGACTCGGAGGTATTGAACTAATGCGATTCATTCTTGTGCCCATTCTTGCTTCGGTTGCGATGTTGAGCGGATGCGGCAGCAGCGAGCCTCAGCCCAAAGCGGCGTCCGATGCTCCTGCGATTCCGGTCCAAACGGCGACGGTAAGCATCCAGCAGTGGCCCGATGTGTACGAGGCCACCGGAACCGTTCGCGCGCGCACAGCCACGGTGCTTTCGAGCAAGGTCATGGCGTATGTGCGGCAGGTTGCCGTTCAGGTGGGCGATCGGGTTCAGGAGGGCCAACTGCTGGTCACGCTGGATTCGCAGGATCTGGACACCAAAGTGCGCCGCGCCGAGGCAGCCGAGGCCGAGGTTGCTGAGCGCCATCCCTGAAGCGGACAACGGTGTGGCGGGCGCCAAAGCCAACCTGGATCTGGCGCAGAGTACGTTCAAGCGCATGGAAGAACTCGCGTCCAAGAAGTCGATTTCGAACCAGGAGTTCGATGAATCGTCGGCGCGCCTCAAATCGGCCCAGGCCGCCTACGAAATGGCCCGGGCGAAGCGCGCGCAACTCGATTCCAAACGGGCGGAGGTGCAGCAGGAAATCCGCGGCGCGACGATCATGCGCGACTACACACGGATCTCGGCGCCGTTTTCCGGGGTGGTGACGGCGAAATCCGTGGAACCGGGAAACCTGGCCGCTCCCGGCGCTCCCCTTCTCACGGTGGAGCGGGAAGGCGCCTATCGGCTGGAGGCATCGGTCGATGAATCCAGGCTTCCGTTCGTGAAGACCGGGCAGACCGTCGATGTCGCCCTGGAATCGTTGGACCGCCGGCTTCCGGCTCGTGTGTCGGAAATCGTGCCGGCCGTGGACGCGGCCTCTCGCGCTTACATCGTGAAAATCGATCTGCCGGCCATGCCGAATCTGCGGTCCGGCATGTTTGGACGCGCGTATTTCCCTATGGGCATCCGCAAAGTGGTGGCCATTCCGCCGCCGGCCCTGGTGGAGAGAGGGCAACTGCAATCGGTTTTCGCCGTTGAAGACGGCTTCGCGAGAACACGCCTGGTGACCACCGGCGAGCACGGGCAGAGCGCCGTCGAAGTGCTCTCCGGATTGAGCGAGGGAGAGAAACTGGTCAGCCCGGTGCCGATTGGCCTGGCGGATGGCGCCCGCGTGGAGGTTCGGCAATGAGCGGAGTGACCTCCGGGCCGCGCCGTTTGGGGCCGGCTGGGCGATTTGCCCATGCATGGATTACTTCCAAGCTGACCCCCTTGATTATTGCCGGCGCGCTGCTCATCGGCGGCTTCGCAGTCTGGAAACTGCCGCGCGAAGAAGAGCCGCAGATCATCGTGCCGATGATCGATGTTTTCGTGCAGATGCCCGGCGCATCGGCGCACGAGGTGGAAGAGCGTATCACCAAGCCGATGGAAAAGCTGTTGTGGGAGATCCCGGGAGTCGAATACATCTACTCGACTTCCAGCCCGGGCATGTCGCTTGCGATCGTGCGCTTTTACGTCGGCCAGGACGAAGAGAAGAGCGTCGTCCGCTTGAACCAAAAGCTCGCTGCCAATTTCGATATCATCCCACCGGGCGCCACGCTGCCGCTGGTAAAGCCGCGATCGATCGACGATGTACCGATCCTGGCGCTGACACTTTCGAGCAAGCGTTACGGAGATTTCGAGCTGCGCCGCATCGCGGCCCAGGTGGACGACACCATCAAGCAAGTGCCGGATGTTTCTGCGGTCACGCTGATCGGCGGCCAGCGCCGGGAGATTCGCATCGTTCTGGATGAAGGCAAGCTGTCGGCATACAATCTTTCCCCGCTTCAGGTGGCCGGCTCGCTCGGGCTCTCAAACCGGCGGCTGCCTTCCGGACAGTTCGACACCGCTAACAAAGAATATCTGCTGGAGACGGGCGAGTTTCTGCGAACCGCCGAAGACGTGCGCAACGTCGTAGCGGGCGTGGCGAATGATAAGCCGATTTTCGTCCGCGACGTCGCCGAAGTGAGCGACGGAGGAGAGGAGCCTTCCGAATATGTTCGCATAGCGCATGCCGGATCCAGCGAATTCCTGCCGGCCGTGACCATCGCCATCGCCAAGAGGAAGGGCACCAACGCGGTCATCGTGGCGGAGAACGTACTTCAGCGTATCGAGCCGCTCAAGGGCAGCGTAATTCCATCGGATGTCCAGGTGGATATCACGCGCGATTATGGCGAAACCGCCGCCGAGAAATCGAACGAGCTGCTGTTCCACATGCTGATCGCGGTGGTTTCGGTAAGCATCCTGATCGCTATCACGCTGGGCTTCCGCGAGTCGTTGATCGTGTTCATTGCCATTCCGGTGACTCTCGCCCTGACGCTGACGATGTTCTATCTTTACGGCTACACGCTGAACCGCATCACCCTGTTTGCGCTGATTTTCTCCATCGGCATCCTGGTGGACGACGCCATCGTGGTGGTGGAGAATATCGTGCGCCACTGGCGTATGCCCGCGAACCGCGAGCGGCCACCCTACGAGGTTGCTATCGAGGCCGTGGATGAAGTCGGAAACCCCACCATCCTGGCCACGTTGACGGTGGTCGCGGCCATTCTGCCGATGGCTTTCGTGGGTGGGTTGATGGGTCCGTACATGCGGCCGATTCCGATCGGGGCGAGCGCGGCGATGCTGTTCTCGCTGCTGGTGGCGTTCATTGTGACGCCGTGGGCGGCGGTCCGGATTCTTAAGTCGGGGCATGACGCAGCACACGGTGAAAGAGAAGACCTGATAGCGCGAGTCTATCGCGTCGTGATGGGGAAGACTTCTTCACGTTCCGGCGTTGCGCTGGAGTTTCTTGCTGAGCGTGGTGGTCCTGCTGCTCGGCTCCGTCTCTCTGTTCTATTTCCAATTCGTAAAAGTGAAAATGCTGCCGTTCGACAACAAGAGCGAGTTCCAGGTGATTGTGGATATGCCGAATGGAACGACTCTCGAAGAGACGGCCCGCGCCACCAACGCCCTGGCGCGAGCCACGCTCGATCAGCCGCAGGTGGTGAATCTGGAAACCTACGTCGGCACTGCGTCCCCGTTCAACTTCAACGGGCTGGTGCGGCACTACTACCTCCGCCAGGGATCGAACGTCGCCGACATTCAGGTGAACCTGCTGCCGAAAGGCGACCGCAAGCTGCAGAGCCACGAGATCGCCAAACAGGTCCGGCAGCGGCTGCTTCCGGTGGCCGAGCAGTATGGAGCCCGCATCAAGGTGGCGGAGGTACCTCCCGGACCGCCGGTGCTCGAAACCCTGGTGGCCGAAGTCTACGGGCCGGAATTGAACGAGCGCACCGCCATCGCACGGCGCATCCGCGATTTGTGGAAACGCACCAACGGCGTTGTGGACGTCGATTGGTACGTGGAAGACGACCAGCCGAAGTACCGGCTGTTGGTGGATAAAGAGAAGGCCGCGTTGAACGGTATTTCCGAAGACGACATTGCCCAAACCATGGCGCTGGCCTCCTCCGGATACCAGGCGGGGCTGCTGCATTCCGATTCCGCGAAGGAAGACGTGCCGCTGATGCTGCGCCTCGACCGCGCCACCCGTTCCGACCTGGAGAAGATCCAGAACCTCAAAGTAGCCGGACGAACGGGCCGGCTGGTGGCGTTGAGCGAACTGGTGCACAGCCAGGAAGTGGTGGCGGACAAGAGCATTTACCACAAGAACCTGCTGCCGGTCACCTATGTCACGGGCGACGTGGCGGGAGCCATGGAAAGCCCGGTGTACGCCATTCTCAAGCTCGGGCCGGAAATGGACAAGTTCCGGGCGCCCGGCGGGTACGCGATTGAGCAACATATGGCGGCGCTCCCCACCGATGCCGAGCACTATTCCATGAAGTGGGATGGGGAATGGCACATCACCTACGAAGTGTTCCGCGATCTGGGGATTGCCTTCGCGGCGGTGCTGATCCTGATCTACGGCCTGGTGGTGGGATGGTTCCAATCGTTCATCACGCCGCTGGTCATCATGGCGGCCATTCCGTTTTCGCTGGTCGGCATCCTGCCCGCGCACGGTCTGATGAATGCGTTTTTCACCGCCACTTCGATGATCGGGTTCATTGCCGGGGCCGGAATCGTGGTGCGCAATTCGATCATCCTGGTCGACTTCATTGAGCTTCGCCTGCAGGAAGGGATGCCGCTGGATCAAGCGGTGATCGACGCCGGAGCGATCCGCTTCCGTCCCATGATGCTGACCGCGGCGGCCGTGGTTGTCGGCGCCGGCGTGATCCTTTTCGATCCGATCTTTCAGGGACTCGCCATCGCGCTGATGGCCGGAGAAGTCGCGTCTCTGGCCCTGTCGCGCATGACGGTGCCGATTGTCTACTTTGTCGTGAATCGAAGGAGAAACATCGCATGACCATCGAACGTTACTTACGCCTGATTGCCGGCTTCCTTGTGATGCTGAGCGTGGCCCTGGGTTATTGGGTCAATCCCGCATGGTTTCTATTCACTGCGTTCGTCGGCTTGAACCTGTTCCAGTCGGCGTTTACTAACTGGTGTCCCATGATGAGCATCCTCCGCAAGTTGGGCGTCAGCGCTTAAGCCCGAGCTCTCGTTAGGCGAACCTCGGAGCCGGTTCGGAAAGACGTCGATTGCCTGGTGAAGGAGCCTTGGGGTGAAGGGTTTAGTTGCACTACTGGCTGCGGTGACTGTTTCCGGCGCACATCGTTCCGATGCGCTCGAGGCTGCGGCGGTTTGGAGTTGAGACTTGAGTGTTAAGAGGTTAGCGCCAAGTCATTGACGCCCGTGCTTGATCTCATAACTCAGGCCCGGAACCTACCGTCAGCACCGGGCACGGCGCGTGGCGCACCGTCCGCACCGTGGTCGTCCCCAGGACCATTCCCTCGAAGAATCGCCGGCGGGCCGCTCCCAACACTACCAGGTCAAAGGGTTCTTCCGTGGCGAGCTTCACGATCTCCTCGGCAGCATCTCCATGGCGTGACAATTCGCGAAGGGAACATCGAGCCCGCTCTTCGGCCGGAACCCAACTGCACAGATTCGGTACCGCCGTGTTTCCGGAAGCCTCGTGCACATGGAGCACGGTCAAGTTGGCGTCGAAGCAAGAGGCGATGCCGGCCGCAAAGCTTAAGGCACGCCGCGATAGCTCGGTATCGTGAACCGGACACAGCACGCGGCGGAGGGATTCATGCGCCGCGGTCCTGACGGTCAGCACGGGTACTGGACTCTCCCGCAGCACGCGCTCCGCCACCGAACCCAGCGTCCAGCGATTGAGCCCGCTTCGCCCATGGGTGCCCATCACAATCAAATCGGGATTCTTGAGGGCCGCCAACTGCCGGATGCCGTCGGCGGGCAGCGCCTCCGTCGCGCGCACTTCGACTGAATCGGCGTTATCGCCTAAAGTGGAACGCACAAACCCGCTAAGCGATTCTTCCGCAAGGTGCAGCGAACTCCGGAATTCCGCTTGAAGCTCATTCAGCCGGCCCACCGTGAAGTAGGGCGGCGCCTCAAACCAGTTGGCGTACATCGCGATAATCCTGGCGTTCCCACAGCGTGCCGCCAGCAGCGATGCGGTACGGAGTGCGTGCGCCGAAATCTCGCTGAAATCAACCGGGACGAGGATTGTCTCGAAAGTGTGTGCCCGCACAGGCTGCCTCCACTCACGATGATGCAGCCTGGGGGCAGAAGTGACGCCACTCTTACGAATTCTCCGGGAGTGCGCAAAGGTGGTACTGGGGAAGGAGTCGAAGCAAGCTGCCAGCAGAGAGTTGATTCCGTCCGCCAGAATGCCGGACCGGAGCCGCGCGTCGACGCATTATACGCGACGGCGCCGGGTATCGGGAGCGAGGAGGCGTTATTTCGGAGTGAAGCTGAAGTTCGACAACGCCACTTCGTCGCTGCCAGGGAGATAGAAGCCGAACTTGCCGTTGCCGAAGGTGCGGCTGGACTCCTTCCAGGTATCGAGCACCACCCAATTCGATCCGTCGTGCACCCGGTTGACGATGCTGCCGTTATCGACGTCCATTTCGATGGTGTAGGTGTTCTGCTTCTGCGCGGGAAGCGGGATCTTCTTCAACTGGGTTTCCTTCCCGTCCACCACCTGCGCGCGGTAGAAGTTCTTCCGGTCGATCTGGAACAGCACGTAGTTCTTGGTGTCGGTGCGGGCCGCCTCCCACTGCACACGCTTGCCGTGGCGCTGCTCGACGGTGAACACGAACGTGCCGTTGGTTGACGCCGCTTTGTAGCCGATGAAGTCTCCGCCCTTGCGCACGTACCAATCGCCCTCCTGCTTCCAGGCGCCCGGGGCATCCCAGTTTGTCATCTCTCCAGTCGCGGTCTTGGCGGCCGATTTTGGGAGCGATATGTCCAAGGTCTTGTTATCTCCGGAGACAAGCGAAACGGTGTAGGTCTTATCCTGATAATTTGCCGCGCGGGCCGATAAGGTGTAAGTTCCATCGGGCAAACTGAGAACGGCGCCGGCTACCGGCCTGGGGGCTTCGCCCTGTCTGGCAATGGTGATCTGCGCTCCGGCCGGGCTGACATTGAGTTTCAAGGTGCCGGGCACTTTCTCCAGGGCGGCGTCGGCGGCGGCGAGTTGAACGGTCTGGTTGGCTTCGAAGCGCTTCTCGATCTTCCTGGGCTTATAGGCATCCTTGCGCAGCTCGATCGAATGTTCGCCCGGCGGTACGCTGGAGGCTGTAAAGCTCCCGTCGTCCTGCACGGTGCCGATGACGGCCTGATCGAGCAGCACCTGCGAGCCGGGGATCGCTCCCTGAATCGCCAGCGAACCGACTTGCGGAATCGGTTTCAACTGAAACTCGAGTTTGAATTCTTCGCCCTTGCGCAGCGACGCGTGCTGCTCGGCGCTATCCAGGAACCCGTCCTTGGCGACGCGCACCGTGTAGTCTTTCACGCCGAGGTTGGGTATGCGCAACAGGCCGCGCTGCGTCTGCCGGCGATACAGCTTACCGTCGAGGAACACTTTGACGCCGTCCTCGCCGGTGACGACGACCAGCGTACCGACATTGCGGTCGGACTTGAGGAACGCAGTAAGCATCGGCGCGGTGCCGATGCCGAGCACCATCTTGCGGAGGTCCTTACCCTCGCCGATAGTCAGCTCGTGGTTGCCCTCGGAGAGGCCGGTCAAATCCAGGCCGCCCGCACCGGTCTGGCCGGCCTCTTTGCCATCCACGGCGACCTTGGCGGAGCCGGAGCTGGATTGCACCTTGGCATTGCCGCCCATACTGGTGACAGTAACCGCCAGCAGTTCGCGGGCGGACACTGAATCGATGCTGGGTGCGGCGCCCTGCGCGGTGTGGAAGACGATAGTGGCCTCTTCGCCGGAGCCGTTGATCTTCAAAGTATGCTGGCCGGGCGCGACATCATCGAGCGAAATCTGGCCATCCTGCAAATCGGCTGGGGCGCGGTCATCGAGAGTGTACTTACCGGCTTCGACATCGCCGAAGACTCGCAGGTTGCTGTTGGTGGGCTGCTCGACGGCCGGTGCGGGCACCGGCACGGGAGTCAGCGCCACCGGCACAGGTGCGGGCTCTGGCACTTTTTTCGATCTGGTCAACAGCAGGACTCCGCCGACGAGCAGCAGCAGGACGGCACCCATGCCGGCGGCGACCAGCGCCAGGTTCGGTTTGCGCGGCGACGATTTTCCCGGCAGCGGTGCGCCGGCCGGAGCAGCGGCACCATTAGGTTGGGCCGGCCCGGCCGGTGGAGGAGCGGGGGGCTTCGGTGGCAGCGGCGGCACGAAGCCGGTCCTGGGAGGCGGGGCGATTGCCGGAGTGGAGGGGGGCGGCGCGGGAGAAAGCGGCATCGAGAACAGCGCGGTGGCTGCTTCGGCCGAACCTGCCCCAGCCGCGAGAACGGCCTCCCGCGGATGTTCGAGGGTGATCTGGGCGGCGGCAGGCGAAGGCGGCGCGGAACTCGCCAAGGGAAGGCTTGCCACGGGACTGAGGACCGTTTCGGTAGCCGTGGCCGCGGGGTGGGCTGCATCCGCCGCCACGGCGGCTCCGCTGCGCGTCGCGCGGACTTCCTCAACATCGGCGCGCGCCTTCTGCAGAGTGGCGCGCAACTGTGTGAGGCGCGTGTCGCGGGGAAACTCGGCCAGCCCCTGTTCCACCAGCTTCAAGGCGCCTTGCAGGTCCCCATCGCCTTGCAAATGCCGCGCTTGCGCTACACAGCTATCGACGAACTGCTCGCGCTTGCGGTCGAGCGCCAAGGCGCGAAGACTCCTGGCCTGAGCGTTAGCGGGATCGAGCAGCAGGGCGCGCTGCGCCAGATCGTCGGCCGCCTGCCACTCCCCATCCAGCCTCATGCGTGCCTGCTCAATAAGCGTTCCCACCAGAGCGGTGCGAATCGCCGAGTCCTTCGGGTCCAGCTCCTGCGCCCGCTGGAGGACCTCGACGCCCTCTTGGTGGCGTTTCTGGGCGCACAGTTCCTGGCCGTCGGCGAGGAGTTTGCGTGCCTCGGCGACGCGCGCCAGCCCTTGCGTGGCCAGTTTGTGCAACTCGGCCAGCTCGGGATCGTCGGGAAACTCTTCGGACGCTTTGCGCAGCAGGTCGCGGGCGCGTTCATAATCTCCGGCCCCGAGCTGCCAGTCGATCTGCTCCACCCACTTGGCCTTGGCGTCCAGGCGCACCTGCTGATCCTGGCGGCGGCGCAATCGGTCTATTTCGAAATCCAGGCCAGGATACTGCGCATAGATGGTCTGCAGGATCTCCCATTGCTGCAGCGCCTCGCTGAACTGGCTGCGCTCCTCGTAGGCCCGGGCCTTGCCCACGATCGAATTGACCAGGTCGCGCTTCTCGCGCATATTGCGCAGGGCGCGCTCCAGGTGCGATTCGCCGGGATAGAGCTCGAGCGTTTCGGCCAGGATGTTGACGCGCTTCTCGAGATCCGGCTCGGCATCCACCTGCCGGTCAACTTCCGCGATGCGCGCCGAAAGCGCCTGGCGGCGGCGCTCCTCAACATCGAACTTGAGCGCCTGAAAAAGCGCCTGGCCGGGGTGCCGCGCCAGTTGCTCGTTGCAGATCTTCAGGGCGTCGTCGAACTTGCTATCCACCAGCAGCCGGCGAGCCTGCTCGTAAGAGGCCTTGCTGGCATCGTGCTCGGAGCGCACCTCGTTATAGAAGCTCTGGAAGGTGGCGGAGCGCTCCCTGCCGCCACTCGTTTCGCCCGAGGCCGAATCCATGGCAACCAGCTTTTCCAGCTTGGAAAGAGCGGCGCTGACCTCGCCGCTCTTCCAGGCCTCCAGCGCCTTGGCATACAGTTCTTCTTTTTCACGGCTGGCGCGGACAAATTCCTGCTCCCGCCGGTCCACCTCGGTGACCATTTGCGCAGCGCGTGTCTCGCCGGGCTTGAGCTGCAGGACATTTTGCAGCGCCTCGCGGGCGTGGTTGAAAGCATTCTGCTCCAGGTGCTGGCGCGCCAGGCGGAACCAATCGTCGATCTTCTGCTCGCTGCGCCTGGTCTCGATGGAGCTCTTCAGCGCCAGCGCCGGTCCGTTGGCCGGATCGAGCTCCAAAAGTTCCTGGATTTTCTGCAGCGCCAGGGGATACTCTTGCTCTTCGGCGCGCGTGCGTGCGCTCTCCAGAAGTTGCCCGATCACCTTCTGCCGCTGCGTCTGGTCAAGCTGCCGCCGCAAAGCGGTGATGCCCGGATCGACGTGGCCCTCAGCCTCGAGCTCAGTGAGGATCTCATCCGTGAACTGGTAATCGCCCGATTCGAACGCCCTGGAGGCACGCTGGATGCGGGGCTGCAGGCGGGCGGGGTCGAAGGCCTCGATAGGCTCGTTGCGGGAAGCCTTGCGCAGCGCCTCGGAGAATTCGCGCGCGCTCGAAAAGCGGTACCACGACGATTTGGCCATGGCCTTGTTGACCACCCGGCTGATCATCGTATTGACTAACGGGTTCAGTTCCGAGGCTGGCGGAGGGATCTGTTTCAGAATGGCGCTAGCCACCTCGGAAGCATTGCTGCGCGCGAAGGGATGCCGCAGGGTGAGGGTCTCGAAACACACTATCCCGAGCGCGAAGATATCCGAGAGCGCGGTAGCCGGTTTCATCTCAATCTGCTCCGGCGCCATGTACATCAGGGTTCCCTTGTGCCCGATGGTGGAATGCGTGTCCGTCATGTGGGCGATGCCAAAGTCGATGACTTTCACGGAGTCGTCGTTCAAGACGAAGATATTGCTGGGTTTAAGATCGCGGTGGATGAGGTTGCGTTCGTGCGCCGCCTGCAATCCCCGGCAGGTCTGGGAGATGATCTCAACGCAGCGGTCAACGCTCAGCCGGCTGCTGTTGGCGCGGATCAGCGCCTCGAGCGTTTCGCCCGGGAGCAGCGGCATGACGAAATAAGGCTTGCTGGCGCCATCCTCTTCGAACTCCCCGATATCGAAGATCTCGACGATGTTGGGATGGCTCATGGAGGCGAGCACGTCGCACTCCTTGAAAAACATGTCGAGCTTGGCGCGGCTGGTGACGTCGCGAATGGTCTTGAGGGCGACGCCGCGTTTGACGACGGTATCGTAGGCATCGTAAACCACGCCCATACCGCCTTGGCCCAGGACTCCGCGGATTGTGTACCGGTCTTTGATCTGCTTCGGAACTGACATTCGGTTCTTCCCCCGCGGAGCCGGCGCCGTGATACCGTCGACGGCTCGAACCTTTATATATTACAGCGTTGTAGCTGCTTTTCGGGGTGGGCGGCGAAGCCGCAGCCCCAGCTGCCGCGGTGCCCAAACCGGAGGTGGCGAAGGTGCGCCATTGACATCGCGCCGACGTCGGCCCGCTCATGGAGGGTCAGGGCAGGCAGATTCAGGCCAAAGACTCGTGGATGACGAGCTTCGCAACAACCCAAATTAGCACTTACTTTGGTAGGCATATACGTACTGCACAGTGCCTGGAACCTTGGTTAACCTTGGTTAGCTTGTTGGCGCTGCATTCGGTCGATAATCTTGAGCCATTCCCCTCAGCGAAAGGGGGAGCGCCTTGCGCTTGGCACTTTGGGTCAAGTGATCGACAGGGTGTACAAAGCAGCCTTTGGAGGCACCAATGAGTATTGAGGTTTTGGCAGGGCCATTGTCGTTTACTTGTGCGGCAGTAATGTTTGCGTACGTTGCTAACGAAGCTGCGAAGCTTGTCCACGACTCTCGAGAAAAGCGCAAGACGTTGTATCGTTTGTCGAAGGTAAGTATCCGCTTGGTCCATGCAAACCCTGCACTTGTGTCCAGCGCACCTTTACCCGGCAATCCCGCAATGTCCAGGACCGATGCGGATTGCTCCAAGATTATTCCGAGCCGGCACCAAGCCGCTTGCCGAGCCCTCTGCGGCACCTGGCCGGTCTGGGGCGCCTCGAAGGGTTCCCCGAAACGGCAGCCAGTCGTTCGCCTAATCAGCCGAGGATCAGCGACTATTTCGCCGCCTGCATGGCTGAGGCGGGGATCGAAAAGGCCGGTGCACGGCCGTTCGAGCAAGGCTGGTCCGGAATCGCAACCGCAGAGTTCCTGCGGCGATAAGCGCCGCGCCAACAAACGCTCGAACCCCTCGCCAATCCGTATTCGCCCAACGAACACCGCGTCAGCGGAGACCCCGGGGGGGGGGTGCACCATCGGCTGGCCCGGTTTGCAGGCGTATGCCCTGGCGAACTCGGGCACGTTGGCCGGAGAGCACGCAAAGCCCCGACTTCGCGCCCGGGTCAGGCAGACAGGCCTTAAGACCAGCACGCCACCGCAAGCATGACGGATCACGCCCGTGCGGGCAAGCATAGGCCGTGAGTGCGGGAACACGGCGTTGGCCACGCATTGCGCGGAGATTCCCAACCGCTTCCGATGATAGAGTGTACCTTTCGGCCGCCTGTTTTCCAGGCCGGATAGGAGCGACCGTCTTGATGGATCATCGTCTTCGTTTTGTGCTGCTGGCACTGCTGTGCCTCTTGGCGTTGCTGGGAATCGGAGTCTTTGCCCAGCAGCCGGGTTCCGTGAGCCAATACCCCAACAGCTTGTTGTCCGGTTTGTTTTGGCGCGACGTGGGCCCCATGCGCGGCGGACGCACCTATGGGGTCTCCGGTCACGCCAACCAGCCCGACACGTTTTATTCCGGCTCCGTCGGCGGCGGCGTGTGGAAGACTGAGAACGCCGGCCGCACATGGTTCCCTATTTCCGATGAGGGTATACCGATCGGCTCGATTGGCGCCATCGCGGTGGCCCCTTCGAATCCCAATGTCATTTACGTTGGCACGGGCGAACCCGACATCCGCAGCCAGAACTCCTACGGGATCGGCATGTTCAAGTCCATTGATGGAGGCAAGACGTGGACCCATATCGGGCTCGAAGGCACACGACAGATCGGACGCATTGTCGTCGACCCCAAAAACCCGAATCGAGTTTATGTAGCGGCTCTCGGCCACATCTACGACTCCAACCCCGATCGCGGCGTTTACCGGTCGACTGACGGCGGAGCGACGTGGAAGAAGGTTCTATCGAAGACCGACAATCCCAATAATGTGGGCGCGATCGATCTCGCCATCAATCCCAAGAGTCCGCGCGTGCTCTACGCATCGCTGTGGGCAACGCGGCGTCCGCCGTGGTCGGTATACGCACCTACCAACCTGGCCGGCGGCGGGCTATACAAGTCCACCAACGGTGGCGACACGTGGAAACAATTGAGTGGCGGGCTGCCCACCGGCGATTTTGTGGGCAAGATCGGGATCGCGGTCTCACCGAGCAACCCCAAGCGTCTCTGGGCCGTTGTGGACGATGTCGGCAGAGCTGTGCCGCCCGGATTCGGAGGCGGACGTGGCGGGCGCGGCGCGGCGGCGGTGCAGGCTGAAGCAGCCAAGGGCCGCACGGGCGGAGGAGTTTACATCTCCGATGACGCCGGCGCCACCTGGAAGCTGGCCAACGCCGAGAAGCGGCTGTGGGGCCGCGGTTGGTACTTCGAAGCGGTGACCGTCGACCCTACCAACCCCGACCGCGCCTACGTCATGAACACTGCCACTTACATGACCACCGATGCAGGCAAGTCCTTTGTCCCGGTCAAGGGAGCGCCCGGCGGCGACGATTACCACCAGCTTTGGGTGAATCCCAAGGACGGCAACCGCCTGGTGCTCAGCAGTGACCAGGGCACCGTGGTCAGCGTGGATGGCGCCAGGACCTGGAGCACCTGGTACAACCAACCCACCGCGCAGATTTATCACGTGGCCGCCGACAATCGTTTCCCGTATTGGCTGTACGGCGCGCAACAGGATAGCGGCGGCGTCGGCGTCAGCACCTGGTCGAACGAGGGCCTGCTCACGTTCCGCAACTGGGAGCCCGCCTGTTTGGCCGGCGAAAGCGCTACTGCCCTGCCAGATCCCAAGGACGGAAATGTACTTTACGGCAGCGGGGTGGGGCGGTGCGATCAGTCTTTCAATACTGCCGCGCCGCTCGGTGGACAACTGCCTGCGCCCGATCCCAACGATCCCAACCGCAAGACCTGGACGCTTCCCCAAGTCTTTTCCCAGGCCGACGAAGCGCTCTACTATGCCAATCAATTCGTGATGCGGTCGCGCGATCGCGGCCGCACCTGGGAGAAGATCAGCGGCGACCTTTCTCGCGTGAACCCGCCCGTGCCTGCCACGCTTGATCCGGTGACGGCCAAGGACATCGACCAGCCGATGAAAGACCGCTTCGGAGTTGTTTATTCCATCGGTCCCTCGCCTGTCCAGGCCGCCACCGTCTGGGTTGGCACTGACGATGGCTTGATCTATGTCACGCGCGACGACGGCAAGAACTGGACTAATGTCACGCCGCCGGCGATGACGCCCTGGAGCAAGGTCTCACAAATTGAAGCCGGCCATTTCGATGCCGAAACCGCCTACGCGTCGGTCGATCGCCATCGTCTTGCGGATAACGCGCCTTACATCTATCGCACGCACGATGGTGGCAGGACCTGGCAGAACGCGGTCGCAGGCATCCCCGATGGCGCTTACGTCAATTCAGTCAAAGAGGATCCGCAAGCCAAAGGTTTGCTTTACGCCGCTACTGAACTTCGCTTGTACGTTTCCTTCAATGACGGCGCACAATGGCAGTCGTTGCAGAACAACATGCCGGTCACCTCGGTTCGCGACATCGTGGTGCATAGCGACGATCTGGCCGTCGCCACGCACGGCCGGGGATTCTGGGTGATGGATCAGATGACGGCGCTGCGGCAGGTTGCTGCGCAGGGTGAGGAAATCGTTTCTTCACAGGCGCATCTGTTCAAGCCCGGTGAGACCTATGCCATCCGGTCCGGCGGCATGAACGGCACGCCTCTGCCGCATGAGGAGCCCCAGATGCAGAATCCGCCCTCCGGCGTGGTGGTCTACTATTGGCTCAAGACCGCTGCCAAACAGCCGCTGACGATCGAAATGCTGGATGGCAGCGGTGCCGTGCGTGCCTGTGCGGCCAGCGACGCGCCGGTGCCTCCGGTCGATACCGAAACCTTGGATGTTCAGGCGATCTGGGAACAACCTGCGGAGCCGCCTTCCGCCGCTGCTGGGATGCATCGCTATGCCTTGGGCGGCCCTGCGGCGCGAGGCCCCGGAGGCTTCGGACGCGGCGCCGCCCCGGCACCGGCGCCAGACGCTTGCAATCCCGCAGGAGGTCGGGGTAGTAAGCCGGCGACTCCGGAGGCGGGGGGACGAGGTGGCCGCGGCGGGCGAGGCGCCGCCGGATTGCCGCCCGGACATTACACCGTCCGCCTCACCGTGGACGGCCAGGTCTGCACCCAACCGGCGACCATCAAGCCGGATCCCCGCGGCACGCCCAACGGCATTAAGGACGGTGGGGGTGGTGGTTGGTAACGGCCGCTTGGATTGCTCGCAGCGCGAACGCTTACCGTCGGGGGTCCGATGAAGCAATTCCTGAAGGATTCATCCACCTCGGGATGAATAATAGTTGGACGAAGGGCCGGATAGGGAAACGCGCGAGCAGGTTCGCCGCTCGCGCGATCGTCGTTTGGTCAGCCGGCGATTCGATCAGTAACCCGAATAGAGGTTGGGATAGCAAGGAGCAGGCTGCCAATTGCCGTATCCGTCATAGTAGCCGCAGCCGTAACCGTAGCCCGAATTGTAGCCCCAGCCGAATGGGATGCCGATGCCGATGCCAAAGTAAGGACTAGCCCAAAAGCGTCCACCGTAGTAATAACCCCGGCCCGCGTAGAACCGGCCAGGATAGTAACCGCCGCCGCCACCGTAATATCCGCCGCCATAGCTGCGCCCACCGGAGTAGGCGCGGCCAGCGTAGGGAACGGCATAACCGCGCCCGCCGCCGGAATAGCCGCGGGCCGAGTGTGATGGGGCAGAATAGCTGCGTCCACCGCCGCCTGAGAACGAGCGGCCGGAAAAACTGCCGCCAGCGCGCCCGCCGCCTGAGAACGAACGGCCGGAAAAACTGCCGCCAGCGTGCCCGCCGTGTCCCCCGCCGCGCTGGGCGAATGCGGCCGTAGGTCCAAGCAACATCAGGACCGCGCTAAGTGCAAGCGCCGGCATCGCGGATTTGAACGACACTGTCTGATTCATAACCGCCTCCAAGACTTCCGGCTATCTAATGGGCAAACCACGTGCCAATTCCAAGTACTTGGAAATTAAATTACTTATGTCAAAGCCGCCGGGAAATCAATGGTTGAAAACCACCGCTTGGGTGGACCTCAGCCATGCCCGCCTAAGTACCACTGCGGATGGGCACGGGCCGTGCCTACTGATAGCGGCCCCTGGTTAACGAGCGTCAGTATGGTAAGCCAAAGAAATCAGGAGGAAAATCAATAATGAAAGGGTTGCCTCGTAGGAATCCTCAAAATCAGAACAGGCACAAGGGGATGCCAAGCGATGAACCCTTCACCACCATCGAACAGTCCGTCAGTACAGCCACGCAAAACGCATCAAGCGAAGTGGAAACCGCCGGCATGGCTTCGTGAAATCGCACCCGACGATGATAGCTTGATGACCGAGTTGATCCTCGTCTTCAAGACATCGACTGCAACCAGCCTGCAGCAAATGCGTGCCGCTCTCGCGCCGGTCGATGTTCCAAGACTCCGCACTGAAGCCCACAGAACCAAAGGCAGCGCCAGGCAAATCGGAGCTGACGATCTTGCCGAGGTCTGTCAGGCACTTGAGCTTGCTTCCAGCCTGACGCCGGTGTCGCGCCTTGTTGAGTTAGTGGATCGCTGTGGAGACTTGTTCGCCGAAACAGAGAGCGCCATGACCGAGTATGCCGCCCGTAGTAAGTAACCCGGGGCCATTCAAGCCATTCAACGCCGCTCTCGATCTGAGATGAATCACCGCCGCGGCGTAGCGGACCGCATGACTGACCGCTGATACGATATTGATACGATATGCCGGCAGAAGCAATGAGCGGCGACTCAGCGAGCCACCAATAGCCTCTTCAACCTGGCTACGAGTTCCATCGGGTTGAACGGCTTCACGACATAATCGTCTGCGCCCAGCGAGAACCCCCTCAGCACATCCTGGTCCTGCTGACGCGACGTCAACATAATAACGCGCGTCGGAATATTCTCGGCGCGGATGGCCGCCAGCACGTCGAAGCCATCCATCCCTGGCATGTTGACGTCGAGCACCGCGGCAAGCGGCCGATGCAGCCGGACTTCCTCCAACGCTTCTAGTCCGCTGGCCGCCAACCGGCACTCCATGCCAGCCTTCTGCAGCGCCGAGCGAACCAGCGTGCGCATGGTGAGATCGTCGTCCGCGACAAGTATCTCGACAGGCCCTGCCATCGTGGGCGGCTCCGGCGCAACCGGCGGCGCAGCCCGGCTCACCCCTGGAGCAGCAGGCGGTGCGGCGGCTGCACGCGACAACACGAAACTCAGCCGCATCAGCGCTTCTTCCGGCTGCCAGCCGTCGATCAGAAAATCGCGCGCCCGCGCCTGCACAGCCGGATCCAAGGTGAACAGACGTTTCCGCGCGCCGATAAAGACCACCGGCAGCTCCGGCGGCGGCACAAACTCAGGTGCCAGCCATTTGGTCTCCATCGTCCCCGGCCTCACATGCACCAGAACCACGTTGCATTCGCGGACGACTTCGGCATCGGGCGGATGGTCCGCGTCGAACAGCCTGGGTTTCGCTCCTACCTGCTCCAAAGCGCCGCACAGGCGTTCCGCTTCCACGTCCTCCAGTCCAATCAGCGCCACTCGCTTGCCCTCGAGGCTTTGGGCGATGGATTCCGAAAGCTGGAGCTCCACCACGGCTGCCGCCGGCTCAGCAAATGCGCGGGCCAGGTTCCTGAGCGCGACGCGCATGCGCACGACCGTCCAGGGCGGCGTTCGCAGAATCAATTCCACCTCGCGTGCCCGTTCTGAGATTCTGGGAAACCCCAGAATCCCTCCGGTCCCCGCCCATCGGTGGGCCAGGACCGCGGCATGTTTTGCGTCGAATTCCTGGTCCAGGGTTGCCAGCAACTGCCGGCTCTGTAGGGCGCCTTCCGAGAGAAATGTGCGTCGCAGATCCTCCATCTCGGATTCGGGGATCGCCAGCGCGATCGGTTGCGGAGATAGCTCCGGCTTCCACCCGTGGCTCGTCTCCTCCGCTCGCAACGGAAGCGCGGTCGCCCTATCTCCGAAATCCAAGTATTGGCGAACGTCCGTCAGCGTCTGCTGGTCGATAGGCTTTCTCAGGTAGCCGTCACAGCCTGCATCGCGTGCCCGCTCTTCATCGCCTTCCATGTCGCAGGCGGTCAACGCCAGCACGGTGACATCGTGAAGCCGGGTATCCTGCTTGACCCGCCGGGTGAGTTCCAGCCCGTCCATGCCGGGCAGCATGATATCCGCCAGAATCAGATCCGGCTTCAAGGAGCGGAGCGAGGACAGCGCTTCTTCCGCTGTCGATGCCAGATAAACCTTGTAACCCTGTGCGCGGAGCGCCGAAGCCGTCAGTCTGAGACTGACAGGGGAATCCTCCACGATCAGGATAGTTTCACCCGGCATATCAACAATCAAAGCGACTCTTACTCTCGCCCAAGGCGATTGTAGCACCAACGCATGCGAGCCACGATTAAAGACCGCGGTGTCTGCGGCGGAGCTTGGGAAGCCACGTTTCCCTCCAGGAGTCTAGTACATAGCGTCACAGACAATTGTGCATAACATCCGGCGGACGGGGCCACCAAGAACCCGTGCGCCGCCGACCTGCGCTTGGTTAAGACGCTGTGTTTTAGCTCGGACCCGTCGGTAACAGGTGTTAACGCTTGCGTGGATTAAAACTACTATGACCACCACGAACATCCAGCTAGTTGCCCCAGCCGTGCCAACCTGCTCCAATCGAGGCATGGACGTGCGCCCGATCATGCCGCTCCCACCGGAAGCAAACGTGGAGCAGCGCGCCACCATCCGAGGCGCCACACCCGATTCCGCACGCCATCTCGCCGCCACTATGGACAGTGTGGCGATGCTTCAGCTTTCGCCGACTGACACGGGTAACCTGATTCGCATCCTTCAGCCGCCTGCACTGCCGCAGGAGCCATCGACGTTGGCGGATCTTCTGGGTCGAGCGGTGTCCACAGCACAACGAGGGGACCTGGCTGACGCACTCAAACAGTTGGAGGATCTCATTAGACTCGACCCGAGCCTCGCCAACACTCTCAGCACAGAGTCCGGTCTGGAACAGCTTAGCGCCCAGGTCCACCAAATGCTCCTCCGTCTGGAATCGCTGGCGGGATTGGACGCGCACGCCAGGCTCGCAGAGGCCTCAAAGGCGCTCGCATCCTGGGGCCGGCAACCCCTGCCTGGTTGGGATACGGCGCCGCAGACGCTGCTCGCCGCGGCCAACAATCTGTACGATGCGGGGGGCTACGTCAATTATCTTCGCGCAGCCTCACTGGCTCAGGTAGTGATCGAGGGCGCTCGCGTGCCGATTGCGACCATTTGCACGGAGCCGGTAGACTCGCTGCCAACGTCTGCCACCGGGTCGAAGTTCAGCCAGCGGCTGAAAGCATTGTGGGTTCGCGCGCCGCTTCTGATCCTACTGGTCTCATGGTTCATGCTCGGGTTGGCGGCGATGGGAGTTGCGGCCATACTCCAATACTTCTGGCCGGGGCAATTCCCCCTCTCGACCATTGACAGCGGCTTCGCGGCGTGGGATGTCGGGTTTCTCGCCCTCATCGCCTTCGGCTTCTACATGCGCGTTCGTCACATCCGGTTCCGCTAGCGGCAGCGGGGACGGCATCGCATAGAGATCAGGCGAGGAGAGCTAGCATCGCCCGTCGGACTTCCCTATTTGCCAATAAACCGCGTACCGCTGATCGCGGACTTGATACATCGGCATAAGTTCGTATTTGGCGCCTTCTCCGGCGACCTTGAAACGCAGCTCCGATTTGGATTCAGTCTGGACCCATTGGTCCGGCCTGGTGCCGGGACCGGCAATTGTCTTTGGCAGCGGATCCGGCGAAGGCAACTTATCCGGGGCGGTGTCGCCGCTGTGGATAACCTTGCGCGGACCGTCAGCCGGACCGGGTCCCAGGTCTGTGGCAAGAACCAGCGGGCCATACAGGACAGCAGTGACAGAGTCATCACCGGGCAGTGCTTCTTGCCGCAATTCCATGGGCAAGCCGAGGCTGATGGCGTCGCCGTCCTGCCAGACTCTTCGAATCGCGAGATACGATCCTGAATCTGCAACGGCTTCCAAGATGCGGCCGTTGATCTTCACCTGGGCAGCATCCGTGGTCCAACACGGAATCCGCACATGAATCGTGCGGGCGATGGGACGCGAGGTTCTTATCTTGAGAGTCGTCCCCTGCTCGCGTGGGAATTGAGTGACCTGGTCGATGAGCAGGCCTTCCTCTTTCCAATCGAGGGTTGATGCGACGAACTGGTTCACGAAAACATCGTCGCCCCGGCGGTAAAAGATCGTGTCGGTGAACTTAGCGAATTCCTCCGCGCCAGTTCCCGTGCAGCACCAGAAGGATTCCTCCGGCGAGTTATAGGCGCGCCAATACCCGGCAGCAAGCGGGAAGAAGTACTGCTTCAGACCATTTGCATTTTGCGTCCCCAGTCTGCAGTTGTAGAGCGAACGTTCATACGCGTCCATCCAACGAGCGTCCGCGTTCCAGCCAAAGACGAGCCGCTGCAACTTCATCAGGTTGTATGCCACGCAACATTCCGCGTTCTTCCAGCCGAGGCTCCCCTTGAGTTCTCCCGCCGGTGTTGTCCAATGTTCATCCAGGCTGGTATTCCCGATGACATAATCGCGCGCGGTGAGTACCTCTTCGAGGAAGTACTCGGCGATCTGCCTGTAGCGGCGATCGCCAGTGACTTCGTACATACGGGCAGCGCCGATGATCTTTGGAACGTTGGTATTTGCGTGGAGACCCCGGAGTTCATCCCGGCGCGCCGCCAGCGGATCGAGAAAGCCTGGCTGCTCGAAGAGGCGGGCGGTTTCAAGATAGCTGCCTTTCTTCGTCAGCGCCGCCAGGTTCACGAGGACCTCGTTCATGCCTCCGTATTCGGTGCGCAACATGCGCTGGCGTTGCTCGGCGCTGATTCCCGAGAACAAGTTTCCCGCCCATTGGGCCATGCCTTCCGCTAGTTGAAGCGCATCGGAGTTGCCCGCCAGGACGTGCATATCCAGCAGGCCGGCCATGATCTTGTGGTAGGTGTAGAAGGGCGCCCAGACCGGTTTTCCCTGAACCAGATGTTCGAAAAGATCGGCCGGGAAGGCGCTCAGATATCCAGTTGCCATCTTTTTCTGGCATTGTGCAAGACCGGAGACCAGCTCATCGCCCTTCCTCTTGAGCACTTCGTTTCCGGAAGTGGCTGAAGCCAGAGCGACGGCTGACAGAAAGTGCCCCCCGGCGAAGTGGCCGCGCAATTCACAGGCAGGATCTTCCCAACCTTTGTACGGCGTTGCACTCGAGGAGAGGCCGGCCGTGACCCGAAATGAATAGAGGAGCCGATCGACGGAAAGTGAATCGAGGTAGCGCGCATTGATCTCCGTCTGCTCCTGGAAGATGCCGGGAGCGAGGCGGACGGAACCCAGCGGAAACGGGACCAGCCTTGCGCTTCGATCGGAGGGCGCATCCGCACACAAGACCTCCGCCGGCGGCAGGGAACGGATGAGACTGAGGCCGGCAGCGCCGGCGCTCGTCTTCAGAAAATTGCGGCGGGAACGATCTATCACTTGAACATCTCCTTTTGCCGATCCATGGCTGGTGACCAACGCCGTTTGCAACACGCCGGTACTTGCGGATCCTCTGCCCAGTATCGAATTCCCCGCCAAGGCGAGGCAAGGTTAGCGAAAGACTATCGCATATGACATTCCGCGTTTTCGTGCGCATTGAGCGTTCGGTCGGCCCATTCACGACGTTTTTTCAGGCTTCGTGCGCCACCGGCACCGAGGGCCGTGGTTCGACCTGCCTGGTTGTGATCAGCAGCTTAGCGGGCATCAATTCCGGACCTTCCCAGCCGTCCTTCAGCGCCTCGATATGAATTTCACCCGGTTGCTTCGTGCTCTGGACGATTACCTGTGCCAGGCCGTTGAAGAGTGAACGCTTGGGCTCCTTGTCGCTCTCCTGACAGTTGGGATCGCCGTTGCCCACGCCGATCAACCTTCCGGCCCCGGAGACTTTGAGCGCAATCTTATTGTTTGCGGTCGGCACTGGCCGGCCCTCCTTGTCGAGGACCTCCACCTTCAGCATGGCGGCGTCTTCGCCGTCGGCGTCGATCCCGGTGCGATCCGCCGTCAGCCGGATGGAAACCGTAGGTCCGGTCGTCTCCCGCTTCTCGATGCGGACGACGTTACCGTTCTTCAAGCCGTGCGCCTCAATCACGCCCGTCTCGTACCTCACCTTCCACTCCACGTGTCCGAGGCGTGGAACTTTTTGGCGGCCCAGGCTCTTGCCGTTCAGCAGCAGCTCTACCTCGTCCAGGTTGGAGTACACCCAGACCGGAATCTCGTCTCCCTCTCTTCCGTGCCAATTCCAGTGTGGGAACAGATGCAGCGAGGGCTCACCGCGCCACCACGCTTTGTAGTAGTAGAAGTAATCCTTCGGGAAACCGCACATATCCACGATGCCGAACTGCGAGTTGACTGAGGGCCAGCCGTATGGGGTCGGCTCGCCGCGATAGTCGAAGCCTGTCCAGGCGAAACCACCGGCCTCCCAATCGCGCGTTCCGTAGAACCTCCACCATGCTTCCGGCGTTTCGCCCCATGGCACCACGCCGTCATAGCAGTTCACCGTGTTGCGTAGCGGATCGGTGGCGTACTCGCCGCGCGTGCTAATAGCGCTCGACGTCTCCGATCCGTAAAGCGGGCGCTTCGGATACTTCTTGTGGAACGCATCGGGGAGATTCAGGCTGTAATTGAAGCCTATGATGTCGAGCGCCGTGGAGACGCCCTTTTCGTTGTCCCCGTTGACGGCGGCCGAGACGACGCGGGTTGGGTCGAGCTGGTGGCAGAGTTGCGCCATGCTGCCGGCGATCCTGGCGCCCTCCCCGGCCATGGCGTCTTGCAGCACCCACTCTTCGTTTCCGATGGACCAGATGATGATGGAGGGCGAGTTGCGATAGCGCTTGACCATGCGTTCGAGCTGCTGCCTGCCCTCGGGGTTCGAGCTCATCTGCCGGGTCTCGCACATCATCATCATGCCCATGCGATCGCAAGCATCCACCCACTCGGCCGTGGGCATGTTGTGCGAGGTGCGGACGGCGTTGCACCCCATTTCGCGCAGCACGCCGAGCCGGAACCATTGCAGCCGGTCGGGCAGCGCCGCGCCCACCCCCGCATGATCCTGGTGATTGCAGGTGCCCTGGACCTTGAGCGGCTTGCCGTTAAGAAGGAAGCCCTTCTCCGCGTCGAAGACGGCCGTGCGGACACCGAACGTGACGCGCTCCGCATCGCGCACCTTGCCGTCGGACTCGACGGTCACGATGGCCGAGTAAAGATTCGGCTCATCGACCGACCAGAGTGCGGGGTTCGCAAGCTTTGCGGTGGCGGCGCAGATCGCCGAGCCATCGGCGCCGATGGACTGCGCAGGCGCCTCGGCGCTCGCAACCGTGGCACCCTTCGCATCGAGGATTTTCCAGCTCACCCTCGCGCGCGCAGCTTGCCCGCTCTCATTTTGCACGACGGTTGCGAGAGCGAGCGTGGCGGAGTTGCCGTTCATGGTGGCGCGCACGGTGCTGTCCCACTTGCCGAGATGGACAGTGTCGGTCTTCGCCAGCCAGACGTGGCGATAGACGCCCGCACCCTCATAGAACCAGCCGTCGCCGAAAGCGGCATCGACGCGCAGCACAATGTAGTTCTTGGCGCCATAGGCGAGGAAGTCGGTTAGGTCGAAGCGGAACGGCGCATAGCCGTTGTCGTTGCGCCCGATGAAGCAGCCGTTGACGAATACGAGCACGTCGCGGAAAGCGCCGTCGAACTCGACCTGGATGCGGCGGCCGCGGTCGCTCTCGGGAATCTCGAACTCGCGCCGGTACCAGCCCACGCTGGTTTCCGGATAGCGGCGGCCAAGCGGCTTGAAGCCATGCGACGCCTGCTCGTCGTCGCGGACGAAAGGCAGCTCGACCGCCCAATCGTGCGGCAGATTGAGCGTCCGCCACGTGGAGTCGTCGAAGCCCGCCTTGGCGAATTTGAACTCGCCGGTCTTGGCGAAATCCCCCTGGCCGAAGCCGAATCCCAGGTCGCGGGAAGGGTCGCTGCCGTGGCCGAAAGTGAACTTCCAACCGAAGTCGAAGAGGAGCTGTTCTCGCGGCGCAACGGCGGGAACGGCCGCCGCGGAGCCTTCCGGTATATCGCCCGAGAGCAGCGCTACGTTGCGAGCCCAGGCGAAGCGGGTCAGGGCGGAGGTGGAGAGAGCCAGTCCGGAATAAAGCAGATCACGACGAGAGATGCGTGGCATAAGGCCTCGGTAAATTAGAACATATGGCATGCGCGCCTGTCAGGCAAGCGAGTGGAATCATGATTGGCAACGGTTTTCAGGCCGAAGTCACTTTGAGCGCAGCCGCGGCCGAAAATCCGAGAGACCGCAAGACGATTGGCTGCTACCTCTATCTCTCTCCGAACCTGCAGCAGTCAGCAACAAACGGCCGATCCGTTATGCCGGCACCTTGGCTTCGGGCCAGTAGCGGAAGTTGCGGAAGCTGGTGCTGCCGGAGCCGGCGGCGAAAACGGCGGGGCGGAGGTCGAGGAATCCACCGAGAACGTTGTGGTGCATGCCGCTGACTTCGGCCGATTCGCGGGTCTTTTGCCAGCTTTGGCCAGGGAGACGGAAGTAGAAATCGACTTCCTGGTTGTCGTTGACGATGCGCAGCGTGGCGCGGGTGGCGCCTTTTTGTTGGCGGCTGGGGACGTAGCCGTTGGCTATGCGCACGCCGATGCCCTCGCCGTCTAGCAGGATGCCGGTCGAGTGCTCGGGATTGTAGAAGAGCAGCAGGCCGGTGGAACAGCCGGAGGCGATCTCGGCGTCGATTTCGACGGTGTAGGAGTGGCCGCCGACCGGGGTTGTGAGAGCGGAACTGTCGGCCAGCGAACTGCCGCGCGCCTCCATGTTCAGCACGCCTTGGCCGGTCGAGAAGCGCGCCGGATCGAATTCGCGCCAGAAGGCCCATTGCAGACCGAGTTCGGCGCTGGTGAAACCGTCCGACGGGTCGGGCAGGGGCAGTTGGCGGGTGCCAGGAATTGGCATG
>CAVXJY010000103.1:0-9068 GCA_963761855.1 Bryobacterales bacterium | reverse complement strand
AAGATGGACGGCATTCAATTGCTGGCCGCCATCAAGGGCGCGCCCGCGTGGCACGGTATCCCGGTGGTCATGGTGACTACCGAAGGCGGCGAAGCTAGAGTCGGCGAAGCGGTTCGTCTGGGAGCTGCCGGCTATGTCCGCAAACCGTTTACGGCGGACCAGATCAAGGAGAAGTTGGTAGGTGTTGTACCAGCGGCGATGCTGTTATGAACCTTAAAGAGGATCTTGTTCAATCGCTTTCACAAGCGGTCAAAGACGTGTTTTCTACCATGCTCGGCGTCAGTGTGGTGCCGGGCCAGGTGACGTTTGAGAACGCGGCGCCGGACGCCCACGATGGCGTGCTCTCGCTGATTGGACTGGCGGGCAGCTGGGCCGGCACGGGGTGCGTGTCGTGCTCGCCGGTCGTAGCCTGCCGTGTTTGCTCGCATATGCTCATGACCGAATCGACGGCGGTGAACGAAGAGGTGCTGGACGCGGTGGCCGAACTGACGAACATGATCGTCGGCTCCGTGAAGAACGACCTGGAGCGGGAGTTGGGTCCACTCGGATTGAGCATTCCGACGGTCGTCTTCGGCAAGAACTTTCGAACCAAAAGCGCCGGCCATGCGGAATGGATTGTCCGGCACTTTCACTGGGACAACGACGCGTTTGAGGTCAGGATCTGCCTGGCGCCAAGCGAACGCGCGGTCGCGTTACAGCCACACGCCGTCGGGCCGCTGAACCAAATGGGCGTCTGAGCAATCACCGGGAGCAAATGCTTATTCCAATTCGGATCAGTCACGAGTTACGCGGCGTTAGTAAGTTTCCGTGTCGGTTCTTTGCGGAGCCCCTAGGCTAAACCGCTGCTGGCCGGTTGCGCATGACGGATGGAGACGCTATGAACGGATTTGGAAAACAACTGGAAAACTTCGGACGGGTGGGCGAGAACGTCGAGCGGATTCTCGATGCAATCCGCTTTCAGACCGCGATACTGACGTTGAATGCCGCTCTCGAAGCGGCACACGCACCCGAGACAGGAAAGGGGTCCGCGGCGTTTGCCGGCCAGGTGCGAAATGTATTCGAGCAGATCGCCAAACGGGCCGCGCGAGACGGCTCGGCCATTACATCCTCTACTCGAAACCCAACGTCCCAGCCGCCCTGATCGGAGCCGGAGACAACGCCCAAAGCGTCCGGTTGCGATGCCGCGGGCTCTCGACTACGCTGTCACACCGGGCGTTCCTTTGGCATCTTCCTCCGGCGTCCCAATCGAATCGGCCCCGCGCGCCGGCCAGAGATGTGTCCGGGCAATGAGAAGCCGGCCGTTCCACCCACAAGGCGCCGTTTGGCCGGTGTTAGCTACATGATGCGAACCGAGGACGGATTTTTCGGACGCGCACCTGCACTACCGCTCCAGCGCAGCCACGCCGGGTAGCTTGATGCCCGCCAGGAATTCGAGCGATGCGCCGCCGCCAGTGGAAATGTGGCTGATCTTGCCGGCGACACCGGCAGCTTTGATAGCCTTCTCCGAGTCGCCACCGCCCACCACCGAAGTGGCGGAGGAGGCGGCCACGGCTTTGGCCAGCGCCACGGTTCCGTTGTCGAAGGGCGGTTTTTCGAAGATACCCATGGGGCCATTCCAGATCACAGTTTTGGCGGAGGCGACGACGCGCGAAAACCGCTCGATGGTCTTGGGGCCGATATCGACGCCGATCTTGTCGGCCGGGATGGTTTCGACGGCTTGATTGGCAGCGCCCGCCGCGATTTCGGCCACCACTATGTGGTCCACGGGCAGCATCAGCTTGCCGCCCAGTTCGGCGAGCAGCTTTCCGGCCAGCGCCACCTTGTCTTCTTCCACCAGCGACTTTCCGGTGGGTAGACCCTGCGCCTTGAGGAACGTATACGCCATGGCACCGCCGATGAGCAACTGGTCGACGATCTTGCCCAGGTTCTCGATGACCTCTATCTTGTCCGACACCTTGGCGCCGCCCAGGATGGCGACGCATGGGCGCGGCGGGTTGGTGGTCGCCATCCCCAGGTACTTTAGCTCCTGCTCCATCAGCAGGCCCGCCGCAGCGGCGGCCACGAACCGGACCATACCTTCGGTGGACGCGTGGGCGCGATGCGCGGAGCCAAACGCGTCGTTGACGTAAACGTCGCACAGCGCAGCCAGCTTCTTCGAAAATTCGGGATCGTTCTTTTCTTCCTCGGCGTGATAGCGCAAATTCTCGAGCAGCAGCACTTGGCCCGGCGCGGGCAGCATGGCCTCCACCGCCGGCCCGACGCAATCGGGCGCCATCTTTACCGGCCGGCCGAGCAGCTTCTGCAAACATGCCGCCACCGGGCGCAGGCTCATTTCGGGATTTGGCTTGCCCTTGGGCCGGCCCAGGTGCGAAGCCAGAATCACGCCGGCTCCATGATCGAGCGCATATTGAATGGTGGGGATCGACGACTTGATGCGCTTGTCGCTCGAGATTTCCATCTCGCCCTTTTCGTTCTTGACCAGCGGGACGTTGAAATCCACGCGGATGAATACCTTCTTGTCTTTCAGATCGAGATCGCGTATGGATGGATAGGACATATCAGGCCTCAAAGCAGATTTTCCTTTTGAGAGTAACACGCGTCGGCGTCCCCTTTTACAATGGTCTGGTGCCTTCCATCCCGCTGATCGAATTGGATAACGTCACCGTGCACCGCGGCACGCGCGTGGTGCTGGATGGCGTTACACTGGCCATCGGGCAGGGCGAGCACGTCGCCATCCTGGGCCCGAACGGCTCCGGCAAATCGACGCTTATCAAGCTGATTTCGCGGGAACTGTATCCGCGGCTGAAACCCGAGCCCTGGTCGCTGCGCATCCTGGGGCGCGACTGCTGGAATCTGTTCGACCTTCGCAATCAACTCGGGCTGGTCTCCAACGATTGGATGCAGATGTGCACCGCGATTTTTCCGGCTTCGAAATCGTGCTCTCCGGCTTCTTCGGCAGCGTCGGCATCTGGCCGCACCACGCCGTTACGCCCGCCATGGAAGCCACGGCGCGCGAGGTGATGGAGACGCTCGAAATCGCGCACCTGGGCGATCGCGCCACCGATCACATGTCGTCCGGCGAAGCGCGGCGCTTCCTCATCGCACGGGCGCTGGTGCACGCTCCGCAGGCGCTGGTGCTGGATGAACCCACCACCAGCCTCGACCTGCGTGCCACCCAAGAACTGCGCGTAACTCTCTCCAAGCTGGCGCGGCGCGGCATCGGCATCATCATGGTGACGCATCATTTGCCGGACATCATCCCGGAGATGGAGCGCGTGGTGTTGATCCGCCAAGGCAGAATTGCCGGCGATGGCGCAAAGCGAGAGGTGCTCGAAGCCAGCGCCCTGAGCGAGCTTTTTGGCATCCCGGTCGAGGTGCTGGAGCGCGGCGGGTACTATCACGTGTTGTAGGCCGACGGTTGCCTGGCCGTCTGCCAGCGCACATGGGCAGCTTCTTTGGGTGTGTTCGTTTTTAGTGAGTTGGTTCGCGCGCTTTTCGCCAAATGGCACTCAAAATTCCTCTAACATACTGTAGGGTATGGGGTTATCTTAATATGAGGCGGGCCACATCCTAGGTTTTTCGAGGTTCGTGTGGGATACTCAAAGCAGCAGGCTGCGTATCGCGATCGATTGGGCGACCGGTCATTGCGGCTCAGCAACCGCCTTCAATCCCGGGCCGTGTTTGCGGAGTCGTGTACGATGCGTCGGTACGAGCGTGCTACGTAGATTCGTAAGTCAAGCATGTCTCAGTTGGATGAAGCAGTAATCAAATATAACAAGCTGCTAGAGAACGGTGTGCACCGGGATCTGGGCTGGGCGGAAGAACTCCATGCGCGCATGGAGGAGGCCGGGCTTTCGGCCGGCGGCCGCTTAATCTGCCCGTTCCTGCGGCCCAGTTTCATTTCGCGGCGGCAGTACGAATCGCTCGTCAAGACCGGCGAGGCGTTGATTGCGGCCATCGACCGCATGGAGCAGATGGTGCTGCAGGATCAGGCCTTGCTGGCACGACTGGAACTGCTGCCGGCCGAGAAAATGCTGGCTGCCATCGATCCTGGCTACCAGAGCTTTGAAGTGGCCGCCCGCCTGGATACTCATCTGGTGAACGGGCATCTGCATTTTGTGCAGTACAATGCCGACTCACCCACCGGCGCCGGTTACGCCGATCGCCTGGCGGAGTTGTTCTACGACATCCCGCCGATGAAGGAGTTTCGCAAGAAGTACGCGCTCACCAAAGTGGCCAGCCGCAAGCACCTGCTGCAGGCGCTGCTGAAGTCCTACAAGCAGTTTGGCGGCGATAAGAAGCCTAACATCGCGGTTGTGGAGTTCCGCCCACCTTATCATTCCGGCCGCAGCGAGTTCGAGCTATTCCGCGACCTCTTCCGGCAGGAGGGGTACCAGGCGGAGATCGTGTCGCCGGAACAACTGGAATACCGCAATGGCGTGTTGCGCCGGGGCCCGTTTGAAATCAACCTGGTCTATCGCCGCCTGGGCGTGCAGGAATTTCTCCTGCGCTTCGATCTGTCGCACCCCCTGGTGCGGGCGTACCGCGATCGGGCAGTGTGCGTGGTCAACAGTTTCCGCTCGGAGTTGGCGCACAAGAAGGCGATGTTCGGCCTGCTGACGGATGAGTCTCTCACCGCCAAGTTTCCCGCGGTGGAGCGCAAGGCCATCCGCGAGCACGTGCCCTGGACACGCCTGGTATCGCAAGGCAAGACGACGCACGAAGAACAGACCATCGATCTGATGGAATTCATCACCCAAAACCGCGAGCGGCTGGCGCTCAAACCCAACGACGATTCCAGCGACCAGCACAGCTATTTCGGCTGGGACATGGACGCCACCGAGTGGGGACGCGCGCTCCAGCAGGCCGCGCGCAGCCCGTACGTGGTGCAAGAGCGGGTAGATCCGGTGCGCTCGGTGTTCCCGTTGCTGACGTTTGGGCACCTCGAATTCCGTGAAATGCAGGTGGATGTGCATCCACACGCCTACCTGGGCAAGGTGCAAGGCTGCTCCAGTTGGCTTTCCACGCCCAAATCCGGCTTCACCACCGCCGCCGGCATTGTGCCGACCTACATCGTCGAAGCCAAATAGAAGGCGCCAGCCATCGCCACTCCAGCAGTCACAAAAGATACCAGTGTCTTATTTCTTTTATTGCGTGGCGGTTAGCTTCGGCCGGACGGACGCGGGCATTTGCCCGCTAGCTACCATCGAATCGATTCTATGGCCACGCTTCTTTCCATTGACAGGCGGCGAGGCGCCATCGACCTCCGTCGGCCATGCGAGGCGCGGGCAGCCCCAATGCCACCCACCGCTGACCTCAAAGACGCACTAGCTGGCGCGTACCGTTCCGCCGGCCTGGCGGCACTCACCGCGCAATACTATCGGCGCTGGCAGCCGGTGGTAGTCGAAGAAAGACTGCTGGTGGACCTGCTAATCGCCGCCGACTGGCAACTGCGGCGGCTGCAGGCAGGCCGCCAGTGGCGCCCACCCGAACCGGCTTGAGGGGCGTGGGCGAACACCCGCAACTACTCCCTCACGGTCGTGGCTCCGAAAGGAGCACCGATTCCGCGACACGGGCGGGGCCGCGCGCCGGCAAGCGATCGTTCGGAACTTCCCTCGAGAGACGCTTAAGGCAGGCCGGGCTTACCACTCGCGGCCGCTACCTTAATGGCGAAAACCGTTTGATCGTCGAAGGCGGTGGTGGAGAACTTGTCCTGATCGCGGAAAATCGCGGCTACCAGGTCGGCGGCGGAACCACCGCAGTTGGCGCGCAGAATCTGCGCCAGGCGGCCTTTACCGTACTCGGTGCCGGCGGCGTTCAAATGATCGCTGATGCCGTCGGAGTAGAGCACAATGGCGTCGCCGGGCCGGGCATGAAAGACCACCTCCTCATATTCGCGTGCATCGAGCAGGCCCAGCGGCACACCTTCGACGCGCAGATTGAGAATGTCGCCTCCGCGGCAGATCATGGGCGGCAAAGCGCCGGCATTGGCCATCGTCATGTGGCGGGCCACCGGGTCCCAGAGCAGCACCAGCAGGGTGGCATAGCGCGCTTCCACTTTGCGTTCGCCTAAAGCGTCGTTGAGGGCCTTGAGCAATTCCGCGGGGCGGCGGCGGCGCGGCGCGAGGGTGCGCAAGAGGCCGTTCAGCAGACCGCCGTAGAGCGCGGCCGCGGCGCCCTTACCGCTGACATCGCCGAAAGCGATCACTGTCCGACCGTCCCGGAGCTCGAAGATATCGTAAATGTCGCCGGAGATGCCGCGCGCCGGACGCAGGCGCACCATGGCATCGAGTCCCTCGATTTCGGGAGCGGCATCGGGCAGCAGCACGCGCTGCAACTCGCGCGCGGCTTCGAGGTCTTCTTCCATGCTCCGCTCGCGGGCGGCCAGTTCCTGATACAGGCGCGCGTTTTCGAGGCTCGAAGCCACCTGCGGCGCCAGCAGCGCCAGCGTGCGCACGTGATCGTCGGTGAAGTAGCCCACGCGGTCGCTTTCCAGATCCATTACGCCCACCACGCGGTCCTGCAGCAGCAACGGCACGGCCACCTCGGAGCGGATATCGGGATGGGAAGCGATGTAGCGCGGGTCCTTGGCGACGTCGTGGACGCGCACCGGCTGCCGCGAGCTGGCGGCGGCGCCGGTGATGCCCTTACCGAGCGGGACGTTATCCGTATTCACGCGCTGATCGTAGCGGATGCTGAACAGGTGGCGCAGGGCCTTGGCATCGTGATCCGTGAGCAGGATGCTGAAGGCGTCATAGTTGATCAGCTCGCGGACGGTGCTGGCAATCTTGCCGAGCAGTTCGTTCAAGTCGAGAATCGAGGAGAACTCGCGCGAGATGTTAGCCAGCGTCTTGAGAGTCCGATTGTTCTGCGCCACGCGCATATAAAGGCGCGCATTATCGATGGCGACGGCCACGCGCCCGGCGATCAGCCGCAGCAGCGCCCGATCGTATTCGGAATAGGCGTTGAGGCGGGTAGACTGTAGATCGATTACACCCACCAGGCGCTTGCGGGCGATCATGGGAACGGCGAGCTCGGTGCGTACCGCATCGACGGCGTTGAGATAACGCGGATCGCTGCGCACGTCGCCCACCAGCACCGGCTCGCGGCGCGCCGCGGCGGCGCCAGTGAGGCCCTCGCCCAGCGCGATCGACAGGTTCGCGACCAACTCCTCGCGATAACCCACGGCGTGGCGGATGTGGAGGGAACGGCTCCGCTCGCTATAGAGCAGAATCGCGAACAGATCGTAGCGCAGCACGCGCCCGATGATTTCGGCCACGTTGGTCAGCAGGTGGTCCAAGTGGAGGGTCTCGGCGGTCGCCGTCGAGACTTCGAGCAGGAAGTCGAGCAACTCGCTTCGCTCGCGGAAACGCACGGCGCTCTTGCGTGTAGCTTGCATGCCTCTCTACGAAAACTGGCGTGGTTCGCGCACGGCTGACATGCGTCCTTTAGGCCGCCGTGGCTTCCACGATCTTGATGCTGGCGCTGGCGCCGATACGCGTCGCGCCGGCGGCCGTCATGGCGCGCAGATCGTTCAAGGTACGGATGCCACCGGCAGCTTTGACGCCCATGCCCGGTCCGACCACGCCGCGCATCAAGGCCACATCGTGAGCGGTGGCGCCGGAGGTGCTGAAACCGGTCGACGTTTTGACGAAATCCGCGCCAGCCTGCTTCGCCAGGGTACACGCCAGCGCCTTTTGTGAATCATCGAGCAGCGCCGTTTCCAGAATCGTTTTGACGATGGCTCCGGCGCGGTGCGCGGCCTCGACCACCTGCCGTATGTCCTGCCGCACCGTTTCCTGGTCGCCCGAACGCAGGGCGCCGATGTTGATCACCATGTCGATCTCCTCGGCTCCGGCGCGCAGAGCGGCGATGGTTTCCGCGACCTTGGCTTCGGTGCTGGTGGCGCCCAGCGGAAAACCCACTACGGTGCAAACCTTCACCGCGGAGCCGGCCAATTCCGCACGCGCCAGCGGCACCCAGTAGGGATTCACGCAGACGCTGGCAAAGCCGTACTGGCGGGCTTCGCGGCAGATCTTCACGATGTCGTCGCGGGTAGCTTCGGGCTTAAGAATGGTGTGATCGATAAGCGCGGCGATTGCCGGGTCGATTTTAGTGAGCCGCTCGCTGGCGGAAACGCGATCGGCCCCGGCGGCGATAATCTCCTTGGTGTTGCGGGCGCAGGTTTGGGGGCAGCGCTGCACGCAGCCGGGGCACACCTGGTCCGGCAGGTTGAGACCTTCGCCTTTCTTGACGGCAGGCTCGGCGCTCCCCACTCGCGCCAGGATCTCTTCGCCGATTTCGGCCACCAGCCGGTCGAGTTCAGTCTGGGTCACGAGAGCGCCTTCTTGGCGAATTGCCGCTCGATGGCGACGATCTTGTCGACCCGCGCCTGGTGCCGCCCGCCGGCAAACCGGGTGGCGATCCAGGTGCGCAAAACCTCTTCCGCCTGGGTTCCGGTCAAGAGTCGCGCTCCGAGAGTAAGCACATTAGAATCATTGTGTTCCCGGCTGTTTCTGGCGGACGCTTTATCATAGCACAAGGCCGCGCGGATGCCCGGAATCTTGTTGGCGGCGATTGAGGAGCCGATGCCGGCGCCATCGATCACGATGCCACGAGCAACGGCGCCGGAAGCGACCAATTCGCCGACCTTGAGCGCCAGGTCCGGGTAGTCGGCCGGCTTTTCCTCGTAGACTCCCACGTCGCGCACTTCGAGGCCGAGCTCGGTGAGCACCGGCTTGAGCGCTTCTTTCAGGCGGAAGCCGCCGTGATCGGCGCCGATGGCGACGGTTTTTTCGGGCGGCGCCAGCAGCGAAACCTGATCCTCCGGAACTTCCCGAATGCGCACCCCGCGCGCCGCCGCGGTTTCGCGCGCCACGGTCGTAACGATGGCTTCGGGCGAAACGCGCAGTTCGCCGCTTGCCGGAATGTCCGCCGCGGTGACTACCTGTCGCATAAGGAACCTTCATTGTAAATAAAAAAGGGCGGTGGATCGGCCGCTCTAGGTTTCCGGCAGGCGGGATGGAGGGATGTTGGCCTCCCGGATAAACCACAGGCGGGCAAGCAGC
>CAVXJY010000102.1:0-69086 GCA_963761855.1 Bryobacterales bacterium | reverse complement strand
CGGGCTATTCTCCGATGACCGTTCGTCCACTTGACTTGATTTCAGGCAGCTCTGTTCTATTCTGGAGTCGTGATTGGTGAATGCTTCGTGTTCGTCTGTTGATGGGTGCTAATCTTCGCTGTTATGTATGGAATCCGACCGGCTTCGCCGCAGCCGAGGTTTCGACTGAACCCCGCGCCAATCGAGCGGTGTCCTCTGCCAGTGTCTAGAAAAGGATACAATTGCCAAGAGTTGGGCCTGATGACGGAAAAAGGAACGACGGCCCTGTAGTTGCTTTGGTCTCCGCCGGGTCTTTGGGTGTGTGGCGGTATTTGGCGGTTCTGATCTGCCTAGCGGCGGTGGGGTGGGGGCAATCGGTCGAGCTTGGGGTAGTCGGCGGGGTTCCGGTCACGGAAGCCTACGAGACGGGGCCTTATTTAGACCCGAGCTTCTGCAACTACGCCAATGCGAGCTCGGCGACACGCCGTTATACCGTCGGGCCGGAATTCCGGATTTCGCTGCCACTCGGTTTCGGCGCGGCTGCCGGCGCGCTTTACAAGCGGCTCGGGTATGACGACTATTCTGAAGGGGCGTGCCTGTTTTTCTACACGCGCTCGATCGAGAATTCGTGGGAATTTCCGGTGATGGCGACGTATAGTTTGCCACGGCGCTTGCCGGGAAGTCCGTATGTTGCCGCTGGCCCGTCCTTTCGCACGACAACAAATGTTTCGCTGACCGGCTACGAAACCTATCCCGGTGGCTACACTCCAAATGTGAACCCTTCGACCAGTCCGAATGCGCTGGTGGATCGCCGGTCGAAGGTGGGCTTCGCGGTCGGGTTGGGCGGCGAGGCGAAGGCGGGTCGGCTACGCATTAGGCCTGAGCTGCGGTATACGCGCTGGGCGGCGAGCACCAACCAACTCGGTGTGCCCAACGTTCTCCAATCCAATCAGAACCAGGTGGAGTTCCTGTTGAGCTTCGGAATCCGGGTGCACTGATGACGAGTCCATCTTTCGTCGTTGCACAGCTTAACCATCTCTGTCACGGCTTGGCTGAGCTTTTCCTCAAGTTTCGCACCGATCTATCGCTTGGGCGGATGCAGCCGGGGACTCTACCCGCGCCGCAAGGCTTAGAACGTGACCCCCAGCAGAAATTCCGCCTGGTTCTGATTGCTGGACAGTACGCCGCTCGACGATACGAAGTGTTGTGCGCCCCAACGCGTGTACCGGATCTCCGGCGAGAGATGCAGCACCGGAACATGTATATCAATGCCCACACCTGCGACGAACCCGGTCACCGTATCGTGCCGGAGTTCCGGCGGCGTCGAACTGGTCCCGCAATTGATGGCACAGACGATCGCGCTCGACCCGCCTAGCCGGTCCCACGCAACTCCGGCGCCGACGTAGGGTCTTACAAGCTTCGAACTAAAATGGTACTTCGCCATGAGCGGAAACTCCCAGTCTCCTCCCTCCGCCCGCTCTGCGCCTTGCATAATGTAGACGGCAGGCGGCGCAGTGACGAAGCCCGGCGAGGAGAAGTCGTAGTGCCGGTACAACGCATCGAATCCCAGGCTCAGGCCGAGCGGCAGCCGGACCTCAATCGTAGGTCCAATAAGGTAACGGTTCGTAGTACTGGTGAACGGCATGGAAGGGGGCGATCCGGGTTGCGGCAGGGCTGAGGACGCATGGAGCAAATCCGTGAGCGGCACGCCTGCCCGGACTCCGAACGAAACCGGCTGCGCGAGGGCCGCAACGGCCATCAATGGGAATACGAAGAGAGATCGCATTGGATCGCTGCCTCGCGGCTTAGAACCGCCAAACACGATCAGTTACCTTCAAATGAAGCGACACATACAAGTTTACCCCCGCCGGTGAAACTTACATAGATTTTATTGAGGGTTCAGAATGGGTAGGTTTCGAGACAAACCCGGCAAGCCCTGAAATCAAGTTGGCCGCCATCCACTCCTATGGGGACGCATTTTGGGTTTTCGAGGAGTCGTCTTCAGAGCTCATTTTCCAGATAGTCCGTATCCCGGGACCGGGCAACTGCGGCGGCCGTCCGGATAGTCTCAGCAGAGCATTGCGAGAACGGATGAGCCAGCTCAGTCGTCGTTTGCGCGGCCGCGCAGTTTCTTGGTGGAGGATCGTTGCGACTTTGCCGTGAGCCGGCGGACCTTGGAGCCGAGCGTGGGCCGACTGGGGCGGCGGGTTTTCGGCACGACTTGCGCGCAGGCGATCAGTTTATTCAGTCGCGCCCGGGCTTCGGCTCGATTAGCCTCCTGCGTCCGGTGCACACGGGACGTGATGATCAACACGCCGTCTTGCGTGGCGCGATTGCCGGCTAAGGCGAGGAGGCGCTGCTGTACGTCGGCGGGAAGCGAGCGAGATTGGCCGACATCGAAGCGCAGTTGGACGCCAGTGGAGACTTTGTTGACGTTCTGGCCGCCAGGACCGGAAGCGCGAACAAAGGTCATTGTAAGTTCGGATTCTGGAATGAATATAGGCAAATGCTATTTCCAGAATAGCCCGTAACGGGGTGGACTCACGCGAAGAGAATCGTGGCGAGCGGCCTGGAAGGAGGCCGCGGAGAACGACAAGGCGCCGGCTGGTTCGCGACCCGACGAATCGACTCCTGCGCCTGCCGAGCAAGTCGCAGGGCCTAGTGTAACCACAGCTCAAGGTTCGTCGCTCTCGCCGTTGACGAAGAAGGGCTCCATCTCCTTGTACTCCAGGATCTTCACCGTCGCCTGCTTGGGAGCGTTGCCCTGCGCAATCGCGAGGAACGCCTGCTCCGACTGCGCCACCATCGCGCGCGCGAGGTCGTTTTTGTGGATCGAGTGGTACTTGTACGGCATGGCCCAGTGCAGCAGCGGCATGACGTAGCCAAGGACACCCGGCGTGTTGGAGTTGCCGAGAATGACGGCGGGACGGTACACCCCAAGGAAGTCGAACTTGACGGACTCGACAGCCTTCTCCTTCTCGCCGATGATCTTCGCGTACTTCATACCCGCCTCGGGGTCCGCGCCCACTGCTGTCATGACCCCGCACACACGAGCGCCTCCAGCCTTGGCGGCGCGGCAAAAGGCCTGCGGGTAGGCGATTTCGATCCTGCGCACTTCCTCCTCGGGCATCTTCGCGCTGCCCTTGCCGACGCCGAACGCGGCGAGCGCGACGTCGACTCCCTGGGCGTGCGGCGCAACCTCCTCCTCGAGTCGGTCCATGTTGACAACCACCTCGGAGACCTTGGGGGCGGCGAAGGCGTCCGTCTTGCGGCGCGTCACCACCACCACCTTCTTGCACAGCGGGTTCTCGATCAGAAGCTGCACGATGCGTCCGCCCACGTTCCCCGTCGCGCCCAGCACGATCGCCGAGTACTGCGCCTTCGCCTCTGCCGATGCCATAGTCACGTCACCCGCGCGCGCAACAAAAGATAAAGGCGAGTCCGCCAGCGACTGTAGTTTTGTTGGGTCGGGCGATTTCTTCACACCATTTCTACTTTCACACATCACGCAAGAAAGCTATCCGCGCTGAGGCGACGCCCGAAGGCCCTGACGCTGCGCCGCGGGCTGGAGCGGGTAGACGGCACCATCCGCACGCGGGTGCTGTACTGAACGGTGCTTGCGCGCTCGCAGTCCAGTGAGCCAGGCACTTTCGCGCGGCTGAGCCGGCGCGGCGGAACCCATCCGCGCTGACTTGAGGCGGGGTTCTCTCTGTCAGCCGTCACTCTCTCATCCATCGCGAACCAGCCAACCTCTGATTGGAAGGTCCAACTGACATGACCAGGATCTCCGGAGATTGGGATGTGCAGTTCTGCGGGTCGGGCGTTTCCGGGGGTCCCCGTGGCGATTACGTTCCGTCTGCCCCGGAGCACTGAGCCGATCAGTGTGTGTAGCGGGCGTCGTGCAGTACCGATCGTGAGTACGCAGGCATTCGAAGCTTATCTTGAAAGCGTCATCGCCCAATGGCGGATCGCTGTTGCTGCTTTGCGGTCAGCCTTCCCAGCCCTCGCCTTGGGCTGCACAAGAACCGTCGCGATTCGCCGCGTTGTGGGACTACTCTTTGCCTTGCGGAGCAATCCATCAGCTTGTGTTTTGCTCAGTTGGTGTCCCGCAATAAGCGCCAGCACCGATGCGTCGCGAGGAGAAATGTCCGTCATGTCTGTCTTCATTGTACCAAGGAGATCGCCTTCTCAAATGAAATGGACGCCGGACAGCACTGGGTATCCGGATGCCCCGTCGTCATCCCTTCCGTCAGCCGTGAATTCGCTAATACGCTCTTCTGTGAGGTTTAGCACGACCGCGCTGGCTCCTTCCGGCATTTCAATTTCTCTCGGTGTCCGGGTTCGGGCGTCCTTCCACAAAGCGACGACTCTCGGCTTCAATTCGCAATTCGGAGGCCGGCTCAATTTGGCCATGCCGGCACTCGTCACCGTCAAAACCGAGGAGCCCGGATCGTCTGCTAGTACCGTTGCGTAGCGAGCAGGCCATCTTGCAACTGTCTGCGGCGCATCCATTAGCAGCGCTAGCACGAGATTCGGACCGACCGAACGAACCAGGTCAGCCATTGGGTCCTGCCGAGCGAGGTCCTCACAGATCAGCGCTGCGATCGTCAGCCATGGCCTCATCGCAATGAAAGCTAGAGTGCGGGCTTCCATCGGGATGTGCTCCCACCAAGAGACCTGTGGGTCCAAGGAATTGCCTAACCCATATTGCGAGATCTGGCTTTTGTCCAGCTTCCAGCGGTGGTGTTTCTCCTGCCGGATTCGGCTTCTCATGCCAGCAACCGGCAGGTCGAGAAACAGCGAATTCTTGCCCGGACTGTCAGGTTTCAACGAGGGGCTGGACACGCCGGAAATTAGAAAGGTCCCCTCGGGCAAAATTGACCTGGATGCGCGTTCAAATTCTCCTTCAGTGAGAGCCAGTTCTGGAAGCACAATGCCATCGATGTTGCCCACAAGAGCCCTTCCCTTGCTCAACAGGCCCGATAACCGCCGCGTCATACGAGACTTCGCGTCAGGCGAATATGTGAAAAATCCGAATTGGTCCGGCATAAGAAGCTTGCCCTGTTTTGGACGAGCGGCACCGAATTGCGAAGGCTGGACGACTTCTGGCCAGGGAACGATCAGCAGATTCAAACAGTGTCCTTGGCTTCGCGAGTACGTGTACCATTCTGGCCGAATTTCTCCTCCTGCGATAAATGCCAGATGATGGGATAACGAACGAATCGTAAGCCCGTTCTGCGGTGTGTGGAGTTTCGGCAGTACTCGCCCGCAAGAAGGACGCACCTGGCGGCAAAGCGTGGAATTGAGCAAAAGGATTTCGTTCGCCCTCCACTCGAACTCATTTTGCGCCGACCCGTCGCCGGACGGAATTCCGACCCCATTGGCCGCCTCATCAGCCGCAGCGCACAACTGCAACAGTGCGTCGCAGGCGGCACCGTTGTGGACGATATCCGGCAATGCTGCATTTCTATTGGATGTAACCACCGACCACCAGCGGCTAACTTCCGGCGGAACCCTCTCGTTCAGCGACTCTTTGCGCCAACGGTTAGCGACTACGGTAATCCCTTGAACCCATGTCTTAGACGAGCCCTGTCCCGCGGGAGGCCACTGCGTCACGACACGTGTGTAGGCGCCGGATCTTTGCAGGACCGCCATCACCAGCGCGAACACGTCGGGGGGCCAACTGGGCGGCGTACGGCCCAAAACGCCGGGACAGATGGACTCCAGAAGCTCACCGAGCGTAACAGAGGAGCGGTGGGCCGGTGGGCTCTTTCCTGCTCCTTGCATGTTGGCGCTGCTCGTCTTCTTGACCGATTTGGGCCGTTTTCGCCGTGCGGAGGTAGCCATGTCGAGATTATAATTGGCAGCGCTGGTCTTGCTGGATTGACGCATCTCGTGATCGGCGGAAACGATGGGTGCGATGAAAGGCACCCTCGGCAAATGCCGGGATGATTTCGTTGCAAGGATTGGGAACAGTCTTCACCCCCAATTACAGGTTCAGCACCCAGGGATGGTGCAACTTGTAGGCCGAAGCGCCGAGTCCGTAACGGGGCGGCAAACGCCGGTCACGTCAGGCTGGCATGCGGCAGCCCATGTTGGCGAAATGTCGCCATGTCGCATTCTGCTGCGCTGCGCGGATAGGAGAGTCCGCTCCAGGGGCTCCGCTGCGTGCCACATCTCGGGCTTGCGGAGACTCTTCCCCTTGTTCTTACGCCGGCGGCTCCGCGACAGCGGCGGCGTCTCTTCCGATTTCGAACGCTTGCAGGTTGACGTCGAGCAGCTTCGGCGGCAGGCTGGCGCGCAGCGCCTGGGTCCACAGCGCTTCGGAGAAATCGAGGCTCCGGCTGAGCGCACCCAGCAGCGCCACGTTGAGCGCCTTGGAACTGCGCAGCGTGCGGCCGCCCAGAAGGCCCGGCTCGATCAGCACGCCGTCCGGAGCGAGCATGGAGCGGTTGACTTCAATCTGACCCGCGTCCAGCACCAGCAGGAAATCCGCCTCGCCCGCCGAAACCATGGGGCTGAATACGCGCACGCCGAAGCGCACGTCGCTCGCCACCGAGCCGCCGCGCTGGCTCATGCCATGCACTTCACTCTTTTTCACGTCGAGCCCGGCCAGAAACGCCGCGCTGGCGATGATGTCGGAGGCCTTCAGCACGCCCTGGCCTCCCAGGCCCGCCACCACGATGTTGGTGACGCCGTTCTTAGCGCGGCTGTTCATTGGCTTTCTCATACCTCCGGATGGCCCCCGCCGCCAGCAAACAGTCGCGGCGCGCGATGATCAGTTCCAGTTCGCCCGACTCCAGGCAAGCTTTGATCAGCGCCTCGAAGCCCGCCGGTTCCAGCGTGGGATCCGTCACGTGCACGCGGCGAATGCCCATGGCTCGCGCCACGTCTTCAAAAACAAACTTACCGGTGTGATGATGGTCGAGCGTGCGGCCGGTGCCGGGATGCTCCTGCATGCCCGTCATAGCGGTGGTGCCGTTGTCGAGGATCAGCACGACGTGGCCTGTGGGCGGCGGATTGTAGACCATCTCCACCAAGCCGGTGATGCCGCTGTGCACGAAGGTGCTGTCGCCGATGACGCTGACCACGCGCCGCGCTTGCTCGGGCGGCAGCACGCGCCGCATGCCGAGCCCGACGCCGATCGCCGCGCCCATGCAGACCAGCGTATCCATGGCCTCAAATGGCGGAAGCACGCCCAGCGAGTAGCAGCCGATATCGCCGGCCACGATGCAATCCAGGTTGCGCAGCGCGGTGAACACGGCGCGGTGCGGGCAGCTCGGGCAGAGCTCGGGGGGCTTGCCGGCGGGCGGCTGGGGCTCGGGCGATGGGTCGCGCGCCGCCAGCCGACGCACCCGCGCGACGTTCATCTCGCCGAAACGGAAGGCTTCGGGCGCAGCTTCGACCTTGATTCCGGCCGCGAGGGCCGCATCGGCCAGATACGGGTCGCCCTCTTCGACCACCAGGCAGCGGCCGACTCGCGCCGCGAATTCGCGCATCCGCCCGATCGGTAATGGATAGGTCATGCCGGGCTTGCAAACGCTGGCCTGGGGCAGCGCCTCGCGCACGTGCTGATAGCAGATGCCGGTCGCGATGGCGCCGAGCGCGGCGTCGCCCTCCACCAGCACGGTGGGGCCTTCGGCTTCGTTCCAACGGGCGATTTCGGCGAGCTTCCGACGCAGCCGCAGGTGCGCCGGCCGGGCGTACGCGGGAATCATGACGCGCGCCGAGATGTCGCGCTGGAAGGCGGGCGGGCGCGGCAGCGGAGCCGGATAGCCGGGCGTTGCGACCACGCTTTTGGAATGGCACACGCGTGTGGTGAGGCGCAGCAGCACCGGGAGGCCCCAGCGCTCGGAAACCTCGATGGCGCGCAGCGTGAAATCGTAAGTTTCCTGGGAATCGGCGGGCTCGAACATGGGCACGCCTGCGGCTACCGCGTAGCGGCGATTGTCCTGCTCGTTCTGGCTGGAAGCCATGCCGGGATCGTCGGCTGAGGCGATCACCAGCGCACCGGTAACGCCGGTGTACGCCGCGGTGAACAGCGGATCGGCCGCCACGTTCAAGCCGACGTGTTTCATGGTGGCCAGCGCGCGCCCGCCCGCAAACGCCACGCCGATCGAAACTTCGAGCGCCACTTTTTCGTTCGGCGCCCACTGCGCATGGCCGCCGAGCGCGGCGAACGCTTCCAGAATTTCGGTGGACGGTGTGCCCGGGTAGCCCGTGCCCAAATGCATCCCCGCATCCAGAGCGGCCAGCGCCACCGCTTCGTCGCCGCTGAGCAACAAGCGGCGCACCGGGCATGGGTTCGCCATATCCATTCGCGCCTCCCGGACTCCCACTGAACGATCAGTGTATCCGATAGCGCGGCGGGCGGGCCCGGCGGACTGGCGGGCAAGGTAAAGGAGGCCCGGCACGCCAGGCACCGGCGGCAAAGACCGCCGGCGCTACCGACGGCACTGTAAAAATGTAGAAACTCCAAGCGGCGGTTGGCAAAGACTACCGGCGCTACCGACGGCACTGTAAAAATGTGGAAACTCCAAGCACCGGCGGCAAAGACCGCCGGCGCTACCGACGGCACTGTAAAAATGTAGAAACTCCAAGCGGCGGTTGGCGAAGACCGCCGGCGCTACCAACGGCACTGTAAAAATGTAGAAACTCCAAGCGGCGGTTGGCAAAGACCGCCGGCGCTACCAACGGCACTGTAAAAATGTAGAAACTCCAAGCGGCGGTTGGCGAAGACCGCCGGCGCTACCGACGGCACTGTAAAAATGTAGAAACTCCGCGCGGCGGTTGGCAAAGACCGCCGGCGCTACCAACGGCACTGTAAAAATGTAGAAACTCCAAGCGGCGGTTGGCTACCGCCGCTTGGCACGTCGGGGAACTGCCCCGCCAGGAGCGGCACATAAAGAACCGGCGGCAAAGACCGCCGGCGCGACAGGGCGCGGGGGGCGGGCCTGCGCCGTCGTATCATGACGCTTGAGGACAAGTGCCGCCCGATTCGCTTGAGGATCTCTACCGGCGCCGCAGTTCGATGCGCTGGCAGGACCGTCTGCGCCGCCTGCTTATTCCGCCCTCGCCGTTGGTGATGAACCCGGCCGAGCCCAATGACTTTCCGCTGGGGCGATGGAACCTGTATCTGGGCGGGGCGGGAAGGCGCCCGCCGGGTTACGTCAACCTCGACCTGTTTGCGGTGCCGGGGGTGGATGTGGCGGCCGACGCGGAATGCTTGCCGTTTCGCGGCAACCTGTTTCAACGCGTGGAGTGCGATGCGGTGCTGGAGCACGTGCGCCGGCCGGAACGGGCGATAGCTGAAATCGCGCGCGTGCTCGCTCCCGGCGGCTATCTGCACCTGGTGACGCCGTTCTGCCACCCTTTTCACGAATACCCGAAGGACTACCGCCGGTACACGCTGGATGGATTGAAAGAGTTGGCCGGCGGTTTGGAGCCGGTCGCCGAGGGCTGGCGAACCGGGCCCACGGCGACGCTGCTGGTGTTTACGATCGAATACGCCAAGCTGCTGCTGCCGTGGCGCGTCTGGCGCGTCCTGGTTCACGGCGTTCTGGGCTGGCTGTTGTTTCCGCTACGCTACCTGGACCTTCTACTGTTGCGGACTCCGCGCGCGGGCCGCATCGGCAACCATTGCTACCTTTGGGTGCGGAAGCTTGAGTAGGGCTGGCGCGGGGCGTGGCGCGAGGGAGCATCGGCGCGGGGACAGGGGCATCGGCGCGGGGGACAGGGAGCATCGGCGCGGGGACTGGGGGCATCGACGCGGGGACAGGGGGCATCGGCGCGGGGGACAGGGGCATCGGCGCGGGGGACAGGGGCATCGGCGCGGGGGACAGGGGGTGGAGTGAACCCCAAAAGTGAGACAGCGAGTTAAGGGAACAAATACATTGAATGGAGTGAGGAATGGATTTGTCCCGAGCTGTTTACAGTCGCGATCTGAAGATCGCTGCCATGCGCGCCTTGGACGCCGGCTCTGCCACCGGTGAAATTGCGCGGAAATATCAACTGAGCCCGAAGCTGCTGGAACGCTGGCGTGGAGAGTGGCGCGCCAAAGGGGAATCGGCCTTTCCCGGCGTTGGCCGGCGCGGCGCCGATCTGCCGGCGCTCGACGATGCCCGCCGCATTGCCGAGCTGGAGCGCAAAATCGGCCAACTCACCATGGAGAACGATTTTTTAAAAAAGGCCTTGCAGCATTTCAGGGATCATCACCCGCCGGCCGTCGTCAGTGGCGCGGATGCCTGTTTGAAGAAGTCCAGCAAGGCACCGCGAAAGGCCAGGCCGTGAGCGCGCTGTGTCACATGACCGGCCTGAGCCGGGCCGGTTTCTACCGCTGGCGCGTGCCACGCCAAGCCACACCCGTCGAGATGGAACTGCGCGATCAGATGCAGAAGGTCGCGCTGGAATCGCCGGCGTACGGTTACCGACGAATCACCTACGAGTTGCAGCGGCGCGGCTTCGAGGTCAACCACAAACGCGTGCTGCGGATGATGCGGGAAGACAATCTGCTGTGCGTGCGGCGGCGTGCGTTCGTAGTTACGACCGACTCGCGGCACAACCTGCCGGTCTACCCGAACCTGGCCCGGGGTATCCAGCTCGCGGCGATCAATCAGCTTTGGATCGCCGACATCACCTACATCCGACTGCGCACGGAGTTCGTGTATCTGGCGGTGGTACTGGACGCATTCTCGCGGCGCGTGATCGGCTGGGCGCTGGGCCGCACACTGGAGGCCGAACTGCCGGTTACGGCGTTGCGCATGGCGCTGGTCCAGCGCGCTCCATCGCCCGGCCTGGTGCATCACTCCGACCGCGGCGTGCAGTATGCTTCGCACGTCTACACGGAACTGCTGAAGCACCACCACGCCACCATCAGCATGAGCCGCAAGGGAAACCCGTACGACAACGCGGCGTGCGAGTCATTCATGAAAACCCTGAAACAGGAGGAGGTCTACCGCAACGAATACCGCGACTTCCACGACGCTCGCTCCAGCATTGGCGAATTCCTGGAGCGCGTCTATAATCGGAAACGGCTGCACTCGGCTCTCGGATATCTTCCGCCCGCCGAGTTCGAGAACGGCGCTTCGCAATGAGATGGGATTGTCATCACACGCCGCAGTACGGGGGCGCTGCCCCTGCGACCCCGGGATTTAACGCAGTTGCGCCGGAATGGCTGCTGAACTACGGGGCGGCTGACGCCGCCCCGGCCGTTCCGGCCGCTGAGTCGGCGCTCGGGGCGCATCCCTGCGTTGCCCTATCCTCCGCTCAGGTCCTTCCAGAGTGGACGACATCAACCCCGCCGTGCAATGATTTCTCATCGAACGGCGATGACCCCCTTAACTTCGTGTCTCACTCCAGGGGTTCACTTCAGGGCATCGGCGCGGGGGACAGGGGCATCGGCGCGGGGGACAGGGGCATCGGCGCGGGGACAGGGGCATCGGCGCGGGGGACACATCGGCGCGGGGGACACATCGGCGCGGGGGACAGACTGCTCTGTCCGCGCGGCGCAGAAGCGGCGCCTTGGGACAGAGGAGTCTGTCCCCGATCGTCTGCTATCATAAAAACTCTCCCGCATGATCGTTGAGGCCAGTGTTGTCCGCTTCGACTCCATTTCCCTCGACAGCGGCGCCAGGCTCGCGCCGGTCGAAGTGGCTTACGAGACGTATGGCCAATTGAACGCCGCGCGGAGCAACGCCATCCTGGTGCTGCACGCTTTTTCGGGCGATGCGCACGCGGCCGGCATTAGTCCGGAAACCGGCAAGCCGGGCTGGTGGGACAACATGATCGGCCCCGGCAAGGCGTTCGACACCAATAAATACTACGTGATTTCGAGCAACGTGCTGGGCGGGTGCCGCGGCACCACCGGGCCGTCTTCGATCAATCCGGCGACCGGCTGCCCATACGGTATGTCGTTTCCGGTGATCACCATTTCCGACATGGTACGGCTGGAGAAGATGCTGATCGACGCGCTGGAGGTTCCGCGGCTGCTGACGGTGACGGGCGGGTCAATGGGTGGCATGCAGGCGCTCGAATGGGCGGTCGAGTTTCCGGACCGCGTGGTATCGGCGATTCCCATAGCCGCCACCACGCGCCACAGCGCGCAGCAGATTGCGTTCAACGAAGTGGGGCGGCAGGCGATTATGGCCGACCCGGACTGGAACGGCGGCGACTATTACGGCAAGCAGCCGCCGGCGCGCGGCCTGGCAGTGGCGCGCATGGTGGGCCACATCACCTACATGAGCGACGATTCGATGCGCGAAAAATTCGGCCGCCGGCTGCGCGGCAAGGAGAATTTCGGCTTCGATTTCGACGTGGACTTTGAAGTGGAAAGTTACCTGCGCTATCGCGGCAGCCAGTTCGTCGGCCGTTTCGACGCCAACTCGTATCTGTACATCACCAAGGCGATGGATTATTTCGACCTGACGAGCGGCAAGGGATCACTGGCAGCGGCGCTGGCGCCGGCCCAGGCGCGCTTCCTGGTGATCAGCTTCAGCTCGGACTGGCTGTATCCGAGCTATCAATCGCAGGAGATCGTGCGCGCGCTGCGGGCGCGCAATTGCGACGTGGCTTACGCCGAGCTGCCTTCCAACTACGGGCACGATTCCTTCCTGGTGGACGTGGCCGAGCAGACGGAGCTGATCCGCGGCTTTCTGACGAGCACGCTGGAGAAAACGGCATGACCGTCGCCGTCGCCAAGCAGGCGTTCGTCCGCGAGCTGCTGGGACGCAGCGATTACGCCATCATCGGCGATATTGTCTCGGAAGGCGCGCGCGTGCTGGACCTCGGCTGCGGCGAGGGCGAACTGCTGCAATGGCTGGCCGCGAACAAGGGCGTGGATGCACGCGGGGTGGAGATCGCGGGCGAAAAAGTGCGCCGCGCCATCGCCCGCGGCGTCTCGGTGTTTCAAGGCGATATCGACGAAGGGCTGGCCGATTATCCCGACGGCGCTTTCGATTACGTGATCCTCAGCCAGACCTTGCAGGAAACGCGGCATCCGCAGAAGGTGCTGCGCGAAATGCTGCGCGTGGGGCACAGAGGGATCGTGGCGTTTCCCAATTTCGGCCACTGGCGGGTGCGGCTATCCATGCTGGCCAGCGGGCGCGCGCCGCGCACCAAACTGTTCCCGTACGAGTGGTACGATTCACCCAACATTCACTTCCTCACAGTGGAGGATTTCGAAGCCCTGGCCGCGCTGGAGGGCCTGGCGGTGGAGCGCCGCTACTTTCTGGCCGGCCGCCGCAAAGTGAGGCTGATGCCAAATCTGCTGGCAGAGGTGGCAGTGTTCCTGGTAAGCGCGGGGTGAACGCCACTGCTTCGATCATGGCTGCCCCGCCCGCGAACTTAGAGGGACCGACGACTTGCGCGGTAGTCACATTGTGACTACAATTAAGAAAGAGAGACCGTTTTCAGGGAGGATCGCAATGAGCACTGCCGACACCTACGTTCGCGCTCGCATCGATAGCGCCACCAAAAAACGTGCCGCCGATGCTCTTGGGGCGATGGGACTGTCCATTTCGGATGCGATCCGCCTGCTGATGTTGCGCGTCGTGGACGAGCGACGTTTACCTTTCGAGGTCAAGGCGCCAAATGCGTCGACGCGGAAGGCGATTGCCGAACTGGAGGCGGGGAAAGGCAAGCGTTTTGCGAGTACTAAGGCCCTGATGGCCGACCTGAATGCGGACGATTGAACGATCGTCGGCATTTAAGCGCGACTTCAAGCGGGCGAAGGCTACGCCGCGCCACAGCAGAAACTTGAATGCGCTTGTTGCAACCGTCGTGACTCTGCTGCTGTCCGATAAAATGTTGCCAGGGAATTACCGCGACCACGCTTTGAGCGGCGATTGGTCAGGCTACCGAGAATGCCACGTCAAACCGGACTTGCTGCTAATCTACCGCAAGCCCGATGTCGAAACACTGCGTCTGGCGCGGCTCGGCTCACACAGCGAACTGTTCGGCTGAGCGGCGGTGCCGCGCGCGAGGAGAAATGCGGTGACAATCGATGTTCTATCTTGACTCCAACCACATCTATCGCGTTAGCGAACTGGACGAGCTCGAATGGCTGGTGCACGGGTTCGGGACGCGGCAGGCGGATATACCGGCGCGATTTGGCCGGTTGGCTACGTTGCATCAGATCCATTCGACGGAATGCGTGGCGGGCGCAGGGCGGTCGGGCGTGCTGGGGACGGGCGATGCGCTGCTTGAGAATACGCCAGGCGCGGTGGTGGCAGTGAAGACAGCCGACTGCGTCCCGCTGCTGCTGGTGGACCCGCGGCATGGCGCGGTGGCCGCGGTTCACGCCGGGTGGCGCGGCACTGCGGCGGGCATGGCGCAGCGCGCGGTGGCGGCGCTGGGAGCCCAATTCGGCAGCCGCGCCGGCGATCTGCACGCCGCTATAGGGCCGGCCATCGGCAAGTGCTGCTACGAAGTGGGCGCGGAAGTGGCGTCGCAGTTCGGCGTGGAGGGCAGGGCGCACATCGACCTGGCGGAACAACTGCGCAGGCAATTAGAAGCCGCCGGCGTCGGCGGGCAGAGGATTTACATCGCCGGCCTCTGCACCAAATGCCGCGCCGAAGAGTTTCACTCCTTCCGCCGCGATGGTGCGGCAGCGGGGCGCTTGTATTCCTTCGTTGGAATCGCCGGAACCTGATCCGCGGAGATTGCATCGACTGGTTTGCAGTAGAATTAAGGCTAAGCAAAATGTTTACTTGGATTTGCCCGCAATGCGGGCGCGAAGTGCCTCCGGCTTATACGGAATGTCCGGACTGCACGAAGAGGCCGGCGGGCGCGGGGCAGCCCATGGCGGCGCCGCCACCTTCCGTGCAGCTTAACCCGGAACCAGCGGCGCCGGTGGTCGCTGCAGCGCCGCCGCCGCCCGAGATCCCTCCCTTGGCACCGCCGATTGAGCCCGCACGCGTGCAGCCGGCGCCATTCCAGCAGGAAATGCAGGAGCAGCCGGGGGGCGCCCGCGTGCCGGTCTGGCTGGTCACGGTGCTCTCGACGCTGGCGTTCGTCGGTGTGGTGGCGGGCGTGTATTGGACGGTGAACTATTTTCACAGCCCGCGGCACGGCCGGCCGAGTTCGACCGTGGAAAGCCCGGCGGCCAAGGCCGGCGCTCCAGTCAACCCGATACAGAAGTTCATCGAAGTTTCGGCGGTGCGTTTCCTGGAAGACCCGAAGAACAAGGAAAAGGTTCTGGTGAAGTTCGTGCTGACGAATCACTCCGACGCCGACTTCAACAACCTGGCGGGCAACGTCACCATCTGGGCCAGCACGGGCGGCTCGGAAGAGGACGCGGAGGGCACGTTCGCCTTCACCACCGCCTTACGGGGATTCGAATCCAAGGAACTCACCGAACCGTTGGTCGGCAGTAAGAAGATTTACGAGCTGCCGGACTGGCAGAACATGACCAACGACGTGCAGATTACGGCGCCAACTTCCTGAGATTTTCGCGAGCGGCAGTCAGGCCGGGATCAAGCTCGAGAGCACGCTTGAAATCGGCGCGCGCGGCCTCGGTCTGCCCGAGCGCCTGGAGCGCGACGCCGCGGTTGTTGTAATTGTTGGCATCGCGCGGAGCCAGCGCCAGAGCGCGGCCGAATTGAGCCAGCGCCTCGCCAGGGCGGCCGGCGGCCAGCAACACGCGGCCGGTTTCGGCGGCCACGGCCGGGTCATCTGGCGCGATGAGGCGCGCCTGTTCCAGCAATTCCAGCGCTTCGGCGGTTCCCACATTGCGGGCCAATTGGATGCGCGGCCGAACCTTGTCCGGCGCGCGGCGGACGGCTTCGCGCCACAGCGATTCGTCGCTGGCCCAGACCTCGGTACGGCCGATGCTCACCGCCACTAGCGCGGCGACCACCAGCGGTGCAACCGCGCGCCACCGCAGGCGGGCGAGAACCAGCGCGGCTGCTGCGGCCAGGGGGAGCATGGCGAGATACATTCTGCGATCCACCGCCAGATCGGCCGCGGGGAAAATGGAGGAACTGGGTAACACCAGGAGCGCGGCGGCGGTAAGCCAGACGGCGAGATCGCGTCGCCATCGCCACAGTGCGGCAAGCCCGGCGCCGAGCGCGAGCCACGCCACCAGTCCCAGCCACACGGCGGGAACGCGAATTTCGGGATCGACCGTGAACCCGTACGGAATCGCGAACAGCCGCAGGTAACGCCACAGCACCGTGCCTTCGGCCAGCAGGTAATGCGCAGGCGAGATTCCGGCCTGCGCGCCGGCCCCCGTGCCTGGCGTCACCGCGGCGGCATAGATGGTGCGGAGACCGGCGGCGAGCGATAGCGCGAGCATGGCAGCGAGCGGGGCCCAAGGCGTGGCGCGCCGGCGGCCGGTCAAACAGCGTTCCAGGATGACTGTGCCGACCGCTCCCTTACGGTCGCGGCTCCGATGCACATCCTGAGCCGGGCCCGGAGGGCACCCCGCCAGGGAGCGGTTGCCGGTAGTTGAACTGGGCGTTTCCCGACGGACCCCGGCGATGAGCCGGGCATCGAGCAGCCACAGCGCCAGCGGAAATGCGGCGCATTCTTCCTTAGCCAGCAGGGCCAGGGCGAACAGCGCGACCGCCAGCCAGGGTCGGCCGTCCAACCATGCCAGCAGAGACGCGAACACGAACACGGCGGCCAGCACAATGGCGCGCGCCCAGATGTAGTCGACCGCCTCGGCCTGCAGCGGATGGACCGCAAACAGGGCCGCGGCCAGCCACGCGGCGTGCCGGTCCATCAGCCGCAACAGGCATTGGTAGGCGAGCAGCGCCGCGGCCAGGTGCAGCGCCAGGTTCACCGCATGATACCCGAACGGGCTCTCGCCGCCGAGGGCGCGGTTCAACCAGAAAGTAAGATAAGTGAGTGGCCGGGTGCGGAGCAGGGTGAAGATAGCGCTCCAGCCGGAAGCGGAGGCGAGAGGGGCATCCTGAAAAATGACATAATCGTCAAAGTGAAAACCGGAAAAAAGGGAAGCGCCAAAGGCGGCCAGCGCGGCGGCGGCAAGAAGAAGGCGAGCGCGCATCGTACTCTACGAGCTTACGGGAAACGGCCGCCCAACGCAGCCGGGCGCAAAGCGCGGGTGGAGGAAATTCTGCGCCGGCTGGACCGCATGTATCCCGGCGCCACTTGCGCGTTGGTGCATCGCAGCCCCTGGGAGCTGCTGGTGGCGACCATCCTTTCGGCGCAATGCACCGATAAGCGCGTCAATATGGTGACGCCCGGCCTGTTCGCCAAGTACCCCACGCCGGCCGATTTCGCCGCCGTGCGCCCGGAGGTGTTGGCGGAGGACATTCGCAGCACCGGTTTCTTCAACAACAAAGCGAAATCGATAGTCGGCGCGGCCCGCCGCGTGGTGGACGCATTCGGCGGCGCGGTGCCAAAGACCATGGAAGAGCTGCTCACCATCCCCGGCGCCGCCCGCAAGACGGCCAACGTGGTGCTGGGCACCGCTTATGGCATCGCCGCCGGCGTGGTAGTGGATACGCACGTGGGCCGGATCGCGGTGCGGCTCGACCTGACGCAGAATACCGATCCGGTAAAAGTGGAGCAGGACCTGATGAAAATCATTCCGCAGAAACACTGGATCTCATTTGCGCACCAGATCATCCTGCACGGCCGCGCCTTGTGCGTGGCGCGCAATCCGAAGTGCGCGGAGTGCGGCTTGAACGATCTGTGCTACGCGAAGGATAAGACGGGGTAGGGGGAAAGGCGTAGCTTGTCCTGTTGGTGGCGAAAAACGTACGTGCCGAACTCGCGATGTTGTCCGGGTGGGCATTGCGCGTGGGTTTGGCCATTGTCAGGGGCTAAAGCCCGACTCCTTACGCCTCTCGGGCACGGCTGAAGCCGAGCCCTGATACAAAGCTCATCCTATCCCGGCGCATTCGGAAGTGTTGAAACTCCAGGGCGCAGCCTGCTGGCCTTCAGGGTCCCGGACCCGGTAAACGACGCCCGCGCCACCCTCGCCGAGGATATCCTCGGCTGTAAGTGTTGGTCGCAGTTTCGAAATTCTTCTTCGGCATCGGTGCGCTTCTTATCGTTGTGCCGCAGCGATCAACTCTCTGTGTGCAGCGCTGGCACGCTTCCTCGGAAGCCTCTGCCGACATGGCACATGCCCGGCACCATCCGGCGTTAACAGATTTCGCTCCAGATTCGCGCGGACGCGAATAGCGTCAAGTGGCGGACGTTCGTGGTGGCGATTACTGTCTCGTCGCCGGCACGAACGAGAGCCCCGGCCTGCGCGGCGAGGATCATATCCGCATCCAGCGAGGCATCGGCGGCCGATTGCCGGCCCGTCTTCCGGGCCGCGGCCCAAAGTTCCGCTGCCTTGAGCATCACTGGCGTAGTTATCGGAGCATATCGGAGCATGCCTTTCAGCGCGTCGAGGCGGCCGATCCCTCTCTGCTTACCCGCCCGAAGCAGCTCGCGGCGCACCTCGCAGTCCGCGATCTCGGGAATCGCGATCTCAATTCCGTTGTAGGCCAAGCTCGCGAGCCAGTCTTGCACGCCTCGTTTTCGGGGGAACTCTTCGGATTCGTGATCATTCCAAGCGGACCTGCGTCCAGCAGAACGATCAAGCTCATGAAAAGAGTTTGTAGCCTTCGGGTCGATCTTCCAATGAACGGCGCAGCATTTCGAAGGTCTCCCGCTGTTCCGTTTCGTCGCCGTGCATCCACTCGTCCAGCAGTCTCGCTAACGCAGACGGGTCCGTTTTCGATCCGCGCGGGGCTTGCTGGCGCCGAGGCGTCCGAAATGGGTGGTCGAATTTAGCGGTGTCCGGCATCCCTTCACCTTTGATTGCACCCCCAACCCGCGCACCCCCCTTCACAGCCTTATCAGCGTTATCTCGAGAATATTTTCGTTGGCTTTTCGCACGTCTTCGAGCATTGCGGGGGTGGGCTCGGTTTCCAGGTTGATGCGGGCCACGGCGGCTTCGGCGCCGTCGAAAACGATGTTCTCCATTTCCTGCACGTTGATGCGCGCGGCGCCGATCGCATCCAGCACGCCGGCCAGCACACCGGGACGGTCCAGGTGGCGCACCACCAGGGCACAAGTGGCCGGAGTCTTGCGCGCCAGGTTCACCACGTTGGGAACTTGCCCGGTGTCGCGGAAGGTCTGGATGATGCGCACCGTTTCGGCCGCGATGGCTTCCTGCGCCTGCTCGGTGGAGGCGCCGATGTGGTGCGTGCCATAGACCAGGTCGAGCCTGGCGATCTCATCGGTGAATTCGCCGGCGCTGACGGCGGGCTCCTTGGCGAACACGTCCAAGCCGGCGCGAATTTTCTTCTCCACCACGGCGCGGCTGAGCGCTGCCTGATCCACCACTTCGGCACGCGAGGTGTTGATGAAAAACGCGCCTAGTTTCATAGCCCCGAAAAACGCCGCGCCCACCAGGCCCCGCGTCTGATTGTTGAGCGCCACGTGCACGCTCACGATGTCCGCCTGCGCTGCCACCTCGAGCGCGGAGGACTGGTAAGCCACGCCCAGTTCCTCGGCCCGCTCCGGCGTCAGACTGCGGCTCCAGGCAATCACGCGCAGGCCGAATCCGCGGGCGCGCGGAATCATCTCGCGGCCGATCTGCCCCAGGCCTACCAGCCCCAACGTGCGGCCGTAAATTCCTTTGGCTTTCGAATATTCCTTCTTGTTCCACTGCCCGGCGCGCAGCGAGGCCACATTATCCGCCAGCCGCCGGTCGAGCGCCAGGATCAGCCCGAAGGCCAACTCCGCTACCGCAATCGAATTCTTGCCGGGACAGTTGGAAACGTAGATGCCGCGCCGCGAGGCCGCCGCCACGTCGATGGTGTTGTAACCGGCGCCGGCGCGCACCACCAGCTTGAGCGCACCCGCGGCCAAATGCGCTTCGGTAACCTTGGTCGACCGCACGACCAGCGCATCCGGCTGGAATTGCGCTACCGCCGCAGTCAGCGCGTCATCCTTCAGCGCCGGCTGGAAAGAGATCTCACAACCGAGATCCCGTAGCTTGTCGCGGCCGGACTGTTCGAACTCATCCGCAATCAGCACCCGCATGTCCACCCCGCCTTTCCCGACTCCACCCGGCAGTGTATCTCCGTTCCGCAACGGTGGCGCGGCCAGCTCTTGACAGCCAGCGGGCAAACCGGTCATACTTCCATCGATAGACGATGGGAATGACGCAACCAACCTGCCGGCCCTTGCCGCGGATCGCCAGCGCCTGGCCGCCATGCTAGCCGCAACCACATGGCAAACCCGCTTCGCCTGGGCTGCGTTCGCGCTGGCGCTTATTCTGTATCCGGCTCTGCTATGGCACTATATCCGCGCTAACGCCCCCGTCTTCGACGAAGGCGAACACATCGCGGCCGGCTATCGCTACTGGCAGTGTGGAGACTACGGCATCAACCCGGAGCATCCGCCGCTGGAGAAACTGATTGCCGCCGCCCCGATCCGCGGTTGGAACATCGAACAGCCGGAGTGGCCGTGCGGATCCCGAGTCACCACAAACTCCGAGCTGATCGGCATCGGCTACCGGCTCATCAACGGCAGGCTTAGCGACGAGGTGCTCAGGGTCTGCCGCCAGGCGACCGCCGTGTTTCCGATGCTGCTGATTGTGACCCTGTTCTTTGCGGCGCGTGCCTGGTTCGGGCCGCTGGCAGCCGGAATCGCCGTTCTGTTAGCCGTCTTCGAGCCGAACCTCACGGCGCACGGACCGCTAGTCACCACGGATATGGCGCTCACAGCCACCACGCTGCTGACGATGTTGGCCGCGTGGCGCTACCTGCAGAAGCCATCTTTCGTGAGGCTGGTGTGCCTGGGACTGGCGATGGGACTGGCGCTGGCCTCCAAGCACTCCGCGGTGCTGGTTCCTTTGGTGGTGCTGCTGGCATTTGTTGCCAGCGAATTCTCGCGGCGGCTATGGCGTCTGCTGTTGGGATGGCTGGCCGCCTGCGCTCTGGCGATGCTGGTGCTTTGGGGCACCTATCAATTTCGGTTCAACGCACTTCCCGGCGGACACGCGCCGGCGTTCGACATGGCGCAAGCGATCCAATCGGCAGGAGTGGCAGGGACTCCGGCGGGCCGGCTGATCGCAGGCGCCGCCAAGTATCACCTGGTGCCCGAGTCCTACCTGGCCGGCCTGCTTTGGGTGAAGGCCAACAGCACGCGTGAGAGCTACTTCTTCGGGAAACAGTTGCCGGCGGGGGTTTGGTATTACTTCCCAGTTGCGATCGCCATCAAAACGCCGTTGGCGCTGCTGGCGCTCCTGTTGGTTGGCCTCTTCTCTCCCGGCGTCTGGAGACTCCACCGGCGAGCCATGGTCTTCGCGCTGCTGCCGGTGGCTGCATTCCTGGGCGCGGCCATGCTCACGGGGATGAACCTGGGAATCCGCCACGTGCTTCCGGTCTACCCGTTTCTGATTCTGATCGCCTCCGCCGGAGCGGCCCAATGGGCGGGCCGGTACCGGTATGCCGCGCTGGCCTGCGCGGCCCTGCTCGCCTTCCAGGCGGTCTCCTACGCCCGCAGTTACCCGAACGAAATCGCCTACGCCAACGAAGCCTGGGGCGGCCCGGAAAACCTGCATCGCTATCTGGGCGATTCCAACCTCGATTGGGGGCAATCGCTGTACCTGGTCCGCGACTATTTGCAACAGCGCGGAATCCACGACTGCTGGATCGCGTGGTTCGGCATGAGAAAGCCCCAGTTGACGGGCGTCCCGTGCCGCGCTCTGGCGGGGCCCATGTTTCTCGAGGCCTGGGATTGGGAGCTGCCACCGGTACTGCCCGACCGCTTTGAAGGCACCGTCCTGGTCAGCTCGACGCTCACGGACATAGCCATGTTTCCCTATGGCACTTTTCTGCGCCGCCGGCCCGACGATGTGATCGGGGGTGGTGTGTACGTTTTCCATGGCAGCTTCGATTTGCCGCAGATCGCCGCCGAACGCAGGGCAGCGCGGGGCTGGTGGTACATGAACCGTGGGCAACCGCAAAAGGCGGTCGACGAATTCCAGATCGCTCTCGAACACGCGCACGATCAAAGCCTGGTCCGCGGCCTCTATAGCTGGGCGCTGCAGAGTGCCGGGCGTTAACTAAGGCCGTTTCGCGGCCGGCTTTTGACAGGAGCAGGCGGAATCGGTCATACTTCCATCGATAGGCGATGGGAAAACCACAATCAACCTCAGAGCTGCTGCCGGGAACGCTCGACCTGCTGATTCTGCGAACGCTCGAGCCGGGACCGATGCACGGATACGGCATCGCGCAGCGGCTGAAGCAGGTTTCCGAAGAAGTGCTGCAAGTGGGCGAGAGCTCGCTCTACCCGGCGCTGCAGCGGCTGCTGCTGAATGGCTGGGTCAAGGCAGAGTGGGGCGCTTCGGAAAACAACCGGCGCGCGCGGTATTACACTCTGACCGGTGCCGGAAGGAAGCAGCTTACGCGGGAACGCGAGGAGTTTGACCGCGTGATCGGCGCCATTCAAAAAGTGCTGGACATGGTATGAGCTGGTGCGCTCCAACCTGGCTGGTGCGTGTTTGGCGGAGGCTGGTGTTTCGCTGGCGCCGCGCCGAGCTCGATCGCGATCTGGCGGAAGAAATCGAATTTCACCGTTCCCTCCACCAGACCGCCAATGTCCGAGCCGGCCTGTTGCCCGAAGCCGCTCTCAAGCTCAGCCATCGGCAAATGGGCAATCTCACGCTGGCCAGTGAAGAGTGCCGGGATATGTGGAGCTTTATGCGACTGGAAAGGTTCTTGCAAGATCTCCGTTACGCCGCGCGTATGTTCGCGCATACTCCTGGTTTTACGGCGATTGCCGTGTTGTCGCTGGCGGTGGGAATCGGCGGCAATGCGGCCATGTTCAGCCTGGTGGACGCGTTGTTGGTTCGCCCCTTGCCGTACCCGCACCCCGGCAATCTGATTCGCATTACGGGCATCTACCCGCGCGCGAGCATTTTCCAATCGAAAGATGAGCATGAAATGGGCTCTGTGCGGCCGGAGTCGAAGCGGTAGGAGAAGGACGAGGCCGCGCAGCGGCCGAGTTCCTTTCTTTGGTTTTGGATTTCGATGAGAAGCCGTCGTCGAGACGGTGGGAATGTGCGAATCCCGCCGGGGTTGCGGGATTTGCAAGGGGCGGTGGGAAGGGTGGAAAACCTGGTTTTGGTTTTCCATGCTTTCCACCGCCCCGGCATTTCCACCGGCTTCCGGCCTCGTTACCGGAACCGCGGTGGAACCGGCGGCTGCGCCTTGCACTGCCGCAGGAGTTTGGCCTTGGCGGCGCTCATCCGGCGCGCACACTCGGTGTCGCTCATCGCCGAGGCTCCCCGCTCCATGGCGGCCAGGCTGAGACCCGGCCTCAGGCATTTCTCCACCTTCGGCAGCGATGTCAGTTTCTCGAACGGTGTCCGGTAGTCTTCGCTCTTGTACTTCCGCTTCCGCTTGCCCCGCTCGTCCACGCTCACCGTCGCGAAGCCGCATGGCCGATGGTAGTTCAGATACGGGTTCAGGTAGTGCGCATAGAACTCCCCGATGGCTCCAGCGTGCTCGCCAGCGATGTAGCCGTAGCCCATCAGCTTGCGGATCACCGCCCCATTCTTGCCCTCCACCAGAGCATTGTCCTGACTGCGGCAGGCGCGGCTTTTGGTGAACTCCGCGCGCAGTTTCTCCAACAGTTCCGCCACCCGATGGTTGATGTACTCCGATCCGTTGTCGGCGTGAAACCCCAGCACCACGAACGGAAACTGCCGCAGCACGGCCTCCAGCACGGGCAGCAGATAGGCTTCGCTGATCTTGCTCGCGCAGCCCACCACCTGCCATTGCGTCACCGCGTCCACTGCGTTGATGTGATACACGCCTTTGTTGCCGTCCCAGTCGCCCTGATGGACTGTGTCCACCCGCAGAAATCCGGCTCGGCCCTGCGGCTCGGGCCGGCGCCGCTGGCCGATCGAGATCGCCGTGGGCCGCGTCGCCTCGAACACCGCGGCCTGATTGCGGTAGCGCGCGCTGGCTCGCAGGTTGTACAGATGCGACACGCTGATCTTCGCCAGCCGCCGGTACCGCAGGTCGCCGAACTGCTCGTACTCGCGTTCGAGAATCCGCCGCGTGGCCGGCCCGCTCAATCGCTCGTGCGCCCGGTCCACTTCCGCCAGCAGCGCGACGTCTTCGGCGGTGTACCGCGCGTTGAAACGATGCCTCCGGTAGGGCGCCGCCTTCACCGCGCCGTGATCCAGAAACGCCCGGATCAGTCGCGTCATCTGCGACGCGCTCATCCCCGTCACCTTTTCCATGTACGCGCGGACAACGCCGCGCTCCCGCTTGCTCAGCGCGCCATACCGCTGCGCCGCCAACACGCGCTCCACCCAGGCGTATTTTTCCGCCCGTCCGCACCCCGCAAACTCGATCGCTTCGCTCGAGGTCAGGAATTCGCGGATCTGCTCCCGGCTGAGGCTCTCGGCATTCCCCATGCGCACTTGCACCCGGCCGCGCCACGCCTACCCCATCCTCCTCTGTTTCATGCTCACCTTGCATTGGAAACCGCCCCAGCCTCTTTGCCCCTTTCATGCTCATCTTGCATTGGACAATTCTCGCGGCCGTATCCGCTTTCGAGCAGCAGAGCCGGAGCATGGATATTGCGGCGGCCAGCGCCGGCGCCGATTTCAATCTCACCGGGGAAGGAGAGGCGACCCGCGTATTCGGCGCACCGGTTTCGGCCAACCTGTTTTCCGTGCTGGGGGCTCCGGCAGCGCGCGGGCGGACCTTCCAAACGCGAGAGGATGCCAGCCTTCCCTACGGAGTCACCGCTACCGACCCGCTGACGTTGCTGGCGGTCACCGCTCTCGTGCTCGGAGTCGCCATAACGGCGACAGCCTTTCCGGCCTGGAGAGCCGCGCGCATCGATCCCGTCCAATCGCTGCACGTGGAGTGAGGGCAGCGGACGGGCCGAAACTATCTTTGCTCATTTGCTCATTCACCGTGGCCCCTGAATTGCCACCTTCCAGCATTGTGTTGGATTTTGCCTCAATTGGAGGCAGGTAAAGGCGTGATTTGGCGCAGGTTAAGGGGCATATGGCACAAGTTGAGGAGCTTCAGTCACACGAATTCACGTCTGGCCTCAGCCAGGGACAGGTCGCGAGTCTGGCATCGCTGGCCAAGCCGGTCGCGTTCGAGGTTGATGAGTTGATTCTGGTGGACGGCCAGCGCTCCAGGGCCTTTTACTTGTTGACTTCGGGAAGCGTGGCGGTTGAATTGTGCGCGCCGCGATACACGGTTACGGTCGAGGCGCTGGGAGCCGGCAGAGTCTTCGGATGGTCGTCCCTGCTCGACCAGCAGGACACGCTGTTCCAGGTGCGCGCCCGGGAACACACCACTGCGCTGCGCATAGAAGGCGAAGCGTTGAAGGGCCTGTGCCGCACCGACCCCAACTTGGGAGTTGAGATCTTGCGGCGCACCTTGGTGGTAGTGGCCGGCAGGGTGAAGGCCACCGAGCTGAAGTTCGCTGAAATGTGCGGCGTGCGCGTGCCCGGGACGCGGCAGTAAGCCCAACCGCGTGGCGGGCGCGCAGACCGCTGCGTGTTATCATAAAAAGTTACCAGCATCACTTCTTTTCTCGAGGTAAACCCAGTTGGCTCTAGTCGAAGGTTGCCGGCACGCGCTCGAAATCTCTATTCCTGCGGCGGAAGTGGAAGACGAGACCACGCGCGTTGCCGGCGACGTCCAAAAACGCGCCAGGCTTCCCGGCTTCCGTCCCGGGAAAGCCCCCACTTCATTGATTCGAAAGCAGTTTGCCGCTGACATCCGAAAACAGGTATTGGAGAGCTTGATCCCCAAGGCGCTGCAAAAGCAGTTCGAGGCGGAAAACCTCAACGTGGTCGGCACACCGGATGTGACCGATGTGCACCTGCACGAAGGCGAACCGCTCCGTTTCAAGGCCGAGTTTGAGGTGGTGCCGAACATAGAGCTAGGCGAGTACCGCGGTGTTGAGGTGGCTTACAACGATCCCACTGTCGGCGACGAAGACGTTGCCAAGCGCCTCGAGGAACTGCGAGAGCAGAAAGCCGAGTACGTGAATGTGGATCCGCGCCCGCTCGACAATGGCGATTTCGCCGTAGTGGCTCTGCAGAGCGTCTCCGGCGTGGAAGGCGAGCCGGTCAAGCAGGATGAAATGGTGCTCGAAATTGGCGGCGCGGATACGTTTGACGCGTTCACCGAGAACCTGCGAGGCCTGGGCCCCGGCGACGAGAAGGAATTCGACGTCACCTATCCGGAGAACTATGGAGCCGCCCGGCTGGCGGGAAAAACCGTGAAATTCCACGCCACCGTGCGAGGTGTCCGCAGGAAGGAACTGCCCGAGGTCAACGACGAATTCGCCAAGGATCTTGGCGACTACCGCGACCTGGAGGAACTGCGCGAGGCGGTGCGCAAGAACATTCTGGCGCAGCGGCAATTCGAAGCGCAGCAGGCGGCGAAGGACGGGATCGTCGAGAAGCTGGTAGACCAGCACGAATTTCCTATCCCCGAGACCTTCGTCGACCGGCAGATTCGCACCCGCGTCGAGCACAGCCTGCGCGCCATGAGCGAAGAAGGCGCCGATCTGAAGTCCCTCAAGCTCGATTGGGCCAAGGTGAAGGAGACGCAGCGCGAAAAGGCGGTGCGCGAGGTCAAGGCCTCCATGCTGCTGGCGCGCATTGCGGAACGGGAGTCAATTCACGCCACCCGCGATGAAGTAGACAAGGAAGTCGAGCGTTTGGCGCGTATTCAGCGGGAACCGGTGGCCGCCCTACGCATCAAATTCGAGAAGGATGGCACCCTGGGGCGTATCGCCCATCACATTCAGACGGAGAAAACACTCAACTTCCTGTTCGAACAAGCCCGGAAGACAGCGTAGTCTTTGCGACAACAGTACTACAGACAACCTTGGAATACATTGCTAAGACAAACGCTTCAGGCGATAATGGGAATGATGCTGGGTGACCGTGTTGCCCCGGGGGGGTTCCGGGGGGAAGGCGTTACCGCCGGAGTTGCGGCGGAAGAGGAGAATCTGCGTGAAGCGTGCCGGAGCCGACGATGCTTTGCGATGTTCGTTTTGCCATAAGAGCCAGGACGTAGTCGGTAAGCTGATTTCCTCCCCCAGCGACTATCCCCGCGCGTACATCTGCGACGAGTGCATTGCTGTTTGTAACTCGATTTTAGAGGACGACAAATCAGAGCCGTCCGGAAGCAGCCCCAACAAGATCCCCAAACCGTTGGAAGTCAAGGAGTTCCTCGATCAATACGTAATCGGGCAGGATGCCACAAAGAAGAAGCTCGCGGTGGCCGTGTACAACCATTGCAAGCGCATCCACATGAACCGCTTGCGCACCACGGAAGTGGAGCTGCAGAAATCCAATATTCTGCTGATCGGCCCCACCGGAACGGGCAAGACGCTGATGGCCCAGACCCTGGCGAAGATCCTGGACGTACCCTTTGCCATTGTCGACGCCACTACGCTCACCGAAGCCGGGTATGTGGGCGAGGATGTCGAGAACATCATCCTCAAGCTGCTGCAGGCGGCGGATGGCGATGTGCAGAAGTGCCAGCAGGGGATTATCTATATCGATGAGATCGACAAGATCTGCCGTAAAGACGAGAACCCGTCTATCACCCGCGACGTCTCCGGCGAGGGCGTGCAGCAGGCGCTGCTGAAGATCCTGGAAGGCACAGTTGCCAACGTACCGCCGCAGGGCGGCCGCAAGCATCCCCACCAGGAATTCACGCCGGTGGATACCACCAACATCCTGTTCATCTGCGGCGGCGCGTTCGTCGGGCTGGAGAAAGTCATCGGTAAGCGGGCGGGCAAGAAATCCATGGGGTTCCTGCAGGAAGAGGACAAAGGGCCCAAGCTGTCCGGCATGAGCGGCCGGCGCGATATCGATCTGCTGGGGCAGGTGCAGCCCGTCGATCTCATCAAGTTCGGTTTTATTCCTGAGTTCATCGGCCGGCTGCCGGTGACCGCGGTGCTCGAAGATCTCGACCGGAGCGCCTTGATCCAGATCCTGACCAAGCCCAAGAACGCCATCGTCAAGCAGTATCAGAAACTGTTCGAGTTCGAAAATGTGCGTCTGAGATTCTCCGACGATGGGCTGGAAGCCATCGCGGATCTCGCCATGGAACGCAAGGTCGGAGCGCGTGGTCTGCGCATGATTCTGGAAGACCTGATGCTCGACCTCATGTATTATCTGCCGTCCTACAAGAAAGTGCGCGAGTTTCAGGTCACCAAGGACATGGTCCTGGCGCAGAAAATCAGTCTTACACTGTTGGAGAAGGCTGGCTAGCGCCGTTCCACCTTAATTTGGGATAATCTTCTCAAGCACACGTTGGCTCCTCGAAACGAATGTGCACGGCGAGAGCGGCAAGCTTTTGACGGCGTGAATGCCGCCCGCGTCTCATAGCGGTGGTTGCAAACAGGGGATTTCGGGACAGCGAAGCCTTCTTACGGTAACGGGCGTGGCTGGTTCAACCGGGGGGAGAGGAATGCTTACTTCAAAGGAAAAATCCGATACAAAGCGTCTGCCGATGATGCCCATCCGCGACGTGGTCATCTTTCCGTACATGATGACTCCGTTCGTAGTGGGCCGCGAGCAGAGCGTGCGCGCGCTCGAGGAGGCGATGGCGGGCGACAAGAAGATCTTTCTCGCCACCCAGCACGACGCTTCCATCGACGACCCCAAGCCCGACGAAATCTATAGCGTCGGCTGCATCGTCAACATCGTGCAGAGCCTCAAACTGCCGGACGGCAACATCAAGGTGCTGGTGGAAGGCGTGGAGCGCGGCAAGGTGGTATCGGTCTCCGGCGACGAGGGCTTCCTGCGCGTAGTGCTGCGCACGGCCAGCTACAAGGTGGAAGCCGGGCCGCAACTGGACGCGCTCATCAGCCGCGTAACCGGCCTGTTCGACCAGTACGTGAAGCTCAGCCAGAACCTGAATTACGAGCAGATGATCGCGGCCATCCGCGTGGACGATCCGGGCAAGCTGTCGGACACCGTGGGCGCCAACCTGCAGCTCACCATCGAGGAGAAGCAGGAGCTGCTCGAAATCTTCGACCCCGTCGACCGGCTGACGCGGGTGGCGGAGATGCTCGACATCGAAATCGAAAAGTTGAACGTCGACCGCACCATCCAGGGCCGCGTGAAGCGCCAGATGGAAAAGGCGCAAAAGGAATACTACCTCAACGAGAAGATCAAGGCCATCCAAAAAGAGCTGGGGCGCGGCGAGAAAAGCGAAATCGACGAGCTGAAAAAGCGCATCGAAACCGCCGGCATGACGGCGGACGCGCTGGAAAAGGCCCTGGCCGAGTTGAAGCGGCTGGAAAACATGCCGCCGATGTCGGCCGAATCCACCGTCAGCCGCAACTACCTGGATTGGCTGCTGGCGGTGCCGTGGAAGAAAAAGTCGAAGGAAATCCGCGACCTCAAGTTCGCCGAGAACGTGCTCGAAAACGATCACTACGGCCTGGAAAAGGTCAAGGAGCGCATCCTCGAATTCCTGGCGGTGCGCCGACTGGTGAAGAATCCCAAAGGGAGCATTCTGTGTTTCGTCGGGCCTCCGGGCGTCGGCAAGACCTCGCTGGGTATGTCGATCGCCAAAGCCACCGGCCGCAAGTTTATCCGCCTGTCGCTCGGCGGCGTGCGCGATGAAGCCGAAATCCGCGGCCACCGCCGCACCTACATCGGCGCGCTGCCCGGCCAGATCATCCAAATGATGAAGAAGGCCGGCACGCGGAACCCGGTGTTCATGCTCGACGAAGTGGACAAGATGTCGATGGATTTCCGCGGCGATCCTTCGGCGGCGCTGCTGGAAGTTCTCGACCCCGAGCAGAACTTCATGTTCGTGGATCATTACCTGGATGTCGAGTACGATCTCAGCCAGGTTTTTTTCATCGCCACCGCCAACGTGCTGCACACCATACCGCCGGCGCTGCAGGACCGCATGGAAACCATCCGCCTTTCCGGCTACACCGAGCTCGAGAAAATGGAGATCGGGCGGCGCTTCCTGGTGCGCAAGCAGATGGAAGCAACTGGCCTGACCCCCGCTCAGGTTGAATTCGACGATACCGGCCTCAATGGGCTGATCCAGTATTACTCGCGTGAAGCCGGCGTTCGCAACCTGGAGCGCGAAATCGGCAACGTTTGCCGCAAGGTCGCCCGCCAGGTGGTGAACGCGCGGAGCGGAAAAGACAAGAAGGCGCCGGTTAAAACCGTCGTCAACGGCGACAAATTACTCGACCTGCTCGGCCCCTGGAAATTTCGCGACCTGCTGGTGGAAAAGAAGAACGAAGTCGGCGCTGCGGTGGGCCTGGCATGGACCGAAGTCGGCGGCCAGCTTCTGTCGACGGAATGCACCCTGATGGAAGGCAAAGGCAAGCTGACCATCACCGGCAAACTGGGCGAGGTGATGCAGGAATCCGCGCAAGCCGCCATGAGCTACATTCGCTCGCGCGCCACCACCTTCGGCCTGCCGCGCGATTTCTACCGCAGCCTCGACATCCACATCCATGTTCCCGAGGGCGCCATCCCCAAGGACGGCCCTTCGGCCGGTATCACCCTGGCCACCACCATTTGCAGCGCGCTGACGGGCATTCCGGTGCGCGGCGATGTGGCCATGACCGGCGAAATCACGCTCCGCGGCAAGGTGCTGCCCATCGGCGGATTGAAAGAAAAGTTGATGGCGGCGCACCGGCACGGCATCATGGAAGCCATCGTCCCACGGGAGAACGAGAAGGATCTGCCGGATATTCCGGACGCCATCAAGAAGACCATGAAGCTCAATTTCGTGGAGTCCATGGACCAGGTTTTGAAGATCGCGCTGGAACGCGAAGTGGTGGCCTTGCCGATGGCGCCCGCCGCTTCCGTCATCCTTCCGGCCATGGAGCAAGGTCTGGCGCATTAGGAGCCGCTTGGAAATTCCCGCACCGCCGTGGCCGGCGCTCTCGATTGGAAGCGTCCCATTGCGGGTGGGGGAAACAAGCTACACTGTTAAGTGACATCCGAGTTTGTAGTCAGCGCCGGTTCCCCGGACCTGTTTCCGCGAGACCGGCTGCCGGAAGTCGCATTTTTAGGGAGAAGCAACGTAGGAAAATCCAGTCTGATTAATGCCCTCATGGGGCAGCAACGGCTGGCTTTCACCAGCAACACACCGGGTCGAACACAGACCATCAATTTTTATCGTATCGACGGAGCGTTCTATTTCGTCGATCTTCCCGGATATGGTTACGCCCGGGCCCCGCTCCGGCTGACGCTGGAGTGGAAGAAGTTGATCGAGCACTACCTCGAGACGAGGGGAACCTTAAGATTGTCCTGCCTGGTCCTGGACCCCCGCCGCGGATGGATGGCGAACGACCTCCTGCTGAAGCGGTGGCTGGAGGATCGAGGCAGGCCGTATCTGGTGGTGGCCACCAAGATCGATAAGTTGAATCAATCGGAGCAAGAGCACGGCATCCGCAACATCCGCCAGGAGGGCGCGGAGCCGCTGCCGTTCTCGGCCGCAAACGGCCGGGGAGCGAGGGAAATTTGGCAAGCAATCACGAAGACACTCCCGACACGGTAGGCAACGTCCCACCGCAGGAAAAACCCACCGAAAAGCCGGCCGCCGTCGCGGCGCCCCCGGCCCCCGAAACCCCCGCCGCCGATGGCGCCGGGAACAGTGCGCCCGAAGCCGCCGTGGAAAAAACCGAGGCTTCCGAGCGTCCAGCCAAGCAGCACGGCGAACGCCCGCCTAAAGCCGCCGCCGTGGCAGCGCCGCCGAAGCCCGAACCGGAGATCAAGCCCACCGACGGCAAACCGGTCGAGGCCAGACCGGCCGAGGCGCCGCCGCCGTCCGGCACGCATCTCAGCGACACCGGGCCCGGCGCCCAACGGCGCAAGCACGCCGCGCAGAACGCCAAGAACGGCACGCCCACGCTCGACCTGGTGGAACTGAAGGACATGAGCATCCAGAAGCTCAACCAGGTGGCCAAGGACATGGGCATTTCGGGCGCAGCCGGCCTGCGCAAACAGGAACTCATCTTCAAGATCCTCCAGACACAAGCCGAGAAGAGCGGCCTCATCTTTTCCGAGGGCGTGCTCGAATGCCTCCCCGACGGCTTCGGCTTCCTGCGCGCGCCCGAGTACAACTATCTGCCCGGTCCGGACGATGTTTATGTCTCGCCCTCGCAGATCCGCCGCTTCGACCTGCGGACCGGCGACACCATCTCCGGCCAGATCCGCCCACCCAAGGAAGGCGAGCGCTACTTCGCGCTGATCAAGGTCGATGCCATCAACTTCGAGCCTCCCGAGGAGGCGCGGAACAAGATCTTCTTCGACAACCTCACGCCGCTCTATCCCAATGAGCGGATGAAGCTCGAAACCACGCGCGAGAATTTTTCCGGCCGCGTGATGGACCTGCTGACCCCGGTGGGAAAGGGGCAACGCGGGCTGATTGTTTCGCCGCCGCGCACCGGCAAAACCATGCTGCTGCAGGCGATCGCCAACTCCGTCACCACCAACCACCCGGAGGTCACCCTCATCGTGCTGCTGATCGACGAGCGGCCCGAGGAAGTCACCGACATGCAGCGCAGCGTACGCGGCGAAGTCATCAGCTCCACTTTCGACGAGCCCGCCACGCGGCACGTGCAGGTGGCCGAAATGGTGATCGAAAAGGCCAAGCGGCTGGTCGAGCACAAGCGCGACGTGGTCATCCTGCTCGATTCCATTACGCGCCTGGCGCGCGCGTACAACACGATTGTTCCCCCATCCGGAAAGGTGCTCTCGGGCGGCGTCGATTCCAACGCCCTGCAGCGGCCCAAGCGCTTCTTCGGCGCGGCGCGCAATATCGAGGAGGGCGGCTCGCTCACCATCATTGCCACCGCGCTCATCGACACCGGCAGCCGCATGGACGACGTCATCTTCGAGGAATTCAAGGGCACCGGCAACATGGAAATCCACCTCGAGCGCAAATTGGTGGATAAGCGCGTTTTCCCCGCCATCGATATCAACAAAAGCGGTACTCGTAAGGAAGAGCTCCTGCTTCCCAAGGAAGAGCTCAACCGCGTCTTCATTCTGCGCCGCGTGCTCAATCCGCTGTCTCCGGTCGAGACCATGGAACTGCTGCTCGACAAGCTGGGCAAGACGCGCAGCAACGGCGAGTTCCTGTCGTCGATGAGCGGCTAACCGCTCGTCCAAAGTCGCCCAAAGTCGCCATTGCCTCTAGCGGTGCTTTGTCGTACAGTAAACCGATCGGAGGATTTATGGCCTTTTGTACGACTTGCGGCGCCAAAGTCAGCGGCGCGTTCTGTACTCAATGTGGAACACCGGTGAGCGCGGCCGGGCAACAACCGCACGCTCCCGTGCCTCCGTCTGCTCCGGCGCCCCCTCCCGTGCAGGCGTCTCCTTACCAGGCGCCCCCCTACCAGGCGCCACCCGTAGCCCCTCCGCTGGGCATGCCGGTGCAACGCAAAACCAGTCCCATCGTTTGGATTCTGGTCGTCATTCTCGGCTTGTTTCTGTTGGGCGGGGTCGCTGTGGTAGGCGTCATCTCATACGGGGTGCATAAGATCCACCAGGCTGGTATCGATCCGGAACTCTGGCGCCGCAATCCCGGGTTGGCGGCGAGCAAGATGATCACCGCGCTTAACCCGAACCTGGAGATGGTTCGAATCGACGAAGGCAACAACACCATCACCATGCGCGACAAGCGCAACGGCCATGAATGGACCATGACCTTCGACGATGTCCAGCACGGCCGATTTCACATGAACATGCGCGGCGACAATGGCTCCAACCTGGAAATCGGCGGCGATGCGAGCAAGCTTCCCTCCTGGATTCCCGCCTATCCGGGATCGAGACCCGATATCGCCTTCAGCGGGTCGAGCGATCAGGGCGAGGGTGGCACCTTCACGTTCAAGACGCCCGATTCTCCCCAGGACGTGATGAAGTTCTACCAGGACAAAATCAACGAGCTCGGGTTGAAGACCAATCTGGTGGCTAACACTCCCGACGGAGGAACCGTTGCCGCCTCGGAGGAAAACGGCCGCAGTCTGAACGTGACCGTCTCCGGCAGCGGCGGGCAGACCAGCGTCACCGTCATCTACGGGCGCAAATAGAGGGCCGGAAAGATTCGAAGTCGGAGAAGACGAAGACGGTAATGGGGAGGTTGTCAGACCCGCGGACGCTGGAGAGGGCTGGGTCGGGTTGGCTGCCGCAGGTGGGTTGACCTGACAACTCGGTTGGCTGGCTTGTGGCGTTCCGATCGCGGATCGGGGCGCGAGTCAGGCGCCCAAAACGAGGCAAATTCGCCCCGTTTTTTGAGGACGCATTGCAATGGAGTCAGGCGGACGAGGCGAATTCGGAGGCTGTGGTGTAGGGTGGCCACTTCGCCTTTCCCAGAAAAACTGCGCAGTTCAGGAGCCTGTCCCTATTTCCCGTCCCGTGATGGGAGATATGGTCCATGGCCTCGCACCACAGGCGCCCAAAACGAGGCAAATTCGCCCCGTTTTTTGAGGACGCATTGCAATGGAGTTAGGCGGACGAGGCGAATTCGGAGGCTGTGGTGTAGGGTGGTCACTTCGCCTTTCCCAGAAAAACGACGCAGTTCAGGAGCCTGTCGGAGATAGAAGTATCACAAAGTACTTGACAGCAGGAAGCAAATCCGTATCATAAGGGCGTGGACAAGCGTTTTCGAGTTTGCGACCTCGATCAGCAGTTTCTCCTGCCGCCTTCTTTGCAGGACTGGCTGCCGGAAAACCACCTGGCTCGCTTCATTGTCGATGTCACCAACGAACTGGATCTGTCGGCCATCTATGCGCAGTACGGGCGCCAGGACGGCCGCGGGCTTTCGGCCTATCACCCGTTACTGTTGACGCGCTTGCTGCTCTATGGCTATTGCGTCGGCGTAACGAGTTCGCGGCGCATCGAACGCGCCACGCATGATGATGTGGCATTTCGGTATCTAGCGGCCAACCAGCACCCCGACCACGATACGATCGCCGCATTTCGGCAGCAGCATCTGGAAGCGCTCGCGGGCCTCTTCGTGCAAGCCCTGCGCCTGTGCCAAAAGGCGGGCTTGGTGAAACTCGGTAACGTGGCCATCGATGGTACCAAGATCATGGCTAACGCCAGCACCCGTCGTTCGGTGTCGTACCAGAAGCTGACGGAACGGGAACAATACTGGAAGGACACGGTGGAGCGGTTGCTGACTGAGGCGCAACGCACCGACGAAGAAGAGGACCAACGCTGGGGGAAGGGGCAGCCGGCCGAGCCGCTGCCTCCCGAGCTGGCCCACGCGCAGAGCCGGCTGGCGCGGCTGCGGCAGGCCAAGGCCGAGTTGGAGCGGGAAGCACAGCGGGAGTTAGAAGCCGCCGCGCAAAGCCGTCAACCTCGCAAGCATGGCCGTCCGACTAAAGAGCAGGCTGCCAACCACCCGCCGGAAGATCCGCAGCAGCGGCAGAGAGCCAGGGAGCGACTACGCAGGGCGAAAAGCCGCGCGGCCGAACCCAGCCGGCAGTACAATTTCGTGGACCCGGATTCGCGCGTGATGAAGGACAACGCGCGAAAATGCTTTGTCCAAGCCTACAATGCACAGATCGCAACTGACTCGCACGCGCAGGTGATCGTGGCGGCTGAGTTGACACAACAGACCACGGATCGTCAACAGCTACTCCCCATGGTGCACGCGGTGCGCGAGGCGACCGGCAGCGCGCCGGAGACTGTCACTGCCGATGCCGGTTACTGGGACACCATCAGTCTGCGCGACCCGGCGATGCGAGACATTCAGGTGTTGGTTTCTCCTGACTCCCAGCCGCAACCGCCCGGTGGGCCGCTGCCTCCCAACGCACCGCAAAACGACGAGGCCCTGCACATGCGAGAGCGGCTCGCCACCGAAGATGGCAAGGCTCTATATGCGAAGCGAAAGGCAACCGTCGAACCCGTGTTCGGTCAAATCAAAGAGGCACGGAGCATCCGTAGATTCAGATTACGGAGTCTGAAAAAGGTGACGTGCGAGTGGAAACTCATCTGCGCGACTCACAACCTACTGAAGCTCTTCCGTCATCGAATCGCACTTGCGCCAAACTGGAATCCAATCACTGTCGGATAAGACCAGTTTGCCGCCCGCAAAACGGTCGCTCCATGGCCCTCGGCAGCCAGACACTCGCTGTGTACGGCCCGCACCGAACGGAGAGGTCACCCGCAAACAATTTCTCTCCGACAGGCTCTCAGGCTGTCCCTATTTCCCCCACCAGCGGGAAAGGTTGTTTTCCCACCCAAGCCGCCCGTCGGGAAATCCCCGCTAGCAGAACGGTCCTCGCCGTCAAGGGTTCGCTACGCCGCGCCAAAACCGGGCGCGCCCTTGACAGCTGCGGGCCGTTCTGCCGGAGGACCACTCGCGACGGGCGGCTCCGGCGGGAAAACAACCACAGCCTGCCGTGTGCGGCACGACTACGATTTGCCAGCGATCCACCGGCCGTTCCTCGCCGTTACCGGGACTGCACCAGGGAGGCTTCCCTCCTGCTGTGCCTACCAGGCTGTTTCGAGGCCGGCCGGTTTACTCAAACTCAATCTTCGCGGACGGCGTTATGCTGTTCCCGCAAATGGATGTCTGGTCACGCTGAAGCTGATGCGTTGACCCAATTCGTAACGGATCGCAAAAAGCAAATCGTTCAGCATTTCGGCGAACCTACAACGGCGCTTCAGGGTACTCTTCCAAGTGCAGGGGAAGTTCTGTTTTCGCTTGACAAGCCCTTATCATGGATGTCCCCTTTTTCCAAGGCCCTTCGAATCGATTCGGCGATGGCGGCGGTGAAGGTATCGACACTGCCTGATCGGGCGGCCCTCTATGGCACCGTGGGCCCCAGCACCACGATCGCGATCGCCGATTTCGCAGGAGCCAACTGGGTCTGCGCTGTCACGATCAGCGTGTACGACCCTTTGATGGTACTGGGCGCCGAATAAAGCCCAGAGGCGCTTATGGTTCCAGTGGCTGAGCCCGCCGGGGCGTCGGACCCCAGGGCAACGCTCCAGTTGACCGACTGATTCACGGTACACGTTACGCACGGAGCGGGGCCGAACACGGAGGCTGTGAATTGTTCTGTGTCGGCGGCAGGCATATGCACCCACACGGGATCGAGCCCAATCTGGACTGAACCAGGAGCCGCGGGAATCGGTGCCGTGCCCACCGCCAGGGTGTGCTGGCCGTTGCTGGAGTCCGTCCACTTCACCGTGAGGTTACCCGAGCTGTCTGAGGCGAGGGCCATCGAAGTCACGGGATTCTGGCTGCTGGCGACACGCAGGTAGGCGCCCATCTGCCCATCAAAGTTTCCTTGCGCATCCGCTGTCACTGCGGTATCTATCGACCCCGGCTCCTGGGTCACGCAGATCGATGTCTGATTTATCCAACGCAGCGCGAAGGCGTGCATGTACGCTTCGGTGGCGACCGTCTGACCAAGTACGGGATCGAAATACGGGATGTCCGGGACCCGCGCAACGGCGGAGGCGTCGAGGTGGGGGACAACCACCTGGAACGCCACCTCGCCCGCGGTCCCATAACTGTACTCCAACGAGTAGTAGCCTGGGTCTGCGGGAATGCCGCCGGGTATGACTTCGAGTCCGTCCGGCCCCAGGTCGAAGAGCGGGTCGTATGAGTTCAGCGTCTTGTATTGTTGCTGAAAGGCGGCCAAGACGGTTCTGGGTGTGCTGGAATCAATACTCAGTTGGCCACACAATCGCTCTCCCGCCAGCAACGACGGAACCTGCTCCCCCGAAAGCTTGTAGACGCTGAGACAGCCAGTTGCCGCTGCGAAGGGCGCCAGAACCGCCAACGGTCCGGCCCCTGGATTCCGCACCAGGAAAGTCACGGCGGCTGCCTCGCCGGGGAAGTATGCGGTCCGATCCAGGGCGACGTTGACCTGTAATTGGTCCGTGTTGTTCAGCAGCGTGTTGGCGTCCTGCGCTCGCAGAAGTCCCCCCGCCGCTAGGACGCTTGCGGCAACGAAACATCGGGTACGTTCGGTCATTGCGTGCACACCTTTCTTACGCAAAGCTGCTGCAGGTCGGTCTGGGCGAAGTGCCACTGATTTGGAGTGGTCCAGTTGAGGTACGGCGTCCAATCCATGATCATTTGGAGCTGGTTCTGGACGTACACCGTGGCGGTGGAATCCAGGGGATGCTGCAACGCGACCTTCCAGACCGGACTGTTACCGCTGGTGTCAGGAACCGCCACGACTGGGTCGCCGCTCACCACGAGCCCCGGTACCTTCACTACTTTTCCGGTAGCGGCGTTTGTACTGACAACCGCTACGGAATCCAGATCATCGGCGAATCGCATTTGGCCGGTGGCGACGTACAGATATTGGGTTAGCCGGATATACAGTGTGTTAGAGCGAAGCCTACCCTGGCTGTCGGGCTTGACCCCCACGAACGCGAATTGGTTCGACGCGAGTGTCGGCAGTTGGGTCGCATCGGTAAGCGAGACAGGGCTAATTGGGGGACAGGCTACCAAACTCCCAATTGTAACTGAGGGGTATCGACCCCGTGCCTTCGGGTTGCCGCTGCGCTTGCGAAGACGGAGGGGACGCCGGCAGGCGGTCTCTAGCTGCTTCAGGAATTCGTCGCTCACGGCTGGACATCCGCTGCGCGCCGCTTGCCGAATATGCTCGATCATGGCGGCGCCGACGACCCCATAGTCCATGGCCTCGCGCCACGGAGAAACCGGGGAAGTGTGAGCTGCGTGCTTCTTCCGAGACCTCCTCGCCCATGACTTACCGGCCTTCGCGGATGGCAGCCAGCACGGCGCTGACGCGCTCCGCGGAGCCGGTGAAGATTCCCGACGGCGCCTGGCGGTAGCTCAGCATGTGCCGGTAGATGACGTCTTCCAGCACCGAATTGATGCCCCAGCCGCCCAGGTATTGCAGGCGGAGATCGCGGTCGCGGTTCAGTTCTGCGCCTGCGGTCCAGCGGCCTAGATCCGATTTTTGCCCGGCATAGGTGCCAAACAGGTCGCTGGCGGAATACACGCCGACCCCACGCAGTGAGGCGACCACTGGCCCGTAGTCGGCGCGTTCGAGACGCGCTTCCACTTGATCCAGATCGATCTTCAGCGGACCGGCTTCGCCCAGCAACACCATGTCGTAGCCGCGCCCATCCACCGTATTGGCCCACACCGTGCCGTAAGGGAACGACGCAAAAAAGGTCGCCAACTCGCTCCGCACGGTGCGCTCGTCGCTCTCATAGAGCGGCACATAGAGCGAGAAAAAACCGCCGGGGTTGAGCCGCCCCTGGATGGCATCGAAATACTCTTTGGTGTAGAGTGCCGCCGTGCCTTTTACGAACACGTCCAGCGGGTCGGAGGCGATGATGTCGAACTTCTCGCGGCTAGTCAGCAGGTAGTGGCGCGCATCGTCGAAAACGATGTGGGTGCGCGGGTTGTACAGCACGTCGTAGTCCTGCTGCCCGAAGTAGCGGGTGGAAGCGGGCGGAATCACCGGCTCGATCTCGCACACCGTGATTTTTTCGGCGCTCGGATAACGGGTGAAGGTCCCGGCCGAAACTCCGGCGCCGAAGCCGATTCCAAGCACGGTGCGCGGGTTCGCATGCAGCAGGGCGGGCAGGTGGCCGACCATGCGCTGGAGTTTCATATCGTAGGGCTCGGTGGTGGCCTCCACGTGTCCGTTGACGTCGACTTCCAGATTGCCGTCGCTCCAGCGTGTGATAGCGACCGACGAATTGATGCCTTCGGCCGTATAGAGCAGGGTGGAGGATTTGAGATTGACAGCGGTACGGCGGCCATAAGCGATCACTTTTCCGGGAAGCGGATCGACAGCGGCGGCCAGCCAGAGCGCTGCCACCAGCGACAGCGGCACCGCGGCGGCAAGCGGCAACGAGCGGCTGCGCCGGATGCAGGGAGCCAACGCGAAGACCGCCCCCGCGGCCGAGGCGATCAGCAATACGCGCTCGGTCTGCCGCGTGCCGATGGCGGGCACCAGGACGAGACTCACCAATAGCGCGCCGAAAATGGCGCCGAGGGTATCGGCCGCGTAAACGCCACCCACCACGCGGCCCGCATCTTCTCCGGGTTCTGCCACGGCCGCGCAGGCCAGGGGGAAACTCGCGCCCCAGAGCAGCGCCGGCGGCAGTATTGCCCACAGGCAGCGAGCCACATCCAACTGAAAGGTGAACCAGGGACTGGACGCAAGCAGCGGGTCGATCGGCCAGTATGGCAGGGAGTCGGCGATCATGTAAGCGGTCCACGCGATGCCGCCGGCCAACAGCACCTGGCACCAGCCGAGCGCTAATTGGGGGCGGACGGTGCGCACCATGGCGGAGCCCACGCCGCTGCCGATGGCGAGGCCGATCAGGAAGACCGCCAGGATAATGGAAAAGACATACACCGTGGAGCCGAGCAGCATCGCCACCAGGCGCGTCCATACCACTTCGGCGCCCAGCGCGCCCGCGCCTGAAATCGCGATGGTGACGTACACAGGCCAGTGCCGGGCCCACAAGCCGGATCGCCGCGGCGCGGCCGGTGCGCGCGGGATCGGGGCCGGCGTGCGTTTCGAAAGGGCGTAGCTGGCCGCCGCAACGGCCAGATTGATGGCGACCGCAAACCATGTGGCGATGGCCGTGTTGTATAGGCGAAGCAGATAGAAGCCCGCCAACAGGCACCCGAGCACAGCGCCGGCAGTGTTGGCTCCGTAAAGCGCGCCCCACCAGGATGCCGCGCCGGGCGCCGATTCCACCCAGCGCGCCAGCGCCGGCAGAGACGCACCCATCAGCACCGTGGGCGGCAGCAAACAGATGGCGGCTACAGCCGCGCGCAGCAGGAAGCCCGGCATGCCGTGCTCCGCGCCGGCGATGTAGATGCGGTCGACCAGCGGGATGCCGGCCAGCGCCAGCGCGGCGAAGGCCGCGATGCCCAACTCGAGAGCCGCGTAAACGCGCAGCGGATGCCGCTTCGGCGCCACGAGCGGCAGTGCCAGGCTGCCGGCGCACAGGCCGCCCATATACGCCGCCAGCAGGAACCCGAGCGAGATGGCCGTGGATCCGACAGCGAGCTGCAGCAGTTGATACCAGACGATTTCATAGATCAACGCCGAACAGCCGCTCAAGCCGAACAATATCAGCAGCAAGAGCAAACAGCGCGAGGCGAAGGACGGCCCGGACTCCTCTGGCATGGAATGTTCAATCATACTCCAGAGCGCACCCGCATCGCCGCCCGGCACCTCTCCGGACAGTTCGTGATACATTCGAAATGGCACGCCGGCACGGGCCCTTAGCTCAGCGGTTAGAGCAGCGGACTCATAATCCGTTGGTCGAAGGTTCAAATCCTTCAGGGCCCACCAGTCGAGTCGGCTCGGCGGTCCGGCTCTACGGCAACGGCGGTCCAAGCAAAGGGCTTGCAGTCTGTTGGCGGCGGGATCTCGCCAGTGGGTTCTCCAGGCTGAACTAGTCCAGCCCGGCGGCCACGCCTTGCGAAGATTAATCCTGAGAACCGGCGCGCGGCCGGTGCACTAGCTTTACGTCCAATGCTACGAACCTTTGTAGTGGTGCTGGCCGGGCTGGGATTGCCGCTGGCACTGGGGGCCGGTGAGCCGGGTTTCAAGGCCGAGCTGGTAGGCGGAACTGCGGGCGAGTTCCCTACCAAAGGGAGCGTCCGCCTGGACCTCTCCGACGCTCAGGCGCTTCTGTTGCGCGCAGGCAAAACCGAGCTGCGCGTGTTCTATGAAAAAGTCAATACGCTCGAATATGGCCAGACCGTCAGCCGGCGGTATGCGGCAGCGGTGCTGATTTCGCCGCTGCTGCTGTTGAGCAAGGCGCGTAAGCATTTCGTCACTCTCGGGTTCGTGGACGCCGAGGGCAAGCAGCAGGCGCTGGTCCTGCGGGTGGATAAAGGCGATATTCGCAGTGTGCTGGCCGGCCTGGAGGCGCGCACCGGACGCCGTGTCGAGTTCCTCGACGATGAGGCGCGCAAGGCGGGTAAAGGATGAAACCATTATTGCTATTGGCGGCCGCGTTGGCCGCGCCATTTGTGAGCGCGGCGGGAGATGCCGCAACGGCCGCCATTGACGCCGGGAATCTGCGCCAGTTGCTCACCGTGCATCGCATCTACGTGGACCGGCTCACCGGCGGCGACACCGCCGCGCAAATGCGCGACATCATCATCAGCAGCCTGGCCGGCTCCAAGCTTTTCGTTCTGACCGAAAAAGAAGAGCGCGCCGACGCCGTGTTGCGCGGCGCGGCCGAGGACCTGGTCTTCACCGAATCGCACGCCTCATCGGATGGCATCAATGCACATATGAACCTGAGCACGCGGGCGGGCACCGGATACTACTCCAAGGGCAACGCCGCCGGCCTGGGGATCGGGGAAAACGAATCCGATCACTCGGCCGAGCGGCGCCACGAGGCGCTGGCGGCCGTTCGCCTGGTCAACAAGGACGGCGACGTCATCTGGTCCACCACGCAGGAAAGCCTCGGCGCCAGGTTTCACGGCGCCAGCGCCGATGTGGCGGACAAGATCACCATGCAGTTGAAGGAAGACTTCGAGCGCGCCAGCGTGGGCCGGTAGATCTCGGTAGCTGCGGGTCGAGCGCGACTAAGCCATTGAAGCGTCGCGCGCGGCCGGTTACTGTACTCGCACGGGATGGTAGCCCGCTGCTTCGAGCGCTGCCTTCGCCTTGGCGAGCGAAGCTTCATCCGGGTAGGGCCCTACCAGCACCTGAGCCATGCCGGGCCGGCCCTGGACGGGGTACGTGACGATGGGGAAACCTCCGGTCCGGGGCGACCGGGCAACCGCCCCGGCCGCATCGCTCGAGCTGACCATCAACTGCCAATAAGACCCGTGCGACGCCGGCGCCGCCGTCATGCGGAAGTCCCCCGTTCCGCCGAGACCGGTAAACTCGACCTCGATGTCATATCCCACTCGATCGATGTGGACGTAGCGCCAGACTTGGCGCGGCACGCCCTCCGACCTGTGGTCCTCGATCTCATCCGGCGGCCCGTACACGATGTAGATGCGGCCGCGATCGGTCTTCGAGCCGGGGACGCTCGACGCGAAATGTTCGTTCGCATAGGCGATGCGCCGGTAGTATTCGTGCTTGAACGCATTCGGCCCGCTGCCCGGCGTGGAATTGCGCTGCTGCCAGAACCGGTTGATGAAGGCGTTCCGATCCGCGTCGGTCTTCAAGGCCAGGAAGTCGCGCCGCTCCTGAGCGGTGATAATGTACGCTACATCTTCGTTCAGCCATTTTTGGTAGCGCGATTCGGATGCAGCCGGAGCCTGTGACTGCGGCGTCTCCGCAGGCTGCGCCTGCGCGGGCAAGCCCTCGTTCCCCTGGCCCCAGAACTTCGATGCGCGCCACACGCCGAGCAGCACTCCCTGGTTGAATTGGTCGAGTCCTTTCTCTGCCTGCTGCAATTGCTTTTGGATTTCCTCAAACGACCGGTCACCGTAGGCTGCGCGCGCCTTCTGTAAGGCCTGCTCTGCCTGTGCGATTTGTTCCCGTCGCTGCCGCAACTCTTCATCCAGCTTTCCGTTGGTGAGGTCTTGCAAAAGCGTCCGCTGCTGCTCGAGAAGTTGCTGCGACTCTCCCATCTGCCGTTCCGCCAGTTGCTTGAGCAGCGTTGCCAGCCGCTGGTTGTCGAAAAGTTTCCGCGATTCGCCAGCCTGCGTCTCGAGCTCCTTGAGCGCCGCCTCCACCTTCCGTACCTGCTCTTCCGCTTGGGCAACATCAGCGGAACGTTCGCCGGAGTTCTGCAGTGTGCGGTCTAGTTCCGCAGCCGTCTGCTGGAGCAGTTCCTGCGCTTTGCCCGCGGCTTGCTGCGCCTCCTGAATCTTTTCCTGTTTCGCCGCTAACAGTTCTTCCAGTTGTTCCAGGCGCTGCGCCGGATCAGGTGCCTTGGCGGGTTCCTGCTTGTCGGCGGCCGATCCGGCCTGTGCAGGCGCCTGCGCGAAGCTTCGCGAGGGCGGCCACACCACCAGCGCAGTGGCCACGGCCGCGACCAGCGCCAACGCGCCGGCCAGGGCTGCCACTCGGGTATTCGGAACCCGCACCGGAGCGGGCTCACCCAACAGCCTGCGAATGCGTCTCACCAGGTTGCCTCCATTGGAAGCAGCGGCTGCTTCGACTGCGGGCCAGCGGCTTTGCTCCAGCGTCGCCAGCGCCGCAGCGTAGGCGCGCGCGTCGGGCCGCAGCGCCACCACCACGTCGTCACAAGCGAACTCGCGTTCGGCACGCACTACCGCGCTGATCCACCACACTGCCGGGTGGAAGAAGAATAGGCCTTCAATCAAACTCTGCGCCATGCTGACCAGGTAATCCGCGCGGCGTATATGAGCCAGTTCATGGATGAAGATAGCCTCCACCTGTTCCGGGCTCAGGCCGGCGAGCGCGCCCAGCGGCATCAGAATCACCGGACGCCAGTAGCCGATTACCAGCGGCACGCCGGCAAGACAGGATTCGAGCAGCAACACCGGCCGCGAGATCCGCACGGCCGCTGCCAGAGCATGGAGACGTTGTTGCCACTCGGCGGGCGCCGCACAGACGCCGCGCCGGCGCATGCGGTCGACGCGAACCCATCCCGCCAGGCGAAAGGCGTAAAACAGGATCACGCCGCCCATCCATAACGGCGCCAGCCAAGCCAGCCGGTCGACAGGCGCGGCGGGCGCGCCCTGAGAGGTCACTGGATTGAAAACCATCCGCGGCGCCGCCGGCACGGGAGCTATGATCGAGTGGCCGCCGCCGAGCGACAGCGCCAGTGTGATGCCGAACGCCAGAGGCAAGGCGAACAAACACGACATAGCGGCCTGGTGCCGCCAGCGCGAGGGCCGCTCCGCTCCCAGAAACAGATTCACGCGGAGTGCCGCAGCCAGCAATACGCCTTGCCACAAGAAATGCGCCAACGCAAGCCCCAGCGCATGGGCCAGCGGGGCGGCGAGCCAGAGACGGAGTGTCATGGCTTGTCCTCCTCATAGTCATCGAGCAGCTTGCGCAGCTCGGCCAGGTCGGCAGCCGAAGCCTTCCGCGCCGCCAGAGCTCCGACCAGCAAGCTGCTGGCCGAGCCTGCAAAGGCACGCTCGAGCAAGTCGCCGGCCAGTTGCCGCTGCGTCCATTCGCGTGGCCGGCTGGCGGAATAAATATGCGCCCGCTGCTTTTCGTCGCGCTTCACCAGGCCCTTCTCGGCCATTATCTGCATTAGCTTCAGGACGGTGGTGTAGTGCGCCGGCCGGCGGCGGGAAATGGCGGAATGAACCTCGCGGACGGTGGCCGGCCCGCGGCTCCAGAGTACCGTCAGGATTTCCAGTTCGGCATCGGTCGGCCGCGGCAGATCGTTTGATTTTGCCATCTACGAAGAACTTACTACGAAGGTGTTCGTTGGTCAAGGAAAAAATCTCGAGGCTATGCGCTGCGGTTGAAGACCGCAGCGCGGTCCGATTGGCAATCGGACGGCAGCTTACCAAGCTGCCCCACAAAGCTGCACGCGCGATTTTCAACTGAGCGCAGCCAACCGCTCCCTCACGGTCGCGGCTCCGATACGCATTCAGAGACGCGACCGTGAGGGAGCGAACCCGGGCCTGCGGGCCGGTTCGGCCGCGGGAGGCAGGACGGCAGCAACGGAGAGGGCGTACCAGCCAGCCAGCCAGCCCGCCCGCCTTCCTGCGTGGGGCACGATGCCATCCTGGATGCAACCTGCGCGGTCCGATTGGCAATCGGACGGCAGCTTATCAAGCTGCCCCACAAAGCTGCACGCGCGATTTTCAACTGAGCGCAGCCAACCGCTCCCTCACGGTCGCGGCTCCGATACGCATTCAGAGACGCGACCGTGAGGGAGCGAACCCGGGCCTGCGGGCCGGTTCGGCCGCGGGAGGCAGGACGGCAGCAACGGAGAGGGCGTACCAGCCAGCCAGCCCGCCTTCCTGGGTGGGGCACGATGGCATCCTGGATGCAACCTGCGCGGTCCGATTGGCAATCGGACGGCAGCTTACCAAGCTGCCCCACAAAGCTGCACGCGCGATTTTCAACTGAGCGCAGCCAACCGCTCCCTCACGGTCGCGGCTCCGATACGCATTCAGAGACGCGACCGTGAGGGAGCGAACCCGGGCCTGCGGGCGGTTCGGCCGCGGGAGGCAGGACGGCAGCAACGGAGAGGGCGTACCAGCCAGCCAGCCAGCCAGCCAGCCAGCCCGCCTTCCTGCGTGGGGCACGATGCCATCCTGGATGCAACCTGCGCGGTCCGATTGGCAATCGGACGGCAGCTTACCAAGCTGCCCCACAAAGCTGCACGCGCGATTTTCGACTGAGCGCAGCCAACCGCTCCCTCACGGTCGCGGCTCCGATACGCATTCAGAGACGCGACCGTGAGGGAGCGAACCCGGGCCTGCGGGCCGGTTCGGCCGCGGGAGGCAGGACGGCAGCAACGGAGAGGGCGTACCAGCCAGCCAGCCAGCCAGCCCGCCTTCCTGCGTGGGGCACGATGCCATCCTGGATGCAACCTGCGCGGTCCGATTGGCAATCGGACGGCAGCTTATCAAGCTGCCCCACAAAGCTGCACGCGCGATTTTCAACTGAGCGCAGCCAACCGCTCCCTCACGGTCGCGGCTCCGATACGCATTCAGAGACGCGACCGTGAGGGAGCGAACCCGGGCCTGCGGGCCGGTTCGGCCGCGGGAGGCAGGACGGCAGCAACGGAGAGGGCGTACCAGCCAGCCAGCCTTCCTGGGTGGGGCACGATGCCAACCTGCGCTGCGGTTGACGACCGCAGCTTGCCAAGCTGCACCGCAAAGCTGCACGCGCGATTTTCAACTGAGCGCAGCCAACCGCTCCCTCACGGTCGCGGCTCCGATACGCATTCAGAGACGCGACCGTGAGGGAGCGAACACGGGCCTGGGGGCGGTTCGGCCGCGGGAGGCAGGACGGCAGCAACAGAGAGGGCGTACCAGCCAGCCAGCCCGCCTTCCTGGGTGGGGCGCGATGGCATCCTGGATGCCAACCTGCGCTGCGGTTGACGCCCGCAGCTTACCAAGCTGCCCCACAAAGCTGCACGCGCGATTTTCAACGGAACGGTTGGTACAGTTGTTATAGAGCGGTTTCTTTAGAAACCTGGTTCGAAGCAGCGCGATTCGCCTCATGCCCTCCGGCAAACATCTCATGGCCTGGGTCCTGGCAGCCGGGGCGAACGTGAAGCTCGACACTGCCGATGGCGCGATCACGGTGAACCGCTATATTGTCGCCAACCAGGGCTCGCAGGCGATCGTCCTGTACTGGTACCAGACGCCGCGGCGCGTGGTCGCGGGCGAATGGGCGGCAAAACTTTGGCTGCTTTTCGACGCCGCGCGCGACCACCGCACAGATACGGCGCTGGTGCGGGTTGTGGTCCCGGTTCTTCAGCAGGGCGATGGCGCCGCCGTTGCCGCCGAAGGATTTGCCAGTAGTGTTTATCCGCTGGTGCGGATGTGTCTGCCGCGCCTGGATACGAACGCGATAGCCCGGATGCAGGGATCACGATCGGCGTCGCCGATGAGAGGAGTCGATTCTTCAAACCAATGACCAACGCGCTTGTGGAGGAACAGCGGCCCCCGCTTTGGGAGCGCTATGCGGACCAGTTTCCGGTTCGCCAGAAACTGATCTATCTCAATCATGCCGCCGTGGCGCCGCTGGTAAAGCCGGCCGCAGAGGCTATGCAGAGCCTGGCTGACGACTGCGCCCGCTTCGGCAGCTTGCATTATGACCAGTGGATGAGCGCTTATGAAGGCCTGCGCGTGGCGGCAGCGCGGTTGATCAACGCCGACCGTTCGGAGATCGCGCTGGTAAAGAACACGTCGGAGGGAATCGCGACCGTGGCGCTGGGCCTGGATTGGAAGCCGGGCGATCGCGTGGTCGGCTTTCGCGAGGAGTTCCCCGCCAACTTCTACCCCTGGAAGCGATTGGAAACTAAGGGGATCGAAGTCACATGGCTGAGCGTTACCGACCCCCTGGAGCAGATTGACGCAGCCTGCCGCGGGGCGCGCCTGCTGGCCATCAGCTTCGTGCAATTCCTGACCGGTTATCGGGCTCCGATTCAAGCAATTGGTGAAATCTGCCGGCGCAACAACTGCATTTTTCTGGTGGATGCCATTCAGGGACTTGGCGCTTTTCCGGTCGATGTGCAGGCCTGCCATGTCGATGCCCTGACGGCGGATGGGCACAAGTGGTTGCTGGGTCCAGAGGGCTGCGGCATTCTCTATATTCGTCAAGCACTTCAGGACCGGATTGAGCCTGTGGAATTCGGCTGGACCAACGTCGCCGGGTATGCGGATTACGGGTCCCGCGACATGACTTTGCGCCCGGATGCTGGCCGGTACGAGTGCGGTACGTTAAATACCGTCGGATGTTTTGGTTTAAGGGCGGCAATTGAGTTTCTGCTTGAAGTCGGCCCCGGAAAAATCGCTCCGATTGTCCAAAATCTCGGAGACCGTATCGCGGCCGGGGCCGAGACGCTCGGCTACCAGGTGCTGGGTAATCGAACGCCTGCAAGTGGCTCTGGAATCGTCAGTTTCCGCAAACCTGGCCTGGAAGCTCCGCTGATTGTGCGGCGGCTGCGGGAGGCCGGAATCTCCTGTGCTCCGCGCGCCGGCTGGGTGCGCACATCTCCCCATTTCTACATCAGCCCGGCCGACATTGACCGCATGCTGGGCGAGTTGCCCTAGGTGATTCGCCGCACATCCGGCTAGGTCAACGCCTGATCGAGATCGGCGATGATGTCTTCGGCGGCTTCGATGCCGACCGAAAGGCGCACCAGGTTGTCGCGGATGCCAACCCGCTCGCGGTGCTTGGGGGCGAGGTCGCGGTGCGAGCTCATCGAGGGGTAAAGGGTCATGCTATGCACGTCTCCGAGCGACGTGGCACGCACCACCAATTGCAGACGGTCCAGGAAGCGGAAGATTTCGGGCCGGCCGGCGTCGCGAATTTCGAAGCTGACCATGGCGCCATAGAGGCCGGCGGCGAATAAGCGGCGGACAGCGGGAGCGTCGGGATGCGCCGGGTCGGCGGGGAAATGCACCCGCTCGACTTTGGGGTGGCTGCCCAGCCAGGACGCCACGCGGCACGCGTTGGCGCACTGGCGCTCCATGCGCAGCGGGAAAGTCTTGATTCCACGCATGGTGAGGTAGCTCTCAAAGGGCCCGAGCAGGGGGCCGACCACGCGCGCCAGCGTGCGCAGGGCATCGTAATGAGCAGCGTCGGTGACTACTGCGCCGCCCAGCACATCGCCATGCCCGGCCAGGTACTTGGTGAGGCTGTGCACGGAAAAGTTGGCACCCAGATCGAGCGGCCGCACCAACAGGGGCGTGGCAAACGTGTTATCGACGACGAGAGCGGCTCCGGCGGAACGCGCGATTTCGGCGATCTTATCGATCTGGCCGACGCGCAGCAGCGGATTCGAAATGGTCTCCATCAGAATGCAACCCGGCTTGGCCTGGCTGACCGCGGCGCTCAGCGCGTCCGGATCGCAGGCATCGGCGAAACGCACTTCCACGCCGCGCGGCTCCAGCACATTGAGCAACAGCTTGATGGAGGCACCGTAGAGGGCCTCGGCCGCCACGATGGACTTGCGCCGGTCGGCGAGCGCGGTCTCGATCGCCATTTCGAGCGCGGCCATTCCCGAGGCGCAGGCCAGCGCGCCGCGGCCGTTTTCGAGCGCCGCCACCAGCTCTTCCAGCGCCGCCGCCGTGGGATTGTCGTAGCGGGCGTAGCAGTAGCCCGCCTGCTCCATTGCGAATACGCGGTCCAGCTCTTCGGTGGTCGAGTAGAAGAAGCTCGACGCGGTGTAAATGGGTGCGGTTACGGGAACCGCGCCGGGAGCCTTGCGGCGGTCGCCCGCGTGAACGGCCTGGGTGTGAATCTTCAAGCTATTTCCTTTTCCAGCGCACGCCGGATTTAGTGTCTTCCAAAATTATCCCTTGTTCGAGCAACCGATCGCGAATCTGATCGGCGCGTGCGAAGTCGCGTGCTTTCTTGGCGGCGGTCCGTTCGGCGACTAGCGACTCGATCTCGGAATCGGTCAGGCCGGCGCTTACGCCGCTGGGTTTGAGCACGTCGAACACGGCATCGAACTGCTCGAATAAGCGCTCCGCCGCCGCCCGGTTATCGGCGCCAAACTGGCCGGCGTCCATGGCGCTATTGGCGTCGCGCGCGTACTCGAACACGGCCGCCAGCGCCTCGGCTGTGTTCAGGTCGTCGTCCAGGCTGGCGACAAAGGCTTGCGCAGCAGCCTCGGTGCGCGCCGAAACCCGGTCGTCGGCGCCTTTCGGGAGCATCTCCGTGTCCAGGCGCAATTTGAAGTTGCGGAGCCGCTCGATGGCATTCTGCGCCGCCTGCAGGCCGCCGAAAGTGAAGTTCAACGATTTGCGATAGGGCACCGAGGCCAGCAGGTAGCGAATTGCTTCCGGCCGGTAGCCGCGCCCGATGAGATCGCGGAGGGTGAAGTAGTTGCCAAGCGACTTGGCCATCTTCTGCCCTTCCACCATCAGAAACTCGGCATGCAGCCAGAAACGCGAGAACGGCTTGCCGGTGAGCGACTCCGACTGGGCAATCTCGTTTTCATGATGCGGAAAAATCAGGTCTACTCCGCCGGCGTGTATGTCCAGCGTCTCGCCCAGGTACTTAATGGCCATCACCGAGCACTCGATATGCCAGCCTGGCCGGCCCGCGCCGATCGGGGTTTCCCAACTGGTTTCGCCTTCCTTGGGAGCCTTCCACAGCGCGAAATCGCGCGCGTCGGCCTTCTCGTATTCATCCAGGTCGACGCGCGCGCCGGCCATGTTGCCGCTGAAATCGTTGTGGGAAAGCTTGCCGTAGCCAGGGAAGCTGGCTATGCGGAAGTAAATCGAGCCGTCGCTCGAGTAGGTGTGCTGGCCGGCGCTGAGGCGCGCGATCGCATCCGCCATTTCGCCGATATGGTCGGTGGCTTTCACCAGGTGCTCGGCCAACTCCAGGCGCAATGTGGCGCAATCCTCTAGAAACGCCTGGGTGTATACGGCAGTGTATTCGGTCAGGCTCTTTCTTTCGGCCGCCGCGTTGCGAATGATCTTGTCGTCCACATCGGTGATGTTCATCACGTGATTCAGGCCATAACCGCTGGCCCGCAGCCACCGCCGCAGAATGTCGACGAAGGTGAAGGTGCGGAAGTTGCCGATGTGGGCGTAGCTGTAAACGGTAGGACCGCAGGTGTACAGGCGCACCGTGTTGTCCTGCGCCGGATGGAATTCCTCGACGCGTTGCGTGAGGGTGTTATAAAAGCGAAGCGCCATAATTGCAGGGAAGTTTCATCGTAGCAGAGCCGCCCAAACCAGCGCCAAGCACGCCGCCGGCAGGCACTTGGGAGTGCGGCCAGGCAGGGGGATCGTCTCCGGCAAAGTGCAGGCGGCCACAGTGCCCTCCAGGAGCGGTACAAGCGCGCCGAATGATTTAGTTGTAGCATCAAACTATATTAGTACAGTAAAGTAAAGTGGAAGCATAGAGGCGATGCAGATTCGCGACATTCGAGCCACCACGGTGACCGTTCCGCTGGAAGCGCCGCTACGCCACGCCAATGGCTGCCATTGGGGCCGCTTCGTGCGCACCATCGTGGAAGTGGAGACCGACAACGGGCTGATCGGCCTGGGTGAAATGGGCGGCGGCGGCGAATCCGCCGAAGCGGTATTCCGGGCGTTGAAGAGCAGCCTGGTGGGCCACGATCCGGCGCGCCTGGAGGAAATGCGGTTTCGCGTTGCCAATCCTACGGCGTCGCTGTACAACAACCGGACCCAGGTGCTGGCGGCCCTGGAATTCGCCTGCCTGGACATCCTGGGCCAGGCGTGGGGCGTGCCGGTCTCGGAAATTCTGGGAGGCCGCTTGCGCGACCGGGTGCGTTTCGCCACTTATGTGTTCTTTCGCTACCCGGACCCGCGCACGCGCGCGGGCGAGGTCCGCACTATGGACCAGGTGATTCGCCAGGTGGGCGAATGGAAGCGGCGCTTCGGTTTCCGCACCCACAAACTGAAGGCCGGCGTGTTTCCACCGGACTATGAACTGGAAGTTTACCGGGCGCTGGCCGCCGCATTTCCCGGCGACTCCCTGCGCTTCGACCCCAATGGTGTGTGGAGCGTGGAACAAGCCATACGCTTCGGCCAGGCGATCGAGGGCCTGCGCAACGACTATCTGGAAGACCCCGTCTTCGGCCTGAACGGTATGCGGCGCACGCGGCAAATGACTCGCGTGCCGCTGGCCACCAATACCGTGGTGGTGAACTTCGAACAACTGGCCGCCAACGCTCTCGATACCGCGGTGGACGTGATTCTGCTGGACACGACGTTCTGGGGCGGCATACGGGCGTGCGTGAAAGCCGCTGCGGTGTGCGACACGTTTCAACTGGGAGTCGCGGTCCATTCCTCGGGCGAGTTGGGAATTCAACTTGCAACCATGTTGCATCTGGGCGCCGTGCTGCCCAACCTCACGTTCGCCGCCGACGCGCACTATCATCATTTGACCGACGACATCATTGAAGGCGGCCTGATGCATTACGAAGACGGCGCCATCCGCGTGCCCGAGGGGCCCGGCTTGGGCGTGCGCCTCAACCGTGAGAAATTACGCGAATATGCCGAACTGTACCGGCGGCTGGGAGGTTACCCATATGACCAGGACCCGGCGCGTCCCGGTTGGGCGCCGACGGTTCCCAATGACCGCTGGGCCGACCCCGCCGACAGCCGTCCGGTGGAGATTCCATGTTGAGCCAGCCGTGCCGCCGGATGAGTGAAGCCGCGGCGCAGGGGGCGCGCCGTCAATTGACCGCGGTGAATTGAGATTGCCATGCTGCCAGAACAATGGGAAACGTTTAAAAGAGCCGCCCGCCTGGAGAGGCTGGACAAGATCCCGATGGCGTTGATCGTCGATAGCCCGTGGATTCCCGGTTATCTCGGCATCAAACATCTGGATTACTACCTCGACCGGGAGGTCTGGTTCGAGGCCAATCTGAAGATCATGCGCGAGTTTCCGGACATCATCTTCATCCCGTCGTGGTGGATGGAATACGGTATGGCGGCCGAACCCTCGGTCCTCGGGGCGAAGATCAAGTTTTGGCAGGACAACACGCCGAGCGAGTACCACACGCTGTATCACCTGGAAGACATCGATCAGTTTCCGGAATACGAAGTGGAGGCGGACGCTTTCGCGGCCCTGACGCTGCACCGCATCGGCATGGAGCGTCAGCGCATCCTGGACCACGGCTACATTCTGCCCATGGTGACTTCGCGCGGGCCGCTGTGCACTGCCGGATTCGTGCGCGGCACCACGCATTTCATGATCGACCTGGTGGAGAATCCGGAGGGCGCCCACAAGCTGATCGACCTGTGCACACGGGTGGTGATCGACTGGCTCAAGGCGCAGCACAAAGCGATGGGCGACACGGTGGAGGGCATTTTCATCCTCGATGACATCGTGGGCTTCATCAACGAGGAACACTACCAGGAATTCGCGCACCCGTACCTGAAGCGCATTTGCGATGCCTTTCCGGCGGACTGGGTGAAACTCTATCACAACGACGCCGAGGTGGATGCCTGCCTCGACCATCTGCCGGACGCAGGTTTCAACATGCTCAACTGGGGTAAACAGCGCGACATTCGCGAAGTGAAGCGGCGGGTGGGCGATCGGATGTGCCTCATGGGTAATGTGAATCCCCTGGAGATCGGGGTTCGCGGAACGCCAGAAGAAGTGAGGGAAGCGACGCTCGACGTGCTGGAGGGCTCAGAGGGCGAGGGCGTGGTTCTTTCGGTGGGCGGAGGAACGAGCCCCGGAATGCCGCGCGCCAATATCGTGGCCATGCTGGAGGCGCTCCAGGAGTTCAACGCCAGCCGCGCGGCCGGCAAAGGAGCGCGGCATGGTTGATTATGCCCTGATGAACCAGTGCCTCTATGAGGGCAAAGCCAAAGAGGTCGAGCAGATGACCAAGGACGCGCTGGCCGAGGGGCGCGTGGTGCAGGAGATTCTGAACGAAGGCTTGATTGCGGGCATGAGCGTGGTCGGCGAGGATTTCAAGCACAACGTCCTCTACGTGCCGGAGGTGCTGATTGCGGCACGCGCGATGAAAGCGGGGATGTCGGTGTTGAAGCCTCTGCTGAGCGCCAAGGACAGTGGCACCAAACGGATCGGGGTGCTACTGATGGGCACGGTGCGCGGCGACCTGCACGATATCGGCAAGAACCTGGTGTGCATGATGGCGGAAGGCGCCGGATTCGAAGTTTACGATATCGGAGTGGATCAGAGCGTCGAGAAATTCATGGCCGCGGCGGCGAAGTGCAGCCCGGACATCATCGGGATGAGCGCGCTGCTCACCACCACCATGACATACATGAAGACGGTGATCGACGGCTTTGAGGCGGCCGGCCTGGGGCACATCAAGATGGCGGTGGGAGGCGCGCCGATCAGCCAGATGTTCGCCGATGAAATCGGTGCCGACGGATACGGCGCGAACGCTTCGGCCGCCGTCGACCTGTTTTTGCGGCTGGCGGCGTCAAGGGAGCAAGATGGCAACCTACAAAATTCTCTACTGGCAGGAAATACCGTCCCAGATCAAGGCTGAGGACGACGAGGACGACGTGACCATCGAGCTCCCGGCGAAGTTCATGGAGCGCATCGACCGCCTGGCCGTGCAGCAGGGCCTGCAAGGTTCCGACGACTACCTGGCGCAATGGCGGTGGAGCGAGGAAGAGGAGCGCGAGGGCTCGGCGCGAGAGGTAGCCCAAGCGGTGCGAGCCGAACTCGAGGCCCAGGCCACCTGGTGAGCCCGCGCAGTCATGGCAGCTACCCTCATCATTAACGGACACTCGATCGAGGCCGACCCGGCGGCGTCGATCTTCGATCACGCCGAGGTTTTAGGCATCCGCGTCCCCACATCCTGCCATAAGCAGGGCAAGTGCAGGGAGTGCATGGTGGAGGTTGCCGTGGGCGCCGAACTGCTGTCGGAGCGCACCGAAGAAGAGCGGCACCTCGCGGGCAAGTTCCGGCTCTCATGCCGCGCCCGAGTAGCGGCAGCGAGCGGCGAGGTTCGTTGCCACACTATGCGGCGCGGGACCATGCGCGTCGAAACGGAGTCCACAGGTCTGCCCGTGGAACTGCGCGGCATCGGCCTCGATGCGGCGGTGGTGCGCGACGGAGACCGCATCCTGCTCGATGGCGAAGAAATCGAGCACGCTGCGGGCCCGCTCTACGGCATCGCCATGGACCTGGGAACCACTACCGTGGTGCTGCGGCTTTTCGACCTGGCGACCGGCGCGCGGATTGCCGACACGTCGTTCGAAAACCCGCAGCGGTTCGGCGGTTCCGACGTTATGTCGCGCATCCATTACGATTGCAGGCACCCTGGCAAGCTGCTGCGGCGGACGCTGGCGGGTTACCTGAGCCACGCGATCGAGGAGTTTCCGGTCGATCCCGGCAACATTTACGAGATGGTGGTGGTGGGCAATTCCACCATGCGCGATCTGTTTTTCGGCCAGAGCGTGTATTCGATAGGGCAGAACCCGTACCGGTCCATCACGGAAATCGAAATGGCCGAAGGCAAGCGCGCCACAACAAGCTTGAGCATGACAGGGCGCCAGGCGCTGCTGCCGATTCATCCGCGGGCGCGCGTTTATGGTGCGCCGCTTATCAGCGGCCATGTGGGCGCCGATGCTGCCGCCTGCCTGCTGGCCGTCGGTATGGCGCACGAAGACCGCCTGATCGCGGTGATGGATATCGGCACCAATACGGAATTGATCGTCGGCAACTGCCATCGCGTGCTGGCGGCCTCCTGCCCGGCGGGACCGGCGTTCGAGGGCGGTGCGATCGCCTGCGGAATGCCGGCCCTGGAGGGAGCGATCGAAGACGTGTGGGTGGACGCCGGAGGCGATCTTCAGGTGCGCGTGATCGGCGGCGGGCCGCCCCAAGGAATCTGTGGGTCCGGTCTGATCGCGTTGCTGAGCGAGTTGCTGCGCACCGGCCGCATGAACGAGATGGGCCGCTTCGCAGACGGCGCAGCCGGACTCGACGATGCCGGTGGCGGCCGGATCGCGCTGGACCGGGAGGGCAGCGTTTTCTTCCTGGAGAACGACGTCAGTGAACTGGCACAGGCCAAGGGCGCCCACGTGGCGGGCTTGCAGGTGGTGGCAGGCAGTTACGGCGTGGAATTCGGCGATATCGAGGTCTTCTACCTGGCAGGTGGGTTCGGGCACCACCTGCCCGTCGAAGCGGCCACGCGCATCGGACTGATCCCGAAGTTGCCCGCCTGCCGGGTGGTGCAGGCCGGAAACGCGGCGATCGAGGGTGCTTCGATGATGCTGCTTTCAATGACCAAGCGCCGGGAACTGGAGGACCTGGTGCGGAAGGTCGAGCACTGCCGCCTCGAAACTCATCCGCATTTCTTCGATTATTTTGTGGAGGGATGCCAGTTCAAACCGCTGGAATCGGTCGAGGTGGCCGGATGAGGCTTGAACTGGCGGATTCGTTCCCGGAAGTCGACGTCCTGGAACCGGAGTATCACCGGCTGCTGGGTTATCCGCGAGGCGCGGCGTTGAGCGAGCGCGCCCAGGAATTGGCCGTCTGGGCGCGTGGGTGGTGCCGCGCCAACGGGCAGCCGTGGGTTTACGCGCGCGAGGCTGCGGAAATCGGACTGGCTGGCGACATCGTGCGGCTGGAAGGCGTACCGTTTCGCAGCCGGCGCCTGCGCGAAATGTTCGAACAGGCCGCGGCCGGTGGCGCGGTCCTGGTGGCGGCTAGCGCGGGCAGCGCGCTTGAAGTGGAAGCGCAGCGGCTTTGGCGCGAAGAGAAACCCGACCAATATTTTTTTCTGGAAGTGTTCGGATCGGCTGTGGTGGAGCGCCTGATCACGACCACGGGCGCCCGGCTATGCGGTTGGGCGGAGCCGCGGGGGTTAGCAGTGCTTCCGCATGACAGTCCGGGCTACCCGGATTGGGACATCGGCGAACAGGCGCGGCTGCTCAGTGTACTCCGCCAGGACGGCCAGCAACCCCTGCCCGGAGAATTGGAAGCGCTTGAATCGGGCGCGCTGCGTCCCAAGAAGTCGCAGCTCGGGGTTTTTGGGCTGACTCGCCACACGGAGCGCGTGCGCCGGCTGACGGAGCTGTCGCCGTGCGAGAACTGCTCGTATATGCCCTGCCAGTTTCGACGTGCCCCGTTTGCGAAAGGGGCCGGCGCAGCGCCCATCGAGACCGTCCGCTTCGTCACTTTTGGTGGCGCCCCAGGCTACTCCACGAATCGCAAGGCGCTGCAGCGATGGGCTGCGGAACGGCTCACCATTGCGTACCGCGATAACGGCACCAGCGACGCCCGGTTCCGCTACCAGGGCACCACCTGCACCAACCTGGGGCGGCCTCTCGAATTCGACTACCACGTCAGCCTGGGCCGCCGTGAGGAAGGGTACCCGATCCTGGAAGCCCGCTGCGGCCCGGCGCCGGGCGATACCGGCCACACTTTCATGTGCCAGTACGACGCCGGCGGAAAGTTGCTGGCCGCGGTGGAGGCTGAGAAACCGCTGCTGGGCCGGCCGCTTCACGAGGCGCTCCGGTGGCAGCGGCCGCCCCACGCCGCCGGTTGCTATTGCGACCCGGCCAGCCGCCTGCACAAGTGGGGACTGGTACTGGAAACAATTCATTACGCGCTGCTCGGGCAGGAGAGCGCGGCAGGGAAAATACAGACACCAAAATGAAGCCACGCCTGCAAGACGCGATTCGCACCCGCCCGCTCCTCGGCGACGGCGCCATGGGCACGCAACTGATGCTGGCAGGACTCGAGCAGGGAAACTGCGGCGAAGCGTGGAACCTGACGCACCCGGAGCGGGTGCTCGCCATTCAGCGCCGCTATGCCGAGGCCGGTTCCGATTGCATTCTCACCAACACGTTTGGCGGCTCGCGCATCATGCTCAACCGGCATTCCCAGGCCGGCAAGGCGGTTCAGATCAATCGCGCCGGAGTAGAGATTGCGAGGCAGGCTTTCGATGGCAGATCCGGCTACGTTATCGGCGACATAGGACCCTTCGGCGGATTGATGGAGCCTTATGGCGATTTCACCGAAGCGCAGGTGCGGGAAGCGTTCCGGGAACAGGCTGGCGCCTTGGTGGACGCGGGCGCAGACGCCATCATCATCGAGACGCAGACTTCGCTTGAAGAGCTCGGGATCGGCATCGAGGCGGCCAGGGAGGCCGGCGCACCGTGTGTCATCGGCTCGATGGCCTACGATGTGACCCTCGACGGCTCGACATTCCGCACCATGATGGGGATCGATCCCGAACGGGCGGCGGAGTTCATGGAGAAACGCGGCGCCGATATCGTCGCCCTGAACTGCGGCACGGGCATGGATATGGAGCGGGCGCGGCACGCGGTGGAGCGATACCGCGCGGTGTCCGCTCTTCCGGTAATGGCGCAGCCAAACGCCGGCCAGCCCCGGCTGGTCGACATGAAAGTGGTCTATGACGAGACGCCGGAGCAGATGGCCCACGGCGTGGAACCGCTGCTCGAGGCAGGCGTGAATATTCTCGGGGCCTGTTGCGGCAGCACGCCGGAGCACATTCGCGCCTTTCGAAACAGAATGGACCAATACCTCGAATCCAAACGGCGCCGGAGCGAGCTTGAACATGAAAATCAAACTCTGTGATGTGAATGCCGCGGCGCGCGAGAAATTGCCGCAATTCACCGACGACAAATCCGGAATCGGCGTGCATTACGTGGACGCGTACGTCAAACCCATGAACGTCAAACTGGAAGACGGTATGCCGGTCAAGTGCAAACGGCGTGGACTCAAAATCGTCTTTAGCGTGGGCGCCAGGAAGGGGGAAGGGCTGATGCGCCGGTTGGCGGTGAGTGCAGACCCGGTGGCGATGCTCGACGCGGCTTTAGCGGAAGCGGCCACAGCGGCGGGCGTAGGGCTGACGGTCGAGGACGGCGCTGTGTTTCTCAACTACGAACGGGAATGATGGGGAATTGTCTGGAATTGACGGATCGGGTCGCCGTGGTAATCGGCGCCACTTCGGGCATCGGCCGCACCATGGCGCTTGGCCTGGCACACCACGGCGCGAATGTCATTCCCACGGGCCGGCGCGGGGACGCGGTGGAATGCGTTTGCCGGGAAATAGAGCTGGGCGGGCGACGGACACTCCGGCAGGCTACCGACATCACCAGCCGGAAATCGATCGAGGAGCTGCGCAATCGGGTGCTGGAGCATTTCGGCCGCGTGGATATCCTGGTCAACGCGGCCGGCATCACCTTCCGCAGGCCTACGATCGAGGTAGCGGAGGAGGAATGGGAGGAGCTGTTCGACACCGATCTGACGGGCGTATTGCGGGCGTGCCAGGCTTTTCACGCGGCGCTCAAGGCCAGCGGCCGAGGGCGCATCGTCAATATCGCGTCGCTCGGCAGCTTCGTGGCATTTAACGAGGTGGCGGGCTACTGCGCGGCCAAGAGCGGACTGCTCTCGTTGACGCGCAGCCTGGCCTGCGAGTGGGCTCAGGAGGGAATATCCGTGAACGCGATCGCGCCCGGGATCTTTCCCACCGAATTGAACGAAGACCTGGTGAGCGGCACAGCGCGCGGGCGCGAGATGCTGACGCGCACGCCGATGCGGCGATTCGGCCGGCCTGAGGAACTGGTGGGCGCGGCCGTCCTGCTGGCGTCGGACGGCGCCAGCTTCCTCACCGGGCAGGCGATCGTTGTCGACGGAGGCTATCTCGCGTCCGGCGTCAATTCGTAAAGGAGAAGCGGGTGCGCGACATGGACGGGAAAGCTAAGCGCGAGCTAAAGGGGATGCTGAAAAAGTCCGGAGGGAGTGTTTTCAGCCGCCGATTAACGCAGATGAAGGCTGATAACGCAGTTCATTTCAACCCGGGTTCATCGGCGTTCATCAACGGCCATTCATGTTCCGGCTTTTTCCAGCAACGTCTAAAGCATGCCCCGCCAATACCTCGCGTGCCTCCGGTAGGGCATGCTATAGCTTGCTCGTATGCGAAAAAACTACGTGTCAGCCGCTGGCAAACCGCGCTCAAATCCATCTTCATCGCCGCGTTTGCCGTGGTCTGCCTTCACGCTGAAACCGGCTACGACGCCTGGCTGCGCTACCGGCCCATCGAAGGCGCCGCGCTGGCTCACGTTCGCGCCACGCTGCCGGCTGTGGTAACAGCTCTGAATGACGCCGGTCCTGAGACCTCCGCGCGGGGCGAGATGATCCGCGGCCTGCGCGGGTTAGTGGGAAGAACGCTGCGCGCCGAAGAACGAATTCCCGCGGAGAGCGCCATCGTGCTGGGAACCTTGGACGAGTTCGGCCGCGCCGCGCCGCGATGGCAGCTTCAGGCCACGCTCACCGGGGATGGCTACTGGCTGAAGACCGTAGCGGACCGGGGGTTCCGCTACACCGTCGTCACAGCAACCAGCCCGCGCGGCGTGCTTTACGGCGCGTTTGCCCTGCTGCGCAAGATCGCTCTCGGCGAGCCGGTGGATGCGCTCGATGAACGCAGCACGCCTTACGCGCCCATCCGCTGGGTGAACCAGTGGGACAATCTGGATGGTTCCATCGAGCGCGGCTACGGCGGCCGTTCGATCTTCTGGGAAAACGGGCACGCACGCGGCGATTTGACCCGCGTCGGCGACTACGGGCGGCTGCTCGCCTCGATCGGCATCAACGGCTGCTCGATCAATAACGTCAACGCCAATCCGCGCCTGCTGGCTCCGGAGATGATTGCGGAAATCGCGCGCATCGCCGCCGCGCTTCGCCCCTGGGGCGTGCGGGTGGTGCTTTCAGTCGATTTCGCGAGCCCCAAAACACTCGGCGGCCTGGACACCTTCGACCCGCTCGATGCCGGTGTCGCCGCCTGGTGGAAACAGAAAGCAGATGAATTGTATGAAGCCATTCCGGATCTCGGCGGCTTCGTGCTCAAGGCCGATTCGGAGGGCCGCGCCGGTCCCTCCAGCTACGGCCGCAGCCACGCCGACGCGGCTAATATGGTGGCGCGCGCTCTGGCGCCGCACGGCGGCCTGTTGCTCTACCGCGGTTTCGTCTACGACCATCACATGGACTGGCGCAACCTGAAGAACGATCGCGCGCGCGCGGCTTATGACAACTTCCACAATCTGGACGGCAAGTTCGACTCCAACGTGGCGATCCAGATCAAGAACGGACCCATCGATTTTCAGGTGCGCGAGCCCGCCTCGCCGCTGTTCGGCGCGCTCGAGAAGACCAACCAGGCCATCGAACTCCAAATCACGCAGGAATATACGGGCCAGGCCCGGCACACCGTTTTTCTGGTTCCCATGTGGAAGGAGACGCTCGATTTCGACATGCACGCGCGCGGCGCAGGAACGCCGGTGAAAGCGCTCGCGGCCGGCAAGACTTTTCATCGCCCGACCGGCGGCTTTGTCGGTGTCGCTAATGTAGGGCTCGATGAAAACTGGTGCGGCAATCAGTTGTCGCAGGCCAACCTGTACGGCTTCGGCCGCCTCGCGTGGGACGCCGATCTGAGCTCGCGGCAGATTGTCCAAGAGTGGACGCGCCTAACGTTCGGCGGCAATCCGAAAGTCGACGACACGGTTACGGCCATCCAGCTCGGCTCATGGCGCACCTATGAGAATTACACCGGCCCGCTGGGCCTGCAGACGCTGACCGATATCACAGGCAATCATTATGGCGTGAACGTCGAAGCCAGCGAGCGCAACGGCTGGGGACAATGGCATCGTGCCGATGCAAAAGGCGTCGGCATGGACCGCACCGTTGCCACCGGCACCGGCTTCATCGGTCAATATCGGCCCGCCGTGGCCCGCATGTGGGAGTCGCTCGCCACCTGCCCGGACAATCTGCTGCTCTTTTTCCATCACGTTCCCTATACGTACGTGCTGCACGATGGCAAGACGGTTATTCAATACCTCTACGATTCGCATTACGAAGGCGCGGAAGCGGTTGCCGCCTACGTGAGGCAATGGAGGGAGCTGGCCGGCCTGGTGGATGGGCAGCGCTATCGCGAAGTGCTGGCGCAGCTTGAATACCAGGGCGGGCAGGCAGTGGTGTGGCGCGATGCGGTGACCGAATGGTTCATGCGCGCTTCCGGCATCGCCGATGCGCGCGGCCGCGTGGGCCACTATCGCGGCCGCTTCGAAGCCGAAGCGATGCGCCTCGATGGCTATCAGGTGCGCGACGTGGTGCCCGCCGAAGACGCTTCAGGCGGCAAGGCCGTCGCCTGCGGCAGCGCCGAGTGCAGTGCCACGCTGAAATATGGTGGCGCTGCCGGCTGGTATACACTGCGCGTCCAATATTTCGACCAGCGTAATGGCATCTCGCATTACCGGCTGCGCGTGGCGGGACAATTGATCGATGAGTGGCAGGCCGATCTGCTGCTGCCAACTACCAAGCTCGATTCGACTTCTTCGACCCGCCGGGTCATCTGTGGCGTGGCGCTACGCCCCGGCGACGAGATCCGCATTGAAGGCCGCCCCGACGGCGGCGAACCCGCGGCGCTCGATTACCTCGAGATTGTGCCGGAAAAGGAATGAATCCCGTAGACGGGGCGGCCAACCATGGGCAGCCCGCAGTTAAACTCGTCCTATGGCCCGCGAAACCAAGCGGCTGAGACCACTCGGGCCCGGTTGCTTGATTTCGGTGCCCAGCCACTTCGATACGAGTCTGGTGGTTTGCTTGCTTATTTTGAGTTTGTCGTCCAGGAAGCGGGACTCGCGATAAGCCTGCTGCAGTTCGTCCGACTCATCGGCAATGGTTTCGTAGATGGCAAAGCCAAACGCCGTTTGCCCCTCGATCGAGAGCCCCCTGGGGGTCCGGTTGAGGATCAAATGCGTCTGCGCGCTGGAGAAATTCAGGTCCAGCAGCCCCTTGAGAGCTCGTCTGGTTTCGGCCATCGCAGCCACGTCCGGTACCGTAACCAGAAACGCTTCCCCGATCTGCGCCAGCAAGTCTTGCGAAGTCTCATTCAGCCGTCCCAGGTCGAGGACAATCCAGTCGTACAGCGACGTGGCAAACCGAAGGACATCCCGGGTACGCCGGGACTCTTGGGTGATGCGCACCGTTCCGGGCGACTGGAGCAGGTCAACACCGTCAAATGCAGATGAGACGATACTCTTCCATATATCCAGGTCCAGGCGATGCACGGATTTCTCGGCATCCAGCAAACTGTGCGATGACTTCACCTGCCAGAGGAATGCCGCGCCAGCGGAGCTGGCGTCCGTCTCCATCAACAAGACCTTCTGTTTCTTCTGCCTGTTCAGTTCGCGCGCAACATGGCACGCGATCGTGGTGGTCCCGACGCCGCCTTTGGCGCCTAAGAAGCCGACCACCTTCGCATTGCCGGCCTCGGCGAGTTTCTTCTCCGAAGGAGCCCTGGCGATGCCGTATTTCAGGGACCGGACGAGGACATCCGCGGTCAGTTCTGCCTTGGTTATGTAATCCTGAGCGCCCTGCTGCATGGCGCGAACCGCCACGTTCTTGTTTTCGAGGCCGGTGACCACAACGATCGGAAGATGCGGCGCGCGACGTTGAATCTCGATCAACGTATCCAGACCTTCGGAGTCTGGCAGGGAAAGATCGACCATGGCGACATCGAACTCGATCCGGGACAGCATGTCCAACGCCGACACCAGGCTGCGCGCGCAGTGAACGCGAAACATGTTGCACTTCGCGTCCGTCAGGAGCTCCTCCACGAGGCGGGCATCCCCGGCATTGTCTTCGACCATCAGCACCCGGTACTGCTCATCCTGCATGGAAGAATCCCTGTAGTGGCAACCGCTCCGAGGTAACCTCCGCTGACATTGTCACCCTTTAGTTGGCCCTGACAAACTGAAACCACTTCATGCCGGCCTTCGGCGCGGTTGCCGGTTTCCCCAGACTGGCGGCGGCCAATTGTTCCACTTGCTTGTTGAGCCGCAGTTTGCCATCCAGAAAATGCCCACTCCCGTAAGCCTCATGCAACTCCGACGTGTAATCGGCCAGCGATGCGTGAACCGGGTACCCCAGCGCTTTCTCCACTTCGTCCTGCGGGCATGGGATCGCCTTGGACTGCCGGTTGATCAGGAGGTGCATATTCTCCCGTTGCCGTCCCAGGTCCTGCAGCTTTCTGAGCAGTCTGCCGGTCTCGTAAAACGAGGGCAGCTCCGTCGTCGTCATCACGAATAGCTCGCTGACTTCGTCGAGCAGCATCATCGAAAGCGCGCTCCACCGTCCCAGGTCGACAACGATCCAGCGATAAAGGCCGCGCGCAAAACGCAGCACATGGCGAATCCTCTCGCCATCCGGAGCTTCAACGACGCCCACGGCGCCTGGGGACTGCAGCAAATCGACGCCCCCTGTCGAGGTGGCGACGATACCCTTCCAAAATGCCTCGTCCAGGCGGCTCAGGCTGGATGACGCATCGAGGGCGGTGTACTGGGATTGAGCCTTCATCAGAAACGCAGCCGACGCCGCAGCAGGATCCAGGTCCACCAGCAGGACTTTCTCCTCCGATTGGCGCTTCAGTTCCTGGGCGTAGTGGCAGGCGAAGGTTGTCACCCCCACACCGCCCTTGGCGCCCAGCACGCCGACGATCTTAGCCTTGACAGACGCGGTGGCGGATGCCGCCGAATTGCCTTCGTGCCGCACTATGGCGTATTGAAGAGAGCGCAGCAGGCTTTCCGGAGTGAGGGTGCCCTTCACCAGGTAATCCTGCGCGCCCCGCTTTACGGCGGCCAAGGCCATGGACTCGCTGGCCAGGCCGGTCAACAGAACGATCGGGATACCCGCAGTGTGGCGCTCTACGGCCAGCAGCGTCTCTAAGCCGCTCGAATCCGGCAGCGAGAGATCCAGCAACACCACATCGAAGTGGGCCTGCGACAGGGCAGACAACGCACCGACCAGCGACTCTGCAACCTGGATCTGGAAAGGGTTATTTTCGGCGTCGGCGAGCATCTCGCAGACTAGCCGCGCGTCGCCGGCGTTGTCCTCAACTAGAAGTAGGCGGCTCGGCTTCTCCTGCGTGTCTGGCTTCCACGCTCCCTTCGCCGAAGAGCGCGCGACCGAGGAACAATTCCCATCGCCCAAACTGCCGTGATCCCCTGCTCCAGGTAAGCTGCGCATGTTTCGCCCTTTAATGGCGCAGCGCTCGTGTGATGCCGCCTCCTTCACTCTCGCCGAGACAGTGCACTCCAGTCAATGCTGTCTGTGGTCGTCGCTTCCCCATTAACGAAGGTAAGCCAGCAGGATCCCCCAGCTCCATTCACCTCTCTAACGTTGGTGAACCCTCAATGCGTTAACTCTATTGGTGATTGTAAGTGCTTACAGCGGATGCCAGACTAGTTTCGTCACTATGTATGGTTAGCGAGCTGTCGGAGCCATGCGTTCACCGGCAGTCTGTCTGAAACTCGGACCGCGAAAAAGCTCAGGGAGGCTGGACAGCGGCAGCTCCTACATCAACAGGTCTCGCCCCAGTGTTCGTTTCCCGCAGACCAGAGATCGCAAGCTGAATTCGGGTGAGCAAGACGGAGAATCGGCCATGGAGAGTAATCCTCTGATAGCGCCAGACGGTCGAAAGGTTCTGGCATCGGACGAAGCATCGCAGACCGGGCTGCCCAAGAGCCGCAGGCTTTCATTCCTGCAGGGCACGGCTCCGCTCAGATATAGCCTCAGCTTCAAGCCGGTCCCGGTTGCGATTATCGCGCTGTTGTGTAGCGGAGTTTCGGGCTTGTCCGGAACAACAGGTCAAAGTAACCTTCCGGTTCTAACTCAAGCGGCTCAAATCCGCCAACTAACTCCCAAAGAAGCTCAGAGGGGTTATCCGATCCACCTGCACGGCGTCTTGACTTACTACACGCCCCGATTGCGCCTGACATTCTTTGAGGACTCCACGGCGGGCATTTACGTCAATTTTCTAAGAACGCCCCCTCAAGCCCACACCGGCGATCTAGTCGAGATCGTTGGCGTGTCCGGCAAAGGATTCTTCGCGCCGCAGGTCGAGAATCCCGAGATGCATGTCCTCGGCAAGGCGCCGTTGCCCCAGGCTCGTCCCTTTCCGCTGGAAGATCTGCTTAGCGGTGAGCAGGACAGCCAGTTTGTGGAGGTGCGCGGCATCGTCCATTCGGCCAGGATCGAGGGCATGCTGTTAGCTCACAGGGAGAGTGATGTTCCCGCACTGGCACTCACCATTTCCAGCGGCAGGAACAAATTCAAAGCTTGGGTCGCCGATTTTGACCCGGCGTGGGATTACGCATCTATCATTGATGCCCGGGTTTCCGTTCGCGGAGCTTGCGGCGCATTATTCAATGACAAACGCCAGTTGGAGGGCATTCAGCTTTTCGTGCCAAATACCGATCAAGTTCACATCGAAGTCGCCGCTCGGTCCGATCCCTACACGCTTCCGGTTCTTCCTACCAGCAGCCTGCTGCAGTTTTCGCCGGAAAGGGCTTCAGGCCACCGAATACGGATACAGGGGACCGTGACGCTTCAAAAGGCGGGACAGTTCCTCTATATCCAAGATGCATCCGGTGGTGTGAAAATACTGACTGCGCGCACCGCGGGGCTGCGGGTCGGCGACCTTGTCGATGCCATCGGGTTCCCCACGGCCGGTCAGTACGCACCCATATTGGAAGACGGTGACTTTCGACGGCTCGGCCCGGCTAATACGGCGCCTGCGCCGGCTGATTTGACTCACGGCGCCAGCTTGACCGGGGACTACGACGCTGAGTTGATCAAAATCCAGGGCCGCCTTTTAGGTAGCTCAATTCAAGGTGACGACCTCGTGCTTGCCATGGAGACGGGCGGCGCGACTTTCACTGCACTCCTGGGCAACAAAGCCGCATGGGCCCGCACCCGTTCAATTCCGGTTGGTAGCCGTCTGAATTTGATGGGAGTCTGGTCAATCGAGATGGACGAACTGCGCAGACCGGCCTACTTTCGGGTCCTGCTTCGGTCGGCACAAGACATCGTTGTGACCGAGCGGCCATCCTGGTGGTCACCGGCACGAATCCTTGTGCTCTTGGCGACCCTCGCTATCATCATCGCCCTGAGTGCTTCGTGGGTGGTCGTATTGCGGCGGCGCGTAAACACGCAAACCGCCGAACTGCGGGCACGGGCCGAGGAATTGTCGCGGTCCAACGCCGAACTCGAGCAGTTCGCTTACGTGGCTTCCCATGACTTGCAGGAGCCGCTACGCATGGTTTCCAGCTACACACAACTGCTCGCCAGGCGGTACCAGGGCAAACTGGGCCAGGATGCGGATGAGTTTATCGAATTCGCCGTTGATGGTGCCCGGCGCATGCAAAATCTCATCAATGACTTGTTGGCGTATTCGCGTGTCGGTAGGCGTGGGGGTGATTTGCGGGCTACGGATGCGGAGGCAGTGCTCTCTAGTGCGCTGACGAACTTGCGCGCTGCCATCGAAGAGAGTAAGGCCACGATTACCCGACAGCCTTTGCCTACTGTGTATGCCGATCCGGTGCAATTGGGCCAGATATTCCAGAACCTGATTGGCAACGCGCTTAAGTTCCGAAACTCGGAGCCGCCGCACGTCGATGTCACCAGTTCCGAGAATGAACAAGAGTGGTGCTTTGCGGTCCGGGACAATGGCATCGGCATCGATCCTGCGTTCAACGAGCGGGTCTTTCAAGTGTTTCAGCGGCTGCACGGCAAGAAAGACTATCCAGGAACGGGTATTGGACTGGCGATTTCCAAAAAGATTGCCGAGCGGCACGGCGGACGGATCTGGATAGAGTCTCAACTTGGTCAGGGAGCGACATTTCGTTTCACCATTCGGAAGAAAGAAGCAAGCTTATGACAGATATCGGCATGAAACCAGTAGAGGTTCTGCTGGTCGAAGATAACCCCGGAGACGTTCGGCTCACCATGGAGGCCATGAAGGAGGCGAAGATCGTCAACAACCTGAGCATTGCGTCGGATGGGATCGAGGCTCTGGCGTTCTTGCGCCGTGAGGGTACCTTCAAGGGCGCCGCTCGCCCGGACATCATCTTGCTCGACCTTAATCTGCCCAAGAAAGACGGCCGAGAGGTACTTGCAGAGATTAAGGAGGACAAGAGTCTCCGGCAGATTCCGGTGGTGATCCTGACGACTTCCCAAGCCGAGGAAGATATCCTTAGAACGTATAACCTCCATGCCAACTGTTTTGTGACCAAGCCGGTGGATCTCGACCAGTTCATCCACGTAGTAAAGACCATCGGCGACTTCTGGCTTTCGCTCGTGAAGCTGCCGCCGAATCCGTAACGCACACGATCAAAATGCGGAAACAGCCTAGCCTGCGCGAGTTCACCTTTAGCTTCTGAGCGCGACGCCTACGGTTCTCGGAATATAGGAATACGGTCGGCGGAATACGGTCGGCAGGCTACCCGGTTCCAATTGTCCGCCGGGTTGAATCCGCCGGAGAACCGCGGCGAAAAATCGGCGCCAAACAACCCCTCTTGAGTGGAGCCCGAGGGTCGAACCCGGAGTGCATTGGCTTGACCGTAGCGCGCGGCCGCCGGTTCTTCGCTTCAGCGCGGCGTGAACGTCGAATCCACCATGAACCGCTTGTAGTGACTGTAAGATATGCGCAGCCGCTCGCGCTGTGGTCCGGTGCGGAATTGCAGTGTATCGTCGGCAAACGTGAACGCCGGGAACCAATACTTACCGTCCACCGGCTTGCGCACGGTGGTGAAACGGGGAAACAGGTTTTCGCTCTTGGTCGACCGGATCTGCGGCACGGCGCGCCCCTCAATGCGCACCAGGTTGAACTCTTTCTTATCCGCCCAAATCAAACCGTCGAAGAATCGCTGCCCTTCCAGAATCTGCCGCGGCCTCACTTGCAGTACCCAGCAATCCACGCCATCCATGTTCTCATCGCCGCGGGACCTGGTCTCGTAGTTCCACAAGCTGTCTTCGGTCAACACCAGCGGTTGGATATCGCGAAAGTCGCGAAAATCCTCCGGGGTCAGCTTCAGGCTGGTGAGCCCGTTCTCCGGCTTGCCGATCAACTGCTCGGTGCGCTCCTGCTGCGGCGAGAAAATAATGTCCCGCACTTCGCGGTACTGGCCGCGCACGATACCGCGCTCGTCCAGTTCTTCCAGCGTGAGTGTCTGCCGGTACATGTATTGGTTGCGCTGCGCTTCGGTTTCGCTCTCGCGGTGCGCCACCAGTTTGGCGAGGTCGGTTGGGGCGTCCTGAGC